>NZ_JAKIKY010000041.1 GCF_023349185.1 Shewanella aquimarina | reverse complement strand
ATTGGTGCCTTCGGGAACTCTGAGACAGGTGCTGCATGGCTGTCGTCAGCTCGTGTTGTGAAATGTTGGGTTAAGTCCCGCAACGAGCGCAACCCTTATCCTTACTTGCCAGCGGGTAATGCCGGGAACTTTAGGGAGACTGCCGGTGATAAACCGGAGGAAGGTGGGGACGACGTCAAGTCATCATGGCCCTTACGAGTAGGGCTACACACGTGCTACAATGGTCGGTACAGAGGGTTGCGAAGCCGCGAGGTGGAGCTAATCTCACAAAGCCGGTCGTAGTCCGGATTGGAGTCTGCAACTCGACTCCATGAAGTCGGAATCGCTAGTAATCGTAGATCAGAATGCTACGGTGAATACGTTCCCGGGCCTTGTACACACCGCCCGTCACACCATGGGAGTGGGCTGCACCAGAAGTAGATAGCTTAACCTTCGGGAGGGCGTTTACCACGGTGTGGTTCATGACTGGGGTGAAGTCGTAACAAGGTAGCCCTAGGGGAACCTGGGGCTGGATCACCTCCTTACCTATACGATTGA
>NZ_JAKIKY010000040.1 GCF_023349185.1 Shewanella aquimarina | reverse complement strand
CTCTCGTAAGAGGAGCCGCCATTCAATCGAGCTACTGCATAAAGACCCTCAACGGCCATTGAGGGTGGGCCTCCAATTTACCCTAAAATGGAACAGGATTAACCATACAAGCCACTGAAGCGGGACTCATAACAGTTGGCTCAGTTTCGCTTCGCTACACATTCTAGCCAACTATTACTCGTTCCTTAGTGGGGTGTTAGCCCATAGAAATTTTTATCCGAAACTGACAAGTTAGGGTTAAGGCTCTAACTTGAAAATGTCCAAAAATGATTTAGCTTTTGATTTTCGGATGATACAAGTAAAGGCCAAATCGAAGAGACTGATAACTCGGTGTGAACACGCTTTTGGCCTTCGAAATCATGGATGATTTCGTAGAGCATCCATGGACTTGCTGCGAGCCAAAAGCGTGTTTGCACGAAAGACATGCTGCAGGCAATTGATACACCATGAAGTGGTGACATTCCATAACCTTTCAAATACTGTAGTGGCATAGTGAATTTGGCCACCTGAATAGACGAAGTGATAGACTCACTTCTGGAAAAAAGGTGGTAGAAATGAAGAACACAAGACCGACATTCAGTGCAGAGTTCA
>NZ_JAKIKY010000039.1 GCF_023349185.1 Shewanella aquimarina | reverse complement strand
AGCTCGATAGTACCGGTTACGTCAGTTGTACGGAAGTAGAACTGTGGACGGTAGCCCTTGAAGAATGGAGTGTGACGACCACCTTCTTCTTTTGACAGTACGTATACTTCTGATTCGAACTGAGTGTGTGGAGTGATTGAACCAGGCTGAGCCAGTACTTGACCACGCTCAACTTCATCACGCTTAGTACCACGTAGTAGTACACCACAGTTCTCACCTGCACGACCTTCGTCAAGCAGCTTACGGAACATTTCAACACCAGTACAAGTAGTCTTAGTAGTTTCTTTGATACCTACGATTTCTACTTCGTCACCAACTTTGATGATACCGCGCTCAACACGACCTGTTACTACAGTACCACGGCCTGAGATTGAGAATACGTCTTCGATTGGCAGAATGAATGCACCGTCGATAGCACGCTCTGGCTCTGGGATGTAAGTGTCTAGTGCTTCAGCTAGTTCGATGATCTTAGCTTCCCACTCTGGCTCGCCTTCTAGGGCTTTCAGAGCAGAACCCTGGATAACTGGTAGGTCATCACCTGGGAAGTCGTACTCAGATAGTAGTTCACGAACTTCCATCTCTACTAGTTCTAGCAG
>NZ_JAKIKY010000038.1 GCF_023349185.1 Shewanella aquimarina | reverse complement strand
ACTTTCGCCAAAAGAATACTCAAGTCACTTGATTAAAGTGTGTTTTGAGAACTCAATTATTTTCGCAATAACCTTTCGGTTATTACTATCAGCTTTCCAAATTTTTAAAGAGCGGGCTTAAAAAAGCCAAAGATAAATTCTGCATTTATCTTTGGCATCTCTAACCTAAACTGCATGCTCTCATCAAAGAGCAAATGGTGGAGCTATGCGGGATCGAACCGCAGACCTCCTGCGTGCAAGGCAGGCGCTCTCCCAGCTGAGCTATAGCCCCATTTACATGCAGCGAACAAAGTATACCATTGCCAATTCGAGTTGAAACAAGGCATGTATTGAGGACGTTTAGCCTGCTAAACGACGAAATACATAACGCAGAATCAACGAAGAATTGGTGGGTCAGAGTGGACTTGAACCACCGACCTCACCCTTATCAGGGGTGCGCTCTAACCAGCTGAGCTACAGACCCATTTATACTTGTTTCTTTGCTCCATCGCGTTGTTGTTTTTCATTACTCACTCAGTCATGTAGCTATCTACATTCTTTCGTTCGCAACTCAAACGCCTAGCGCTGAAACAAATTAACAGCGTCTAAATAGACGTGTATATCTTTGCTC
>NZ_JAKIKY010000037.1 GCF_023349185.1 Shewanella aquimarina | reverse complement strand
ACGGCCAAGGTGAGCCATACCTGGTTGCGCATAGTCAGGTGACATATCTTTACCGGCGGAATTTTCGGTAACACTGCCGGTATCGACACCGCCAATCACGGCTTTATCGTCGGTGCCGTTAATGGTCACTGTCACCTTCTGTTCGGTGCCATCAACCGAGTGAACCAGCACGGTATCCGTGAGTGATTCACCCGTTTTTAAGCCTTGAATCGCGGCTTGTGCGTTATCGGCGGTGTAGGTCCAGTGGCCATGCTCGTTAATAGTGAGGCTGCCGTACTGGCCTTGAAGACTGGTGGCAACAAACTGGTTTTGTCCGCTGTCAGGATCGGTGATAGTTAGTACACCATCAGCGTGGATCATTCCTTGATGAACGTTTTTATCTTCAGTCAAACTTACTGTACTAGTTCCCGCGATTTGAGCCTTATCATTGACGGCTGCTAAGATGGTGCTGGCACCGGTGTGGGTTATGCCGCCATGGCCATCTTTCACATCGTAAGTAAAATGCACCTCACCGTTGTAGTCTTTTTCTGGTGTGAAGGTAAAGCTGCCGTCACCATTAATTAATATCGAACCATGGTCGGCGTGCAGGTTTTCAATAGTTAGTTTACCCGCGTCATTGGCATCCACATCGACAGTGTTTGCCAACAGTTGAGCGGTCGTCAGCGTTTGGCGTGTATCTTCAGTGCCACTTTGTAGT
>NZ_JAKIKY010000036.1 GCF_023349185.1 Shewanella aquimarina | reverse complement strand
ATCTATTTGCAGGTTAAGTGATTTAAGCAAAGTATTAATTGATTTATGAAGCTCTTTAGGCATGATTTGGAGACGATTTTTTTCCATCGTTGCCATTTCAAGTAGCTGGGTTCGTCTGATTAATAAGTCTTTGATTATTTGTGACTGTTCATCCGGAAGTTGCTTTATCTCAGGTTTAATGACTGCCGCAAATTGAGCGATGACTGAAGCATCAATTTTATCTGTCTTTGCCATGACACCGATAGCTTGGGCAAAGCGACGAACTTTGATTGGGTTGACGATAACAACAGGTAAATTAGCCTTATCACAGGCAAAGACAAAGGCATGTTCATAACGGCCCGTCGCCTCAGTGACGATACGTTTTACCGGATGCTGCTTAAGTACGTGAATGACTTTCTGGATATGCTCTGGGTCATTTGGGATAGATAAATGTAAGTCGAGTGGATGTAGAACGATATCGAGTTGTGACTTACCGACATCAACGCCGACATTGATTTCAGTTTGGTTTTTATCGTTGTTCATTATAAGCTTACTCTGCCTTGCTATACGGGCTCGAGGCCCCAATGACTGTTCGAGTTATTGCTAGGAGTTATGCAGCGCTACCCACTTGTTACCGGTCTCTCGTAAGAGGAGCCGCCATTCAATCGAGCTACTGCATAAAGACCCTCAACGGCCATTGAGGGTGGGCCTCCAATTTACCCTAAAATGGAACAGGATTAACCATACAA
>NZ_JAKIKY010000034.1 GCF_023349185.1 Shewanella aquimarina | reverse complement strand
TGTAGTGGCATAGTGAATTTGGCCACCTGAATAGACGAAGTGATAGACTCACTTCTGGAAAAAAGGTGGTAGAAATGAAGAACACAAGACCGACATTCAGTGCAGAGTTCAAATTCGAAGCTGCGCAGCTAGTAACGAAACAGGGATACAGCATAGCTGAGGCTGCAAGCGCGATGGGCGTCAGTAATTCAGCCATGCGTAAATGGGTAAACCAGCTTCGACAGGAGCAGCAAGGCGTATCCCCCAAAGGCGCACCGCTCACCCCCGAACAACAGCAGATCCGCGAGCTGGAGAAGAAAATCCGCCGCATTGAAGAAGAGAACACTATTTTGAAAAAGGCTACGGCTCTCTTGATGTCAGACTCACTGAACAGTTCTCGTTAGTCGAGAAACTCAGGAAGAGCCATAGCGTAAAGCGGATTTGTTCAGTATTTAGTATTCACCGCAGCAGTTACAAGTATTGGCGAAGCAGACCTATCACCATTGATTCGAAGCAGATAAAGTTGCACAGCATGGTGCGGGAGGCTTATGAAGCCAGCAATGGGTCAGCGGGTGCCAGAACTCTGGCTGATATGGTGACGACTGCTGGCGTGAGATTGACGCGCTATCGTGCCACAAGGCTGATGAAGAAGCAGGGGCTAGTGAGCTGCCAGGTGCCGCAACATCGCTACAAAAAGGCAGACAAGGAGCATGTCGCCATCCCTAATCTCCTTGACCGCCAGTTTGCTGTGACGGCTCCCAATCAAGTGTGGTGTGGCGATGTGACCTATGTGTGGACAGGAAAACGATGGGCTTACCTTGCCGTTGTTCTGGACTTGTTTGCGCGTAAACCGGTAGGCTGGGCCATCTCTTTTTCGCCAGATAGCACGCTAACAAGCAAGGCACTAACCATGGCCTTTGAGGCGCGAGGAAGGCCGAAAGACCTAATGTTCCATAGTGACCAAGGAAGCCACTATACCAGCCGCCGCTTCCGCCAAC
>NZ_JAKIKY010000033.1 GCF_023349185.1 Shewanella aquimarina | reverse complement strand
AAAGTAGCACTGATCGCCTGCATGCGAAAGCTCATCGTGATCTTGAATACCATGCTTAAAAGCGAGGAGCTGTGGTGCGCAAAAAACGGATAAATATATTGACTAAACACCTGTAGTGGCCAAATTCACTATGCCACTACAACCACAGTCACTTGTTATGTGCCTGTGGTCGGCAAAGTGTTATCTATTGCACTTAACTCTAAATCCAATTGAGCTTCATTTATGTGACCTTTTTGATACGCTACCTCTAACTCTAAGAGTTTTACTGTTTGCTCTAAAATCTTGAGATATAAAGGCGCATTAAATGTACGACTTCTTTTAAGGTTGATTAAGTATTCGTTTAGATCACTTAACGTCGCCCCCGATAAATTTTTGCTAACTATATTTTGCATTAAGAAAGTGTCTAAATATTCTGGGTACGGTGGTGGATTCTTTGAATAAAACCCAGTCCTCAACTCATCTTCTTTTGGCAACTTGTTAAAATACTCTATTAATTCTTCACTATATTCATAACACGTCTCTACTGAAGAGATCGATGACATTAAGAGTTTAATTACATCTTGTTTTTCTTTTTGTTCCGCTTCGTAATTTGTAATAGATATGGCTAATAGAACACCAACTAATGTCGCAACAAGAGTGAGAAAAAAATTAATACCTACACTATGGCGCTCAATAACACTTTTAAATTTAGGCACAAACGTAAAGAGACCAAGAAAACAAAGAAGAATCGTGAATATTAAGTATAGCATTTCAATCCTTTTAACTGACGAAAATTATATGTAAAGGCGCTAGGCATATAACGCCCTGTTAAGGGGTGAGCAACGCAATACCGATGCTTCCGCATACCACCTTAACCACTAAACACAACGCATAGTAAAAATGCCACGTGTTGCGAATCACTCTTAAACAGATTGTATGGTTAATCCTGTTCCATTTTAGGGTAAATTGGAGGCCCACCCTCAATGGCCGTTGAGGGTCTTTATGCAGTAGCTCGATTGAATGGCGGCTCCT
>NZ_JAKIKY010000032.1 GCF_023349185.1 Shewanella aquimarina | reverse complement strand
GTTCTTGCTAACTTGTTGGCCAGTGCGACTGCTGACTTGTGACTGCCTCGCCGTTCGATGAGCGTTTTAACCCAAACAGACAACCTATCTTGCGCTGTTTTACAGTGCCTGATAATCGACCAAGCACATTGAATGAGTAGCTTCCTGAGGTAACGGTTACCTCGCTTGGTTATCCCACCAAGACTTTGTTTTCCACCGCTTGAATGTTCCTTAGGTACTAAACCGATATTGGCTGAAAAATGTCTACCATTCTTGTAGGACGAACCATTACCAGCAAAAGAGACTACGGCTGTTGCCGTAATTTCTCCTATTCCCTTTATTTGCATTAGTAGTTTAGCTCCTTCGGAAGCCAGGGCTTGCTGTTTGATATCCTTTTCTGATGACTTTATGGCTTCATCAATCGCGCCCCACTCTTGGTGTAGCAGCGTAAAGTGGATTCGAGCTCTTTCGGTTAATTCATTTTCTGCATCTTCAATTAAGTCAGGTAATGCTGCTTTAAGGCTTTCTTTGCCTTTTGCGATGACAATGCCATATTCATATAGCAGGCCTCTGATTTGATTAATCAATGTTGTTCTGGCGTCGACCTGCCTTTCCCTGATTCGATGCGCCAACATCATATCAACCTGCTCTAGGGTTCTTGGTTCTACAAACTGCATGTTGGGTCTAAGCGCTGCTTCGCAAATGGCGAAGGCATCATTACGGTCATTTTTATTGCCTTTGACAAAGGGCTTCACATGTTGAGGGGGAATTAGCCTTACCTGATAACCTTGAGCTTTTAAGCTTCTACCCCAGTAATTTGAACCGCTACAGGCTTCCATTGCTATGATTGCATCAGGATATTGAGCTAGAAACGCCATAAGTTGGTGTCGACGAAGTGCACGATTAAATGCAGATTTACAAGCCTGATTTACACCACAGACTTGAAAGACGTTTTTTGCCAAATCGATACCAATTAGAGTAACTTTCATAGTGGACACCTTTTGTTGATATTGAACGTGCAAATTCAATATGGCGCTTTTGACGCCGACTTCACAAGAGGTGTCCATCTCATCATCCGTGGAGGCTCG
>NZ_JAKIKY010000031.1 GCF_023349185.1 Shewanella aquimarina | reverse complement strand
GTGGCATAGTGAATTTGGCCACCTGAATAGACGAAGTGATAGACTCACTTCTGGAAAAAAGGTGGTAGAAATGAAGAACACAAGACCGACATTCAGTGCAGAGTTCAAATTAGAAGCTGCGCAGCTGGTAACGAAACAGGGATACAGCATAGCTGAGGCTGCAAGCGCGATGGGCGTGAGTAATTCAGCCATGCGTAAATGGGTAAACCAGCTTCGACAAGAGCAGCAAGGCGTATCCCCCAAAGGCGCACCGCTCACCCCCGAACAACAGCGGATCCGTGAGCTGGAGAAGAAAATCCGCCGCATTGAAGAAGAGAACACCATTTTGAAAAAGGCTACGGCTCTCTTGATGTCAGACTCACTGAACAGTTCTCGTTAGTCGAGAAACTCAAGAAGAGCCATAGCGTAAAACGGATTTGTTCAGTATTTGGTATTCACCGCAGCAGTTACAAGTATTGGCGAGGCAGACCTACCACCATTGACTCGCAGCGGGTAAAACTGCACAGCTTGATGCGGGAGGCTTATGAAGCCAGCAATGGGTCAGCGGGAGCCAGAACCTTGGCTGATATGGTGACGACAGCTGGCGTGAGGTTGACGCGCTATCGTGCCACAGGGCTGATGAAGAAGCTGGGGCTAGTGAGCTGCCAGGTGCCGCAACATCGCTACAAAAAGGCAGACAAGGAGCATGTCGCCATCCCTAACCTCCTTGACCGCCAGTTTGCTGTGACGGGTCCCAATCAAGTGTGGTGTGGCGATGTGACCTATGTGTGGACAGGAAAACGATGGGCTTACCTTGCCGTTGTTCTGGACTTGTTTGCACGGAAACCGGTGGGGTGGGCGATGTCATTTTCGCCCGATAGTGCGCTAACAAGCAAGGCACTAACCATGGCCTTTGAGGCGCGAGGAAGGCCGAAAGACCTAATGTTCCATAGTGACCAAGGAAGCCACTATACCAGCCGCCGCTTCCGCCAACAGCTCTGGCGTTATCAGATTAAGCAGAGCATGAGTCGACGAGGAAACTGCTGGGACAACAGCCCGATGGAGCGCTTCTTTAGAAGCTTAAAAACAGAATGGATACCGATGACCGGCTATCGGGATATCGGTGAGGCTAAGAGTGAAATTTCGCGATATGTGACGGGGTATTACAGTCAGCTGAGACCACATCAATATAACGGTGGGCTAACACCTAATGAGTCAGAGCGAAGATACTGGCTTGAATACAAAACCGTGGCCAATTTTAGTTGACCACTACA
>NZ_JAKIKY010000030.1 GCF_023349185.1 Shewanella aquimarina | reverse complement strand
TGAAGATGAGACCATCACCTTAAGCTTCGAGGTCACGGTCACCGATAACGACGGCGGGTCTGACACCAAGACGGTTAGCCTCACCATTACCGGTACCAACGACCTGCCGGTACTCACCGTGGATGCCACAGGCGGCGTGACGGAAGATGCCAGCAACCCTAACCTGACCGACAGCGGCGCACTCAGCTTCACCGATGTGGATGTCAACAACACCCACAGCGTCACCGAGGTCTACAACAATGACATCGGCTGGAGCGGTGGTGACCTGACCAGCGTACTCAGCGCAGGCCAGATCCAGAGCCTCATCGACGGCTTCAGCGTCGACAGCGACAGCTGGGATTACAGCATCCTCAACTCTCTGGTGCAGTTCCTTGCTGAAGATGAGACCATCACCTTAAGCTTCGAGGTCACGGTCACCGACAACGATGGCGGCTCTGACACCAAGACGGTCAGCCTCACCATTACCGGTACCAATGACCTGCCGGTGCTCACCGTGGATGCAACCGGCGGTGTGACGGAAGATGCCAGCAACCCTAATCTGACCGACAGCGGCGCCCTCAGCTTCACCGATGTGGATGTCAACAACACCCACAGCGTCACCGAGGTCTACAACAATGACATCGGCTGGAGCGGCGGTGACCTGACCAGCGTGCTCAGCGCCGGTCAAATCCAGAGCCTCATCGACGGCTTCAGCGTCGACAGCGACAGCTGGGATTACAGTATCCTGAACAGTGATGTGCAGTTCCTCGCCCTGGGTGAAACCATCACCTTAAGCTTCGAGGTCACGGTCACCGACAACGATGGCGGCGCCGACACTAAGACCGTCAGCCTCACCATTACCGGCACTAACGACCTGCCGGTGCTCACCGTGGATGCCAGCGGCGGCGTGGTGGAAGATGCCAGCAATCCTAACCTCACCGACAGCGGCGCGCTCAGCTTCACCGATGTGGATGTCAACAACACCCACAGCGTCACCGAGGTCTACAACAATGACATCGGCTGGAGCGGTGGTGACCTGACCAGCGTACTCAGCGCAGGCCAGATCCAGAGCCTCATCGACGGCTTCAGCGTCGACAGCGACAGCTGGGATTACAGCATCCTCAACTCTCTGGTGCAGTTCCTTGCTGAAGATGAGACCATCACCTTAAGCTTCGAGGTCACGGTCACCGACAACGATGGCGGGTCTGACACCAAGACGGTTAGCCTCACCATTACCGGCACTAACGACCTGCCGGTGCTCACCGTGGATGCAACCGGCGGCGTGACGGAAGATGCCAGCAACCCTAACCTGACCGACAGCGGCGCCCTCAGCTTCACCGACGTGGATGTCAACAACACCCACAGCGTCACCGAGGTCTACAACAATGACATCAGCTGGAGCGGTGGTGACCTCACCAACGTACTCAGCGCCAGCCAAATCCAGAGCCTCATCGATGGCTTCAGCGTCGACAGTGACAGCTGGGATTACAGCATCCTCAACTCTCTGGTGCAGTTCCTTGCTGAAGATGAGACCATCACCTTAAGCTTCGAGGTCACGGTCACCGATAACGACGGCGGGTCTGACACCAAGACGGTTAGCCTCACCATTACCGGCACTAACGACCTGCCGGTGCTCACCGTGGATGCAACCGGCGGCGTGACGGAAGATGCCAGCAACCCTAACCTGACCGACAGCGGCGCCCTCAGCTTCACCGACGTGGATGTCAACAACACCCACAGCGTCACCGAGGTCTACAACAATGACATCAGCTGGAGCGGCGGCGATCTGACCAGCGTACTCAGCGCCAGCCAAATCCAGAGCCTCATCGACGGCTTCAGCGTCGACAGTGACAGCTGGGATTACAGCATCCTCAACTCTCTGGTGCAGTTCCTTGCTGAAGATGAGACCATCACCTTAAGCTTCGAGGTCACGGTCACCGATAACGACGGCGGGTCTGACACCAAGACGGTTAGCCTC
>NZ_JAKIKY010000029.1 GCF_023349185.1 Shewanella aquimarina | reverse complement strand
TTTTATCTTGTTAAAGAACGTTCGCCTCATACTGGAGTCCAGCGGGCTAGGGCTGCGTATTCTACGCTTCTCCCTGTCGGCGTCAAGCGCTTTTTTCAAAAGATTTTTAAGTGGTTAATTACTGCGCTACCGTGCTGTAACCACAGGCTTAAAAACTTGAACCGCTTGTTACCTTGACTCGACCAGCTGCCTACTCGCTTCGCTAAGTAGCGCCGTTTGCCGTGTCAGTGGGAGCGCATTATAGGGAGCCAAATCTTTTGTGCAAGGGCTTTTTTCAATAAAAACGAACTTATTTTTTATACCTGATATAAGCACATCCTTTGCACCAATTACGCACACAGTTATCCACAAAGGCATCTGTTTATACGTTTTATCTACCTCATCATTGTTATCGCCCAGATATTCAAACTACCTCAATACTTACCAACGAAAGCCTCTAAAATCTTAAGTAAACCTATATTTCAATGTAACGAGGAAGATGAAACCACCATCTTTCTCAAGTAAAAATTTGGGTAACCGGTAGCTACCTAGCAATCGCGATGTTTTCTCTTGAACACAACTGATATGCGATAGCGTATTAGATAACTCAAGAGAAGTTCTAATCCCCATAGAAATGAAATCAAGAGACCAGCTCAACCTCTCGATTCACGCCGCCAACTTAGAAGACCTCATTTTATATTGTCCAGCAAGAGGCTTCATTCGAGTTCTGAAAAAGGGTAAGGAATAGGGAACAACACTGCTAGGCATAGGAAGGTTCACGCTCTAGCCGATCTACTAATCAGGACGAATAGTCTAGCCCCTCAATTGGTACTTGGCTTTGCAGGGCCCATATCTGCCTTCATGAATTGTAATAACCGAAATCACCGAAAAACAATAGACTCAACTCTCAGTACTTAATGAGCAACGACAACCATTGATGTGGAAAGTACGTCATGACCAGCAGTATAAGTATATCTATAGGAATAAGGGGAGTAATTTCCAAGAAGCATTTAAGCTGTGGACATCGCCGGCATGAATTCATGCTTACATAAGCGGATACCCTTCTTACCTAAAGAACATGGCGAACATGCGCTAATTTTTAAAAAGCTCTAGACAAATTACGGCCGCTGGTTAAGGAGATTCATTCACTACTCTTTATGAGATCGACTCCATTCACCGTAAATTCCGACCATACTCTTCGCATCCCCCCATATATAATATGCTTTCAACACTCCCTCCCCATGTTCGAGTGGAAGAATCAAATAACAAACGCTTTATTATTGGCTGGATACATATGAGGAAAAGAGGTCTGCTTTGAATGCACGGTATCCAAAGGCTTTGCGATACGAGAGGCGGGTTACCACAACCTTCTACTGAGCAGTGGGCGATCACAAGTGGTAATGGAAGTGTCGATATTGCTTGGCATTTGTCGACAAACATAGAAATCAACATTCCTGGCCAATATAGATGACCAGCTGCACCAACACTAGCCATCAAACAAGGAAACCTGGAAAGCATGCGCCGACATGTAAAAGGGCGTACAGACAGTTCTCACATGGAGGCAAAAGGCATCGCTTATTAAGCAAATGATGGATGGCTGGAGCGCAAAGCAGCTAGACTGCGAGCCTGGGAGCCTGTTCAGCGGTGGGACGATGTTGGGAGTAGGCATTCATGCCTACATAAGTGAATCAACCACCTGACTTTAATTAAGGTAGTTTTGAGAGAAATCGTCGATAATTTCATAAACCCCAAACGCAAAAAAGCCACCTAATTCAAGTGGCTTCTTCACTTAATTAGCGCCTGCCATGGCCAGCTACGCTAAAGCTTCGCACTGACCTACATGGATGTAGGGAATGCTGAAAGTGTCGGGAATATCTTTTAACCATAAGCACATCGCTATCGCGATATTCGCCCTACTCCATATGGAAATGCACCTCACTGTGCGAGGGCGCTTTATATTCCCCATGTTTGAGTCAATATTTCAAAAGTCGTTAAACGAAAAAATCCCCAACACTGCGTGCTGGGGATTTCTCGACTCTCTTTCGAGAATAATTAGGCGCCTGGAAATGACCTACTCTCACATGGGGAGACCCCACACTACCATCGGCGCGATTGCGTTTCACTTCTGAGTTCGGGATGGGATCAGGTGGGACCACAATGCT
>NZ_JAKIKY010000028.1 GCF_023349185.1 Shewanella aquimarina | reverse complement strand
CACTGGCACTGGCACTGGCACTGGCACTGGCACTGGCACTGGCACTGGCACTGGCACTGGCACTGGCACTGGCACTGGCACTGGCACTGGCACTGGCACTGGCACTGGCACGCATGAAAATCCGTTGCATATTGATAGTCAACAAAATTTTCAAACGATTAAAGAAAACAGTGTTATCGATACGGTATCAGGAAAACTCGCGGCTAGCGGCGACACCAAGGACGCCATCACCTGGTCGGTAGAGACCAGCAAGGGACAATATGGCGATCTTGTGCTCAACCCCAGCACGGGTGAGTGGCACTACCATCTCAACAACTTCGATGCCAAGACCAATGCCCTCTCCGAAGGCGAGCACCACAATGAAACCTTCACCATTACGGCAACTGACAATCAGGGCAACAGCGTCAGCAGCGTCATATGCGTCGCCGTCGAGGGCAGTAACGATCTGCCGGTGATCTCTGGCGTCCATCATGCCAGCCTAAATGAACAGGGCTCGGTTGACCGAGTATCGGGGCAATTGATCGCCACAGATCCCGACTCGGGAGACGGCGTCCATTGGGCCGTGCCCCATTCATCCGGCGTCTATGGCGAGCTAGTTATCGACCCAGATACAGGTCTCTGGCAGTATCGGCTCGATAATAGCTTCCCCAACACCCTGGCCCTACATGCGGGCCAGGTGGCCACTGAGACCTTCAGAGTCACAGCAACCGACAGCTCAGGACAACCCGTCAGCCAGATAGTGACCATAGAAGTTCACGGCACAGATCAGCGAGCCATCATCCATGGCATGGCCAGCGGCTCGGTGACAGAAGACAAAGACCTGGTCGCCGGGCAGCTACAGACATCCGGGCAACTGACGGTGATCGATCCCGATGGCGGCGATGCTCACTTCATTGCTACCACACACCAAGGGCAATTCGGCACACTTACCATCAATGATTTAGGGCACTGGACTTACACCGCCGATAACTCACAATCTGCGATTCAGGGCCTGAAAGCTGGCGAGTCGCTTACCGAAACCCTGTTTGTACACTCGGTCGATGGCACCGAGCAGAAGGTGACCGTCACCATTAACGGCACCGACGACAAGGCAGTCATTGGCGGCGCGGCCACGGGCGCTGTGACCGAGGACAAAGACCTTTACCAAGGACATCTCCGCGTTGATGGCGCGCTCACCGTTACCGATCCCGACAGCGGACAAAACCAGTTCATCGCCACCAGCCTGCAAGGCCAATACGGCACCCTGACCATCAACGATCTCGGCCACTGGACCTACACAGCCGACAACTCTCAGGCCACCATTCAGGGGCTCAAGTCAGGTGAATCACTCACCGAGACCCTGTTTGTTCACAGCGTCGATGGCACAGCGCAGAAGGTGACAGTCACCATTAACGGCACCGACGACAAGGCAGTGATTGGCGGCACGGCCACGGGCGCTGTGACCGAGGACAAAGACCTCTACCAAGGGCATTTGCGTGTTGATGGCGCACTCACCGTCACCGATCCCGACAGCGGACAAAACCAGTTTGTTGCCACCACTCTTCAAGGCCAATTTGGTACCTTGTCGATTGATTCAAATGGCCACTGGACCTACACCGCTGATAACTCACAATCTGCGATTCAAGGGCTGAAAGCTGGCGAGTCGCTCACCGAAACCTTACTGGTGCACTCGGTCGATGGTACCGCGCAGAAGGTGACCGTCACCATTAACGGCACCGACGACAAGGCGGTGATTGGCGGCGCGTCAACGGGCGCTGTGACCGAGGACAAAGACCTCTACCAAGGGCATTTGCGTGTTGATGGCGCACTCACCGTCACCGATCCCGACAGCGGACAAAACCAATTTGTAGCCACCACTCTTCAAGGCCAGTACGGCAGCCTCACTATTAACGAGCATGGCCATTGGACTTACACCGCTGATAACGCACAAGCCGCGATTCAAGGCTTAAAAACCGGTGAGTCACTCACGGATACCGTGCTGGTTCACTCGGTTGATGGCACTTCGCAAAAAGTGACTGTGACCATTAACGGCACCGACGATAAAGCCGTCATTGGCGGTACTGCTACGGCTTCAGTGACCGAAGACAAAGACCTCTACCAAGGCCAATTGCGCGTCGATGGTGCGCTCACCGTCACCGATCCCGACAGCGGACAAAACCAATTTGTAGCCACCACTCTTCAAGGCCAGTACGGCAGCCTCACTATTAACGAGCATGGCCATTGGACTTACACCGCTGATAACGCACAAGCCGCGATTCAAGGCTTAAAAACCGGTGAGTCACTCACGGATACCGTGCTGGTTCACTCGGTTGATGGCACTTCGCAAAAAGTGACTGTGACCATTAACGGCACTGACGATAAAGCCGTGATTGGCGGTGTCGATACCGGCAGTGTTACCGAAAATTCCGCCGGTAAAGATATGTCACCTGACTATGCGCAACCAGGTATGGCTCACCTTGGCCGT
>NZ_JAKIKY010000027.1 GCF_023349185.1 Shewanella aquimarina | reverse complement strand
TACGAAACCCTTTTGGGTTGTATGGTTAAGCCTCACGAGTCATTAGTACAGGTTAGCTCAACGCCTCACAACGCTTACACACCCTGCCTATCAACGTCCTAGTCTCGGACGGCTCTTTAGAGACCTTAAAGGTCTAGGGATGACTCATCTTAGGGCTCGCTTCCCGCTTAGATGCTTTCAGCGGTTATCGATTCCGAACGTAGCTACCGGGCAATGCCATTGGCATGACAACCCGAACACCAGCGGTTCGTCCACTCCGGTCCTCTCGTACTAGGAGCAGCTCCCTTCAATCATCCAACGCCCACGGCAGATAGGGACCGAACTGTCTCACGACGTTCTGAACCCAGCTCGCGTACCACTTTAAATGGCGAACAGCCATACCCTTGGGACCGACTTCAGCCCCAGGATGTGATGAGCCGACATCGAGGTGCCAAACACCGCCGTCGATATGAACTCTTGGGCGGTATCAGCCTGTTATCCCCGGAGTACCTTTTATCCGTTGAGCGATGGCCCTTCCATTCAGAACCACCGGATCACTATGACCTGCTTTCGCACCTGCTCGACGTGTATGTCTCGCAGTTAAGCTGGCTTATGCCATTGCACTAACCGTACGATGTCCGACCGTACTTAGCCAACCTTCGTGCTCCTCCGTTACTCTTTGGGAGGAGACCGCCCCAGTCAAACTACCCACCAGGCACTGTCCTCAACCCCGATTCAGGGGCCAGAGTTAGAACATCAACACTACAAGGGTGGTATTTCAAGGTTGACTCCACGAGAACTGGCGTTCCCGCTTCAAAGTCTCCCACCTATCCTACACATGTAGGGTCAATGTTCAGTGCCAAGCTATAGTAAAGGTTCACGGGGTCTTTCCGTCTAGCCGCGGGTATACGGCATCTTCACCGCAATTTCAACTTCACTGAGTCTCGGCTGGAGACAGCGTGGCCATCATTACGCCATTCGTGCAGGTCGGAACTTACCCGACAAGGAATTTCGCTACCTTAGGACCGTTATAGTTACGGCCGCCGTTTACCGGGGCTTCGATCATGAGCTTCTCCGAAGATAACCCAATCAATTAACCTTCCGGCACCGGGCAGGCGTCACACCGTATACGTCATCTTGCGATTTTGCACAGTGCTGTGTTTTTGATAAACAGTTGCAGCCACCTGGTATCTGCGACTCCCGTCAGCTTAGAGAGCAAGTCTCATCACCAACAGGAGCGTACCTTCTCCCGAAGTTACGGTACCATTTTGCCTAGTTCCTTCAGCCGAGTTCTCTCAAGCGCCTTGGTATTCTCTACCCGACCACCTGTGTCGGTTTGGGGTACGATTCCTGCTAACCTGAAGCTTAGAAGATTTTCCTGGAAGCATGGCATCAACTACTTCATCACCGTAGTGACTCGTCATCAACTCTCAGTATTAGGTACCCGGATTTGCCTAAGTACCCTACCTACAGCCTTAAACGCGGACAACCAACGCCGCGCTAGCCTAGCCTTCTCCGTCTCTCCATCGCAGTTAGCAGAAGTACGGGAATATTAACCCGTTTCCCATCGACTACGCCTTTCGGCCTCGCCTTAGGGGTCGACTCACCCTGCCCCGATTAACGTTGGACAGGAACCCTTGGTCTTTCGGCGAGGAGGTTTTTCACCCCCTTTATCGTTACTCATGTCAGCATTCGCACTTCTGATACCTCCAGCGTGGGTTACCCCTTCACCTTCAACGGCTTACAGAACGCTCCTCTACCGCACTAGCGCAAGCGCTAGTACCCATAGCTTCGGTGTATTGCTTAGCCCCGTTATATCTTCCGCGCAGGCCGACTCGACTAGTGAGCTATTACGCTTTCTTTAAATGATGGCTGCTTCTAAGCCAACATCCTAGCTGTCTAAGCCTTCCCACATCGTTTCCCACTTAGCAATAACTTTGGGACCTTAGCTGATGGTCTGGGTTGTTTCCCTTTTCACGACGGACGTTAGCACCCGCCGTGTGTCTCCCGAGTAGTACTCATTGGTATTCGGAGTTTGCAAAGGGTTGGTAAGTCGGGATGACCCCCTAGCCTTAACAGTGCTCTACCCCCAATGGTATTCGCTCGAGGCGCTACCTAAATAGCTTTCGAGGAGAACCAGATATCTCCCGGTTTGATTGGCCTTTCACCCCCAGCCACAAGTCATCACCGCATTTTTCAACATACGTGTGTTCGGTCCTCCAGTTGATGTTACTCAACCTTCAACCTGCCCATGGCTAGATCACCGGGTTTCGGGTCTACACCTTGCAACTAAACGCGCAGTTAACACTCGGTTTCCCTACGGCTCCGCTATTCGCTTAACCTCGCTACAAAATGTAAGTCGCTGACCCATTATACAAAAGGTACGCAGTCACGGTCTCAAGAACCGCTCCCACTGCTTGTACGTATACGGTTTCAGGTTCTATTTCACTCCCCTCACAGGGGTTCTTTTCGCCTTTCCCTCACGGTACTGGTTCACTATCGGTCAGTCAGGAGTATTTAGCCTTGGAGGATGGTCCCCCCATATTCGAACAAGATATCACGTGTCCCGTCCTACTCGTTTTCACCTAAAGTTAGTTTTCATGTACGGGGCTATCACCCTGTATCGCTGTGCTTTCCAACACATTCCACTAACACCCTCTAGGCTTAAGGGCTAATCCCCGTTCGCTCGCCGCTACTAGGGGAATCTCGGTTGATTTCTTTTCCTAAGGGTACTTAGATGTTTCAGTTCCCCTCGTTCGCCTCATTAAGCTATGTATTCACTTAATGATGACA
>NZ_JAKIKY010000026.1 GCF_023349185.1 Shewanella aquimarina | reverse complement strand
GCTTGTAGCTTGTAGCTTGTAGCTTGTAGCTTGTAGCTTGTAGCTTGTAGCTTGTAGCTTGTAGCTTGTAGCTTGTAGCTTGTAGCTTGTAGCTTGTAGCTTGTAGCTTGTTGCTTGTTGCTTGTTGCTTGTTGCTTGTTGCTTGTTGCTTGTTGCTTGTTGCTTGTTGCTTGTTGCTTGTTGCTTGGACGGTTATTGCGACTGGTTAGATATTTGAAGGTTCTATCTTCATGGCAACCTATCGCCTGCCCGGCGCGGGATGTGCAAGCACGCTTTTGACTCGCGGTGAATATGTCCGTATACGCTCCACGGCGACGTCCTGTCGCCGAGGGTCAAAAGCCTGCTTACACCTGTATCTTCTATTTCTTCGATTTGACCTATTTTGCAATTCTTTGGGTTGGCATGGATTGATTTTGGGGCTTGGGTCTTCTGAGGGGGGATTTTACGAAACTTGGGGGTGGGCAAACTATACTGAGGGTTACCTCCATTCCTGATGAAAAGGATTGATCTATGAAGAAGGTAGCTATCATTCAAGAGGCGTCTTGTGTTTTGGATAAGCAAGGCACAATCGCTAAAGCGGTGGCTCTGATAGACTCGGCATCGGCTCAGGGAGCTAAGTTGATTGTTTTTCCCGAAGCCTTCATTCCCGGCTATCCGGCTTGGATCTGGCGGCTCAGGCCGGGCGGCGACTGGGGGATCTGTGAAGAGTTACATGCCAGGTTACTGCAAAATGCCGTCGACCTATCGTCGGATGATCTTGAGCCCCTGCAAGCGGCGGCTAAACGAAACGCCGTCACCCTCGTCTGCGGCATTAACGAGAGAGACAATGCCAACAGCCGTGCCACCCTTTACAACTCCCTCGTCACCATAGACCCCCAAGGTCAGATTGTTAATCATCACCGTAAACTCATGCCGACCAATCCCGAGCGTATGGTCTGGGGGATGGGGGACGGCCATGGATTGAAAGTGGTCGATACCCCTGTGGGCAGAATCGGCAGCCTAATCTGTTGGGAAAACTATATGCCCCTTGCCAGGTACGCGCTCTACTCCCAAGGCGTAGAGATCTATATCGCGCCGACCTACGACAGCGGCGCGGCATGGATAGGCTCGATGCAGCACATCGCCAGAGAGGGTAAGTGCTGGGTGATATCCTGTGGCGTCGCCCTAGAGCGGCAAGATCTCCCGGAGGATTTTCCCGATATCGACCGGCTCTATCCTGCTGATGATGCCTGGATCAATCCTGGGGACTCTACATTGATTTCGCCAAGCGGCGAGATAGTCTCCGGGCCGCTGTCGAAGGAGAAAGGCTGCTTGATAGTGGAGATCGATGCACAGCAGGCGGTGACCGCCAAACGCGCCCTGGATGTGGCCGGGCACTATTCTCGCCCGGATGTGTTTGAGCTGCATGTCGATAAGACCCGGCGCGCCCCGACGGCTTTTAAGGAAACTGACTAGTATTTTTTTCTGAATCTATTGAGATTGGCGAGCAGGTTTGAAAGCCGTAACTTTATTGATATTTATCATCTGCGGTGGGCGTATCTAGACTCGGTATCAATCGTCTCTTCAATTTGGCGTTATCGATTTGGCGTTATCTATTGCTGGCGTGATGCCTTTGAATGAATAAGTCGTAAGGCTGAATTTTTCGATATCTGGGTTTGAACTGGGGGAGGCTCGGATTTTTTGAGTGCTTTCTTAGTTACTTGTGAGATATAACTCTGATAACCAATTGCCGCTATTGAATTAATTGGTTTTTAGGCGGCTGGGTGTCGCCTCTTTGATGTTCACGCTAGCTTGGGGCTACATAGATATAGCTAATTCACAGTAAGACGTGATTCGATTCGGAGTTAAGTGATTAAGGGTACAGGGATTATGTATAAAGTTGGCATCGTGTTGTTTGATAACTTTACCGATGTAGATTTTTTTCTGATGAATGACTTGCTGGGAAGAACCTCTGATAGCTGGACGGTCAGGATACTCGGCACTAAACCCGAACATCATTCGCAGCTAGGGATGACAGTGAAGACTGACGGTCATGTGTCTGAGGTAAAGGAGCAAGATGTCGTTCTTATCACCAGTGGTTACCGCGGTATTCCCGCGGCGCTGCAAGATGAGAATTTTATGTCTGCCTTAAAACTCGACCCGAGCAGGCAGTTGATTGGCTCAATATGTGCGGGCTCCTTTGTGCTTCATGAGCTGGGGTTACTGAAGGGGAAGAAGCTAACGACAAACCCTGATGCTAAGGCGGCTTTAGTGGGCATGGGCGGTGATGTTCAGGATCTACCCCTGGTGATTGAGGGGAACATAGCAACCGCTGGTGGTTGTCTTTCTCTCCTCTATCTAGTGGGCTGGTTAGCCGAGCGTTTGTTCGATGCGGCGAAACGCAAGCAGATCCAGAATCAGTTGATCCCCGCAGGGCAAATGGAGATATTCGAAACGCTTATTTCCGAGACTATCCAATCGGCTGAATCCGCCTATGAGTATCGCTCAGCGTGTGAGAGTGATGCCGAGTCTTTGGTGGTTTAGGGAGTAAGGCCAGCGTAGGCGTTAGCTGGTAAGCGTAAGATTCAGAAGTAAATAAATGGAGTTATATGAATTTTCTGAAGCAATTGATCATGAAACCACTGGAAGGCTATCTAGATCTAACCGCTTGGTTAATCTTTGCATGGCTGTACTTTCAAATCGTACTTTCTGCAACCGCAATTTTTTGTATGTTGAGTGTATTTGGATTTTATCTTTTTGACTTCGAAACGGCCTTAAATATCTGTTACGACACAGCTGGTGTCGGTGTTATTGCGGGTGTTATTTGGGCCGAGAGAATTCGTAAAACACTCGGAATCATTACTTTTCATGCTTACCTTCTTTCAACTCTCGAAATTGAAGGTTGGCGTGATAAGCATGGAAACGTCATTCGTAAATGGAACAAACAGGGGAGTCATTAGGGCGTCCTGTTTGATTAGCATTTGACGACACGCTGTACGTCTTCAGACCTGCGTGGATGCTGGAGAGGCGATTGAAGGTCGTACCTTCGCTGTAATTAATAGCCTGCGGCTCGCTTTTGTGCAGATACTTCTGCTACACGCCGCCTTTTTTTTACTGAGAGTTATCCTTGGAGGCTCGACGATGGCAGATGCATCTACACTCGGTATCTATCGTTTCTTCGATTTGGCGGAGTTGGA
Organism: Shewanella aquimarina; assembly: GCF_023349185.1. Classification (GTDB taxonomy): domain Bacteria; phylum Pseudomonadota; class Gammaproteobacteria; order Enterobacterales; family Shewanellaceae; genus Shewanella; species Shewanella aquimarina. The sequence goes on along the minus strand of NZ_JAKIKY010000026.1, from coordinate 625 downwards.
CACGAATAGCTAATCAAAAAAGCGGGCTTGGTTTTGCCCCAGATGAGTTATCAAGTTGTCGGTGGTTCAGTAACGAACCGACTTTCTGGACTAGCAATTTTTATCGCTACACCCGTGTGATGTAATTCACTACTCACTATCAAAAAACTGGATAAGTACACAGTTACATTTGAATCATCAGGATTTTGAACGTTTTTCATCCTGTATTCGTGCGCGATCTCTCACTTCGGTTTAAATATATAATATTAAAATCATATGCTTATATTATTCATTAAGTAGATAATAAGTTTGGAAAACGCGCAAGCGCGTTTTCCCAGATGGATTACTTATATGAAAAGCGGCAAAATGCTGATAAGTTCAAACCGACTCTGAAGCACTGGAAATAATGGATAAGCTTTCTGAATTTCCAAAATCCTATAATGCTCTTAAAGTTGTTTTATTTTCTTGCCCAGACGATGACGAACTGGTCGACGAAAAATACGAAAGCATTGTAGCTAAATGGAAGTCGGCTACTTAACAAGTGACTGTGGTGTTTAGTCAATATATTTATCCGTTTTTTGCGCACCACAGCTCCTCGCTTTTAAGCATGGTATTCAAGATCACGATGAGCTTTCGCATGCAGGCG
>NZ_JAKIKY010000025.1 GCF_023349185.1 Shewanella aquimarina | reverse complement strand
ATAGCATTGTGGTCCCACCTGATCCCATCCCGAACTCAGAAGTGAAACGCAATCGCGCCGATGGTAGTGTGGGGTCTCCCCATGTGAGAGTAGGTCATTTCCAGGCGCCTATTAAGTGAAGAAGCCACCTGAATAAGGTGGCTTTTTTGCGTTTGGGGTTTATGAAATTATCGACGTTTTCTCTCGAAACCACCTTAATTAAAGTCAGGTGGCTTATTCACTTATGTAGGCATGAATGCCTACTCCCGACGTCAGCCGAAAAATGCTTTTCGATAACCCTTTCAGCCTTACTCTATCTCATATCTTCTAGAGTGCCTTATAGCCCGCAAGCACAGTTCAAGATGAAAGTTTGCACTCTATGAACTCCCCTAGTGCAATCTATAACTATCCATAGAAGAATCTTGCGATCCCGTGAGATTAATCTTTGTTGGGATTTAGGCCGGCGGAGCCAGATACGTTACAATGGCTTTTTTGATTGATAGGCAAACACACGCTTCCTCTATGGACTCTAAGATCACAGATTCTTTAACGCAATTTAATACCCTAGGCCTCGAGGCTGATTGCTTTAGTTTGGTAAGAGCAAGGCAGGAGGCCGAGCTTATTGCCATTTGCTTGCAGACATTCAAAGCGCAGGAGCCTCTTTTGCTGATTGGCGGTGGTAGCAACATTGTCTTGACTGAAACCTTCCAGGGCACAGCGGTTTTAGTGCAGACCAAAGGGATAGAGGTGAGCCAGGATGACGAACATTACTACCTCAAGGTGGAGGCTGGCGAGGTGTGGCATGAACTCATCCAGTTCTGTCTCGAACATAATATGCCAGGCCTCGAGAATCTTGCGCTTATTCCCGGTTCTGTAGGCGCTGCGCCCATTCAAAATATCGGCGCCTATGGTGCGGAACTGGCGCAGTTTTGTGATTGGGTCGAATACTTAGATTTGCCTAGCGGTGAGATAAAGCGGCTTGAGGGGTGCGATTGCGAATTCGCTTACCGAGAATCTATCTTCAAAAATACCCTGAAGCGTCGCGCCGTGATTCTGAGGGTGGGCTTAGTGTTGCCCAAGGTGTGGCAGCCCAACCTGAGTTACGGGCCACTGCAAGAATTGAGTAAACGTAAGCAAGGGGTGACACCGAAAGAGGTGTTCGACTGCATCTGTGACACACGTATGGCGAAACTGCCCGATCCTGCCGTATTAGGTAACGTGGGTAGCTTCTTCAAAAATCCTGTGGTTAGTCAGCAAACATTCGAGCGGCTTCAGCAGCAATATGTCGACATAGTGGGCTATCCCCTGGAGGATTCACAGGTTAAGTTGGCGGCTGGCTGGTTGATTGACAGAGCAGGGCTGAAGGGAGAGTCTGTCGGCAATGCGTCGATTCACCTTAAACAGGCGTTGGTTATCGTCAACAAGGGAGGCTGCAGTGGCCAGGACGTGTGTGACCTGGCTAGGCTCGTGATAGATAGGATATTCGATGATTTTGGCGTAAGGTTAGAGGTCGAACCTAGGATCATAGGTGCAACCGGACAGAAGGAATTAGCAGATGCATGATCAGTGGGCCCGTCGCCGGGAGATTATTCGCTTGTTGAGCCAGGGGCAGTTTGTGTCGGGCGAGGCGCTGGCCAGTGAACTCGGTATATCTCGGGCGGCGGTGAGCAAACAGGTGGCCAACTTAGAGGAGTTTGGTGTCGATATCTATAGTGTCAAAGGCAAGGGCTATAAGTTAGCCACGCCTATCTCGCTTATCGATGAGACGGCGCTTAAGGCCTCGATAAAGAACCGTTGTTTCTACTTCAATGAGATAAACAGCACCAACGGATTTCTGCTTGAACATGTGAAGGACCTCAGCAGCGGCGATATCTGCGTGGCCGAGTATCAGTCTGCCGGGCGAGGACGCCGCGGACGTCATTGGGTATCTCCCTATGGCTGTCATCTCTATACCTCCTTCTATTGGCAGTTTTCTCAGGGCATGGCGCAGGCGATGGGCCTAAGCCTGGTGGTTGGCTGCTCATTAGTGACTGTGCTTCGCTCTTTGGGCGTAGAGGGCATTGGTGTTAAGTGGCCCAACGACATCTATCTCAACCGTAAGAAGCTTGCGGGCATACTGATCGAGATGAGTGGTCAGGCCGACAGCGTATGTGACCTAGTCATTGGCATTGGTATTAACCTTTCTATGTCACCGGCGCAGGCGGATAAGATAGATCAGCCATGGAGCGATCTGTCTGAGCTGGCGCAGCTGCCGGATAAGACGGAGTTGATGATCGCCCTGCAACGCCAGTTGGTTACCGATCTCGAATTGTTTCAAAGAGAGGGCCTTAAGGCGTTCCAAGCAAGGTGGCGTGAGGCAGACCTGTTCGACGGTGAGCCTATCAAGTTGCTGATGGGCGAGAATAGCGTCGAGGGGATCTGCTGCGGTATCGACGAGCAAGGAGCGATATTGCTCAAGACGGAGGAGGGCACTAAGGCCTTCGTCGGTGGCGAGATATCCATGCGTCCAGCATAACAAAACGGCCATCAGTTGATGGCCGTTTGTTTTATAGTGATTAAGTAGCTAGCTACTTACGCATTAGCACCTGGTGCATCATATGATCTGTCCCCTTACGCAAGATGAGGTGCGCCCTATCCCGGGTGGGTAGAATATTCAGGTTCAGGTTAGGGCCGTTGATGCTGTCCCAGATATTCGCGGCTATCTTAGTGGCCTCATCATCGCTCAACTCTGAGTAGTGATGGAAATAGGAGTTAGGGTCGCTGAAGGCGCCGGTGCGGAACTTGAGGAAGCGGGAAATATACCACTCTTTTAACAGCGGCTCTTCGGCATCGACATAGATGGAGAAGTCGACAAAGTCGGACACGAAGGGTTGCTGTATGGCGACATGGGTGTCTTGCCCCGTCTGCAGCACATTGAGCCCCTCGATGATCAAAATGTCGGGCTGTTCTATCGCCTGTTGGGTATCGGCCACCCTGTCGTAACTGATATGGGAATAGATAGGCGCATGCACCAGACTCTCACCGGCCTTTATCTTAGAGATAAACTCGACCAGCAATTTCATATCATAGCTTTCTGGAAAGCCTTTACGTTGTAGCAGTCCACGGCGCTTCAGCTCAGATAGGGGATAGAGAAAACCGTCTGTGGTGACCAGGTCGACCTTGGGGTGTTCGGGCCACTGACGCAACAAGGCCTGCAGGATACGCGCCGTCGTGCTCTTACCCACGGCAACACTGCCGGCAATGCTAATAATGTAGGGGCGCTTGGGCGGCACGCGACCGAGAAACTGATTCAATACCAGTCCTCTCTGCTGCTTGGCGCCGACGATCAGATTAAGCAGGCGGCTCAGGGGCAGATAGATGTCGGTCACTTCATCGAGAGAGATAGATTCGTTGATGCCGCGTAGATCATCGAGATCGGATTCGCTGAGTGTTAAAGGCACTGATTTTCGCAGCTCGGCCCACTGTTGGCGGGCAAATGCGAGATAGAGTGCATTATGAATTTGGTTGTCGGCGTGCATGAATGAAATCTCCCCTTAGGCAAGGCACAGTACACCATAGACTCAAGCGGAACAACATCAAAAACACGATTCCATAATGGCTGATTAAGCGGTTCGAGGTTTATGGGTAAATAGTGCACTTTCTGAGGCTTGCGTGGCGGAAAAAACGTCGTTTAGGCGATTTTTTTGCAGATTTTTAAAAATAGGTATTGCACTTGTGCTCACGATTACCTAATATCCGCTACCGAAATGACACGCCGGCATAGCTCAGTTGGTAGAGCAACTGACTTGTAATCAGTAGGTCCCGAGTTCGACTCTTGGTGCCGGCACCATTTCTCTGGAGGGGTTCCCGAGTGGCCAAAGGGATCAGACTGTAAATCTGACGGCTCAGCCTTCGAAGGTTCGAATCCTTCTCCCTCCACCATTTTTCTAGGTAGTTAGGTAACCTTAGTTAGGTTGCGCGGATGTCGTATAATGGTATTACTCCAGCCTTCCAAGCTGATAACGCGGGTTCGATTCCCGCCATCCGCTCCAATTTTCGCTGATTGTGCCCGTATCTATGAGCCAGCCCAACAGGGTCCCGTTCACGATAAACTGCCTTCAGCCTTCCCAACTAAGCTTCCGTAATTATCTTAATTAAATCGATTCGATGACATTATAGGCATCGGATTTTTTGTTGTATGTAGATTTCATCACCAAGTATCTCTTAATTGGGGCAATACCATGGCTAAAGAAAAATTTGAACGTAGCAAACCTCACGTAAACGTGGGCACCATCGGTCACGTTGACCATGGTAAAACAACTCTTACAGCTGCTATCTCTCACGTACTGACTAAGACGTACGGTGGTGAAGCTAAAGATTTCGCACAGATCGATAACGCTCCAGAAGAGCGTGAGCGCGGTATTACCATCAATACCTCT
>NZ_JAKIKY010000024.1 GCF_023349185.1 Shewanella aquimarina | reverse complement strand
ACAGTCAGCTGAGACCACATCAATATAACGGTGGGCTAACACCTAATGAGTCAGAGCGAAGATACTGGCTTGAATACAAAACCGTGGCCAATTTTAGTTGACCACTACATATCCATTCCCCCATCACACGAAATCACTCTAAATCTCTCACTCTGTTCTAGACTAGTAAGAAGCAGTGTAACACCTTGTACAGTAGGACTTTTACAATGTCAGTAGCCAGAGGCGAAATGAATATCAACTACTCTAATAAGCATTTACAAATAGGTGTAGCCTACGGAATCCCTATACTGTTCTTTGCCTGGGCTTTTCATTATATCGCTACTCACCCTCACGATTTCGTTAAGCTTTTCTCACTATCTCTTTCGCTCGTATTGCTATTAATATTCATACAACTAATCTCAATATGGGTATCAGGTCTTTTTACTTTATTAATGGTAAAACCTTACGGCATTGAATTAACATTCCATGATTACTTTGGAATCACTGTAGTATCACGAAGCTTAAATATTATTCTACCGATGAAAGGAGGTGCGGCGGTAAGGGGATTATATCTAAAACAGCAACATAACTTGTCGCTAACGGACTTCTCCGCAATATTTGCATGGCAGTCATTGCTCACTCTATTTATCGCATCCTTATTAGGCCTTTCAGGGCTAACTTGGTTGTTTTTACAAACGAATGAGATAGATCGACTTGGGTTGATTATTTTCAGTAGTGCAGCACTAATATTTGGCGTTCTTATATGTTGGTCACCAACAATAAATAACACTCACAATGAAAAAATAAAAAAACTAAAAAACGTACTCGACAGCTGGAAAAAACTGCGTACAAATAGAACTGTCATTATTAAAATAGGCCTACTTTCCTTTATTAATACTGCGCTATCGACGGCTTCCATCGCACTTATTTTCTACGCTTTAGACAATCCACAAGCACTAGGCGCCGCACTTTACTTAGGAGGAAATCAAGATGTTATGTATCACGCTAGCATAACCCCTGGCGCTTTGGGGGTAGTGGAAGCAAGTACTGTTTTTCTGAGTAAAAACATATCAATTAATGTCAGCGATGCCCTATTGGTCGCTCTAATAAATCGCACGTTAATATTTTCAGTGTCAGGATTACTGACTCCGTTCTACATTCATCGAATCTTAAAGAAACAGAGTTCAATACGGACAAAAATATGACTAAATCTGTTCAGAATGACAAAGATTATGGGGGCTATATAAGTGATAGTTGGGTCCCAGCTCCGCGCTTTGCAATGCGCCGCCAAAGAGTACTCAATTTGTTAACCTCTTATCCTAAAGGAAAGCTGCTTGAGATTGGTCCTGGAGCTGGTTCGTTAATGAGGGACTTAGCTTTAGAAGAATTCAGTTGTATAGGTTACGAAACGGCAACTGAGGCTCGCAAAATTTTCCAATTGATGACTGAAGGAATGGGAAATGTACAATTAACTGGGAGGCCATCTGAAAGCTGGAATGCCCATTTTGATTATATTTTATCGTGCGAAGTTTTAGAACATATTGAAGATGACAAAGCGGCTCTAAAAAGCTGGGTCTCTTACTTAAAAGTTGGTGGGCTCGCAATAATTACGGTCCCATCTCACTCTAGAAAATTCGGTCCTTCAGACGAATGGGCTGGCCATTGTCGGAGATATGATAAAGACGTACTTATATCCCTAATAGAAAGGTCTGGATTAAGCATCATTCACTTTGAAACATATGGGTTCCCACTGGCCAACATTAGCTCGTTTGTGCTAAAAACATTAATTAAAAGATCTAGCTTAAAACAGAAATCAAATGACAAAAGAACAGCTACAGCTCGAAGTGGAGTTGAGCGCACTGCAGAAGGTAAATTATATCGTTTTCAGACAAATCTGCTGGGTAGATCACTTATGCGCATTGCGTTTAAAACTCAGTATTTGTTCAGAAACACCGAATTAGGTGATGGTTTCATAGTTGTAGCAAAGAAAAATGCAAACTGAGAATAAAATCATATTTTGGGGGACCTATGATATAGGAAAACCTCGCGTTCGATTGCTAGTACAAGCAGCACAAGCGCTTGGCTATCAAACCGTACAAGTTCATAGTCATGTATGGCGGGGAGTTGAGGATAAAAGTCAGATTACTAGCTGGAATAAGAAGCTGAAAGTTTTATGGCACCTGTTACTAGCATACCCCATATTAATTGTAAAATATTGGCGAACCCCAAAACACAAGCACATCGTTGTCCCTTATTTGGGCCTTTTGGATGTCATTGTACTTTGGCCTTGGTCCAAATTACGAAATGCAAAAATTCACTGGGATGTTTTTTTATCTCTCTACGATACAGTCGTTAATGATAGAAAAATTATCTCTAAACACCATCCATTAGCCAAGCTACTCTACAGAATAGAGCTATTAGCGAGTAAACTTGCCACATCTTGCTTCCTTGATACACCTGCTCATGCAGAGTATTTCGGATCGATATACAAACTCACACACAAAAAAATCAGTTGGGTTCCTGTTGGGGTCGAAGCTGATAACTTTCATCGTAATTCAGCCCTTCCTAAAATTGACTTAAATAACATAAAAGTGCTTTTCTATGGACAATTTATACCGCTACACGGCCTGGACACCATAGTCAATGCTGCAAAACTCGATTTAGACAATGATAAGCGTATAAATTGGTTAATCGTAGGAAAAGGGCAATTATCTAAACAGATTGATGATCGGATAGCTCAAGAAAATATCTCGTCCATTCGTCGGTTAGAATGGGTTGATTACAAAAAACTTAACAACTTACTACAGAGCTGCGATATTTGCCTCGGTATATTTGGCACATCAAATAAAGCTAAGAGTGTGATTCCAAATAAGATTTATCAAATCATGGCAGCAGGCAAGCCATTTGTAAGTGCTAGAACAGCAGGTCTAAAACCTTTATGTCTAGAAAAGAATATCGCTGTACGTTTAGTAAGAGAAGGAAGCCATAAAGAACTACTAGATGGTATTTACAATTTGGCGGAGAGTATCGCGGAATGTCCAGATGAAATGCTTGAAGCAACACGTGCTATGCCTATTGTAAACGCAGAAGCTGTTGCGTCGCACTTAGATAAGCTTTTTACTGCCCCATGACCTAACCCTTATGCACTTTTTCTAGCGTTCTTGCTTCGCTGCTCCAATTCATGGGCAGCTATGAGATGTTCTTTCTGATCTAACTTTTCTTCCAATACTTCAATTCTATGCAGTACCTTCTCCGTCAACTTTCGATTGAAACCAATCAAGTCAGCGACCAACCCCATTAAAATAGTAATAAAGCCTAAAATCAACAAGGTAGAGCCGAGCACTAAAGACTGCACGTGGCCATCGCCAGCCCCATGAAGAAAGAAGTATAAGAAACGCACAATCGGAAGCACACCACAAGCCATGGCAACAAGCCCAATAAACAAGAACACCTGTAAAGGACGATACATAGTGTAGATCCGAGCTAGGGTCGAAACCGACATTTTTAAAAATTGCGGGATACTCCTAAATAGGCGTGACTCGCGCGTTTTTTCATTGGTTCTAATCGGCACAGAAAGCACGTTTAAACGCTTCGCACTGGCTTGGATCAGCATCTCAATGGTGTAACTGAAGTCAGACACAATATTGATTTGTTGAGCAGCACTGCGGCTGATAGCACGAAAACCACTCACAGCGTCACTCACTGGAAGCCCAGTCGCTCTGGCAATCACAAAACTGCCAAACACTTGTAAACAGCGCTTATAAAAAGAGAAGTGTTTATTGCTGTAACCACCACGATCTCCTACCACAATCTCGGCTCGCTGCTCTAAAATTGGCTTTACTAAGAGAGCAATATCTTCCCCCTTGTATTGGTTATCACCATCAGTATTCACGATAATGTCCGCGTGTTGACGTAAACACTCCTCCAACCCTTGACGAAAAGAGTAAGCCAGTCCTTTATTGCTACAATTAGTAAGAATATGATCCACGCCTAAAGTTCGAGCCAGCTCTGCCGTTCCATCCGTCGAGCCATCATCTATGATTAGGATTTCCACCTTATCTATGCCTTCAATGTCTCTTGGAATCGCCTGTATGACCGCCGCAATATTATCCGCTTCGTTGTAGCAAGGTATCTGGACTATTAACTTCATCAATTCATCCCCTTCTTATACTTCAACCAAGTTCAAAATCCGGTAAACAACGCTTGTGATTGCATCAATGCTTCTGGTCGATACAAATGGTTGCCCCAGCGTATAACTACCTCTCCAACATCTGTAGCGCTCATTAGATATGAGCCTTTTGATAGAAACCGAACCTGGCCACTTTTCCAAGTATGTCCGTCTATCCCGACATCGAAACTTCCCTCTAATGTGTACTCACCTTCAATGCTAATTTGCATCGCTTGCTCTTTATCCCCTTTAGCAAACTTTAGCACTTTTCCAGCAACAAACAGCTTTGCCCAATGGTGGATGTAGTTAGATTTAAGAGCCTTGGTATCTTGATCCAATAACCAGTCACTAGAATTCACTCCATTTAATGCATTGAGATAATGGCTATTGGCGATGACGAATACCGGGGTATTTTCTTCTACTACAGACTGAATCACAGGAACACCTCTGGTGTAGTAATCTTCATAGCCCCATGTACTCATAAAAAAGCCTTGCTTCGAATATCTAGAAACCATTGAGCAGCAATCTATGTAAGCTACTGGCTCAGGGAATACCTTGTGAACCTCATCGATGAATTGGCGTTGATAGTTAAGTGACCTTTTCGTCGGTAAAACAAGACCATTTGCCACAATAGAAACCGTGAAGAGAATTGCTAAAATGAAGAAGGTGAAACGGCACATCCTATGATTCAAATAACCTCGTGCTCCATCCCATGTAACGGCGGATAACACACTGACAGAGGCCAACATAAAGGTGTAGTAGTAAGGAAAGGCATTCCGGTAAAACAACAGCGTTACAAGCGGCAGACTTATACCAAACAACTTTAACGACATTTCACGACTAAATTGCGTTTGTTTGAAGTAAGAGAACACAACAAATGTAGTGGCATAGTGAATTTGGCCACCTGAATAGACGAAGTGATAGACTCACTTCTGGAAAAAAGGTGGTAGAAATGAAGAACACAAGACCGACATTCAGTGCAGAGTTCA
>NZ_JAKIKY010000023.1 GCF_023349185.1 Shewanella aquimarina | reverse complement strand
CGTAAAGGTGTAAGAGCCATCGGCGTTGATCACCAGGCTGCCACCTTCTAGCTCGACGGTGGTGCCGGCGTTAACGGTTTGACCGTCGACGCTGAAGCTGACCACAGACAGCTGACTGTCGATATCGCTGTCGTTATCGAGCACGTTGCCGCTTGCCACGGTGTCTTCTGCCACGGTGTTGCTGTCGTTGGCCAGTACAGAAGGGTCATCTACTGGGGTGACATTAATGGTCAGGGTCGCGCTTTCACCGGTATTGGTGGTGTAGGTGATGACCGGCACACTGCCGTTCCAATCTTGGTTCGGTGTAAAGGTGTAGCTGCCATCGGCGTTTATCACCAGGCTGCCACCTTCTAGCTCGACGGTAGTACCAGCGTTAACGGTTTGACCGTCGACGCTGAAGCTGACCACAGACAGTTCGCTGTCGATATCGCTGTCGTTATCGAGCACGTTACCGCTTGCCACTGTGTCTTCTGCCACGGTGTTGCTGTCGTTAGCCAGTACAGAAGGGTCATCTACTGGGGTGACATTAATGGTCAGGGTCGCACTTTCACCGGTATTGGTGGTGTAGGTGATGACCGGCACACTGCCGTTCCAGTTGTCGTTTGGCGTAAAGGTGTAGCTGCCGTCGGCGTTGATCACCAGGCTGCCACCTTCTAGCTCGACGGTGGTGCCGGCATTGACGGTTTGACCGTCGACACTGAAGCTGACCACAGACAGTTGGCTGTCGATGTCGCTATCGTTATCGAGCACGTTACCGCTTGCCACTGTGTCTTCTGCCACGGTGTTGCTGTCGTTGGCCAGCACGGATGGGTCATCTACTGGGGTGACATTAATGGTCAGGGTCGCACTTTCACCGGTATTGGTGGTGTAGGTGATGACCGGCACACTGCCGTTCCAGTTGTCGTTTGGCGTAAAGGTGTAGCTGCCATCGGCGTTGATCACCAGGCTGCCACCTTCTAGCTCGACGGTAGTGCCGGCATTGACGGTTTGACCGTCGACACTGAAGCTGACTACTGATAATTCGGTATCGAAATCAAGATCATTATCTAAAACGTTGCCAGTTGCGACTTCATCTTCTGCGATAGTATTAGTGTCATTAGCGGTAATGGTAGGGGCGTCATCACTACTAACGGTAAACGCTTGAACTGTAGGCTGTTCTACAGAGAATCCAGATGTAGTATATCCGGCGCCAGCGATTGTTTGGGCGCCAGTTCTGCTTACGGAGATAAAGCCAGAGTCACCTTCACTGGTGGCAGTATTACCCGCGGCGGTTTCTGGTAATTCGGCTGTTGGATCTTCTCCTGATGCGATCAGTGCTTGAAGTTGTTCAATTTCATTTAATGCATCAGCTTCAACAGACGAAGTGTCATTGATACTTTGACTTGTAAAAGAAGTGCCATCTGCAAACTCAAGCTCTAAATCAGCCTGCTCAGCAATGAGAATCGTGCTTCCTTCGGGAATCACTTCACCGATAGTTACTGCTTTTTGCTCGGTTTCTGTTACCAAAGAAACCTTCCCTTTCACATCTATAACTTGTCCATTTTTGGTTGTAACTATCGATTTCATACCTGCCCCCGCAGAATTAAATGACACAACTTGATTTTAAGTGTTGTAACTGTTAGCGCGTTTTTTCGCCAAGTGTTGAATGTTATCAATAGTCTGTACAGTGGTCAATTTTTTGACACACAAATAATGCTAAAGGTAAGGTATGCTCGCAGTTTGTAATGCTTGTGATTGACAAATAAAAAGGCCAAACCACTAATTGTTAGGGTTTGACCTTGTAGGGTGTCGCGACAATGTCAGCTGTTATGGAATTGTATCAATAATCAGGTTTTCGTTGCCGAGTAGATTGTTGATGATCTGTGTATCGCTTAAGGTGTTGTTATTGGTTAAGTCAACATTGTTCAATACGATCGTGAGATCAACGATTCCATCATGGTTGGCATCGACAGAGATCTCAGTATTCCCACCGCTGAAATTGAATGCTAAGTATTGATCTAGAGAGTACATACCATTCTCTTCGTCGACTAAGATTGCTGACAAATCTAACTGATCCATACTGATGTCGAAATTGAGCACAGTATCTATGCCGTTGTCGTCGGAACCAATATCCCAGACCAAGGTGTCAATGTCGCTGTCAATACCCGCATCTATGGTATCGCTGCCTGCACCACCAATGAGTATATCGGCGCCTATGCCGCCATCGATAGTGTCGTTTCCTAGGCCTCCTAAGATGATGTCGTTACCACTTCCGCCTTCTATCAGATCGTCACCAGAGCCACCGATGAGTTGATCGTCGCCTTCCAAACCGAATATAGAGTCGTTGCCTTCTCGACCATATATTTCGTCATCGAGGTTTGCCCCTGTTAGAGAGTCACCCTCTGTGGTGCCGAAGATGAGGTTATCCACATCATCAGTACCTGTGACTGTCACCGCTGTATCAGCTAGCAGCTCATGGGTAAAGGTGGCCTGTACAAAGCGAGCCTGATAGGAGCCACCATCGTTATCCAAGTAGGTAATGGTCCAAATATCACCGGGATCGACTGGATTAGCTGCTAAGTAATCGGCAAGTGTAATACTATTGTCTGATTCCATAAGGATGTTTGTATAAGAGATATGGGCATTCATCAGACCTGAATCAGCATCATAAAACCAATCCGTTACGCCATTAGCTGCCGCTATCACAATGAAGGTGATACCGTTAATAGTCAGCCTTACTGATACTTCCTCCTCCCTTTCTATGCCTGTCTGTCCGCCAATTTCGCTGTTAGGAATTGGGATATCGAAAGGCGATTTTTGGAAATCAGTAAACAGATCTAATGCACCGCTGCTTGGATCTAAGTTGATGGCGCTGGCAAATGCGCTACTAACGGTCAGGAAGGCATCTTGATCATTACCTGAAGTTAGTGGTGATGAACCATCACCAATGAGCACAGTATTTCCGCCCAGGCTATTCGCTGGAACCGTATGTATGACAAAGTTACCATCGACGCTATCGGAACCCGAGTTGATTGTGAAGGTGAGGTTAATGTCTAGCTGCTCGCCTGTATCTCCATCACTTCCGGGGACATATATTAGGCTACCGAGTTCAGAAGCCGATAGCACGACGGGACTATCGAAGAGATACTGGGTCAACTCCCCGGTAACATCATCTATATACCAAATTTCGCCTATGTCGGCTGTCTCGTCAGGATCGACGAAGGATAGATTCAATCCTGTGATAGTGATGACATCTGTGTAGTCTTGGTCCGTTGGTATATCAATGTTGAGTGGATAACCATCAAGGTAAGGTATGGCTATTTCAGCAAGCGATGCCGGTACCCAGATCTCTTTAGCAAATTCGCCCTCAATTGGATCGTTAGTTCCATTGATGGTGATTGTGACTGTTTGAGTATCTGTGCCCCCGTCATTATCAGTGACTGTGACATTGAAACTCAGGGTGATGGTTTCATCTTCAGCAAGGAACTGCACCAGAGAGTTAAGGATGCTGTAATCCCAGCTGTCGCTGTCGACGCTGAAGCCGTCGATGAGGCTCTGGATTTGACCTGCGCTGAGCACGCTGGTCAGGTCACCACCGCTCCAGCTGATGTCATTGTTGTAGACCTCGGTGACGCTGTGGGTGTTGTTGACATCCACGTCGGTGAAGCTGAGTGCGCCGCTGTCGGTCAGGTTAGGGTTGCTGGCATCTTCCGTCACGCCGCCTGTGGCATCCACTGTGAGCACCGGCAGGTCGTTGGTACCGGTAATGGTGAGGCTGACGGTCTTAGTATCAGACCCGCCGTCGTTGTCGGTGACCGTGACCTCGAAGCTTAAGGTGATGGTCTCATCTTCAGCAAGGAACTGCACCAGAGAGTTAAGGATGCTGTAATCCCAGCTGTCACTGTCGACGCTGAAGCCGTCGATGAGGCTCTGGATTTGGCCTGCGCTGAGCACGCTGGTCAGATCGCCGCCGTCCCAGCTGATGTCATCGTTATACACCTCGGTGACGCTGTGGGTGTTGTTAACATCCACGTCGGTGAAGCTGAGTGCGCCGCTGTCGGTCAGGTTAGGATTGCTGGCATCTTCCGTCACGCCGCCTGTGGCATCCACGGTGAGCACCGGCAGGTCGTTGGTACCGGTAATGGTGAGGCTAACCGTCTTGGTGTCAGACCCGCCGTCGTTATCGGTGACCGTGACCTCGAAGCTTAAGGTGATGGTCTCATCTTCAGCAAGGAACTGCACCAGAGAGTTGAGGATACTGTAATCCCAGCTGTCGCTGTCGACGCTGAAGCCGTCGATGAGGCTCTGGATTTGGCCTGCGCTGAGCACGCTGGTCAGAGCGCCGCCGTCCCAGCTGATGTCATTGTTGTAGACCTCGGTGACGCTGTGGGTGTTGTTAACATCCACGTCGGTGAAGCTGAGTGCGCCGCTGTCGGTGAGGTTAGGATTGCTGGCATCTTCCGTCACGCCGCCTGTGGCATCCACGGTGAGCACCGGCAGGTCATTAGTACCGGTAATGGTGAGGCTGACGGTCTTAGTATCAGACCCGCCATCGTTGTCGGTGACCGTGACCTCGAAGCTTAAGGTGATGGTCTCATCTTCAGCAAGGAACTGCACCAGAGAGTTAAGGATGCTGTAATCCCAGCTGTCACTGTCGACGCTGAAGCCATCGATCAGGCTCTGGATTTGGCCTGCGCTGAGCACGCTGGTCAGATCGCCGCCGTCCCAGCTGATGTCATCGTTATACACCTCGGTGACGCTGTGGGTGTTGTTAACATCCACGTCGGTGAAGCTCAGTGCGCCGCTGTCGGTGAGGTTAGGATTGCTGGCATCTTCCGTCACGCCGCCGGTGGCATCCACGGTGAGCACCGGCAGGTCATTAGTACCGGTAATGGTGAGGCTGACCGTCTTAGTATCAGACCCGCCATCGTTGTCGGTGACCGTGACCTCGAAGCTTAAGGTGATGGTTTCATCTTCAGCAAGGAACTGCACCAGAGAGTTGAGGATACTGTAATCCCAGCTGTCACTGTCGACGCTGAAGCCGTCGATGAGGCTCTGGATTTGACCTGCGCTGAGCACGCTGGTCAGATCGCCACCGTCCCAGCTGATGTCATCGTTATAGACCTCGGTGACGCTGTGGGTGTTGTTGACATCCACATCGGTGAAGCTGAGCGCGCCGCTGTCGGTGAGGTTAGGATTGCTGGCATCTTCCACCACGCCGCCGCTGGCA
>NZ_JAKIKY010000022.1 GCF_023349185.1 Shewanella aquimarina | reverse complement strand
CTCGCCTTCTAGGGCTTTCAGAGCAGAACCCTGGATAACTGGTAGGTCATCACCTGGGAAGTCGTACTCAGATAGTAGTTCACGAACTTCCATCTCTACTAGTTCTAGCAGTTCTTCATCGTCAACCATGTCACACTTGTTCATGAATACGATGATGAAAGGTACACCTACCTGACGAGAAAGCAGGATGTGCTCACGAGTCTGTGGCATTGGACCGTCAGTAGAAGCTACTACTAGGATAGCGCCGTCCATCTGTGCAGCACCAGTGATCATGTTTTTAACATAGTCAGCGTGGCCTGGGCAGTCTACGTGTGCGTAGTGACGAGTTGGAGTATCGTACTCGATGTGAGAGGTATTGATGGTAATACCGCGCTCACGCTCTTCTGGAGCGTTATCGATCTGTGCGAAATCTTTAGCTTCACCACCGTACGTCTTAGTCAGTACGTGAGAGATAGCAGCAGTTAGAGTTGTTTTACCATGGTCAACGTGACCGATGGTACCAACGTTAACATGGGGTTTACTACGTTCAAATTTTTCTTTAGCCACGATATATTCCTTTCTTTTCAGAAATACTCAGCCTTGCTGAGCAATAGCATTCAATTATGAGTTATAGACTAGTTTGCGATTATCCGCGCGCTTCTATAACTGATTTTGCAACATTCTGCGGCGCATCCGAGTACTTCAGGAACTCCATAGAGTATGAGGCACGTCCTTGGGTAGCGCTACGCAAGTCAGTTGCGTAACCAAACATTTCAGATAGAGGTACTACAGCTCGAACGATTTTGACGCCGCCAATGCCGTCGTCCATACCTTCGATCATGCCGCGACGTCGGTTCAAGTCGCCTACAACATCCCCCATGTAATCTTCAGGAGTGGTTACTTCAACCTTCATACAAGGTTCGAGTAACACAGGGTCTGCTTCGAGAGCACCCTTCTTGAAGCCCATGGAGCCGGCTACTTTAAACGCCATCTCGTTCGAGTCGACATCATGGTATGAGCCGTCGAACAGCGTTACTTTAACGTCCAGAACAGGGAAACCGGCGAGTACGCCATTCTTCATCTGTTCCTGGATACCTTTATCTACTGCAGGGATGTATTCTCTTGGAACAACACCACCAACAATCTCGTTGACAAATTCATAGCCGAAACCTTCTTCTTGAGGTTCAAGCTTCAACCAAACGTGACCAAATTGACCTCGGCCACCCGATTGACGAACGAACTTGCCTTCAACTTCTACACTCGAGCGAATAGTCTCACGATACGCTACTTGTGGTTTACCTACGTTACACTCGACACTAAATTCGCGACGCATACGGTCGACGATGATGTCTAGGTGCAACTCACCCATGCCAGAGATCAGGGTTTGACCCGATTCTTCGTTGGTTTCAACGCGGAAAGAGGGATCTTCTGCAGCAAGTTTTTGCAGAGCAATACCCATCTTCTCTTGGTCGGCTTGAGATCTTGGCTCCACAGCGATCGTGATTACGGGCTCAGGGAACTCCATACGTTCGAGAATAACTTTATGGTCAGCATCGCATAGGGTGTCACCTGTAGTAACATCCTTCAGACCAATAGCCGCCGCGATGTCACCAGCACGGACTTCTTTGATCTCTTTACGGTCGTTTGCATGCATCTGCACCATACGACCAATACGCTCACGCTTTTGTTTGACCGAGTTATATACGCCAGAACCCGTTTCCAATACGCCTGAATAAACACGCACAAAGGTCAGTGTTCCTACGAATGGGTCTGTCGCGATCTTAAATGCCAACGCAGAGAACGGCGCATTATCGTCCGCCGGACGCTCTACTTCATTCTCCTGCTCGTCAATACCCTTAATGGCGGGTACTTCGACTGGCGATGGCAGATAATCGATAACAGCATCGAGTACCGCCTGCACACCCTTGTTCTTAAATGCAGAACCACAGGTGGCCAGTACGATCTCGTTAGCCAGAGTTCGCTGACGTAATGCTGCCTTGATCTCTTCTTCTGATAGCTCACCTTCTTCAAGGTACTTGTCCATCAGCTCTTCAGAGGCTTCGGCTGCACTCTCAACTAGGTATTCACGCATCTCATTGGCCTTATCGGCCAACTCCGCGGGAATTTCTTCATAAGTGAAGGTCATACCTTGATCTGATTCGTTCCAGTTAATGGCCTTCATCTTGATCAGGTCAATGACACCCTTAAACTCTTCTTCTGCACCTATGTTTAATTGAATAGGTACACAGGTCGCTCCCAGACGGTTACGTATCTGTCCAACGACGCGTTCAAAGTCAGCACCAGCGCGGTCCATCTTATTGACAAACACTAAGCGCGGGACGTGGTACTTGTCCGCTTGTCGCCATACAGTTTCGGACTGAGGTTCAACACCAGATGAACCACAGAACACAACTACTGCGCCATCGAGTACACGCAGCGAACGCTCAACTTCAATAGTGAAGTCAACGTGGCCAGGGGTGTCGATGATATTGATACGATGCTCGGTAAATTGAGCATCCATACCGCGCCAGAACGTGGTCGTTGCCGCAGAGGTGATAGTAATACCACGCTCCTGCTCCTGTTCCATCCAGTCCATGGTGGCTGCGCCATCATGCACCTCACCGATCTTGTGAGACATACCGGTATAGAAGAGAACACGTTCTGTAGTTGTGGTTTTTCCTGCGTCAACGTGAGCACAGATACCGATATTACGGTAGCGCTCAATTGGAGTTGTACGAGCCACGATTAAACCCTCTTTACTAAGGTAGGTACCTTAGTGATGTAAAACATGGTGCAGGCAAACGCCTGCACCAAAAGATTACCAGCGGTAATGAGCAAACGCTTTGTTTGCTTCTGCCATACGATGCACGTCTTCGCGCTTCTTAACAGCAGTGCCTTTGTTTTCGGCAGCATCTAGCATTTCACCTGCTAGACGTAGAGCCATAGATTTTTCACCACGCTTACGTGCAGCTTCAACTAACCAGCGCATCGCTAGTGCGTTACGACGCACTGGACGAACTTCACATGGTACCTGGTAAGTAGAACCACCAACACGACGAGACTTAACCTCGACTGATGGGCGTACGTTATCCAGGGCTGCTTCAAGGATCACTAGGTGCTCTTCGCCTTTCTTCTCAGCGACAACGTCTAGTGCCTTGTAAATGATTTTTTCAGCAGTCGACTTTTTGCCGTCCTGCATAATGACGTTGATGAACTTAGCCAGCAACTCACTATTAAATTTTGGATCTGGTAGGATTTTACGTTGTCCTACAACGCGACGTCTTGGCATAACAATTTCTCCGTATGCTTCAGGGACCCCAAAACTGGAATCTCAATTATCTCTAGCTTGGCCTTACTTAACGGAAAACGTTAAGACTTAGGACGCTTAGCTCCGTACTTAGAACGTCCTTGACGACGCTCACTAACACCAGCACAGTCTAATGCGCCACGAACAGTGTGATAACGAACACCTGGTAAGTCTTTAACACGACCACCACGGATTAGAATCACGCTGTGTTCCTGCAGGTTGTGGCCTTCACCGCCGATGTACGAAGTTACTTCGAAACCGTTAGTTAGACGCACACGAGCTACTTTACGTAGTGCAGAGTTAGGTTTTTTAGGTGTGGTTGTGTACACGCGAGTACAAACACCACGCTTTTGTGGACACGCATTCAACGCTGGCACGTTAGTCTTGATGACTTTTGGCGAGCGAGGCTTACGTACCAACTGGTTTACAGTTGCCATGTATAGCTCCGAATCAGTTGATAAACTCAACAGTAAGGTGTGAAAAATCTATATCCCACAGGTGTGGGACGCGAAATTTTAGAAAGGTAAGGGGTCGCTGTCAAGAAATAGCCAACTTTTTACCCAATTTAAGTAAAAAAAAGGCACCCGAGGTGCCTTTTTTACAATCTATTTACCGACTAGCACTGATTATTCAGGGCTGCCAGCCAGGTTCAATAGATCGGCAAGGTTCTGCTCTGCTTCACTTGCACTGATTGCCGGCACTTCTTCTGCCTGGCCACCCTGTGCAGCCTGGTTACGGCTGTTGTGATACGCATAACCGGTACCGGCCGGGATCAGACGACCCACGATAACGTTCTCTTTCAGACCACGTAGCTTATCGCTCTTACCGCCTACGGCAGCTTCGGTCAATACGCGTGTGGTTTCCTGGAACGATGCCGCCGAGATGAATGACTCGGTCGCCAAGGATGCCTTGGTGATACCCAGCAGTTCACGCTCGAACTTAGCAGGTGCTTTACCTTGCGCTTCCAGTTCGCGGTTAGCGATCTTGACGCGAGATACTTCAACCTGTTCGCCCGGTAGGAACTCACTGTCACCCGCTTCGGTGATCTCACACTTACGCAGCATCTGACGGATGATCACTTCGATGTGCTTATCGTTAATCTTCACGCCCTGCAGACGGTAAACGTCTTGCACTTCGTTAACGATATAGTTAGCCACCTTGTGAATACCGCGTAGACGCAGGATGTCGTGAGCTGCTTCTGGACCGTCGGCAATAACTTCACCGCGCTCAACCTTTTCACCTTCGAACACGTTCAGGTTACGCCACTTAGGAATCATCTCCTCGTATGGCTTACCACCATCGGCAGGAGTGATCACCAGACGACGCTTACCTTTGGTCTCTTTACCGAACGAGATAGTACCTGAGTACTCAGCCAAGATGGCAGGCTCTTTCGGCTTACGCGCTTCGAACAAGTCAGCAACGCGTGGCAGACCACCGGTAATATCGCGAGTCTTAGACGATTCTTGCGGAATACGTGCAAGCGCGTCACCAACGGCGATTTGTGCGTTATCGTCTTGGTTAACGATCGCCTTACCTGGCAAGAAGTATTGCGCTGGTACTTCAGTACCTGGAATCATCAGGTCGTTGCCATCGGTACCAACCAGACGGATCGCTGGACGCATCTCTTTACCAGCCGTAGGACGTTGACCAACATCCATCACAACGATAGAAGATAGACCTGTCAGCTCATCGGTCTGACGTGTCATGGTGACACCTTCGATCATGTCGACGAACTTGATGCTACCCGCTACTTCAGAAACGATTGGGTGAGTGTGCGGATCCCAGTTAGCGATGACTTCACCGGCGTTAACCGCTGCATCTTCTAGCTTCTCTAGGATAGTACCGTAAGGCACCTTGTAACGCTCTTTCTCACGACCCAGCTCATCGATAATCGCAATTTCAGATGAACGCGAAACGATAACCAGCTTGCCTTCTGTGTTAACAACGTGCTTAGCGTTGTGCAGCTTAACGGTACCGGCGTTCTTCACCTGTACGTTGTTTTCTGCAGACGCTCTCGATGCCGCACCACCGATGTGGAAGGTACGCATCGTCAGCTGTGTTCCTGGCTCACCAATTGACTGAGCAGCAACAACACCAATCGCTTCACCTTGGTTGATCAAGTGACCACGTGCAAGGTCACGGCCGTAACATGCCGCACACACACCGAAGTCTGTGTCACAGCTGATGACAGAACGAACCTTCACTTCATCGACACTGTGCTTCTCAAGCTTGTCACACCATGCTTCATCAAGCAGAGTGTTGCGAGGCGCAAGAACATCTTCGGTACCTGGGTAGTAAACGTCTTCTGCAACCACACGGCCCAGTACACGCTCACGTAGCGGCTCAACAACGTCACCACCTTCGATCAGCGGCTTCATGGTCAGACCTTCGTGTGTACCACAATCGTCTTCGATAACCACTAAGTCTTGTGCAACGTCAACCAGACGACGAGTCAGGTAACCCGAGTTCGCTGTCTTAAGTGCGGTATCCGCTAGACCCTTACGCGCACCGTGAGTAGAGATAAAGTACTGGAGTACGTTTAGACCTTCACGGAAGTTCGCCGTAATTGGGGTTTCGATAATCGAGCCATCTGGCTTAGCCATCAGACCACGCATACCCGCTAGCTGACGAATCTGTGCAGCACTACCACGAGCGCCTGAGTCGGCCATCATGTAGATGCTGTTGAACGAAGCTTGGGTTTCTTCTTCGCCATCACGGTTAATCACTGTCTCGCTAGACAGGTTATCCATCATCGCCTTAGAAACTTTTTCGTTCGCACTTGCCCAGATATCGATAACCTTGTTGTAACGCTCACCGGCGGTAACAAGACCCGACTGGAACTGCTCTTGAATCTCAAGCACTTCGGCTTCGGCATCAGCAACCAGAGTGTATTTCTCATCTGGGATAACCATGTCGTTGATACCCACAGAGGCACCCGAAACGGTCGCGAAGTGGAAACCGGTATACATGAGTTGGTCGGCGAAGATAACGGTATCTTTCAGACCCAACTGACGGTAACAGGTGTTCAACAGCTTAGAGATCTGCTTCTTACCCATGTTCTGGTTAACCAGATCATAAGACAGACCCTTTGGCAGCACCTGAGACAACAGGGCACGACCCACAGTCGTATCAACGATACGGCGTGACTCGGTACGCTCTCCGTCTTCACCTATAGTTGTCTCGGTAATACGTACCTTAACGCGAGCGTGTAGCTCGGCAACGCCAGTACGATATGCCTTTTCAACCTCGGCAACAGATTCGAACGCCATGCCTTCACCGCGACCGTTTACACACTCACGGCTGGTGTAGTACAGACCCAATACAACGTCCTGTGACGGTGTGATCACCGGCTCACCGTTTGCAGGTGACAGGATGTTGTTGGTAGACATCATGAGTGAACGTGCTTCCAACTGAGCTTCTAGCGTCAGTGGCACGTGAACCGCCATCTGGTCACCGTCGAAGTCAGCGTTGTATGCCGCACACACCAATGGGTGCAGTTGGATCGCCTTACCTTCAATCAGTACCGGTTCAAACGCCTGGATACCAAGACGGTGAAGTGTTGGTGCACGGTTAAGCATCACAGGATGCTCACGGATCACGTCATCGAGTACGTCCCAAACCTCTGGTACTTCGCGCTCAACCATCTTCTTGGCAGCTTTGATGGTAGTAGCCAGGCCACGACCTTCCAGCTTGCCGTAGATGAATGGCTTGAACAGCTCAAGTGCCATCTTCTTAGGTAGACCACACTGATGCAGACGCAGAGTAGGACCTACGGTAATTACCGAACGGCCAGAGTAGTCAACACGCTTACCCAGTAGGTTCTGACGGAAACGACCCTGCTTACCCTTGATCATGTCGGCCAAAGATTTCAGAGGACGCTTGTTAGAACCCGTGATCGCACGACCGCGACGACCGTTATCCAATAGCGCATCAACAGACTCTTGCAGCATACGTTTTTCGTTGCGTACGATGATGTCCGGTGCAGCTAGGTCTAACAGACGCTTCAGACGGTTGTTACGGTTGATCACGCGGCGATACAGATCGTTCAGATCTGAAGTCGCGAAACGACCGCCATCCAGTGGAACCAATGGACGCAGATCAGGTGGCAGAACCGGTAGCACCTTAAGGATCATCCACTCTGGCTTGTTGCCAGACTGGTAGAAGGCCTCAATCAGCTTCAGACGCTTAGTGATCTTCTTACGACGAGTCTCAGAGTTGATCGATGGCAGCTCTTCGCGCATCTCTTCAATCTCTTTCTCAAGATCGATAGCGCGCAGCAGCTCAAGTACTGCCTCGGCACCCATCTTGGCTTCGAACTCATCACCGTACTCTTCGAGTGCGTCGAGGTAGTTTTCTTCGGTCAGCATCTGACCGCGCTCGAGGCTAGTCATGCCAGGCTCGATCACCACGAAAGATTCGAAGTAAAGCACACGTTCGATGTCACGCAGAGTCATATCCAACATCAAACCGATACGAGACGGCAGAGACTTCAAGAACCAAATGTGTGCTACTGGACTTGCAAGATCGATGTGACCCATACGCTCACGACGTACTTTAGTCTGGGTAACTTCGACGCCACACTTCTCACAAATCACACCACGGTGCTTAAGACGCTTATACTTACCGCATAAACACTCGTAGTCTTTAACTGGACCAAAAATACGCGCACAGAACAAACCTTCACGCTCAGGCTTGAAAGTACGGTAGTTGATGGTTTCTGGCTTCTTAACTTCACCAAATGACCAAGAGCGGATCAGATCAGGCGACGCTAGGCCGATCTTGATACCTTCAAATTCTTCAGTCTTGCTTTGCTGTTTCAGAAACTTTAATAAGTCTTTCACGTTTCTCTCCTGAAGGAGTTAAACCAGGTGCCCTGCTCTCGCAGAGCACCGTTTATTGCCAAACTTCGGCGATGGCCAAGTCTTACTCTTGATCCAACTCGATGTTAATACCGAGCGAACGGATCTCCTTCAGCAATACGTTGAAGGACTCAGGCATACCTGGTTGCATCTGATGGTTACCGTCGACGATGTTCTTATACATCTGAGTACGACCGTTAACGTCATCAGACTTAACAGTAAGCATTTCTTGTAGCGTGTAAGCGGCACCGTATGCTTCAAGTGCCCATACTTCCATCTCACCGAAACGCTGACCACCAAACTGAGCTTTACCGCCCAGAGGCTGCTGAGTAACAAGACTGTAAGAACCTGTTGAACGCGCGTGCATCTTATCGTCAACCAAGTGGTTAAGCTTAAGCATGTACATGTAACCTACGGTTACTGGACGTTCAAACTCGTTACCGGTACGACCATCAAACAACTTCAGCTGTCCAGAGGTTGGCAGACCTGCTAGTTCAAGCATGTCCTTAATCTCTTTCTCTTTCGCGCCGTCGAATGCTGGGGTCGCAGTCGGAATACCGCCTTTGAGGTTCTTAGCAAGACGTAGAACTTCTTCATCGGTGAACGAATCGATATCGACCTGCTGCTGCACGCCTTCACCGAGTTCGTATACCTTCTTGATGTAGCCACGAAGCTCTGCAAGTTCACGCTGCTCTTCGAGCATAGCGGTGATGCGATCACCAATGCCCTTGGCCGCGGCACCTAAGTGCACTTCGAGAACCTGACCTATGTTCATACGTGATGGTACACCGAGTGGGTTCAATACGATGTCCACTGGGTTACCCTTTTCGTCGTACGGCATATCTTCGATTGGGTTGATCTTAGAGATCACACCCTTGTTACCGTGACGACCCGCCATCTTGTCACCAGGCTGGATAGTACGTTTAACCGCTAGGTAAACCTTAACGATCTTCAGTACGCCAGGTGCCAAGTCATCACCCTGGGTGATCTTGCGGCGTTTGATTTCAAATTTCTTATCGAAATCGGCTTTCAGCTCTTCATGCTGCTCGGCAAGTTGCTCGAGTTCAGTCTGCTTAGCTTCGTCTTCAATGGTTTGAACCAATAGTTGAGGACGTGGCAGTGCATCAAGCTCAGCCTCTGCAAAACCGGCTCCAAGAAGCAGGTTACGCGCACGGCCAAAGACACCTTCTTCAAGGATCTTGAACTCTTCGGTCAGGTCTTTCTTAGCCTGAGCGATATGCATCTCTTCGATCTCTACAGCACGCTTGTCTTTCTCAACGCCGTCACGGGTAAATACCTGAACGTCGATGATGGTACCCTTAACAGAGTTAGGGACACGCAGTGAGCTGTCTTTAACGTCAGAAGCTTTTTCACCGAAGATAGCGCGTAGTAGCTTCTCTTCTGGGGTCAGCTGAGTCTCACCCTTAGGCGTAACCTTACCAACCAGGATGTCGCCACCCTTCACTTCTGCACCGATGTAAACGATACCTGATTCGTCCAGCTTAGACAGCGCAGACTCACCTACGTTTGGAATATCGGCGGTGATCTCTTCGCTACCCAGCTTAGTATCACGAGCAATACAAGAAAGCTCCTGAATATGGATAGTGGTGAAACGATCCTCTTGCGCAACGCGCTCAGAGATTAAGATCGAATCCTCGAAGTTGTAACCGTTCCATGGCATGAACGCGATACGCATGTTCTGACCAAGTGCCAGATCACCCAGGTCGGTAGACGGACCGTCGGCCAGTACGTCACCACGAACCACAGGATCGCCAACGCTACAACATGGACGCTGGTTGATACAGGTGTTCTGGTTAGAACGCGTGTATTTGGTCAGGTTGTATATGTCGATACCGGCTTCGCCAGGTGTCAGCTCATCTTCGTTAACCTTAACCACGATGCGGCTTGCATCGACATAGTCGACGTAACCACCACGCTTAGCGGCAACAACCACGCCTGAGTCAACGGCCAATGTACGCTCAATACCAGTACCTACTAGAGGCTTGTCAGCCTTAAGTGTTGGTACTGCCTGACGTTGCATGTTCGCACCCATCAATGCACGGTTCGCATCATCGTGTTCTAGGAACGGAATCAGCGAGGCAGCCACAGAGATGATCTGCTGTGGTGATACGTCCATATACTGAACGTCTGCAGCGCGCATAAAGGTAGATTCACCCTTATGACGACATGCGATCTGCTCTTCAACCATACGGCCATCGGCATCGACTTCGATGTTGGCCTGTGCGATCACGTAGCGACCCTCTTCGATAGCAGACAGGTAATCCACCTGGTCTGTGATCACACCATCAACCACTTTGCGGTAAGGTGTTTCGAGGAAGCCGTAAGAGTTGGTACGCGCGAAGCTTGCCAACGAGTTAATCAGACCAATGTTTGGACCTTCAGGGGTCTCAATTGGACATAGACGACCATAGTGAGTTGGGTGAACGTCTCGAACCTCGAAACCTGCACGCTCACGGGTCAGACCGCCTGGGCCAAGCGCAGAGATACGACGCTTGTGTGTCACTTCTGACAGCGGGTTGTTCTGGTCCATGAATTGAGACAGCTGAGAAGAACCGAAGAACTCTTTCACTGCCGCAGAAATTGGCTTAGCGTTGATCAAATCTTGTGGCATCAGCTCGTTAAGATCGCCCAGAGACAGACGCTCACGTACGGCGCGTTCTACACGAACAAGACCGACGCGGAACTGGTTCTCAGCCATTTCACCAACGCTACGGATACGACGGTTACCCAGGTGGTCAATATCGTCGACTTCATCGTTACCGTTACGGATTTCGATGATCTTCTGCATTACTGCAACGATATCTTCCTTGGTCAGGATACCTGTACCCTCGTCGTCATCGATACTGAGACGACGGTTGAACTTCATACGACCCACTTTAGACAGGTCGTAACGCTCTTCGCTGAAGAAGAGGTTTTGGAATAGCGCTTCGGCAGCATCCTTGGTTGGCGGCTCGCCAGGACGCATCATACGATAGATCTCAACCAGCGCCTCTAGACGGTTAGTGGTTGAATCGATACGTAGGGTGTCAGAGATATAGGCACCGTGATCAAGCTCGTTGATGTATAGGGTGTCAATCTCTTTGATGCCGGCCATAGACAGCTTAGCAAGATCTTCCAGGCTGATTTCAGCGTTAGCAGAAACCAGTACTTCGCCCGTATCAGGGTCGATGTAGTCTTGTGCAGCAATCTTGCCTGAGATGTACTCAACAGGTACTTCAAGCTCGGTGGTGTTTGTCTTTTCAAGTTGACGAATATGGCGCGCAGTAATACGGCGGCCCTTCTCAACTAGGATGTTACCTTCAGCATCTTTGATGTCGTAGCTAGCAGTCTCACCACGCAGGCGATCGGCAACCAGTGCCATGACTAGGCTATCTTTCTTGATCTTGTACTGAACACGTTCGAAGAACAGATCGAGAATATCTTGAGTCGAGTAGTCAAGTGCACGCAGTATGATAGACGCCGCAAGCTTACGACGACGGTCGATACGGACAAACAGTGCATCTTTAGGATCGAACTCAAAGTCCAACCATGAGCCACGGTAAGGAATAATACGTGCGTTATAAAGTACCTTACCTGAAGAGTGGGTCTTACCACGGTCGTGATCGAAGAATACACCTGGAGAACGGTGTAGCTGAGAAACGATAACACGTTCAGTACCATTGATAACAAAGGTACCGTTTTCAGTCATCAGAGGGATATCCCCCATGTAGACTTCTTGTTCTTTAATGTCTTTAACTGTGCCAGGCGCAGCTTCACGATCATACAACACCATACGCAGTTTAACGCGTAGTGGAGCAGAGTATGTAACACCGCGAATTTGACACTCTTTCACATCAAAAACTGGCTCACCTAGCTTATAGCTGACATATTGCAGCTCTGAGTTACCAGAAAAGCTCTTGATGGGAAAAACGCTACGGAAAGCGGCTTCTAAACCACGCTCACCTGTAGGATCTTGATCGGTGAACTTCTTAAACGAGTCCAACTGGATTGACAGCAGGTAAGGGATATCCAACACTTGTGGACGCTTACCAAAGTCTTTGCGAATACGCTTCTTTTCAGAATAGGAGTAAACCATGGGTTTCCTCTGATTGCGAGATGTGACCAAGACTGAAACAACACTAAGTTGCAACAGCACGTTTGCCCATCACCGTTGAAAGCAAGAACCTAACCAATAATCTCTGCTAGGGACTGCGAAATCTGGCGACAAACGGTGAATAAAAAATCGCCTACGCTTACAGCGCAAAAAAGGCCGACGGTTAAAAAACCGTCAGCCTCCGCCCGATCACTCGGGAGGTTGTAAGTTAGAGTATAACTTACTTGATCTCTACTTGAGCACCAGCTTCTTCAAGATCTTTCTTCAGAGCTTCAGCTTCTTCTTTAGAGATGCCTTCTTTAACAGCTACTGGAGCTGATTCAGCCATACCCTTGGCTTCTTTCAGGCCTAGACCTGTAGCGCCACGAAGAGCTTTAATTACTGCAACTTTGTTGTCGCCGTGTGAAGCAAGAATTACGTCGAATTCTGTCTTCTCTTCAGCAGCAGCGCCTGCATCAGCACCACCAGAAACAACAGCAGCAGCGGCAGAAACGCCGAACTTCTCTTCCATTGCTTCGATTAGTTCAACAACTTCCATTACAGACATAGCTGCAAGGGCTTCTAAGATTTGGTCTTTAGTGATAGACATAACAAAAAATTCCTAATTGTACTGAATTCAATTTATTTAAGCGGCTTGTAAAATTAAGCAGCTTCTTTCTGATCGCGTAGAGCGGCCAATGTACGAACGAACTTGCCAGCAGATGCTTCTTTCAGAGTCATCATGAACTGTGCTAGTGCCTCTTCGTATGTTGGTAGTTTTGCTAAACGATCAATGTCGCTTGCAGGGATTAATTCCCCTTCAAAGGCTGCTGCTTTGATTTCAAAGTTCTCTTGCGCTTTAGCGAAATCTTTAAGAAGACGCGCAGCTGCACCTGGGTGCTCGTTAGAGAATGCAATCAAAGTAGGACCAGTAAACGTTTCGCCTAGGCACTCAAAATCAGTACCTTCAACAGCACGCTTAACTAGTGTGTTACGTACAACTTTTACGTAAACACCAGCTTCACGAGCGGTTTTGCGAAGACCGGTCATATCACCTACAGTCACACCGCGAGAATCGGCAACAACTGCAGATAAAGCACCTTTGGCAGCTTCGTTGACTTCAGCAACAATCGCTTTTTTGTCTTCGAGTCTTAATGCCATTGGCTTTACTCCTGGATTCAATCTAGGGATTGTCCCTAGCAATTACCATACTAAGTATTAAATACTCAGTTACTTACGGCGCGAATATCCAGGCAGAATAAAATCTATCTGGGGTCCGACACCGTCTACGTAGGAAATTAAGCTAACGCTTATGGTTAACACCTACGGTCTTGGACGTGAACCATTTCCACGAGTGAAAACGGTCCTCAACCCACAAGGTGCGCGCATTATAGACTAATCCCCGCACCTTGTAAAACAAGCTAAGAAATTAAGCTGTTGGGTTCAGAGTACTCTGATCAACCGCAACACCTGCACCCATAGTGGTAGAGATGCTTACTTTCTTAACGAAAACGCCTTTAGCTGCAGCAGGCTTAGCTTTGATAAGCGCGCCTAGCAGAGCGTCTAGGTTTTCTTTCAGTTGAACTGGTTCGAAGTCCACTTTACCGATGGTAGTGTGGATGATACCGTTCTTGTCGTTGCGGTAACGAACCTGACCAGCTTTAGCGTTCTTAACAGCTTCAGCAACGTTTGGCGTTACAGTGCCAGTCTTAGGGTTAGGCATCAGACCACGTGGGCCCAGGATTTGACCTAACTGACCAACAACGCGCATTGCATCTGGAGATGCGATAACAACGTCGAAGTTCATTTCACCAGCTTTAACTTGTGCAGCAAGCTCGTCCATACCAACTAGCTCAGCACCGGCTTCTTTAGCGGCGTCAGCGTTAGCACCTTGAGTAAACACAGCAACACGTACTTCACGACCAGTACCGTGTGGCAGAACAGTCGCGCCACGAACGTTTTGGTCTGATTTACGTGGGTCAACACCTAGGTTAACCGCAACGTCAACACTTTCAACGAACTTAGCAGTAGCAAGTTCTTTCAGTAGTGCAACAGCTTCGTTGATGTCGTAGCTCTTAGTCGCTTCTACTTTTTCGCGGATCAAACGCGCGCGTTTAGTTAGCTTTGCCATGATATTAATCCTCTACTACCAAACCCATTGAACGCGCAGTACCTTCGATTGAGCGAGTCATCGCTTCAATGTCAGCACCAGTCATATCAGCGGCTTTAGTCTCAGCGATTTCCTGGACAGCGCTACGCTTGATAGTTCCCACTTTTTCAGTGTTAGGACGGCCAGAACCAGACTTAAGACCAGCGGCTTTAAGCAGCAGGAATGAAGCAGGTGGAGTCTTAGTTTCAAAAGTGAAAGAGCGATCAGTGTAAACAGTGATCACAACAGGAATTGGCATACCTTTCTCGAACTTTTCAGTACGAGCGTTGAATGCTTTACAGAATTCCATGATGTTGACACCTTTTTGACCCAATGCAGGACCAACTGGTGGCGACGGGTTTGCAGCACCGGCTGCTACTTGTAGTTTGATGTAACCATCAACTTTCTTTGCCATGAGACATTTTCCTCAAGTTTGGGTACAAACGCTAACGACGACATGCCGATTAGCTCCCCGAAAATAATGGGTGCGGATTATACAAAAAATCCGCACCCATTTCCAATACGTTTTGTGCTTTATTTAATCAGCTTTTTTCGATCTGGCTGAAATCTAGCTCTACAGGTGTTGAACGACCGAAGATCATTACAGACACCTTAACGCGGTTCTTCTCGTAGTCGACCTCTTCAACGGTACCGTTAAAGTCGGCAAATGGACCGTCGGTAACGCGAACCACTTCACCAGGCTCAAACATCACGCGATGAGTCGGAGACTCTGTAGTCTCTTGTAGACGCTGTAGAATCGCGTCTGCTTCGCGATCAGAGATAGGCGCTGGACGATCAGAGGTGCCACCGATAAAGCCCATCACACGAGGGATGCTCTTTACCAAATGCCAGCTTTCATCGTTCATTTCCATCTGTACTAACACATAACCAGGGAAGAACTTACGCTCGCTCTTACGACGCTGGCCTGCACGCATCTCGACAACTTCTTCGGTCGGTACTAGTACCTCGCCAAAGTAGTGCTCCATGCCGTGCATTTTGATGTGTTCAAGCAATGATTTGCATACACGACCTTCATAACCCGAAAAGGCCTGAACCACATACCATCTTTTTTTAGCTTCAGTCATACGAAATGCCTATACGCCCGTAATAAAATTAACAATTCTCAGCAGTACCGCATCCATTCCCCACAGAACCAATGCCAGTACGCCTGTTGCCGCCAGTACGATAAATGTCGTGTTTAGGGCTTCTTGACGCGTCGGCCATACCACTTTACGCACTTCAATGTGAGACTCGCGAGCGAAAGTCAGCGCTTGTTTACCCTTCTCGGTTTGAAGCGCAATAAAACCTGCTATAGCAAATGCCACTACGACACCGATAGCACGAACTAATACACTAGCTTCGCTATACATCTGATTAGCAATAATGGCGGCCGCTAGTAGTACGACTACTATGCCCCATTTAACGATATCCAGAGAGTTTCCCTGGTTTTCAGTATTTGTTGTCATCGGTTAATTCCGTTACTCACTACGACCTGAGCTTAAGTATGGTCAGGCATTAAAGACTCGCAACCGCGGAGATTGCCCAGACCACACCACTAACATTCTCCGAACTTACTCCCAGAGCAAGCAGTAAGCCCAGAGGGTCAAAAATCGGCCATAGATTGTATTCTTATTCCGCGCAGTAAGCAAGGCTAAGCCGCACAAGGATAAGCACAATATCTGAGAGACCTAAAACAAAAAAGGCAGCCTAAGCTGCCTTTTTCAGTGTGTTTATAAAATCAAACGCGATTAAGCGATGATCTTAGCTACAACACCAGCACCAACTGTACGGCCACCTTCACGGATAGCGAAACGTAGACCTTCGTCCATCGCGATTGGGCAGATTAGGGTAACAACCATCTTGATGTTGTCACCAGGC
>NZ_JAKIKY010000021.1 GCF_023349185.1 Shewanella aquimarina | reverse complement strand
CTGTGAGTGTCCACACAGATTTCTTGTTTTATCTTGTTAAAGAGCATTGCATCCTTACTTTTGGATGCCGCCGTTAGCGCTGGGCCGTCGGCTTAGGGATGCGTATTCTACGCTTCTCCCTGTCGGCGTCAAGCGCTTTTTTCAAAAGATTTTTAAGTGGTTAATTACTGCGCTATCGCGCTGTAACCACCGGCTTAAAAACTTGAACCGCTTGTTACCTTGACTCGACCAGCTTGCCTACTCGCTTCGCTAAGTAGCGCCGTTTGCCGTGTCAGTGGGAGCGCATTATAGGGAGCCAAATCTTTTGTGCAAGGGCTTTTTATAAAAAAAAGATCGCATGCCGATCTTTTAGGCAATTGCGATCTTTTTCGTTTAAATTACGGGCAAAAGTGCCGTCTTTTACGGTTTTTTGACCTCTGACGCGATAAAACTCTCGATCAATTTCACCGCCTTATCATCATCCCAATCGACAAAAGTTCTGACGAAGGCGATCAACTCGCCCTGTTGATTGAGAATAAAGGTCGCCGGAATCGTATCTAGAGGAAAGACCTCACCCAGCTGCTGCTGAGGATCATAGTAGGTCTCGAACTTATCCATCCCCAGAGAGGCCAAGAAGGGTTCGACCTTCTCCTTGCCGTTCATATCGATCGAAATTGGAAGGACGCGAAACTGTTTTGGATCGAACTTGCCTTTGAAACGATCGATAGCCGGCAGCTCACGCACACAAGGAGGACACCAGGTGGCCCACATGTTCACCATCACCACCTGGCCACGATACTGACTAAAGTCGATCGACTTGCCCTGGGCATCTTTAAATGGCACAGGCTCGATCGGATAGGCTTTTGGCAGCACATTGATTAGATCGACACTCGACTGCACCTCACCACCCTGCTTCTTTTGCATTCCGGGATAGGCATGCACACTGGCGGCGTATCCGCCTAAGGCAATGGTTGCCGATAGCAGCGCCGTGGCTAATTTTGACTTCATTTATCGTCTCGCTTGAGCAATCTATCCAACTCGGCTTGCTCCTCGGCGCTGATCTCCTGGTCGACGGCATTACTGATACGCTGCTGTCTAACGAAGATAAAGCCGATCACTAAGCCCACCAGCAATAAGGCAATTGGACCTAACCATAGTATGTAAGTCTTGGCTTCCATACGTGGCTTATAGAGTACGAACTCACCGTAACGGCTAGTCATGAACTCGATGATCTCATCGTCACCCTTACCGGCATCGACCATTTGATAAACTTCGAGGCGCAGATCTTGCGCCACTGGCGAGTTAGAATCGATCAGGTTCTGGTTTTGACACTGAGGACAACGCAGCGAGTGAGCCAGTTCCAGCGCTCGTTTCTGGTTATCTACCGACTTAAACTCATAAGTATCCACCGGGGTGGCCATCACGGCGCCAACCAGGGAGAAAGATAACAGTAATGCGGTAATAAACCCGACTAAGGTCTTCATTAAGATGCTCCCTCAGCTTTAGCCTGTGCCTGTAACTCTTGAATCATAGGATAGAGTGTCTCTTTCCAGACACGCATATCGATAGGACCGGCATAACGGAAACGAATGATACCGTTGTGATCCACCAGATAACTCTCGGGGGCACCGTAAACACCAAGGTCCAGACCTAAACGTCCGTCGTGGTCGAAGATGTTCTTGGTATAAGGATCCCCTTCGCGGCTCAGCTCACGGATAGCCATCGCACGCTCGTCACGATAGTTGATGCCATAGATAGGCAAAATGTTTTGTCTGGCCAAACGCATCAGATAGGGATGCTCATACTTACATGAAGGACACCAGGTGGCCCACACGTTCAGCAGTGAGACCTGCCCCTTGATGCTTTCATTGGTAATGATCTCATTGGCATCTTCTAGCTTTTGCAACTGGAAAGCCGGTACCGGCTTTCCTTCTAATGCAGAGTCCAGCTGCTGTGGATTCAGGAAGAGTCCCTTATAGAGGAACACTCCCATCACCAAAAACAGAATCAAAGGAATAAAGAGTACTAGCCTTTTCTTCATACTTGCCCCAATTCAAGTTATGCGGTTGCTAATTTTGCTTGTTTGGCTTTTTCGCCGGCACTTTCGGTCGCCTTGGCTCTGCGGTAACGCTTGTCCGATGCCGCGAACAGACCACCGACCATCATAAAGATGCTTCCGAACCATAACCAACGCACGAATGGCTTATAGTTCAGACGTACGGCAAACTCGGTACGGCTGATAGGATCGCCCATGGTGATATAGAGATCGCGGAACAGTCCCCAATCGATACCAGCCTCTGTCATATCCATGGTACGTACGTTGTACTGACGACGATCAGGCTTAAGCAGCGTGATGAACTCACCATCTTTAGTCACTTCGACCTGCCCCTGCTGGGCGGTATAGTTAGGGCCGACAACATTCTTGGTCTCGATATAATGGAAGCTATAGCCCGCCAGCTCCTGGGTAATGCCAGGGCCCATGCGAACACTCTTCTCGATCGAGTAGTTAGAAACCATAGTGGCACCAACCACAGAGACGGCGATACCTAGGTGCGCAATGATCATACCTAACTGGCTGCGCCCCATACGCGCCAGGCTTAGGCCATCTTTAGACTGCATGATGTCGTAGGCGGCGCGCAGGGTTGAAACCGTCACCCATACCGCAAGACCGATACCAAACATCACCCAAGCATTAAACTTGCCATCGACAAGGAAAGGTGTCGCCACACCGATCACGGCAGAGACGATAGCAGGCACCATCAGCTTAGCCTTAAGTTCGCCGGCCTTGGCACGCTTCCAGCGGATGCTAGGACCTATGCCCATGAAGGCAAATAGTACGAGTGCGATCGGTACGAATACCGCGTTGAAGTATGGTGGGCCTACAGAGATCTTACCCATGTTCAGGGCATCGATCAGCAGCGGGTAAAGCGTACCCAGCAATACGGTACCACAGGCTACGGTAAGCAAGATGTTACCGACCAAGAGCATGGTCTCTTTTGACATCAGCTCGAAGCGCGCCGGGCTCTTCATATCGCTAGCGCGGAAGGCAAACAGGGTCAGTGAGCCACCAATGGCAAGACCAAGCAGCAATAGGATGAACATACCACGGCTTGGATCCGCCGCGAATGAATGCACCGAAGTCAGTACCCCTGAGCGCACGATAAAGGTACCCAAGAGACTCAATGAGAATGCGAAGATAGACAGTAATACCGTCCAGTTACGGAAGGTTGCACGCTTCTCGGTCACGATGACTGAGTGCAGCAAGGCGGTACCGATCAACCAAGGCATGAATGAGGCGTTCTCGACGGGATCCCAGAACCACCAGCCACCCCAGCCGAGTTCGTAATACGCCCACCAAGAACCGAGAGAGATACCGCCAGTGAGGAAGATCCAGGCTGCCAGTGTCCAAGGACGGCTCCAACGTGCCCAGGCCGAATCCAGACGTCCGCCCATGAGCGCGGCAATGGCGAAGGCAAAGCTCACCGAGAAACCAACATAGCCCAGGTACAACATAGGTGGATGGAATATCAATCCAACATCCTGCAGCATAGGGTTAAGATCGCGTCCCTCCATTGGGATTGGGAATAAACGCTCGAATGGGCTCGAGGTCAGCAGCATGAAGAGAGAGAAGCCTATCACTATCATGGCGAGAATAGAGAGTACACGCGCTGTGAAGACCTCTTCGAGCCCCTTACTAAAGAAGGCAACCGCAGCGGTCCAGACAGACAAGGCGAACACCCAGAAGAGCAATGAACCTTCGTGGCCACCCCATACCGCGGCTATCTTGAAGAAGATCGGCAGCTGAGAATTTGAGTGGTGTGCAACATAGGCGACAGAGAAATCGTCGACGGCAAAACTATAACCTAGGACGATGACAGAAAGAGCGATAAAGAAAAACATGCCGTAACTCAACGGCCAGGCATAACGCACCAGATATTGATCTTTGCGAGCAACACCGATTAAGGGAACGCTGGCCAATAGAAAGGCAAATGCCAATCCTATTATCAACGAAAAGTGACCTAATTCAGGGATCATGGGGTTTCCTCAGTCCTATATGAGAACTAGTCGAAGCATTAGCCTCTCCTAATTCACCAGAGTTTGCAATTCACACTACTCAAGGTACAAAATTTGAGTCATTTTAGTATTTGCTATTGTATCTGTCTGCCTCTTTCGCACAATTCTGGGTGACCTGTCTCATTCTTGCGAACAGAAACGCAGGGTTACAATTGTTATAAACTGACAGATTTTATGCTCTGACCCTTGTTTGAAACTTAAGTTTCAGCCAATTTTTGAAAATAGAATCGAACTGTGAACCAGTGCAAAAGTATCAGTATTTAACGGCTTGAATCCCTTATATTACTGTTCAATGAATAATCTTTACGTATAATCTGATCCCTATATCGCGCGGTATCCCCGCATTCCTGCAACTAATGTGAAAAAGAAATAATGACCACACTCTGGATTTTTATTGCGCTTTTTGTATTAGTCAGCCTAGTGCTGATTTGGTTTCCACACTTCCGCCAGCAAAAGATGTTAAAGGCCGAAGAAGCCGGTGTGCGTAGGGCCACCAACCTCGAACTCTTTGACAATCGTCTGGCGACGCTAGAGAAAGAACTCGAGGATGAGCTGCTGGATCAAGATGAGTTTAACGCGCTAAAGAAAGAGCTCGAGATCAGTTTGCTACAGGACATGAAGCAGGGCGAAGATGAATCCTTGGTCGGTCAGATAAAGCCTAAGAGCCTGCTCTGGCCAACCCTGATGTCTGTCGTCGTCATAGGCGTTTCAGGCTACTTCTATGCCAACCTAGGCGCCTATGCCAACCTGGACAAAGCCGTGCCCGACAATCCACACGCAGGTATGGATGCCGCCCAGATCATGACGCAGCGTATTCAGATGATGGAATCACAGCTGCAGGCCGAGCCGGAAAACAGCCAACTGCTATTTAGCTTGGGCCATGCCTATATCAGCGCCAACCGTTATGACGATGCGGTAAAAGCATTCGACAAGGCGATGGAGCTTGTAGGTACCCACGCCGAACTGCTTGGGCCTAAGGCGACGGCCATGTACTACAAGGCAAACCAGAGAATCACTCCTGCGGTACAGGCTATTATCGACCAGTCACTGGCTTTAGATCCTGAAGACCCATCTACCCTACTCCTCGTCGGTATGGATGCCTTCTTCAGCGCCCAATATAAGAAGGCCATCGATGCGTGGCAGATCATTCTCGACAGCGACAGAAGCGATGTGGATCGCAGCGCTATCATCAACGCCATCGAGAGCGCCAAGATGAGAATGCAGGCAGAGACCGGCGAGATGCCTAACGACGCGACACATCAGCAGGCCGCCACTACAGGTAAGACAGTTACCATAGATGTCTCTATCGCACCTGAGCTGGCAGAGAATGTCAGCAGTAGCGACATGCTATTTATCTTTGCCCGTAACACCCAGGGCCCTAAGGTTCCGCTAGCGGCAACTAAGGTATCTGCAAAATCACTGCCTGTATCTATCACCTTAGATGACAGCACTGGCATGGGTGGCGATATCAAGCTAAGCGACGCCAAGCAGGTTGAGGTGATCGCCGTGCTTTCTAAACATGGGTCGGTTAAGGCACAACCTGGCGATCTGCAGGGTCGTCTGGAATCTATGGATGTGGGCGCAACCGCCAAGCTGGTGATTGACACCCTGGTACAATAATCCTGGTTCAGTCATGAACAGAAAAGCCGGCATTTAGCCGGCTTTTTTATTGCTCCCCTGCTTTATTTCAAGCATCACTTTTTAATGCGACCTACCGAGAAGCAGGCATAAAAAAACCGACCACAAGGTCGGCTTTTATCAACGAAGTCAAATTACTTAGACATGAACTCGATAGCGTTCTTGTAATCTTCGTCGGTACAATCTGTGCACATACCACCTGGTGGCATAGCGTTCAGACCAGTCTTAACACTACCTACTAGTGCGTCTAGGCCTTTCGCTAAACGAGGCTCCCATGCAGCTGCATCATGAGCTTTAGGTGCACCGGCGACACCCATACTGTGGCATACATGGCATGCCTTGTTATATACAGCTTCACCTTCTTGTGCAAAAGTGTTTGCAGACAAGGTCAATGCAGCCACTGCAGACAATGCTAACAGTTTTTTCATGTTCAATGTTCCTAATGCAAATATTAACAGAGCTCTATGCCACCCTAAACTGGGGCAGACTTATTATATAGCGGCACTAGGATACATCAAACTTCAATAAATCTCACCTTTTTGTGATTAATATCAGAATTTGACAGCTCAACATGTTATAGGTGCCCGTGTTACCTGATACATTAGCAATTGTTGAAAAAGTTCAATCTTGATGAGGAAAAGGTTTTACTTTTTGGAAGCATATCAAATTGCTGACACTAATCAGAGAGCAAGACTAAACCCCTCAAAGGGATTATGTTAATATCGCTTATGTTTACATCAGGCTTGAGATAGAGGGTTCAGTGGTAGAAGAAAAAACAGCAACAACACTGGTATCAGCCGATAACTTGACTTGTATCCGCGAAGAGCGAATTCTCTTCGACGAGCTGAGCTTTGATATCCAAGCAGGTGAGATCGTTCAAATCGAAGGCCCCAATGGTGCGGGTAAAACCAGCCTACTGAGGATCCTTGCCGGCCTGTCGCGTCCCTATGCGGGCGAGGCCAAGTACAAAGGCACCGACATTACTCGCTGCCGCGACGAATACAATGACGATCTTTTGTATCTGGGCCACCTTGCAGGTGTAAAGAGCGAGTTAACCGCCGAAGAGAATCTTAACTTCAATTTAAGAATCAGCGGGTATGATGATTTCGAAACCAACCAGATCCTCGCCAAGGTAAACCTGTCTGGATTTGAAGAAGCCTTGGCCGGCCATCTGTCGGCGGGTCAGCATCGTCGTACCGCCTTAGCCCGACTCTGGCATACCAACTGTAAGGTCTGGCTACTGGACGAACCATTTACTGCAATCGATAAGAAAGGCGTCGAAGAATTGGAACACCTGTTTTTACAACATGCTCAAAACGGCGGCTGTGTCATCATGACCACCCACCAAGACATGAGCATTATCGGTGACGATATTCTCCGTAAGATTCGCCTCGATTACCGCTTTATTTAAAGGTGCAGTGAATGAATAAAGGTATCAGTTTCACCCAAGCGTTTTTCACCCTACTTAAGCGCGATCTAAAGATTGCGATTCGTCACAAGGGTGACATCTTTAACCCCTTACTGTTTTTTATCTTGGTCGTCACCCTCTTCCCGTTAGGTATTGGCCCTGAGCCACAGGTACTGACTCGCGTGGCACCAGGCATCATCTGGGTAGCCGCCCTGTTAGCCTCTATGCTATCGCTCGAGCGGCTGTTTAAGGCAGACTTTGCCGATGGCAGCCTGGAACAGATGCTTCTTAGCCCACAGCCATTGTCACTCATGGTATTGGCCAAGGTGCTGGCCCACTGGTTATTGACGGGCGTGCCACTGATCTTGGTTGCTCCACTGCTGGCCGTGCTGCTGCATCTGGAAGCCAACAGCTATGGCGCGCTGATGGCGACTCTCGCACTGGGCACCCCGGTATTGAGTTTACTGGGTGCTATCGGTGTCGCACTAACCGTAGGCCTACGTAAAGGCGGCGTTCTGCTGAGTCTGTTGATCCTGCCGCTCTATATACCGGTTCTAATTTTCGCAACCAGCGCCATCGACGCCGCTGGTCTAAATCTACCCTACAGCGGCCATCTCGCTATCATAGGCGCTATGCTGGTCGGTTCGTTAATATTGGCACCTTTTGCAATTGGTGCCTCACTAAGAGTGAGTACTAACTAATATGTGGAAATGGCTACATTCTTACGCAGACCCTCAAAAAGCCTATAACCTATCCGGCAGGCTATTGCCTTGGTTTGCGACCCTTGCAATCGGGTTTATTGGTGTGGGTTCAATCTGGGGTCTGTTGTTTGCACCGGTAGATTACCAACAGGGTGACAGTTACCGCATCATCTTCATCCACGTACCCGCAGCTTCTATGTCGATGTCTGCATACATGGCCATGGCCACCTCAGCCTTCATCGGCCTCGTGTGGCAGATCAAGTCAGCCGACTGGGCCGCTGCTGCCATCGCGCCCATTGGCGCCGTCGTCACCTTTATAGCACTTATCACGGGTGCCGCCTGGGGTAAGCCTATGTGGGGCACCTGGTGGGTATGGGATGCTCGCCTGACCTCAGAACTGGTACTGCTATTCCTCTACCTGGGCGTCATATCCCTATACGCCTCGTTTGAGGATAAGGTACTCGCCGCTCGCG
Organism: Shewanella aquimarina; assembly: GCF_023349185.1. Classification (GTDB taxonomy): domain Bacteria; phylum Pseudomonadota; class Gammaproteobacteria; order Enterobacterales; family Shewanellaceae; genus Shewanella; species Shewanella aquimarina. The sequence continues at coordinate 16,357 of NZ_JAKIKY010000021.1, read as the reverse complement.
CCGCAGGTATTCTGGCTATCGTGGGTGTGATTAACATTCCTATCATCAAGTACTCGGTAGAATGGTGGAACTCGCTACACCAGCCGGCCACCATTAAAATCACCGAAAAGTCATCTATGGCGCCTGAGATGTTATATCCACTGTTGATCAACATCTTCGGTTTCGGCCTGATGATAGGTGCTATCACGCTTATTCGTTTCAGAGCCGAGATCCTTGCCAGAAACGGTATGCGTCCCTGGGTGAGGGAACTCGCGCAAGCTGAAGGAGTCAAATAATGCAGTTCGATTCATTAGCAGAATTTTTTAACATGGGTGGCTACGCCTTTTATGTGTGGCTATCTTACGGCATAACCGCCTTCGCACTAGGCACCTTGATCGTGGTGAGCCTGCGCCAGAAGCGCAAGATCCTCACCGAGATATCGAAGAAGATGCAACGCGAAGAACGCCTCAAAGCCAACCGGAGTAAAGAACAGTGAACGCCAGACGTAAGAAAAGACTCGCCTTAGCAACCGCCCTAATTGGTGGCGTCGCCGCCATCGCGTCCTTGCTACTCTATGCGCTCAACTCGAACTTGAACCTTTTCTATACCCCAACAGAGATTGTTCACGGTAAGAAAGACACAGGTGTTAAACCTGAAATTGGCCAACGTATCCGTGTCGGTGGCATGGTTACCGTAGGTTCCTTGGTGCGCGATCCCGATAGCCTGCACGTCGAGTTCGCCGTGCACGATGCCGCCGGTGGCGAAGTCATGGTGACCTACGACGATCTGCTGCCTGACCTCTTCCGTGAAGGCCAGGGTATCGTTGCTCAGGGTGTGTTGATTGAAGGTGGTAAGTTAGAAGCAACTGAAGTCTTGGCTAAGCATGACGAAAACTACATGCCGCCAGAAGTTGCCGAAGCCATGGGTCAGACCCATGAGAAACTCGATTACAACTCAACACAGAAATCCGGTTACTAAAACCAGACATCGAATACCTAAAGGCCTCTTTTGAGGCCTTTTTTATTGCCTGTTCTCTACGTTGGCGCAAAATCGTCTATAACTATGTAAAAGACTTTGGGGCGAAATAATTTAGGGAATCCCGTCCATGCGCATACTTGCCTGTCTCTTGCTATTCTGGGTCTGCCTGCCCGTATCGGCCAGCAAGCTGATGTTCATTCACAGCTATCATGAAGGCTACCCCTGGGTGCAGGACTATCGTCGAGCAATAATAGAAAACCTCAGTGAGCCCAGCGAGGTGACGGAGATCTACCTCGACTCCAAGCGACTACCTCGCGACACCTATGTCAAACGCGCTGAAGAAGCCTGGGATGCGGTTAAACGCCATAAGCCAGATATCATCATACTCGCCGACGATAACGCCATCTCGCTGCTTAGCGAGCGCATAGCAGATACCAAGATTCCAGTGGTATTTCTCGGCCTCAATACCAACCCCAGAGATCATGGACTACAAGCCTATCAGCAATTTACCGGCATACTCGAGCGACCATTGTTCAAACGCTCACTCCTACTGGTCGACTGTCTGTTACCAGGTAATGAAGACACCAAACTGCTGATCCTTTCTGACGATAGCGCGACCGCACGGGCGGCCTTCGGCCCTATCAGCCCCGACTTTAAGCCAATAAAGATAGGTAAGCTGACCATAGCCTTTACCTTGACCAACTCGGCTAAGGAGTGGAAACAGGCGGTGCGCGATGCCAAAAAGGCGGGCTACCACGGGATATTTACCGGGCTATACCACACCTTAATCACAGCGAGTGGCGAATACATGGATTCGGATGAGATCATTGCCTGGACGGCAGCTCACGCCCCCGTGCCCCACTTTGGTTTCTGGGACTTCACGGTAGGCAAGAGAGCCAATCTAGGCGGCTATGTGCTCAACGGCTACGAACACGGACTACTGGCGGGCAAACTGATCAACCGACTCTTAGCCGGTGAGCAAGCCAGCCGACTTGGCTATGTCAGTGACAGTAAGGGGACTTTTCGGTTTAGCCTGTCCGGCGTCGCAAGATGGCACCTTTCGATACCAAAGGAGATAGCCAAAAAGGCAGACTGGGTGGAATAGAAATTTTTGGCAATAAAAAAGCCGGGCAATGCCCGGCTTTTTACAATGAACTTAAGTGTTACTCAGCAGCTTCTTCAACAGCTTCAGCAGCTTCTGGACGACCTACTAGTTCGATATACGCCATAGGCGCCTTATCACCAGTACGAAGACCGCACTTAAGGATACGGGTGTATCCACCAGGACGTTCCTGGTAGCGTGGACCCAATTCATTAAATAACTTACCTACGACTTCAGCGTCGCGAGTACGTGCAAATGCCAAACGACGGTTTGCAACACTGTCACTCTTAGCAAGTGTTATTAGAGGTTCAACTACGCGACGCAATTCTTTCGCCTTAGCTACAGTAGTCTTGATCACTTCGTGACGGACTAATGAGCTTGCCATGTTACGGAACATAGCTTGACGATGACTGCTGTTACGGTTTAGTTGACGACCACTCTTACGATGGCGCATGACCTAATCCTTATTACCTAAATCTGTACAAACTAGGACTTATAGGTCGTCTGCTAAACTGGCTGGAGGCCAGTTTTCTAGACGCATACCTAATGAAAGTCCGCGAGAAGCCAACACATCCTTAATTTCGGTAAGAGACTTCTTACCCAAGTTAGGTGTTTTAAGTAGCTCAACCTCAGTACGCTGTACCAGATCTCCGATGTAATGAATCGCTTCGGCTTTCAAACAGTTAGCCGAACGTACAGTTAGCTCTAGATCGTCGACAGGACGCAACAGAATTGGGTCGAACTCTGGTTTCTCTTCTTTCTGTTCTGGCTCAGTGACATCACGTAGCTCAACAAACGCATCTAGCTGTTCAGCCAGGATGGTTGCAGAACGACGAATCGCTTCCTCAGGATCGATAGTACCGTTGGTGGTCATATCGATAACGAGTTTGTCCAAGTCAGTACGCTGTTCAACACGTGCTGCTTCAACATTGTAAGCAATACGCGCGACAGGTGAGAAAGATGAATCCACTAGCAGACGGCCAATTGGGCGATCGTCGTCTTCGGTCTGTGCACGAGCCGAAGCTGGTACATAACCACGACCACGCTCAACGCGGATACGCATGCTAATGTCATTGTTACCAGTCAGATGACAGATAACATGATCAGGATTCATAATAGTAACATCACCATCGTGCGTGATATCTGCTGCGGTAACAGGGCCTGCGCCTGACTTGCTTAAAGTAAGCATAGCCTCGTCTTTACCCTCGATAACCACTGCCAAACCTTTAAGGTTTAGAAGGATCTCTAGGATATCCTCTTGTACGCCTTCCTTGCTGCTGTATTCGTGCAGTACACCATCAATCTCGACTTCGGTAACCGCGCAGCCGGGCATAGACGACAATAGGATACGACGCAACGCGTTACCTAAAGTATGACCAAAACCACGCTCTAGCGGCTCCAGTGTAACCTTGGCACGTGTTGGGTTAACCTGCTCGATATCAACGAGACGCGGTTTAAGAAATTCTGTAACAGAACCCTGCATTGTGTCCTCTCTTGTTTATTAGCTTTACTTAGAGTAAAGCTCGACGATCAGCTGTTCGTTAATATCCGCAGATAAATCGCTACGCTCTGGCAGACGCTTGAAAGCACCTTCCATCTTAGCGGCATCTACTTCAACCCATGTTGGCTTTTCGCGCTGAGAAGCAACCTCTAGAGCAGCTTTAATACGAGCTTGCTTTTGAGACTTCTCACGAACGCTAATTACATCATTCGCAGACACTTTGAATGATGGAATGTTAACAACGCGGCCGTTTACCATAATTGACTTATGGCTAACTAGCTGACGTGCTTCAGCACGGGTAGCACCAAAACCCATACGATAAACAACGTTATCTAAACGAGTTTCCAAAAGAGTAAGCAGGTTTTCACCAGTGTTACCTTTTAGACGTGCAGCGTCTTTGTAGTAGTTACGGAATTGCTTTTCAAGCACACCATAAGTACGACGAACTTTTTGTTTTTCGCGCAGCTGAACGCCGTACTCAGACAAACGTGCTTTACGAGCGCCGTGTTGTCCAGGTGCAGCTTCAAGCTTACACTTCGAATCAATTGCTCTCACACCGCTTTTCAGGAAAAGGTCAGTACCTTCTCGGCGAGTGAGCTTGAGCTTTGGACCCAAGTATCTTGCCATGTTCTTTCTCCAACTATCCTATTAAAAACGGGGCGATTACACGCGACGTTTCTTAGGAGGACGACAACCATTATGAGGGATCGGCGTCACATCGGTAATGTTGGTTATCTTGTAACCAACCGCGTTCAGCGCTCGAATAGCTGACTCACGTCCTGGACCTGGACCCTTCACGAAAACTTCAAGGTTTTTAACACCGTAGTCCTGAGCAGCAACACCTGCGCGCTCAGCAGCTACCTGTGCAGCGAATGGGGTAGATTTACGTGAACCACGGAAACCTGAACCACCAGAAGTTGCCCAAGAAAGTGCATTACCTTGACGATCTGTAATGGTGATAATGGTGTTGTTGAAAGATGCATGGATATGAGCCATGCCATCAGCAACCTGTTTACGTACGCGCTTGCGCGTTGAACGTGACGGAACTTTAGCCATATTGGTTTACCTTCCCGTTACTTTCTAATTGGCTTACGTGGACCTTTGCGAGTACGCGCATTGGTCTTGGTACGTTGCCCACGAAGGGGCAGGCTACGACGGTGGCGGAGACCACGATAACAACCAAGGTCCATCAGACGCTTGATGTTCATAGAGATCTCACGACGCAAGTCACCTTCTACAATGTATTTAGCAACTTCTTCGCGTAGTGTGTCTATTTGAGCTTCGCTCAATTCCTTGATCTTAGCATCTTCAGCAATTGAAGTAGCCGCGCAGATTTGTTGTGCGCGAGTAAGTCCAATACCATAGATAGCAGTCAATGCAATGACTGTGTGCTTCTGATCAGGAATGTTAATGCCAGCGATACGGGCCACTATGCACTCCTCATAAGTTAAAGGCCATCTGTGAAAAGCCCGGTAGGATACTCGACAGATGACGATTTTGCAAATAATATTTTGACCAGCTCAGAATCTGAGCTGGTCAAAAAGTTTTTAGCCTTGACGCTGTTTGTGTTTTGGTTCAACACAGATAACGCGTACAACGCCGCTACGCTTTACGATCTTGCAGTTACGGCAGATCTTCTTCACGGAAGCTCGAACTTTCATTTCATCACTCCGTAAAGCTACTTAGCGACCAAAGCGATCTAAGTTCGCTTTATTCACTAGGTTAGCTTTCTTCATCACAGACTCATACTGATGTGACATCATATGGGTCTGAACCTGAGCCATGAAGTCCATGATCACGACTACCATAATTAGTAGTGAAGTACCGCCAAAATAGAACTGTACTTTCCACGCGATTAACATGAACTCCGGAATTAAACAGATAAAGGTAATATATAATGCACCGGCCAGTGTTAGGCGAGTCATTACTTTATCTATATAACGCGAAGTCTGTTCTCCAGGACGGATCCCGGGAATAAACGCACCACTCTTCTTCAGGTTGTCTGCTGTTTCACGTGGGTTAAATACCAACGCAGTGTAGAAGAAACAGAAGAAGATAATCGCTGTTGCATACAACAATGAGTAAAGCGGCTGACCTGGCGATACTGCAAGTGAAAAATCACTTAACCAAGACAAGCCTTCATTTTGACCAAACCACTGAGCCAGTGTGCCTGGGAACAAAATGATGCTTGACGCAAAGATTGGTGGAATCACACCTGCCATGTTGACCTTAAGCGGTAAGTGAGTGCTCTGCGCGGCAAACACCTTACGGCCCTGCTGACGCTTAGCATAGTTAACAACGATACGACGTTGTCCACGCTCAACAAACACAACAAAGTAGGTCACAGCAAATACGATCACTGCAATCAACAATAATACTAGTACGTTCAAGTCGCCTTGACGCGCCTGCTCAGCCGTTTGGCCGATAGCAGAAGGTAGACCGGCTACAATACCTGCGAAAATAAGAATCGAGATACCGTTACCTATGCCTCGTTCGGTGATTTGCTCGCCCAGCCACATCAGGAACATGGTTCCCGTGACCAAACTCACTACTGCAACGAAGTAGAAACCGAATCCCAGGTTTACAACTAAACCAGGAACCAAGTTTGGCAGACCCGTTGCGATACCGATCGCTTGGAATGTACCCAAGACCAGTGTGCCATATCGTGTATACTGACTGATCTTCTTACGTCCTGACTCGCCTTCCTTCTTCAGTTCGGCCAGTGCAGGATGTACCACAGTCAATAGCTGCATGATAATCGATGCCGAAATGTACGGCATGATACCAAGAGCAAAGATAGAAGCACGTTCAAGGGCGCCACCAGAGAACATGTTAAACATGCCTAAGATGGTACCCTTCTGCTGATTAAACAGCTCTGCTAATACAGCTGCGTCAATACCAGGAATTGGTACGAACGAACCGGCTCTAAAGACGATAATCGCACCAATCACGAACAGTAGGCGGGTTTTCAATTCCGATAAACCGCCCTTCGCGCTTTTTAAATCAAGTCCTGGTTTTGCCATCGACGTATTATTCCTCGATCTTTCCGCCGGCAGCTTCGATAGCTGCACGTGCACCTTTGGTTACCTTAAGACCTTTAACGGTCACTGGGCGTTCAATGGTACCTGAAAGAACGACTTTAGCAAACTGTATGTTGCGAGTAACAAGATTCGCATCTTTCAGTGCATTCAAGTCGACAACATCACCGTTAACTTTAGCCAGTTCGCTTACACGAATTTCGGCAGTTACCATCGCTTTACGCGAAGTAAAACCAAACTTAGGCAAACGGATCTTAAGTGGCATTTGACCACCTTCGAAACCGACGCGAACACCGCCACCTGAACGTGACTTCTGACCCTTGTGACCGCGACCAGCAGTCTTACCTAGGCCAGAACCGATACCGCGACCTACACGCTTAGCAGCTGATTTTGCACCTGCAGCAGGTGATAGAGTATTCAATTTCATTGATTAATCCTCCACCTTAACCATGTAGTAAACCTTGTTAATCATACCGCGAACAGCAGGAGTATCTTCCAGCTCAACGGTGTGATTAATACGGCGTAGACCTAGACCAGTCAAAGTGGCACGATGCTTAGGCAAACGTCCAATTGAACTCTTAGTCTGAGTTACTTTTAATGTTTTAGTAGCCATGGTGCTTAACCTCGAATTTCATCAACATTCAGGCCACGCTTAGCTGCAATTTGTGCTGGTGACTTCATGTGCACCAACGCGTCTACAGTTGCGCGAACGATGTTGATCGGGTTAGTAGAACCGTATGCTTTCGACAGTACGTTATGAACGCCTGCTACTTCCAATACGGCACGCATCGCACCACCGGCAATAATACCAGTACCTTCAGAAGCTGGTTGCATGTAAACACGCGAACCAGTGTGACGGCCCTTAACAGGGTGGTGCAAAGTACCATTTACAAGTTCAACAGAAACAATGTTACGGCGAGCCTTTTCCATTGCTTTCTGGATTGCAGCAGGTACTTCACGCGCTTTACCATAGCCATAGCCGACTTTACCGTTACCGTCACCCACTACAGTCAGTGCAGTGAAGCTAAAGATACGTCCGCCTTTAACTACTTTAGAAACACGATTTACTGCAACTAACTTCTCTTGCAGATCGTCTTTTTGTGGAGCTTCAAATTTAGCCATTTTTAATCATTCCTTAGAACTGTAGGCCAGCTTCACGAGCAGCGTCTGCCAGGGCAGCTACGCGTCCGTGATACTTAAAGCCGGAACGATCGAATGCAACTACAGTTACGCCTTTCTCGATAGCACGCTCAGCAATAGTCTTACCTACCGCTTTAGCTGCTTCTACGTTACCTGTGTATTTAAGCTGCTCTGATACCGCTTTTTCAGCAGTAGAAGCTGCCGCCACAACTTGCGCGTTGGCATCAATAACCTGTGCGTATGTGTGACGTGGTGTACGATGTACAACCAGACGGTTAACGCCCAGCTCTTGGATCTTCTTACGGGCGCGAGTCGCGCGGCGTAAGCGAGATGTTTTCTTATCCATATCGCGTTACCTACTTCTTCTTAGCCTCTTTACGGCGTACTTGTTCATCAGCATAGCGAACACCCTTGCCTTTGTAAGGCTCTGGTGGACGGTAGCCACGAATTTCTGCTGCAACCTGACCAACAAGCTGCTTATCAGTACCCTTAAGTACGATTTCAGTCTGTGAAGGACACTCAGCAGTTACGCCGTCTGGAAGCTGGTGAACTAGAGGGTGAGAGAAACCTAGAGTCAGGTCGATACCGTTACCGGCAACTTTTGCACGGTAACCAACACCAACTAGAGTCAGCTTTCTTTCGAAACCTTCGTTAACACCAACAACCATGTTGTTGATTAGTGCTCGAGCTGTACCAGCTTGTGCAGCGCTAGTTACGCCTTCAGCTGGAGAACACTTGATTTCGTTGTTTTCAACAACAACAGAAACGTCAGCGTTAATTACTCGAGTCAAACTACCTTTAGAACCTTTTACGGTGATAGTTTGTTCGTTTAAAGTCACTTCTACGCCTGCAGGGATAGCGACTGGTGCTTTTGCGACACGAGACATTGCTAGCTCCTTATGCTACGTAGCAGATAACTTCTCCACCCATGCCTTGTTGGCGGGCGGCACGATCAGTCATCAAACCTTTAGAAGTGGACACGATTGCGACACCCAGACCGCCCATCACCTTTGGTAGATCGTTTTTACCTTTGTAAATACGAAGACCAGGACGACTTACGCGCTGGATAGTCTCAACGACTGGTTGGCCTTGGAAATACTTCAAAGTGATTTCCAGAACCGGCTTGGCTTCGCCTGCTACGGCGTAGTCAGTAATATAACCTTCTTCTTTAAGCGTCTGTGCGATAGCAACTTTCAGCTTAGCAGAAGGCATAGATACTGATACTTTGTTAGCAGCTTGGCCGTTACGAATGCGAGTTAACATATCCGCAATTGGATCTTGCATGCTCATATTAGCTTACTCCGTGACAAGTATTACCAGCTGGCCTTACGCAGACCAGGAACTTCACCACGCATGGTAGCTTCACGCAGCTTGATACGGCTCAGGCCGAACTTGCGCAGGAAACCATGTGGGCGACCAGTTTGACTACAACGATTGCGCTGACGCGCAGAACTTGAGTCACGTGGTAGACCTTGCAGCTTAAGAACTGCATCCCAACGATCTTCATCAGAAGTAGTTGGATTGCTAATGATAGCCTTAAGAGCTAGACGCTTTTCAGCATACTTAGCCACGAGCTTGGCACGTTTTGCTTCACGTGCTTTCATTGAACTTTTTGCCATTTCGCTACCCTTATTTCTTGAATGGGAAGTTAAAGGCGTCTAATAAAGCACGGCCTTCTTCGTCATTCTTCGCAGTAGTAGTGATAACAATATCCATACCGCGGATCTTATCGATCTTATCGTAATCGATTTCCGGGAAGATGATTTGCTCACGTACACCCATTGCGTAGTTACCACGTCCGTCGAACGACTTAGCGCTCAGACCACGGAAGTCGCGGATACGCGGGATTGCGATATCAACTAAACGCTCAAGGAATTCCCACATACGTTCACCACGTAGGGTTACCTTGCAGCCAATCGGGTAGCCATCACGGATTTTAAAACCAGCAACTGATTTACGAGCAACAGTTACAACTGGCTTTTGACCAGCGATAGCAGTCATGTCACGAAGCGCGTGCTCCATAACCTTCTTATCTGCTACAGCTTCGCCAACACCCATGTTAAGGGTGATTTTCTCAATCCGAGGGACTTGCATGACACTGGTATAACCGAACTTCTTAGAAAGCTCAGCGATAACAGTCTCTTTATATTTATCATGCAGTTTCGCCATCGTTTACTCCAATTACTTAACGAGTTCACTGTTCGACTTAAAGAAACGGACTTTTTTACCGTCTTCAAATCGGAAACCAACGCGATCAGCTTTGCCAGTGGCAGAGTTGAAAATCGCTACATTTGATGCTTGTATTGGCGCTTCTTTCTCAACGATACCACCAGTCACACCCATTTGTGGGTTAGGCTTCTGGTGCTTCTTGATCAGATTGATGCCTTCTACAATTAACTTACCAGTAGGTAGTACTCGGGTAACTTTACCGCGCTTACCCTTGTCTTTACCTGCTAGTACAATTACTTCGTCTTCACGACGGATTTTAGCTGCCATTTTGAAGCTCCTTACAGTACTTCTGGTGCCAGAGAAACAATTTTCATAAATTGTTCTGTACGCAGTTCACGCGTCACTGGTCCAAAGATACGAGTACCAATCGGTGCAAGGTTTGCGTTTAGCAATACCGCTGCATTGCGATCGAAGCGAATGACAGAACCATCTGGACGACGTACGCCTTTCTTAGTACGGACTACCACCGCGTTATACACGTCACCTTTCTTCGCTTTACCGCGAGGAATTGCTTCTTTTACAGAAACCTTGATGACGTCGCCGATACCGGCATAACGACGATGAGAGCCACCCAAGACCTTAATACACTGAACTCTACGAGCGCCACTGTTACAGGCGACTTCTAGAGTCGATTGCATTTGGATCATTTTAAGTGCTCCGCTATCGTTACTTCACTAATCCCAAATTTGGGGCATTTTTAAACCATTCTAGACCAAATAACGTCTAAAATGGCGCGCAAGTATAACACCGCAAAATAGGAATAGATAGTATTAAAAATAAAAACGGCCCCAAATCTAGGAGCCGTTTCGCTAATCACCTAATAAAATTAGGCTTTTGATACTACTTCAACCAGAGTCCAAGACTTAGTCTTAGACAGCGGACGGCATTCGCGAATAGTCACGATATCGCCAGCATTACACTGATTTGTTTCGTCATGTGCATGGATCTTAGTAGTGCGCTTGATAAACTTCCCGTATAGAGGGTGCTTAACCTTACGCTCAATAGCTACAGTGATAGACTTGTCCATCTTGTTGCTAAGTACACGACCTTGCAAAGTACGGATTTTATCAGTCATTATGCACCCGCCTTAGAAGTAATAATGGTCTTAACGCGCGCAATGTTACGACGCACGATTTTGAGCTGGTGAGTCTGAGTCAACTGACCAGTGGCGTGTTGCATACGCAGATTAAACTGCTCACGCAGCAGACCAAGCAGTTCAGCGTTCAGTTCTTCAACGCTCTTCTGAGTTAGTTCGCTCGCTTTCATTACATCACCGTCTTAGTTACGAAGGTAGTCTTAATTGGAAGCTTGGCCGCAGCTAGAGTAAACGCTTCACGCGCTAGCTCTTCTGATACACCATTCATCTCGTAAAGAACCTTACCAGGTTGAATCTGGCAAACCCAGTATTCAACGTTACCCTTACCTTTACCCATACGCACTTCAAGAGGCTTAGAGGTGATTGGCTTATCAGGGAAAACGCGGATCCAAATTTGACCTTGACGTTTAATGTGACGTGTCATAGCACGACGCGCAGATTCGATTTGACGAGCAGTCAGACGGCCACGTCCAACAGCTTTCAAACCGAACTCACCGAAGCTTACTTCAGTGCCGTTCGCCAGACCGCGGTTACGGCCTTTGAACATTTTACGAAACTTCATTCGTTTTGGTTGCAGCATTGCCAGCTCTCCTATTTACCGCGAGGCTTACGCTTCGGCTGCTGTTTCGGCTCTTCTAGCGCAGGTACAACGCCGTCTAGAACTTCACCTTTGAAGACCCAAACTTTAACGCCGATCACACCGTATTGAGTGTGACTTTCTGCAGTAGAATAGTCGATATCAGCACGCAGTGTATGTAGAGGCACACGACCTTCACGATACCACTCTGAACGCGCAATCTCAGCACCGCCTAAACGGCCGCTCACTTCAACTTTGATACCCTTAGCACCTAGACGCATAGCGTTCTGTACCGCACGCTTCATAGCACGACGGAACATTACACGACGCTCTAGCTGAGAAGCGATGCCTTCGGCAACCAGCTTCGCATCTAGCTCTGGCTTACGGATTTCAGCGATGTTGATTTGAGCTGGAATACCAGTCAACTTGGCAACTTCGTTGCGCAGCTTTTCAACATCTTCGCCTTTCTTACCGATCACAACACCTGGACGGGCAGTGTGAATAGTAACGCGAACACTCTTAGCTGGACGCTCGATAACAATCTTAGAAACTGAGGCTTGCTTAAGCTTCTTTTCTAGAAACTTGCGCACTTCCCAGTCGCTGCTCAGATTGTTGGCATAATCTGATTTATCAGCGTACCAAGTCGAGATCCAAGGCTTAGTGATACCCAGACGGATACCATTAGGATGTACTTTCTGTCCCATTGCTAACTCCTAGCGATCTGACACAACCACAGTGATGTGGCTGGTACGCTTGATAATACGATCAGCACGGCCTTTAGCACGTGGCATGATACGTTTCATAGTTGGACCCTCGTCTACAAAGACTTTTCCAACTTTCAGCTCGTCAATGTCAGCACCTTCGTTGTGCTCAGCATTAGCGATAGCAGAGTCTAGTACTTTCTTAACAAGTACAGCTGCTTTCTTAGGGCTGAAAGTCAAAATTTCAAGAGCCTTAGCAACAGGCAGTCCACGAATTTGATCTGCAACCAAACGACACTTTTGAGGCGACGTACGGGCAAAACGATGTTTAGCTAAAACTTCCATCTCGAGTCTCCCGTATTAACGCTTCTTCGCTTTCTTATCAGCAGCATGGCCGCGATAAGTGCGAGTTGGTGAAAATTCACCAAGCTTGTGGCCGATCATCTCGTCAGTTACGAACACAGGTACGTGCTGACGACCATTATGGACAGCGATGGTCAATCCAATCATGTTAGGAATGATCATTGAGCGGCGAGACCAAGTCTTGATAGGCTTCTTGTCACCCGCTTCCATCGCTTTCTCTACCTTCTTCAGCAAGTGTAGGTCAATGAATGGACCTTTCTTGAGAGAACGTGGCATGGCGAATCCTCTTACTTTTTGTTACGACGACGTACGATGTACTTGTCGGTGCGTTTGTTACTACGGGTCTTATAACCCTTAGTTGGGACACCCCATGGAGAAACTGGGTGACGGCCACCAGAAGTACGGCCTTCACCACCACCATGTGGATGGTCTACTGGGTTCATTGCAACACCACGAACTGTTGGGCGTACGCCTCTCCAGCGCTTAGCACCTGCTTTACCCAACTGGCGTAGCATATGCTCGGCATTACCAACTTCACCTAATGTCGCGCGGCAATCTACTGGAACTTTACGCATTTCGCCAGAGCGAAGACGTAGAGTTGCGTATGCACCATCACGAGCTACAACTTGTACATAAGTACCAGCTGAACGCGCTAGCTGAGCACCTTTACCAGGCTTCATTTCAACTGCGTGAACAACGCTACCTACTGGGATGTTGCGTAATGGCAAAGCGTTACCCACTTTGATTTCAGCATCGATACCAGACTGGATCTGATCACCAGCTTGCATGCCTTTAGCAGCAAGGATATAACGACGCTCACCATCAGCATACAAAACAAGTGCGATGTTAGCGGTACGGTTTGGATCATACTCCAAACGCTCTACCTTAGCAGGGATACCGTCTTTGTTGCGCTTGAAGTCAACAATACGGTAGTGCTGCTTGTGTCCACCACCTACGTGACGAACAGTGATACGACCGGTGTTGTTACGGCCACCGCTCTTAGCTTTTTTCGCCAACAGGCCAGCAAAGGGTTTACCCTTATGCAGATCGCTGTTTACCACTTTAACAACGTGGCGACGACCAGCAGAGGTTGGCTTACACTTAATAACTGCCATGATAATTCTCCTTTGCTTACTCAGCGCCGACGAAATCGATGTCAGCACCAGCAGCTAAAGTCACATAGGCTTTTTTCCAATCGCTACGACGGCCAGTACGGGCACCGTGACGCTTAGTCTTACCTTTGTTAACTAGAGTGCGAACTGAATCTACTTCAACTTCGAACAACTTAGCTACTGCAGCTTTAATTTCAGCTTTAGTCGCATCGATAGCTACACGGAAAACGACCGTGTTGTTATTTTCAGCGCAAACAGTACTCTTTTCAGAGATGTGTGGCGCTAGAATAACTTTTAGCAAACGTTCTTCGCTTATCATCCCAGCATCTCCTCGATTTGCTTAACAGCATCGGCAGTAACCAGTACTTTTTCGAACGCGATTAGGCTTACTGGATCGATACCAGCAACGTCGCGAACGTCAACTTTGTACAGGTTGCGTGCAGCTAAGAACAAGTTCTCGTCAATCTCTGGAGTCACAATTAATACGTCTTCCAGCTTCATGTCTTTCAGCTTAGCCTTCAACTCTTTAGTCTTAGGAGCTTCAACACCGAATGACTCAACAACAACAAGACGATCTTGACGTACTAATTCAGACAGAATGCTCTTAAGCGCTCCGCGGTACATCTTCTTGTTAACTTTTTGGCTGTGATCTTGGGTTTTAGCAGCGAAAGATACGCCACCGCCACGCCAGATTGGGCCTTTAACAGTACCAGCACGAGCACGGCCAGTACCTTTTTGGCGCCATGGCTTTTTGCCAGAGCCAGTTACTTCTGCGCGAGTCTTTTGAGCACGAGTACCCTGACGCGCGTTTGCAGCATATGCTACAACTACCTGATGAACCAGTGCTTCATTAAAGTCACGGCCGAAGGTAGTTTCGGAAACTTCAAGAGCACTCTGTGCGTCTTTCAATACCAATTCCATTACTATCTCCTCAGACCTAAGCTTTAACGGCAGGCTTGATGATCAGGTCGCCATTAGTAGCGCCTGGAACTGCACCCTTAACCAATAGCAGGTTACGCTCAGCATCTACACGTACAACGTCTAGATTCTGGGTAGTAACACGCTCTGCACCCATGTGGCCAGACATTTTCTTACCTTTGAAAACGCGACCAGGTGTTTGGTTTTGACCGATAGAACCGTTAGCTCTATGTGCCAATGAGTTACCGTGTGTTGCATCTTGAGTACGGAAGTTCCAACGCTTGATACCGCCTTGGAAACCTTTACCCTTTGATTGACCAGTAACATCAACTTTCGCTACGTCAGCGAAGATATCAACATTAAGCTCAGCACCTACTTCGATGCCTTCGCCTTCACCGTCAGCCAGACGCATTTCCCACAAACCACGACCAGCTTCAACGCCAGCCTTAGCAAAGTGACCTGCTTCTGGTTTAGTGATGCGATTAGCTTTTTTGGTACCAGTAGTAACCTGAAGTGCACGGTAACCGTCAGTTTCTAAAGTTTTCACTTGAGCAACGCGGTTAGCTGCAATTTCAATTACTGTTACAGGTATTGACGCACCATCTTCAGTGAAGATGCGAGTCATACCTACTTTACGACCGATAAGACCGATAGCCATCTCTCAAACCTCTTCTAAGGATCTCAATTAACCTAAGCTAATTTGAACGTCAACACCTGCCGCAAGATCTAGACGCATAAGTGCATCTACAGTCTTTTCAGTCGGCTCTACGATGTCAACAAGACGCTTATGAGTACGAAGTTCGTACTGATCACGCGCATCTTTATTAACGTGTGGAGAGATCAAAACGGTATAACGCTCTTTACGCGTTGGTAGTGGGATTGGACCACGTACCTGGGCGCCTGTGCGCTTAGCAGTTTCAACGATTTCCGCTGTAGACTGATCGATCAGACGATGATCAAATCCTTTCAGGCGGATACGGATTCTTTGGTTCTGCATTGACCAGAGCTCCTAAAATGGACACATAAAAAATCACCCTCTAGCTTCTTCCTTACTGGAAAAGCAGAGCGAGATGATTTAACCGTTCGACTCCAAATCGGAGTCGCTGTATTATTTTACGTCGGTTTCGAGAACCGACAAACTTCGCCTAATGGTTAAGGCGAGGGGCTATTATACTGATCTCAAGCTGGAGATCAAGCCCATTGGACGAATTAACAGCAGTGTTGCGCTAACTCTCAAAGTGGCGAGTATTATACTTATCCCGATCAGAAAAGCTAGCCTCATCTACCGAATAAATTACAGGCAATAAAAAAGGCAGCTTAAGCTGCCTTTTTCAGTGTGTTTATAAAATCAAACGCGATTAAGCGATGATCTTAGCAACAACACCAGCACCAACTGTACGGCCACCTTCACGGATAGCGAAACGTAGACCTTCGTCCATCGCGATTGGGCAGATTAGGGTAACAACCATCTTGATGTTGTCACCAGGCATTACCATTTCAACGCCTTCTGGTAGCTCGATAGTACCGGTTACGTCAGTTGTACGGAAGTAGAACTGTGGACGGTAGCCCTTGAAGAATGGAGTGTGACGACCACCTTCTTCTTTTGACAGTACGTATACTTCT
>NZ_JAKIKY010000020.1 GCF_023349185.1 Shewanella aquimarina | reverse complement strand
TCTCTCGTAAGAGGAGCCGCCATTCAATCGAGCTACTGCATAAAGACCCTCAACGGCCATTGAGGGTGGGCCTCCAATTTACCCTAAAATGGAACAGGATTAACCATACAAGGCCATTATGGTAGGGACGCAAAACGCTTGGCTTGCGCTCCTTCGTCGCCAATTTTAGCCAAGCATTTGTACGCCCATTAGTAAGGCGTTTGACGCTTTAAGGGATTAAATGGAATTTTGTCTTCTTGCGGATGATCCATCCGCTGCCGATACGGTTGCTCAGTGGTATTACGACCAGTGGTGTCGTGCGTCTGGCCGTCACTCCTTCCAGTTTGTTCGTGAGAATGTCTCATCTGCTACCTGTCGTCTTGGGGCGCCTATGATAGTGCTCGCCAAGCAAAAAGGTGAGCTGGTGGGGGCGGCAGAGTTGAAAATCCGCGAAATGGAGATGTTTCCTGAGTATGAGTTCTGGCTCGGTGGTGTCTACGTCCGCGAGCAGTCTCGTGGTCAGGGAGTGGCATCGGCGCTCGTGAAAGAAGTACTTAGGCAAGCGCGCAGGGCGGGTATCGTTATGCTGTACCTGCAAACCGAAGACTTGTCTGGTGGCTTATATACCCAATTCGGCTTTAGGCATCTGGAGCAAGTTGACTCAAAAGGTGTGCTTGTCTCTGTCATGGTGGCAGAGACAGGTGTATAACAGTGGGGCTACTCGTTCGTTGCGGCGTTAGTCGCAGTGCTTGTTGAAAAGGCCTGACACTTGCACTTTGTTAGTATGGATTTTCGGCCATCGAACAAAATACACAGTCATAAGTTTGCCTATGTTGCTGGCCTAATGGTGGGGGTAATGATGAAAATAAAGTTTACATTTTTGTGTGTTTTTCTGTTTCCTTTGTCTGCTATTGGCGCTGCTGACTCAGAAATCGAGCAGTTAGAAAATCGAGTCCATGCGCTAAAAATAAAAGCAGAGCGTGCCCAGGCTGAGTATTTAAATGCTAAATCTGAACTTGAGAGGCTGCAAAAGTCAAAGGCAACGAACAAGAAGACTGGTGATGAAAAGTCAGATACGCCGCCCACCTCTGTTTTCAACAACAAGCGAATGTGGAATCCGGAAAAAATATTTTGGGAGAACAAATTTTTCAAATGCGGCAATTATTTAGCCGATGGGCGTTGTGAATACGTCGTTGAAATGAAAAATGTGAGAATAACCCTAGACAAAGACTGATGAGAAAAGTGATGGGCACAGCCAACTCGTCAAGGCGTCAATTGTACTAGTGCCTTGCGTTCAAGAGTAACACTTAGATAGTGTCATTTCTCCTGCGAAAATGTGAATAGATTTTATATCAATAGGTTAGGTTGGCTTGGTGCTGTAAAAATGGTGCGAAGGAATGCTGATTTTCCCTGAAGGTAACAAGCATTTTTCCGTTAATTGCCGCTATTTTGGTGTGCAGACTCTGCATCGCTTCCCGCTTCCCGCTTCCCGCTTCCCGCTTCCCGCTGAGACTTTTTGCTTTTCTTTAAACAAAAAAAGGCCGCGGTGGGGACCGCGGCAAAAGACCTTATCCTTGTCTATGACCTAAAGGGGTTACATCGTTGTGTGTTGTTTTGGAGCCTACCTTAAGGAGCAGGATAGGCTCAGTTGTTGTATGAGCTTAGAAGCTGTACCGTGCGCCAATGGCGTAACGGGCAGCGTTTTGCTGAGCCAGCAGCATCTGTTCCTCGTAGCGGCCGTAGACACGTTTTTCCTGCTCAAGCACGTTGATGCCTTCGGCGAAGATGGACAGGTTGTCGGTGAGCTGGTAGCTCACGCTGATGTCCAGCTGACCATAGGCCTCGGTGAACTGAGGGGCTGGTCCACCGGCTTCCGCCTGGCCCATGCCCGACAGGAAGGTGTCGCGCCAGTTGTAGGCCATACGAGCCTGCAGGCCGTAGTTCTCATAGAAAACTGAGAAGTTGGCTGAATCTGACAGGCCGGGCAGGGCAAACTGCTCGTCGACACGCTCAACATCGTACTCGGTATCGCCATCCACCAGGGTGTAGTTGGCGGCAAAACCAAAGCCGGTATCCCAGAACCAGTGCTGCCACGCAAACTCGAAGCCGTTGATATTGAGATCTTCGACGTTGTTCGGCTTGCTGATGTTCCATTCGGCCACTGGGTCACCACCCGCCTGAGGGACACGCCCCTCGGCATTGCCATAACCGTTGTCGATAAGCCACTGGAACACGGCTTCATCGCTTGGGGTCTCATTGTTGGCAATCAGCTCGGCGCGGGCCTGCTCGGCGGCGGCACCTAGGTATGGGTCGCGCAGATGGTCATACTCTACCGTGTCTATGGTGTTCATCAGGAAGTTTTCTACTTCCTTGTTGAAGTAACCCACCGACACATAGCTGGCACTGTCGTAGTAGTATTCCACTGACAGATCAATGTTGTGCGAGCTAAATGGCTTCAGGGCAGGGTTACCGGCAAAACCTGTGCGTGAGCCCACCTTAGGAATCGGCGTCAGTGCCGTCGTGGCGCGCATCGACCCTAGGGTTGGACGGCTGATGGTGCGGCTATAACTGAAGCGTGCAATCACGTCCTCGACCACTTCCAGGTTGATATCCAGATTTGGCAGGAACTCCTTGTAGTCATGGGTTTCATGGCTGTAGCTGAAGTCATCGGCATAGACGGTTTGCCACTCGGTGGGGTTGAGCCACACCAGCTTCTGGGCTTCCTGCTGCATAGAGCTTGCGGTCACATCGGTTTGCTCGTAGCGCAGGCCGGCCACGATACTCAGCGGCATGCTGTTGAACTCACTCTCGATGTTGACCTGAATATAGGCGGCTGTGGTGTCTTCTTTGATCAGGTGATCATCTTGCCAAGGAGCCGATACGTACTCTACGTCGTAAAGTGCCTCGGCCTTTTCCATGGCGGCCTGCTGATCATAGGTGTAGTAGTAAGGGATCAGCATGTCGCTGCCACCACCCGAGAAGTCAGACAGGAAGTCAGACCCAAGGCCAACGTAGCTAACGTCGTCTTTCCACAGCCCCATGTTGCCGTACCAGCCTGCGCTGATAGGGCCGGTGTAAGAGCCTTGTGCACGGGTTTCCATCGAGGTGAACGAGAGTCCGAAATCGATAGAGGAGAGGGCGTCGTTGTTCTCGTTTATCCAGCGGCCGTCAAACTGATACTGGTTAACGTCGGTTTCGTTGCGACCGGCGCGTACCCCGGCAAATAGCGAGGCGTAGTGCTCGGGGAGCAGGTGCGGCTCTCCGTTTGGGTTGAGCGTGCCATAGTTAGCATCAAGCAGCGGGATCTCAGTGCCAGTTGCATCATAGGTCTTGTCGGCAATGTTAAGCGCGCCCAGGATGAAGAACTTGTTATCGGCGCTATTGCCTAGGGTGCCCTCGGCGGTGGCGCTTGAATCGTGGGCATCGAATCTCAGTTCAAGGTTATCGCTCGCCTGCCACTTGAGGTTAAAGCCCAGCGACTTATTGATGTTGTCCGAGGCATTTTGTTGCATGGTGCTCGAGTAGTCGCCGCCCACTTCGGTCACATAGTCGAAGGTGCCATGCTCGTTGATATGGGCGTTAGTGGCGTTACCCGGGCCTGAGAACCACAAGCCCCAGGTATCGGCATTAGAGACATCCGACAGCTTAGAGTAGGTGTAGTCCAGGGTCATCTCCAGGTCGTCGTTAGCCGCATATTGAAACACCGCCTGGGCGTTGGTGCGTTCGCGCTCTGTGTCCTGGCTGGCAAAGCCTATGTTACGGGCGTAGAAGGTGTTGCCATATGGGTTTTGGTTTTCGTTAACTACCACGGCATTAGGGTTGAGCTCGCCATCGATATTCTGGCGCCAACCGTCTATGGTGGCGCGCTTGGTGTTGTTGTCACGCTTCTGGTATGAGGCGGATACACCAAAACCCAGTGAATCGTCCATGAAGGTGTTGCTGAAGATCCCTGAGATCTCTGGGGTGACCGAGCTGCCATCTTCTACGCTGCTGTCGTGGTGGGCTTTAACCCCCACAGTGGCGACCAGGTCGCGGGTGTCGAAGGGGCGGGCGGTACGGATGTTGATGGTGGAGCCTATGCCACCCGAGCTGATATCGGCCTTGCCTGTCTTGTATACCTCGACGCCGCTGATCGCGTCGGAGGCCAGGTTGGCAAACTCAAATGAGCGGGTAGACTCGCCGGCCACCTGGGCGGTCGGCATGGTGCGGTTGTTGAGCAGCACCAGGTTAAAATCGGGGCCAAAGCCACGTACCGTCACCTTACTGCCTTCGCCGTTGACACGGTCGATAGACACGCCAGAGATACGTTGCAGCGATTCGGCCAGGTTAGTATCGGGGAATTTACCGATATCTTCGGCAGAGATCGCATCGACCACCCCGGCAGACTGACGTTTGAGGTCCATGGCCTTAGCCTGTGAGCCGCGCACGCCGGTGACTTGGATAACTTCGATATCGCCATCGACCACAGGGGCCTCTTCGGCAACGGCGGGTAGGGCAGACAGCAGACCCAGCACCAGTGAGATCTTGGTGGCTAGCTTTGTTCTTTTAAATTCTAATTGTCGCATCAGGTTCCTCTCCCAGAGACCCTTGGCTGCCAAGGGACGCTATTGATGTAAAGCTTACCGCTTTGCATACAACTTTTCCTGCAATTGCAAAATGTAAGCGCTTACATAAATTAAGACCTGGATACTTTTATGTCAACCGCTGGTCGTAAAAATGTTGTCAAAATGTTGAATCGTGATAACGAGCGTTATGCCAGGAGTCTTGTGTAACTAATTGAATTCTATCTTTATAATTAGATTTTCCTCTGCCGAGTTAATCCTAAATATTTTTTGAAAGCGCTTACATTTGTGGTGGCGACTTTTGCCAAAAATGGGTCGCGTGGGGGAGTGGAGCTAGGCCAAATTAGTTGTCGAGAGGCTTAGTCGTGACGGACTCGGCTGGGGACAGGCTGAGCTGGGGACAGACTCAGCTGCGTACAGACACTGGCGTAGACAGGTTTGGCTTTAAACGTGAGCGGCTTAGCTTTAATCGAGGGCGGCTTAGACGGACTGAGGTGCGGTCAGCTGTACAGGACAGGCTAGCTGCGGGGCAGCTAGCGCTATTGAGAATAGATCTTTCTGGGCGAGCGCCGTGCTGGCTAGGCCTGTGCCTGTTAGTCCAGTACCTGTTAGCTCAGTATCAGTTAGCCCAGTATCAGTTAACTAAGTGTTAGTTAGCCCAGTGCCCGCTGCACCGACTCACGCACCACCAGTTGGGGTTCGAATCTGTGGTTAAAATCGATATCGCTCTGGCCGTACACCTCTTTGAGTACCCAGTTGGCGGCCATGTGGCCCATATCCTGGATAGGGTTAGACACAGTGGTTAGCTTAGGCGAAATGTAGCGCGGGAAGGGGATATCATCGAAGCCCACGAAGGAGATCTCCTCTGGCACCCGTAGGCCCCGCTCGAGACACAGGGCGATGGCACCCGAGGCCATCTGATCGTTGGCGCACACCACGGCGCTAAACGGCTCACCGCTATCGAGCAGTGTCGCCATGCCTTCGTAGCCACCCTCTTCACGAAAGTCACCCTCGAAGAATAGCGCCTCATCGAAGGCAAGGCCGTGCTCGGCCAGCGCCTGCTTGTGGCCCTGCAGACGCTCTCTGGCATCGAGCTTAAACAGGGGACCCGAGATATAGGCGATGCGGCTGTGGCCAAACTCCAGCACATGCCTGCTGGCGAGTAGGCCGCCCTTGAGGTTGTCCAGATGCACGCAGCGATCCGCTATCCCCTCAACGTGACGGTTGATCAGTACCACAGGGGTCTTGCCCTGGCACAGCTTTCTCAGGTAGTCGTTGGTAACAATTTCGGCATCCACAATTAGCGCATCGCAGCCACGGGAGAGTAGAAACTCCACCGCTTCTTTCTCCTGGGCGGCATCGCTGTGACCGGCGGCGATGATCACATGCTTATTGGCCGAACGTAGTACAGATTCGATCTCCCGCATCAGTGGGCCGTAGAAGGGACCATCGAGCTGGGAGACCAGGACACCTACGCTGTTGGAGCGATTAGAGGCCAGCGACTGTGCTATGGTGTTGGGCCGATAGTCCAACTGCGCCATGGCATCGTGGACCTTTTGGCGGGTCTTGTCGCTGACTTTGCCGGTATTATTCACCACCCGGGAGACGGTCGCCAGGGACACGCCTGCCAGTAGTGATACGTCATAAATTGTGGCCATAAATACTTGGCTTTCCTTGCTATGTGCCTGAATGTTTTTGTTTCAGCGCGGTATTGATTTGGGTAACCATTTGAGTGTCCAGTGTATAGCGTCGCATGACAAAGGCAACCGCAATCGAAGCCAGCGCCGGGTAAAGGGTAAAGCAGAGCAAGATCCCATCCAGGGTCTTCTGGCTTTGCACCGTATCGGCCTCATAACCGTAGGCGGCCAGCAACCAGCCGGCGAGGGCGCCGCCGATGGCCAGTCCCAGCTTGATGAAGAAGATCACCGAGGAGTACACCAGGCCTGTGGTGCGAACGCCTGTCTTGAATTGGCCGTAATCGACCGTGTCGGCCATCTTGGCCCACAGCAGCGGAGTGCCCATGTTGATGGTGAAGTTCCAGGCGATATAGAGCACCAGGGCCAGCAGGTATTGTTCACCCGGGACAAACCAGGCCAGCAGGCACAGGACGGCGGCGATCAGCTGCAGGCCGATATAGGCCTTTACCTTGCAGATCTTGTCGGCGAGCTTCTTTGCCAGCGCCACCCCGACTATGTTGCCTATGACACCGCTGGTGACAAACAGGCTGATCATATCTTCGCGGCCGAGGAAGTATTTGACGTAGTAGATGGCCAGGGTGGACTTAAGCACCAGGCCGGTTAACAGGAAGATGGCCGCCAGCGACAGCACGCGCCACTGATCGTTCGCCCAAAGCGCCTTGGCGGCGGCTTTCATGTTGTCGCTGCCTTCGTCCTTGCTAAAATCCCGCTCCTTGGTGCCGGCAAAGCAGAGCAAGAACATGATGGTGCCCAGTATGCTCATGGCCAGTATGGTGAGTTGGTAACCCTTGGCCTTGTCACCATTGCCGAAAAAATCCACTAGGGGCAGGGTGAGCGAACTCACCATCAGGCCGCCTAACATGGCAAACACGAAGCGGTAGGACTGCACAGATACCCGCTCGGCCGGATTGGTGGTGAGCGCCGCGCCCAAGGCGCAGTAGGGGATGTTGATTGCCGTATAGGCCAGCATCAGCAGGGCATAGGTGACCAGGGCGTAGATCTCCTTGCCACTCTCGTTGAAATCAGGTGTGGTAAAGGCCAGTACGCTGATGGCGGCGAAGGGCAGGGCGCACCACAAGAGGTAGGGGCGATATCGCCCCCAACGGGTATGGGTGCGATCGGCCAGATAACCCATCAGCGGGTCGGTCACCGCATCCATGATACGCACCGCCAGAAACATGGTGCCGACGAAGGCGGCGGAGATACCGAAGATGTCGGTATAAAAAAACGTCAGAAACAGCATGACGGTTTGAAATACGATATTGCTGGCGGTATCGCCAAGCCCGTAGGCGACTTTCTCTCTAATGCTTAACATGGCGACCTCCTATTATTATTCTTGTTGGTCCAGTGTTTGCCTTTGTGCAAGCAGGCCTTGGTAGGCTTTGGCGCTTGATTTAAGGGTACGCTGCTGGGTGAGGTAGTCTACATATACCAGACCGAAGCGTTTACGGTAACCCTCCGCCCATTCGAAATTATCCATCAGGCTCCAGGCAAAATAGCCCTGAACATCCACACCGGCCTCGATGGCCTGGTGTACGGCCAGCAGGTGAGATTGCAGATAGGCCAGCCGCATGGGGTCGTGGACCTCGCCGTCTTGTATCACATCCTCTTCGGCGGCGCCGTTTTCCGTTATGTAGATGGGCGGTAAGGCGAATTCGCTCGACAGATCTTTGAGTAGCTCGGTAAAGGCGCCCGGGCAGATCTCCCAGTCCATGGCGGTGCGGGGCACGTTGTCGATGCGTACATCGTCAAAGCCTAGCTCACCACCGACGCGATAGACGTTGCGGGTGTAGTAGTTGATGCCCAGATAATCCATCTCGGCGGTGATGATATCCATGTCGCCGGGTTGGATCTCGGGTCTCTCCTGTGGGGCGAGCCGATCGATGATCTCTGGGTAACGGCCCTGCATCAGGGGCATCAGATACCAGAGGTTATGGTATTCGTGGGCCTGACGGGCAGCGTAGGCATCCTCTGCTGAATCGCTATGGGGATAGGCCGGGCTGAAGTTGAGCACTATGCCCGCCTTGGCATGGGGCGCGAAGCGTCTAAGCTCGGCCATGGCCAGGCCGTGGGCCAGCAGCAGGTGATGGGCCGCCGTGCGACCTTGGCTGCGGCTCTGGTGACCAGGTGCATGCACGCCGACCTCATATCCCAGGTAGGCGCTGCAGAATGGCTCGTTGAGGGTCGAGTAGGCGTAGACCCGGTTGCCCAGCTCCTGTGCCACCACGCGGCTGTAGTGGGCGAAGGCATGTGCCGTGTCTCGGTTGAGCCAGCCGCCGTTATCTTCCAGATGTTGGGGCAGATCCCAGTGATACAGGGTGACGAACACCTTGATGTTGCGCACCCGCAATGCGTCCAGCAGGGCGATGTAGAAGTCCATGCCTTGGCGGTTGATGCTGCCATCCTGATTGAGTACCCGTCCCCATGAGATCGACAGACGATAGACGTCGACCCCCAGTGAGGCGATCAGCTGTACATCCTCACGCCAGCGATTGATATGGTCGCAGGCGACCTTGCCATCGGAGCCATCGGCGATTTTGCCTGGCGTGGCACAGAAGGTGTCCCAGATATTGGGTAAACGATGCTGATAATTGCCCTCGATCTGAAATGAAGCGGTGGCGACACCAAACAGAAAGTCCTTGTTCATCAGGCGCGAATCTCTCGGCAGGGTAAAAGGTTTTACGTGTGTCATGGTGATCCCGTTCCCAAAATCGTTCCCTGTTGTCGGCCTGTTCTGCCGCGCTGTCGAGGTGCTGCTGCGGCCTCTTGTGGTCAAAACCGGTTGACAAAGGTTAACTCAGTGTTAAAAATGAAAGCGCTTACATTAATCTAGTGGCAGAAGTCACAAAGGTCAATCACTAATGCGAATTACCTTGTCGCAAGCTTAAAAATTAAAGGAGACAAGATGGCTACTGCACCCAGTCCGAGTGTCGTCACATCACAAGCCGGTAACAAAGACCACTTTGGCTTTGCCCTGGCATCGTTAACGACGCTGTTCTTCATGTGGGGCTTTATTACCTGCCTCAACGATATTCTGATCCCGCATCTCAAGGCGGTGTTTAACCTCAACTACGCTCAGGCGATGTTGATCCAGTTCTGTTTCTTCGGCGCCTACTTCCTGGTGTCGGTTCCTGCGGGGGGGCTGGTGAAGCGCCTGGGTTATCAAAAGGGCATAGTGGTGGGGCTGCTGACCGCCGCCCTAGGCTGTGGTCTCTTCTATCCCGCAGCCGTGTCGGCCACCTACGGCCTGTTCTTGGCGGCGCTGTTTGTGTTGGCGAGCGGTATTACCGTGTTGCAGGTGGCCGCCAACCCCTATGTGACGGCGCTAGGACCGGTGGAGACGGCGTCGAGTCGACTCACCCTGACTCAGGCCTTTAACTCCCTGGGCACCACCATAGCGCCGGCCTTCGGCTCCTTGCTCATACTTTCTGTGGCCGCCGGCGCCTCTGCCGAGGCAGAAGCCGAAGCGGTGAAGCTTCCTTACTTGCTGCTGTGCGCCATGTTGGTGGTCCTGGCCCTGGTATTTGCCCTGCTGAAGCTCCCCCATATCGACAGCCAGGAGGAGTCGCAACCGGGTGAAGAGGTCGTGAGTGCCCTAAGCCATCGTCATCTGGTGCTGGGGGCGGTGGGCATCTTTGTCTATGTGGGTGGTGAGGTTGCTATCGGCAGTTTTCTGGTTAACTTCCTTGGTCAGGCGAGTGTGGCGGCCATGGAGGAAGCCGAGGCGGCCCATTACATCGCCTTCTACTGGGGCGGCGCCATGGTCGGACGTTTCATCGGTGCGGCCGTGATGCAGAGAGTGCCTGCGGGTAAGGTCTTGGGCTTCAATGCGGCCATGGCGGCATTGCTGGTGGTGATCGCCATGATGAGCCAGGGCATGCTGGCCATGTGGGCGATTCTGGCCGTCGGCCTGTTTAACTCCATCATGTTCCCGACCATCTTCAGCCTGGCGCTGAAAAACTTAGGCCCGGCCACGGCTCAGGGCAGTGGCATCTTGTGTCTTGCCATCGTCGGTGGCGCCGTGGTGCCTCTGGCTCAGGGACTGATCGCCGACGCCGCCGGACTGTCGATCTCCTTCCTGCTGCCTGTGCTCTGTTATGCCTATATCCTCTTCTATGGCCTTAAGGGATCTGAGCCTGTGGAGGTGAAACAATGAAGCTGCCCGTTTTAGCCCAGCCGGTTTTAGACCTGCCAGTAAGAGGCTTGTCCTATGCGGCGCTGGCGTTGGCCTGGTTATCGGCGGGCGCCCAGGCGAGCGAACGAGAACTTGCTCGAGAAGTGACTCGCTGGCCAGCCAGTGTCTATAAGGTTAGTACCGATCCCGCGCTGGAGGCCAGGGTCGACAGTTTGCTTGCAGGGATGACCCTTGAGCAGAAGGTGGCGCAAGTTATTCAGCCCGAGATCCGCGACTTTAGCGTGGAAGATATGCGTCGTATCGGCTTTGGCTCCTACCTCAACGGTGGGGGCTCGTTTCCCGGCAATAACAGCCGGGCGAGCGCCAGCGACTGGGTGGCCCTGGCCGATGCCATGTATCAAGCGGCGATGGATACCAGCCAAGACGGCGTGGCCATTCCCCCCCTGTGGGGCACAGATGCCGTGCATGGTCACGGCAATGTCTTCGGCGCGACCCTGTTTCCCCACAACATGAGCCTGGGGGCGACTCGCAACCCAGAGCTGATTAAGGCCATAGCCGCCGCAACCGCCAAGGAGGTTCGCGCGACGGGCATAGATTGGGTGTTTGCACCGACTGTGGCCAATGTCGAGAACCTGCGTTGGGGGCGCAGCTATGAAGGCTATGCCAGAGATCCTGCCCTTATCGAGTCCTATGCCGAGGCTTTCGTTGAGGGGATGCAGGGACAGGGCGAGACCTGGCTCAAGGGCGCCCACACGATTGCCACCGCCAAGCATTTCATCGCCGATGGCGGTACCCAAGGGGGAGATGATCGCGGCGATGCCCAGCTCGATGAACAGGCCCTGATCGCCCGCCACGGACAGGGGTATGTTGGCGCGCAGGCCCAAGGGGTTCAGACTGTGATGGCTTCTTTTAACAGCTGGAACGGTGAAAAGCTGCACGGCAGCGAATACCTGCTCACCCAAGTACTAAAGAACCGCATGGGGTTTGACGGCGTGGTGGTCGGCGACTGGCTGGGGCACGCCTTCGTGCCAGGTTGCAGCGGCGAGCGCTGCGCCGCTGCCATCAATGCCGGGGTAGACATATTGATGGCACCGGGAGATAGCTGGCGTAGCCTGTATCCCAACACCATCGCCGATGTGCGCGAAGGCGCGCTGCCCATGGCACGTCTGGACGATGCCGTCAGGCGGATCTTGCGGGTGAAGCTGAGAGCCGGTCTGTTTGATGGCAAGGCGCCATCGGCAAGACCCTTTGCGGCGCAGCAGGCCCTGATCGGTCATCCAGAACACAGGGCACTGGCGCGCCGGGCCGTTGCCGAGTCTTTGGTGCTGCTGAAAAACAACAAGGTTGGCGAGTCGCCCATCTTGCCCATCTCATCAAAGGCTAAGGTGCTGGTGATAGGCGAGGGCGCCGACAACATTGGCCAGCAGGCCGGTGGCTGGAGCATGACCTGGCAGGGCACGGAAGTGACCAATGCCGACTTCCCCGGTGCGACCAGCATCTTTGCCGGCATCGACGCGGCCTTGCAGGCCGGGGGCGGTGAGGCACGCCTCAGTGTCGATGGCAGCATTCCCGATGGCTTCAAGCCGGATCTGGTGGTGGCCGTGTACGGCGAGACGCCTTACGCCGAGGGCAACGGCGATCTGGATAATCTCGAATTTCAACGCGGCGATAAGCAGGCGCTGGCCATGTTGGCCAGCATCAAGGCGCAAGGCTTACCTCTGGTGTCTGTGTTGCTGTCTGGCAGACCTTTATGGGTCAATCCCGAGCTTAATCTTTCAGACGCCTTCGTGGCCGCCTGGTTACCGGGTAGCGAGGGGGCAGGGGTGAGCGATGTGCTGATTGGCGATGCCCAGGGTATGCCAAGACAGGACTTTGTCGGTCGTCTGCCATTTCCTTGGCCGGCCAAGCCAGATGGTGATGGTTTGCCTGATCAAGCGCGCGACGCAACACTGTTCGCCCTGTGGCAGGGGTTCGATTATCGGCAGGATGCTCGTCTTGCGCAACTGGATGAGTCCAGCGGCGATAGCGGCTTAGCCACACGCCTGAGCATATTCGACAAGGCGGTGAAGGCCCCCTGGCATCTGGCCGTGGGTGATGATGGTGCCATGCACAGGGTAGGCGCAGGCATATGGCAGCATGAGGGCTGGGCGGTGAGAAGCATCAACCGGGAGGTGCAGGAAGATGCGCGCCAGTTCAGTTTCGGCGCCGCCGGTTATCTGGCCTTCAGAGACGATTTCCCCATGGATCTGAGGCGCTTCGCCAACCAAGACGCGGTACTGAGTTTCGACATGGCGCTGGAGCACAAGCCAAGCGTTGCCAAGCTTTCTATGGTCTGTGAGGGGCATTGTGGCCGCAGTCTGGATCTTAGCAAGGCGCTGCTGGCCGACGGAAAATGGCATAGCTATCGTGTGCCGCTGGCCTGCTTCGGCTTAGGGGTCAAGGAGCTGTCCAGGGTGTTTAGCCCCATGACGCTGGCGCTGGGTGCCGGAGACAGCATCAAGCTGGCGAATGTGGCGATTGACGAGCAGCAAGGTCTGATACAGCAAGAGGGCCAGCAGGAAAGCCGTGTTATCTCATGCCAGCGCGACTAGGCCTTTACGACAACAAATTAGAGATATTGGAGAGCAGTATGTTTCGCATCGGGATAGATTTGGGCGGCACCAAGATCGAGCTGGTCACCCTTAACAGTGCTGGTGAAGAGGTGTTTCGCCGCCGGGTACCGACCCCCAGAGGCTACAAGGAAACCCTGGATGCCATCGCCGAGTTAGTGCGCGACTCTGAGCGCCATACGGGTCAGGTCGCCAGCATAGGCATAGGTATTCCAGGCGTGGTGTCTTCTGTGAGTGGCCGGGTTAAAAATTCGAATGCCATCTGGCTCAACGGCCAGCCTATGGACAAGGATCTCTCGGCCATGCTGGATCGCGAGGTGCGCATCGCCAATGATGCCAACTGTTTCGCCCTGTCAGAGGCGGTCGATGGTGCGGCGGCGGGCAAGACCGTGGTGTTTGGGGCCATCCTGGGCACGGGCTGCGGCGCCGGAATCGCCATCGCCCAGAAGGTACATGGTGGCGGCAACGGCATCGGCGGCGAGTGGGGCCATAACCCCTTGCCCTGGATGACGGCCGAGGAATTTAATTCCACCCGCTGCTTCTGCGGTAATGCCGACTGCATCGAGACCTTTGTCTCTGGCACCGGGTTCGTGCGGGATTTTCGCGCCCACGGCGGCGAGGCGGCCAGCGGCATAGAGATAGTCCAGCTGATGGAGCGGGGAGATAATCTGGCCGAGGCGGCGTTCGGTCGCTTCATCGATCGTTTGGCCAGGGCGCTGGCCCATGTGATTAACCTACTGGATCCCGATGTGATTGTACTGGGCGGCGGCGTATCGAATATCGATCTGATTTACGAGTTTCTGCCGGCGCTTCTGCCTAGATATGTGCTTGGCGGCGAGTGTGCCACGGCCGTGGTCAAGAATCACCATGGCGCCTCATCGGGTGTGCGCGGTGCGGCCTGGCTCTGGGCGCCCGGCGAGCATGCTGCTCTGCCTGCGCTGACGGAGGTGTGATAGGTCCTATTTTTCTGTCTGTATT
This sequence comes from Shewanella aquimarina, assembly GCF_023349185.1. Classification (GTDB taxonomy): domain Bacteria; phylum Pseudomonadota; class Gammaproteobacteria; order Enterobacterales; family Shewanellaceae; genus Shewanella; species Shewanella aquimarina. The sequence goes on along the minus strand of NZ_JAKIKY010000020.1, from coordinate 49,169 downwards.
GCCTCATGGATGAGGCCCTTTTGTACTTGTGTTTTTGGCGCCCGATCGGTTCGATTGAGGCGTCTTTTTTTATTTTGCATGCCTTAAATGTGATTCAGACGTTGTAAGTTTTTCGGCCGCTGGGCAGAATGACGCTTTGCCTTTGGTGCATGATGATTTGGGGGAGTGAGTGGCCAATTTAATGTTACTGCTGGCGGCGGCCATTTGGGGTTTCGGCTTTGTGGCGCAGCGCCTGGGAATGGAGAGCCTGGAGCCCTTTGCCTTTAATGGCCTGCGCTTCGTGATTGGTGCCCTGAGTCTTTTACCGCTCATCTGGTACCTGCAGCGTCGGGGCAGGCTAAAGGGAGTGAAGGATAGCGGTTTTTTACCAAGGGCGCTGCTCGGTTCATCGGTATGTGGCGGCATCCTCTTCATCGCCGCCTCCTTTCAACAGGTGGGCCTGCTTTATACCACGGCGGCGAATGCCGGGTTTATCACCGGACTCTACATAGTGCTGGTGCCCGTGCTGGGCTTGCTGCTGAAGCACAGTACTGGCAGCAATACCTGGATTGGCTGCGCCGTGGCCGCGGTGGGCCTCTACTTCTTAAGTGTGGGCGAGAATTTTTCAGTCACCTATGGCGACGGTCTGCAACTCATCGGCGCGCTCTTCTGGGCCATGCATATTCTGGCGGTGGACCATTTTACCTCCCGGGTTGCCCCTGTGGTGTTGGCCTGCGGCCAGTTTTTGGTCTGTGCCTTGGCAAGCTTCCTGGTCTCGCTGGTGCTGGAAACCACCACTATGGCAGGCGTTCAGCAGGCTTGGGCGGCGCTGGCCTATGCCGGATTGGTGTCTGTGGGTGTGGCCTATACCCTGCAGGTGCTGGCGCAGAAGCATGCCCATCCCGCTCACGCGGCGATCATTCTGAGCCTGGAGACAGTATTTGCCGCCATCGGCGGTATCCTGTTTCTGGGGGAGAGCCTGTCGGGGAGGGCGCTGTTTGGCTGCGCTTTGATGTTGCTGGGGATGTTAATAAGTCAGTTGCCGCTGCGCTATCTGGTAAAGTCTCGCCACGAGAAGGCAGCATAAAAAAATCAGTATAAAAATCTGTATCAAAAAGTGGCATGAAAAAGCGGCATAAACTGCCGCTTATGATGCCGATCAAGTCTTGCCTAGAGGTTAATCGACAATATCGAGCACCACGTCGTCACCTATGGTGTAGAGGGCCTGAGTGAGGCGCTGCTCGGCGGCCTCATCTTTGACGCTCAGGCTAAAGTTGGCGCGAAACAGGGCGACACCCGTATGGCTGGCGGTCTCATAGTGGGTGGAGAGACGCTCGATATTGGCGCCCAGCTCATTGATCTTATTTGAGATATCATGCACCAGGCCGGGTCTGTCATAGGCGACCAGGGAGTAACGGCGAATGGTCTGCGGCGCCTGGGACTTGCGCGTCTTGGCGTAGGTGAGGGTGAGGCCTTCGATGCATTCCAGGTTTTCAAGCAGGGTGTCCCAGTTGGCGGCGGGGACTTCCAGCAGCAAGATGGCGGCGAAGATGCCGTCGATATGGCGCAGCTCAGAGTCGAGCCAGTTGCCGCCGTGGCGGCTGACGCTGTGGGCTATCTGTTCGACTAATCCCGGTTTATCGGCGACTTGCAGGGTAACTAAATATCGTAACATTTCGCATAGGCTCCATCAGTTGGTTTTGTGCGGTTTCGCCACGCGCCCAGCTCCAGGCACGCTTGATTCAATTTCCTGTAATAACAATAAGAAAAGCGGCTGAAAAAGTTAAACAAGCTCCTATAATGATGACATTTTCTGGTTGTAACATTAGTGTCATCTTTGCGTCATATAATCCCGACTGTCAGAAAAAGGGCTTGCCTCGATTCACTATAGTTAACATAGCAGAAACGACAATCCCAGCGAAAACTCTACTGAACAAAAATTAACGAGGTTCTTAATGGAAACTCAGGTCATTCAACCTGGTTCTACTGCAACAGATTTGTTGATGGGCAAGGGCTCCAGCAAGCGAGCATTTAAGGATAAGCTCACCCAGTTTGGGGTGACGATGGGCGGCACCATGGTCTTCGTGGCGCTCTTGCTGATCTTTTTCTACCTTCTCTATGTTGTAAAGCCGATTTTCGATGGGGCAGATATCACACCAGTGATAAATGTCGAATTGCAGGATGCTAAGGCGCCTGCGCTCATGGTGGGCAGTGACGAGCAGAACGAGATCCTCTATCGCGTGTCGCAAGATGGCGGGGTCAGCTTCTATAGCGCCCTGAGTGCCAACCAGGTCGAGCAGGCGCACATAAACGTGCCCCAGGACGCCGAGATCGTCAGCAGCGTCGCTTCGGTTCCGAGCGAGCAGCGCTTTGCCTTCGGCCTCTCTAACGGTCAGGTGATCATCGGCGGCGTTAACTTTGCCGTGACCTACCCAGATAACAAGCGTCTCATCACCCCAAGCCTGCGTTATCCGCTGGGCGAAACGCCGCTGCAGGTGTCTGAGTCGGGCACGCCGCTCTATCAACTGGCCTTCGCATCGGCCTCTGACAAGCTTAGCTTTGCCTACCATGACGCCAATGGTCGTTGGTTCCTGACCCGCCACAACGGTGAAGAGAACATGATGACCGAAGAGGTGGAGTGGGAAGCGACCACCAGTCAGATCAACGAGGCGCCTGCCCAGGTGGATCAACAGCTGATGACCCCTGACCAGCGCCAGCTACTGCTGCGCTCGGGCAATCGTCTGTATGTTTACGATATCCGCTATGTGGATGAGATCGCCCTGAGCCAGGTGCTCGAACTTGAGCGCGCCAAGACCAAGGTGACAGACGTTGCCCTGCTGGCCGGTGCCAGCTCACTCTTGGTGAGCTATGACAATGGTCAAATCTTCCAGTATTTCCAGGTTAACGGCGAGAAGGGCCGTCAGTACCAGGCGATCCGCGACTTTAAGAACAAGGCGGGCGTTAAGCGCATCGCCGGTGAGTTCTACCGTAAGAGCTTCGCCACCGTGAGCGAGTCTGGCGAGCTGGATCTGCTCTATACCACGAGTCAGCGTAAACTCTTCACCGAAACCTTCGATCTGGCCCACGCCACACAGATGGGCTTTAGCCCGCGCGCCAACGCCCTGGTGGTCGAGGCGGGCAACAAGCTGCATCTGTTTGCGGTGGAAAACAGCCACCCAGAGGTCTCTTGGAGCGCCATGTGGAGCAAGGTGTGGTACGAAGGTTACCCCGAGCCGCAATATGTATGGCAGTCAACCTCTGGCTCAGACGACTTCGAAGCCAAGCTCAGTCTGATGCCGCTGGCGTTCGGCACCATGAAGGCTGCGCTGTACGCCATGCTCTTTGCCACGCCGCTGGCGATTGCCGGCGCCGTCTATACCGCTTATTTCATGTCGCCGAAAGTGCGCGCCGTGGTTAAGCCGACCATTGAGATCATGGAAGCCCTGCCTACGGTTATTCTCGGCTTCCTGGCCGGTCTCTGGCTGGCACCGCTGATTGAGGATCACCTGCCGGGGATCATCATGCTGCTGGTGCTACTGCCTATCAGTATCTTGCTGACGGCACTGGCCTGGTACAAGCTGCCGGGTCGCTGGAAGCAGCGTCTGCCTGAAACTTACCAAGAGCTGATGCTGGTGCCGGTGATCTGTTTCGTGGGCTGGTTTGCCTTCTATATCAGCCCGAGTATCGAAGTGGCCTTCTTCGGCGGCGATACCCGTCTGTTTATCACCAATGAGCTGGGGATCACCTTCGACCAACGTAACGCGCTGGTGGTGGGTATTGCCATGGGCTTTGCGGTGATCCCAACCATCTTCTCTATCGCCGAAGACGCCGTGTTCTCTGTACCGCGTCACCTGTCTAACGGCAGCCTGGCGCTGGGTGCCACCAACTGGCAGACCCTGACCCGCGTGGTGCTGCTGACGGCGAGTCCGGGGATCTTCTCGGCGGTCATGATGGGCCTCGGCCGCGCCGTGGGTGAAACCATGATCGTGCTGATGGCCACGGGTAACACCGCCATTATGGAGTGGAGTGTATTCGAGGGGATGCGTACCCTGGCGGCCAACATCGCCGTGGAGATGCCTGAATCGGCTATCGGCAGCTCGCACTATCGCGTGTTGTTCCTGGCGGCCTTCGTACTGTTTATCTTCACCTTCCTGTTTAACACCATCGCCGAGGTGGTAAGACAGCGTCTGCGTGAACGCTACAGTTCACTCTAAGGGAGGCTGGCATGTTATCGATTTTTAATTTTTCGCCTGTGACGTTAAGAGGCCAATGTAATGGGTAAGTGGTTTAAGTCGGGCTCCCCCTGGATCTGGATGACAGGTGGCGCCGTGAGTATCAGTTTGATTGCCGTGTTGGGCTTGTTGCTGTTGATCGCCTGGCGAGGATTGAGCTACTTCTGGCCGGCGGATATCTACCAGTGGGAAGTGGTGGATCAGCAGAGCAAGCGCTCAACCATTATCGGTGAGATCTACGACAAGGAAGAGGTGCCTGCCGAGCGCCTGATCGCCGCCGGACACAAGTTTAGTGAAGATCCCGGTGAGCTGGTGACCCGCTATCTGATCAAGACGGGTAACCGCGAGTTTGTCGGCCTGGACTTTCGCTGGGTGCTGGAGACCGATATTGTGTCGCGCACCATGCCAAAAGATGTGGCAAAGCTAGAGCGTAGCAAGAACGGTGACTTCTTCGGTTATCCCATCGCCATCATAGAAGACGGTAAGCGCCTGGCGCTGGATGATGTGGAAGTCTCGTTTGAAGAGCATATCGAGCGTGCGGTCGCCCTGAGCGACAAAGCCACCACGCTGCAGAAACGTGAAATTGGCGCGGTTAACTATGCGCTGGAAAACCTGCGCCTTAAGGAGCGTCGCTATGAGCTGGATAACGCCCTGACCGACAGCCGCAAGCTGGAGCTGCAGGCCGAGCGTGACAAGCTGCAGGCCGATTACAAGATATTGGAGAAAGCCTTCTTCGACCTGCGAGCAGAGGCGGGCCGTGATGCGGTGATCGTCCGTGATATGCGCGGCGAAGAGGTGACCCTCAAGCTAGATAGCATTCTAGGTGTGACTTACTCTAATCGTCTGGGCGTCCTGGGTAAGCTGGGTCACTGGTTTAGCGGCGTGGGCAACTTCGTCAGCGCCGACCCCCGCGAAGCCAATACCGAGGGTGGTGTGTTCCCGGCTATTTTCGGTACCGTCTTCATGGTACTGCTGATGGCGGTGATTGTGACCCCGTTTGGCGTGGTCGCGGCTATCTATCTGCATGAATACGCCAAGAAAGGCCCAATCACTAAGATGATCCGCATCGCGGTGATCAACCTGGCGGGTGTCCCCTCGATCGTATACGGCGTATTTGGTCTGGGCTTCTTCGTCTACATGCTGGGTGGTTCTATCGACCAACTCTTCTACCCTGAAGCCCTGCCAGCACCTACCTATGGCTCGCCTGGGGTGATCTGGTCGGCGCTGACCCTGGCTATTTTGACCTTGCCTGTGGTGATCGTCTCGACCGAAGAGGGTCTGAGCCGTATTCCAAGCTCGGTACGTCAAGGCAGTCTGGCGCTGGGGGCGACTAAGGCCGAGACCCTGTGGCGCATCATCATCCCGATGGCGAGCCCGGCGATCATGACGGGGCTTATCCTGGCGGTGGCCCGTGCGGCCGGCGAGGTAGCACCGCTGATGTTGGTGGGTGTGGTGAAGCTGGCGCCGACCCTGCCGATCGATATGAACTTCCCCTTTGTGCACCTTGAGCGCAAGTTCATGCACCTTGGTTTCCATATTTATGATGTGGGCTTCCAGAGCCCCAACGTTGAGGCGGCGCGCCCCTTGGTTTACGCGACCTCCTTCCTGTTAGTGTCTGTGATTGTGAGTCTTAACCTGACCGCCATCGCGGTACGTAATCACCTGCGTGAGAAATATCGCTCGCTGGAACACTAACCTAAAACCCGAATTAATCGCGCCTGGGCTAGGCTAGGGCGCGAATAACCTTTATCCTGAAGTGATTAGGAACAGATATGATTTCGATAGATCAGTCGGTAATGAAAACAGAGACTTTAGACTTAAATAATTTAAGCAGCGAGCAGACCGCACTTGAGATCCGTAACTTAGATTTAAAATATGGCGACAAGCAGGCCCTGTTTGACGTGTCGATGAAGATCCCTAAGAAGAAGGTAACCGCCTTCATCGGCCCCAGTGGTTGTGGTAAGTCAACCTTGCTGCGCTGCATCAACCGCATGAATGATCTGGTGGATAACTGTAATATCGACGGCGAGATCCTGCTGCACGGCCAAAACATCTACGACAAGAAGGTAGATGTGGCATCCTTGCGCCGCAACGTCGGCATGGTGTTCCAGCGTCCAAACCCTTTCCCTAAGTCTATCTATGAGAACGTGGTCTATGGCCTGCGTCTGCAGGGGATCAACAACCGTCGTCAGCTGGATGAAGCCGCCGAGCGCTCGCTACGCGGCGCCGCGATTTGGGATGAAGTGAAAGATCGTCTGCACGACAACGCTTTCGGCCTGTCAGGTGGTCAGCAGCAGCGTCTGGTGATTGCCCGCGCCATCGCCATCGAACCCGAAGTCTTGCTGCTCGATGAGCCAACCTCGGCGCTGGATCCTATCTCGACCCTGACCATCGAAGAGCTGATCACTGAGCTAAAGTCTAAGTATACCGTGGTGATCGTGACCCACAACATGCAACAGGCGGCGCGTGTATCGGACCAGACCGCCTTCATGTACATGGGCGAGTTGGTGGAATATGCCGACACTAACACCATCTTCACCACGCCGAAGAAGAAAAAGACCGAAGATTACATCACGGGTCGTTACGGATAATTGGGCCTGCGCCAGATTTGAATTGCAAAGAATTGATAAGGTTGAATGTCAATGGAAAACATGAACTTAAATAAACATATCTCGGGTCAGTTCAATGCCGAGCTCGATGATATTCGTAACCGTGTACTGGCGATGGGTGGCCTGGTTGAGCGTCAGCTGGAACAGGCGCTGGATGCCCTGGGTAACTTAGATGCCGAGCTGGCGCAGAAGGTGATCGATGGCGACCACAGCGTGAATGGTATGGAGGTCTCTATCGATGAGGAGTGTACCCGTATCATCGCCAAGCGTCAGCCAGCAGCCAGCGACTTGCGTCTGATCATCGCCATCTCCAAGACGATTGCCGACCTTGAGCGTATTGGCGATGCCTGTGTAAAGATTGCTGCGGCGGCGCTGGATAAGCGCCTGAAGAATCAACAGCCATTGCTGGTGAGCATAGAGCACATGGGGCGTCACGCGACCCGTACCTTGCACTCGACCCTGGATGCGCTGGCGCGTATGGACGCCGAGGTGGCCGTCGAGCTGCACAAGGAAGACAGCAAGCTAGATAGCGAGTACGAGGGTATTATCCGTCAGCTGATGACTTACATGATGGAAGATCCCCGCTCTATCCCTGAGGTACTAGACGTACTCTGGGCGGCGCGCGCGGTCGAGCGTGTGGGCGACAGATGTCAGAACATCTGCGAATACATCATCTACTATGTTAAGGGTAAAGATGTGCGCCATACCTCTTATGAAGAGATGAAACAGATCTAAGCTCAGCATCGAGTCTTAATTAAAGAAAAGCAGCCTAAGGGCTGCTTTTTTGTGTCTGGTGATCACCTGTTTTTTTTATCAACTAATTGAGTTAATCGTCATTCAAGCTTACACCGCAGTGGGGGCATTTGCTCATTGGGGTGATTGGAATGGCACCATTACTTTGGCGAGGAATTTTGTTGCATGCAGGGCAACGACTCCAGTAATTGATCCCAAACAGTCCCACGATAAAACCGACAATACCCACCGCTAACACGACGAAGAACCAAGGTTTCACAATGGGTTCGGGGATGAGTGCTAATGAGGCTATTGAGATTATAAATATCAGCAGTCCTGAATAGCCATACTTACGCCTCAGTGTCAGTTGATGTTTATACTGCTGCTTCAGATCACGCTGTTTGTTCATTGTGTCTCACTCTAGACGTTATCTATTCGCTCGGTTTCGCGATAATTGCAGGCTCTCATCTTATCGCAGCTTATCACATAGTATTGATTCTACTATCAATTTAACCGATTTTGTCTAAGCACGTTTGGTCGTTGCTACATCGGGGGAGTGGTGTCGATGACTTACCTTTCGAATATCGCTTCACGGCTTATTCTTGCGGGGATTCATAAGAAGAATAAGGCAATGTCTCTAGATAAGACATTGCCTCGCACTTACTTAATGGTTACCAAATTAAAGGTTACCAAACTTGCCGTTGGTGTTCTTCCACCGAGCCTGTGGCAGAATGGTTTCCATGACATCCCAGTGCTCGACAATCTTGCCGTTCTCGACTCGGAATAAGTCGTAGTAGGAAGTCGGTTTATCGGCGAATGCTCCCTCGCTAACGGCTAATACGAAATTACCCTCACCAAGCACCTTGTGGTTTTTAAAATATTCCATAGTGATCCCTTGCTTGGCCATAGCTTCAATGGCTTGGCCAAGACCCGATAAGCCGTCGGCAATTGCCGTGTTGTGCTGCAGGTAATTATTATCATCGATAAACTGACTTAGCTTGTCATACTCGCCATTCACCAGGACTGTGTTGACAAAATCCGTGACTAGGGCCTTGTTTGCTTCTGTCTTATCTGTGTCTTTGATTTCGGTTGAACCATCAAGTTGGGTTCGATTACTTGGGTTAGGCTTATCGGCTTTAATGTCTAGGTTATCCCAGTGCTCAACTATTTTTCCCTCTTCAAATCTGAAGATGTCGAAGCCTACCTTGGGGCCAAAAAAGTTGTAGTCGGTTTGGGTGAAGACATAATCCCCGTCCTGAAACGCCCTGATGACATTTACTCTTGCACTGCCCTTGGGGAGAGCTTGTAAGAGTTCACCGAATCCCGCTAGACCGTCGGCAACGGCTAGGTTGTGCTGGGTATATTTCTGTGGGTTAACATAGCTAACGGCGTTTTGGTCTCCCGTTTCTATTGAGTTTAGTAATGTAACGGCTTTATCTCGATTCGATATGGTCATGTCAGACTCCACAGCTGATGATGGGATAGAAATAGCAGATAAGGTTAGGGCGCTTGCAAGCAGGCCTACGACGGTTTTACATTTCATTTTTTTACATCCACTCGGTTAGGTTGAGTGAATTCTAAAAAGATGAGGATAAATCGTTAGGTAAATGTGGGAGGGGAAATGGTAAATGTTGAACCTAATTGCTGTTTCTAAATTGGCTTGGGGTCATCAGGGTATGTTTTTTAAAGTATTTTACGAAGTTGCTTGGCTCGTCAAAGCCCAGTGACTCGGAGAGTTGTTGTATTTGATACTTCTCAACGATCAGACGCCGCTTAGCTTCCAAAATAGTATAAGCATCAATAAGTTGTTTGGCCGTTTTGTTGGTGACGAGTTTACATAGCTTATTAAGCGTTTTGTAAGTTGTGCCTAGCAGCTCAGCATAGTCATTTGCATCTCTTGTCTTTGAGTAGTTCTGCTCCAAGAGCGTGATAAAACGATTAAATAGTGCTACCTGATATTGCTTCATGCTCGAATGGTAAATGTCTGGCCTTCCTTCACTCGTCTTGATCAGTAAGGCAGCAAGTAGGGTCTGTAGGTATTTAATGTTGATATGGTAAGCGTGAAACTCACTCTCGATGAGCTGTATCAGATGAGCAAGTTGCTCACGGGTAACCTCATCGACTCGGAAACTGGGGAGCGCCGAAGAGATGAAGTGGGTGGGTGGCAATATCTGAATGCCAGCATTAGATGTGACTCGTTGAATATATTCTTCTGTAAATACAATAAGTTTACCTTGTGGTTTTTGCTTGGTGTCAAACTTGTGCACTTGCCCTTTATTGATAAATACTATGCTGCCTTTCGATACCGGGAATTGATGAAAGTCCACCAAATGTTCGCCCGTACCTTGGGTAATGAGTAACAAGTTGTGAAATGTGATTCGATGGGGGACATTGGCGAACGGCAAGTTACCCGATTCATGTCTACGATAGATGCTGGCAAGATCTATGACCTCAAATCCCACCTCAGGCAGGTGTGACTCTTTAAAGTGAACATCGGGGATCTGAGGCATAGTTAACATGCGGATCTCGCGTAAAAGCAGGTAATTCAACTAAGAAATTTAAACAGTTTTGATATTGCGTACAACTTAAATCTCTCAGCCATGAATGTGAAAGCCCTATCTCGAAGCGCAACAGAGTCTCGATTTCGGTGGCCTTATTAGTGTCTTGCTTTAAGCCTATTTAGTGGAAGTGATAGCGCCATTGTCGTAACTGCTTGATGCGTTTTACTATTTGCGTTAGTGTCCTTAGCCAGTACGGTTTCGAACGAGAGAAAGGCGCCGATGAATAGAGTGATAGGCGTTTAAACGGTTATGGCATGGACCTGTCCTAAATGCGGCTGGAAAGATAAACCTAGTCAGCACAAATATTATGCGTCGAAAGGCTTGGCTCGGCCCAGCTGTGAAATGTGTAATCCCTCATTTAAGCAGAGACTTTCAGGCCTAAGGCGAGACCTTATTATCGGCTCATTTTCAAATACCTATATGGGCTATGGCCCCTTGGCCACCTTGCCCTATATTCCCCTGGTGATGCTGCTACCCGTCGCCGTTCTCTTTTGGGTTCACGGGACTGCGGCCATAGTGTTAAGCCTGCTGCTATTCATCGTTGGCTGGCTTAGCAATGCTTATATCGCCACTAAGGTTGGAGAGCTGATTCGCCATCGCCTGCAGCGAGGTAGGTCGATTTATGACCTTGTGCTTGGCTATTACGCGCCTTTGTTGCTGGTGCTGGTAGCGGCGCTGATATTGGCGCCATTTCTTATTTAACAGGGAGACGTTATGGATATATACGATATTTTTCAAAACTTCAGAATCAACGATTTAGCAAGGGAAGCGGGGCAGGCTAAGTCTCACGCCAGAGCCAATGAGGTAAGCTTGCAGGGCCTTCAAGATCAGATAGATCACCTCTCAATGGTGTGTCTTGCCATGTCTGAGTTACTCGAAGAGATAGGCTTTAACAAGGAGATGCTGGTTGCCAAGATCCAGGAGATCGATCTGCGCGATGGCAAGCTCGATGGAAAATTTACCCCGGCCATTCATTGCGTCGGTTGTGGTAGAAAACTAGCGCCGCGCCATGTTACCTGTCTCTATTGTGGCGCCAAGGTGAAGAGTGACTCGGTGGTGCAATCACAACATGGTCGCTAATTTTTTATTGAGAACAAACGTCTTGGAAAGCTTAAACGATGCGCTAGCAACTTAAGCGCTATCAAGCTAAGCGTTAGCGAGGAGAGAGCACGATGAAACGAGTCGGTAACACCGAGATTTTGCCTGTGCACAAGGCGAGTTGTCATTGTGGGGCGGTGGAGTTGGCCTTGAGTCTACCCAATGGCATACAGAAGCCCAGGCGCTGTGATTGCTCTATCTGTCGCCGCAAGGGGGCTATCGTAGTCTCGGTGACGCTAGACGGATTAAGCGTCGTTAAGGGGCAAGAGCAGCTTAAGCTGTACCAGTTTAATACCCATACCGCGAAGCATTATTTCTGCGGGATTTGCCGCATCTACACCCATCATCAGCGCCGCTCTAACCCGAATGAGTATGGTGTTAATCTAGGCTGTCTCGAAGGGGTTAACCCCTATGATATCGGAGAGGTGGCTGTGAGTGATGGGGTGAATCATCCCTCTGACAGCTAGCTAAGTCTGACAGCTAGCCGGCGCTGCCAAGGTCTCCTTATCCTGCAGTGGCCTCGCCTCGATAGAAGAGATAGCGCCTTTCTTCCAGCAGTTGGCTCGATTATCTAGGCTGGTCCCAGAGCAGGTATCTTATTGGGGGCCAGCTTTGTTGGTCAGACCCATTATTTTTCAGTTAGTTAGCTTTCAATCCCTCTAGGGGAGATCTACACTAGGGCGTCTTTAATTTGGCAGGCAATGTCTGGCTGGTAATGTTTGGCGTTTGGCTGGCTCAGTTAGGACTGTGAGGGCTTTGTGCCTGCGACCGAATATCGATTTATAAGAGGGATTTTGAGTGCTTGGGATATTTAATAAGGGCGAAGGCAATAAGATGAGGGCGGGCCTTGGCCTATTGTTTGTGTTGCTCTTGGGGTTAACCCTTGCCAAGGGGGGCTATCTGTATCTTAAGGATATTGCCCTGACTAAGCCGTTTTTTACTTTTACCAACCCCGCGTGGGGGCTCTGGTTGATACTGCTCTTTGGTGTCCGCCCCAGTGTGAATCTGCTGGTGAGTGTGATAATGCTCTTTTCCCTGCCACTCTATGCGGCGTGTTTGCTCTTTGTTGGTTACTGGCCGGTCGTCACCTATCTCATTGGGGGGCAGGTGCCCAGCCTGTTCGAGCTGAGTAATTGGTTGCTAAGCATAGCTTATGGCCCACTCGCGGCGCAGATGGACTATTTCACCATAGCCAACCGCTTGGCTCAGTTTGCCGATCTGCGTTATTTCATCATGCTGGTTACTCTCTCTGGTGGTCTGGCGATGGCGGTCATCTTACCCATGGCGCATCTTCCCCTTGCCGGGGGACTCGCTAATCGGCGGGGGCTGGATCTCGATGCTGGAGCTGAAACGCCGATTTGGCTTAGCCTGTTCGGGCGACTCCTATTGGGGATTCTTTTTTATAATGTCGCCTATCCCTTGCTGGCCTTCGCCAGCATCTTGCCCCTTGGGCTCAACTATCTGGCGGTATGGACAGTGCTTTTGACGCCTATACTGGGTTTTGGGCTGGCGTTGATTAATTGGCATCGGCCACATGATGAGAAGCTGGGCGCCGGGTTGATTCGCTATTTTTCCCTCGCGCTGTTGGCGTTGCTGGCCGGTTATATCTGGCATAATTTCGACGATCTATTTGGGGCGCTTCTTAAGGTTACACAAGGTGATCTGACCCAGGCGCTGGTATTCCTCTTTCTGTTAACCGGCTTATTTGTTCTATTTATGCTGGCGAGCCTGGTAAGAGCAGGCGAGGGTAGTAAGAGTTAGTGGAGGGCTAACCTTGCAAGGTTAGCGCAAGACTGTCTTGTGATGCGTTAGTCGACTTGTCACTCTTGCATTTGTTTATTAACCCATCAGCCCAATCAAAGAGGAGAGAAGAGATGGCGCGCAGCATAGTGGTGATCGACCATCAGATGAGTTGGCATCAGGTGTTTAAGGTCGAGAAGGCGCAGCTGCTGATGGCGCTGGGGGAGTGTGTCGTTAGCCTTGAGCATATCGGCAGTACCTCGGTGCCTGGGCTGGCGGCCAAGCCGATTATCGATATGCTGCTAGAGGTCGACAGCTTGGCGGCGCTGGATGCACAGGCCGAGCAACTAAGGGCCTTAGGCTATGTCGCCCGTGGTGAAAATGGCATTAGCGGGCGGCGCTACTTTTGCAAAAGCGAAGAAAGTAAAAGCGAAGAAAGTAAAAGCGAAAAAGATATAAGCGAAGAAGGGAAAAGGGATGAATACAAAGCTGGTCCGCAACGCACCCATCATCTGCATGCCTTTCAAAGCGGCAGCCAGCAGCTGATCGCCCACCGCGCCTTTCGTGATTATCTTATCGCCCACTCAGAGTTAGTGAATCAATATGGGCAGTTAAAGCGACAGGCTGCGTTTGAGTGTGACCATGATAGCCGGCGTTATATGGCGCTGAAGGAAGATTTTATGCGCCAAAATCTGGCGCTGGCCATGAAGTGGTATGCTCAAACCTAAGAAAGTTGCGAATAAGTCCTCGTGGCACTCTCTTTTGTAAGCCGATGTAGAGCATTGTTGGTGCCTTGTTCGGTAAAGGATCATCTTGATTCCCTTTTGCGGCGACTATGGGTATATTGCCTGTGAATAGAGTCGCCCAATAGGGGCAAGAACAGAGACGAGCTTATGTCTACCCATCAAGGTCAAAGTAAATTAGATAGAGTGCTGGCCGAGGCCCGCGAGTATAAGGCCAAGCGCGAATCGGGCTACCGTGAACAGGCCCTTAAATTATATCCCTGGATCTGCGGCCGCTGTACCCGCGAATTCACCCATTCCAATCTCAGGGAGCTGACGGTGCATCACAGGGACCACAATCATGACAACAATCCCAGCGATGGCTCCAACTGGGAGCTACTCTGCCTCTATTGCCATGATAACGAACATGCCAAGTATGAAGAGTTGATCCAGTACGGACCGACGAGTGAGACTCAGGTAGAAGCGGCGACCTACAATCCCTTCGCCGATCTCAAGAACATGATGAACAAGAAGTAAGGCTCATGCTTTGCTAATTATCGGCGTCTTGCGCTGCGAGACGCCGCTCCGCCTCTAGCCACTTCTGACGGCTGATGATCTGCTGGTTTTCCCCGGTTTTTCCTTGCTGCTTTCGACGCTTCACATTGGCCCAAATTTCGGCCTGACGTGACTCGTCCGCCTGTCCCCAACCGACTATTTCGTCGATATGGCGATAACAGCCCATACAGATATCTTCATCATTTAGGCCACAACGGGCCACGCAGGGTGATTGCATCTTAGCTTTATATACTCATGTGAAGTGGTGGCGGCATTCTAAAATAGCTAAGGTGAGGGTTCAACCTGGCTGTGATGCTGGTGCACGCTGTTTATTGGTGCTAGCATCTTGTTATTAGTCATTTAAATTCAATTGGTTGTGAATTTTTGCGGGGTGTTGTTATGGGGCTGAAATACAGATCTGTCCTCTTGGTGATCGGCATGTTGAGCTTATCGGCCTGTTCGTTACTGGAAGTTAAACTCGAGAGTGGTATCGAACCCTTGCCACAGGCACAGCTTAACATGCGGGTCTTCAGCCGCGACTTTAGCCACACCTTCTACGCCAAGGTGGAGCAGGGGGCGGATCAGATAGTGCTGGAGAAAGGGGATGATCTGTCTATCAAATCCAATGCCTTGATGTGGAAGATCAACAGCGAACAGGCGTTGCAGCGGGCGATCTTTCAGGCGTCCCCCGTCGCGGCCATGGTGGATACCTGGACGCTGACGGCGCAGATGAGCGCGTTTTTCGACGGCGGTGCGGGCGCATCCCTGTTTGGCGATCAACAAGGGGTCGCCATCGAGGTCAGCAAGGTGCTGCAGGCTGATTTTGAACGTTCCATAAAGGGCTTTGTTGAGCCAGGCGAGTTTAAGAAATACCAGGCGTTTATCTTAGATTATGTGGCCAAGAATCCCATCACGGATCTCAGCTTTGCCCGGCATTCCGCCTTCAACGACTGGCTGGCCTATCGTAACATCAGCGAATTTGAGGCGGTGACAACCTTTGGTACTGTGCCCGAGGTGATGAGTGACGTATCGGATCGCATGGCGATGATCGCCGAGCAGACGCCTAAGATCCTAGGCTGGAAGGCGGAGCTCTACGCCCTGCATGCCAACATCAATCCTGAGACTGTGCAGCAGACACTGCAGAGCATCAGCGATACCTCGGCTAAGTTCCAGCAGTTGATGGCTCAGAGTCCAGAGATGATGCAGACCCTGGCGGTGGATCTGCGTCGTGAGCTGATGCCACTGCTTGCGCAGCTCAGTGAAACCACAGACGATAAGCTGGCTAAGCTCTCTGTTGAGCGTGAGGCGTTAACCCAGATGGTTCAACAGGAGCGTCTGGCGCTGGAGGAGATGGTCAATCGTCAGCGCGTGGCGGCTGCGGCGGATCTCGATGCTATCAGTCAGCACGCGGTCGAGCGCGCGTTTGCCGAGCTGACCAAGACCCTCAAGAGCCTGATCCTCTATCTGGTGCTATTCTTCGTGGTCTGTTTCTTTGCTCCCTTGGGACTTGGCGTCTGGTTGGGTAAGCGCATGGCCTTTAAACAGCGGCCGTCTTCGACATGAGCTGGCTGACCAGAGCGGCGGTCAGGCTGTGATTGCAGAGCAAGCTGGTTTACAATTGGCGTGCGCCGGCGAGGTTTCGCCGGCGTTTCTATTTTGGCCCTATTGGTTAGGGTGAGTGAGCCGGGGGGCCTTAATGTCGTATGCCAAACAGTTTACAGCCTTAGATAGTTTGCTAACGGGCAGTCGCGCGTTGTGGCAGATGAAGGCCTTCGAGGCGAGAGCCTTGCCCTGGCAGGATGAGTTTCCAAGGCTTGCCGAGCTGCTCTGGCAGATCCATGACGATGAAATCGACGGTCTCGATAGCGACAGTGCGGCGCTGCACGCGCGCCTGGCGCCTGCCCTCGAGGCGGATCTGGCCGCTAAAGGATTGAGCTGGCCGCTCCCCTTGCTGGGCGAACTGGCACAAGGGATCAGGCCGACAGACAAAGCCTCCCACGACGCAGGCCTGTCAGAGAGTGAACAAAGTCATTTCAGCGCCCATATCAAGGGGCGTAAGTGGCAGCAAATTGTTGATTTTGCCGCGCGAGTCACCCCGAGGAATGATGAGATCTTGGAGTGGTGTGCTGGTAAGGGACATCTGGGCCGCTTGCTGGCCAAGGCTCAAGCGCGAACCGTGGTGAGCCTAGAGTGGCAGCAGTCGCTGTGTGAGGCCGGCGAGCAGTTTGCCCACCAGTGGCAGTTGCCCCAACGCTTCGTCTGCGGCGATGCCCTGGCTGAGTCTGCCCAAAAACTGCTTAAGCGTGAGCAGCAGGCGGTGGCGCTGCATGCCTGCGGCGAGCTGCATATGAGTCTGCTGCGCGGCGCCGCCAAGGCCAGAACCCGTGACTTGGCAATCGCCCCCTGTTGCTATCATCTGATCCCCTGCAGCCATTATCAGCCGCTGTCAGTTCTCGCTCAGGCGAGTGAGCTCTCGCTCAGCAAACACGATCTTCAGCTTCCCTTGCAGCGATCTGTGATTGCTAACGCCAAGGCAAGGGCGCTTCGCCTTAAAGAGGTGGCCTGGCGATTGGGTTTCGATAGCCTGCAGCGTGATGCCAGCGGCCGAGCTAAGTACCTGCCAATACCCGCAGTGAAACAAAGTCAGTTAAGTGGTAGTTTTCGCGACTTCTGCCAATGGGCGGCGGCGCAAAAGCGGGTGGACTTGCCGGATCTTTGGGATGATGAGGCTTATCTTGCCAGGGGGCTTGAGCGTCAGCGACTGACACGGCGCATCGATCTGGTGGCGCACCTGTTTCGTGAGGCCTTGGAGCTTTGGCTGCTGCTCGATAGAGTCTGTTTCCTAGAGGAACAGGGCTATCAGGTGAGTCTCAGCGCCTTTTGCGATATCGAGGTAACCCCGAGAAACGCATTGATCCAGGCCCATCTGCCTGAGCCCAGTTAGGCGCTCTCCGGCTTCCCTGATCGTTGCATGTCAGAGTCGCTTTTTTGACCATTTAGAGGCGCCTTAAGGCGCTTAACTGGTTTTTTACTCGTTTGCTCTGTGGAAGAAACCCGGCGTGCGCTGTCATAAATTTGCCAACTCGCGCCTAAAAAAAGCCGCCCTATGGCGGTTTTTTATTGAATCATTCGCCGTTTCTTGCTCAAATGGCGGGTTAACACAGAAAGATAAAAATTGGCCGAATAAGTGCCGATATAATGAGCGAAACAGAACGGTTTCATGAAATATTCTCGCGTTTTTATAAATAGTCTGGCCTATGAGCTGGCACCTGAAGTGGTTTCGACTTCAGAGTTAGAGTCTCGATTAGCTCCCCTGTACCAAAAATTCCGGATCCCTATGGGGCAGCTTGCCGCATTAACCGGGATCCACGAGCGTCGCTGGTGGCCTAAGGGGCATAGATTGTCCGACGGCGCATTGGCGGCGGCCCACAAGTCTATCGAGGAGACGGGGATTGATGTGGCCGATCTCGGCGCCGTGGTCTATACCGGCGTCTGCCGCGATCAGCATGAGCCGGCGACCGCCTGTCGTATCGCCGCCGAGCTGGGAGTCTCTAAGGATACCGCCATCTATGACATCAGCAACGCCTGTCTGGGTGTGTTGTCGGGTATTTTAGATATCGCCAACCGTATCGAGCTGGGTCAGATCAAGGCCGGCCTGGTGGTCTCCTGTGAATCGGCGCGCCATATCGTGGACA
This sequence comes from Shewanella aquimarina, assembly GCF_023349185.1. GTDB lineage: Bacteria > Pseudomonadota > Gammaproteobacteria > Enterobacterales > Shewanellaceae > Shewanella > Shewanella aquimarina. The sequence goes on along the minus strand of NZ_JAKIKY010000020.1, from coordinate 31,246 downwards.
TCACCATAGACAACATGCTGGCCGAGCCGACCATGCAGAACTATGCCCAGTCGCTGGCGACCCTGACCGGTGGCTCCGGCGCCGTGGCCGTACTGCTCACCGATGGCAGCCTGCCGCTGAAGAGTGAGCGTCAGCATCAGCTGCTCGGCGCGAGTCATCTTTCGGCGCCCGAACATCATAATCTCTGCCAATGGGGATTACAGGAAGCCGGTACCCAGCTGTACCGCGAGTTTATGCGTACCGACGGTGTCGCCCTGCTTAAAGAAGGGGTCGAGCTGGCCCGTCATACCTGGGCACATTTCCTCGAGCAGCGTAACTGGCTGGTGGAGCAGGTCGACAAGGTGATCTGTCATCAGGTCGGCGCCTCCAACCGCAAACAGGTGCTGAGCGCGCTTAATATCCCTCAGGAGAAAGAGTTCCCCACCTATCAGCTCCTTGGCAACATGGGCACTGTCTCGTTGCCCGTGACGGCCGCCATGGCCCACGATCAAGGATTTCTGCGTAAGGGCGATCAGGTCAGTTTCCTCGGCATAGGCAGTGGACTCAACTGCATGATGCTCGGGCTCAAGTGGTAATCGGCTCGTCTACTCATTCTGGATAGCACAGCATAGGGGCGACGCCGAGCGGCGTCGCCCACTCAAGGCATAATCATAACAGGTACCCCCATGCTCGATTCGTTATTTCCTTTTAAACGCAATTACTTAGACCGTAATGGTCACAAGTTGCAATATGTGAATGAGGGCCAGGGTGAGCCCGTGGTCATGGTGCATGGCAACCCGAGTTGGTCTTTCTATTATCGTAATCTGGTGAAGGCACTAAGCCCGAATCATCAGTGTATCGTGCCGGATCATATCGGCTGTGGCCTGTCGGATAAGCCAGACGATGCCGGTTATGACTACACCCTTAAGAATCGCATCGACGATCTCGAAGCCTTGCTCGACCACCTCGAGGTGAAAGAGAAGATCACCCTGATCGTTCACGACTGGGGCGGCATGATCGGCATGGGCTATGCGGCCCGTTATCCCGAGCGGATCAAGAAGATCGTGGTGCTTAATACCGGCGCCTTTCATCTGCCGGAGGCCAAGCCGTTTCCCTGGGCACTGTGGATCTGCCGCAATACGCTTTTGGGCACGGTACTGGTGCGTGGCTTTAATGCCTTCTCCTCTATCGCTTCCTATGTGGGCGTCAAGCGCGCGCCTATGTCTAAGGCGATACGCGAGGCCTATGTGGCGCCATTTAACTCCTGGGCGAACCGCATCTCGACCCTGCGTTTCGTACAAGACATTCCCCTTAAGCCGGGCGATCGCAACTATGAGTTGGTGAGCGAGATCAGTGAAAAACTGAGCCAATTTAACCAGCTGCCTATGATGATCTGTTGGGGTCTCAAGGATTTTGTGTTCGATAAACACTTCCTCGATGAGTGGAAGCATCGTTTCCCCAAGGCTGAGGTGCATGAGTTTGCCGACTGTGGTCACTATATCCTGGAAGATGCCAGCGATGAGGTAGTGGCTCAGGTTCAGCAGTTTATGGCGCGCTAACGCACTAAAGCATTAACGCACAAAAGCACTAAAGCACTAACGCATTAAGGGGGAGGCGAATGTCTGAGACAGAGCAAGTTGGCGCTAATTTGTGTCGTCATCTCAACCGGGCGGCCAAAGAAGCCCCCTATGAGCTGGCGGTGGCGGTGCAGAAGGCCAGAGGCGTTTTCAGTAAACAACTTGACTATCAAGAGCTGAATTTTGCCGAGCTCGATGCCATGAGCGACACGCTGGCCCACGGCCTTTACGCCTATGGCATCAAACGCGGTGCCAAGGCGGTGTTGATGGTCACCCCAAGCCTTGAGTTTTTTGCCTTAACTTTTGCCCTGTTTAAGGCGGGGATAGTGCCGATCCTGGTGGATCCCGGCATGGGAGTGAAAAACCTTAAGCAGTGTTTTGAAGAGGCGGCGCCCGATGCCTTTATCGGCATTCCCAAGGCGCATCTGGCCCGGCGTCTGTTTGGCTGGGGCAAGTCCAGCCTGACTCACCTGGTGACCGTCGGTGGCAGCAAGCTGTGGGGCGGTGCGAGTCTGGAGCAGCTTAAGCAACTGGGGCAAGGCAAGGGGCCTTTCGCCATGGCTAGGCTCGATGATGACGAGATGTGCGCCATCTTGTTTACCAGTGGCAGCACGGGCACCCCTAAGGGCGTTGTCTATTCCCATCGCATGTTCGAGGCGCAGATAACTGCCCTCAAGCATGATTATCGAATCGCTCCAGGCGAGCGCGATCTGGCAACCTTCCCGCTGTTTTCCCTGTTCGGCCCGGCACTTGGCATGGCCTCGATTGTGCCTGAGATGGACGCCAGCAAGCCTATCACCGCCAATCCCGACTATATTTTCGCGGCCATCGAGCGCTATCAATGCACTAACATGTTCGTCAATCCGGCGCTTATCGAGCGTTTGGGACAGGCGGGCACAAGCAGACAGCCTAAGGTGCAGCTTAGTAGCCTTAAGCGGGTGATCTCGGCAGGCGCCCCGGCGACCATAGCGTCCATCAAGCGTTTCAGTGAGATGCTCAAGCGTGACGTGCCCGTGCTTAACTCCTACGGGGCCACCGAGTCGCTGCCGCTGAGCATGATCGCCAGCCATGAGTTGTTTGATACCACAGATATCACAGATAACGGCGGCGGGATCTGCGTCGGTAAGCCGATAGCGGGTGTCGAGATACAGATAATCGCTATCGATGAGGCCGAGATCCCTAACTGGTCGGCGGATCTCTGTCTGCCAAACGAGCAGATAGGCGAGATAGTGGTTAAAGGCCCCATGGTCAGCCCTAGTTATTATCGCCGTGATAAGGCCACGTCCCAGGCAAAGATTTTTGATGCCCAGGGTCAGCACTATCACCGCATGGGAGATCTTGGGTATCTCGATAATCAAGGAAGGCTGTGGATGTGTGGCCGTAAGGCCCACAGAGTGGATTGCTTAGTCGATGGCCAGCAGCGCCGCTATTTCTCCATCCCCTGCGAGCGTATTTATAACACCCACAGCGATATCAAGCGTTCCGCTCTGGTGGGAATAGACGTTAAAGGTGAGATGCAACCGCTCATCTGCCTCGAACTCAAGCAGGGGCTGAGCTGCAGCAACGCCGCGGCGCTCTACAACGAGCTTAGGCTGCTGGGTGAGGCCCACAGTCAGACCCAGGGGATCACCCGCTTTCTTATCCACCCGGGTTTCCCCGTCGATATCCGTCACAACGCCAAGATCTTCAGAGAGAAGCTGGCGGTGTGGGCGCAGTCCACCTACAAGGAGTGATAGGGAGTGAGCATCACTAAGTTTGCCAATAACAAGGATAACCTCAAGCAGCACCCAGAGGAGGTTGAGGCGCTGGCTCAACTGGCCAGGGTGAGCCGTCACGCCTTTGTGACCGGCGCCGGTGGGTTTCTGGGCAAGGCGATCTGCCAACGTCTTTGCGCTGCCGGTATCAAGGTGACAGGTTTCGCCCGGGGGCATTATCCCGAGCTAGAGGCCATGGGCGTTAACATGGTGAGTGGTGATATCTGCGATCTTGATGCGGTAACCCATGCCATGGCGGGATGCGATCTGGTGTTCCATGTGGCCTCTAAGGCGGGGGTATGGGGCAGCAGGGAAAGCTATTTTGCGCCTAACGTACAAGGCTGCGATAACCTGCTCAAGGCCAGTATCGTCCAAGGTGTCGACAGTTTCGTCTATACCAGTACGCCGAGTGTGACCTTTGCCGGCGAAGATGAGTCGGGTATCGATGAGCACGCGCCCTATGCCAGCCGTTTCCTTAACTATTACGGCGAGTCTAAGGCGATCGCCGAGCAGAGGGTGACGGCGGCCAATGCCACACCACTTGCGAGCGGAAAATCGTCTAGCCGAGACATGCTCAATACTGTGTCACTCAGGCCACACCTTATCTGGGGGCCGGAAGATCCCCACCTGGTACCCAGGGTGATCGCCCGCGCCCGTGCCGGCAAGCTCAAGCTGGTGGGTAAGGCGGATAAACTGGTGGATACCATCTATGTGGGCAACGCCGCCTATGCCCATATTCTGGCGGCCTTGACCCTCAAACTGCGCCCGCAGCAGTGCGCCGGCAAGTGTTACTTCTTGAGTAACGATGAGCCGATCACCATGGCGGCCATGCTCAACAAGATCTTGGCCTGCGCCGATCTTGCACCTGTCGATAAGCGGGTGCCCGCCAGCATCGCGTATCTGGCCGGGGCACTGTTAGAAGGGGTCTATGGTCTGCTGGGTAAGCGGGAAGAACCTATCATGACCCGCTTCGTGGCCAGACAACTCTCGACCAGTCACTATTTCGATATTTCGGCAGCCAAGTCGGATTTAGGTTACCGACCACTGGTGTCTATCGATGAGGGGATGGTTTCTCTGCGTCATTGGCTATCTTCGACTGACAACAGTCACTAGTGTCGCCATTGGGCCTAAGTCTGTTTGGGGCTAAGTCTGCTTGGGCCTGGCTTGTGTCTGGGATTGTGTCTGGTTTTGTGCCAGATCTTGTATCTGTGCTGCTTAAGGGGCTGGCGCCTCTTCCATGGCGGCGATCATTACCTTGGCAATTTCATCGTAATAGCTGGACCAGGCCTGCTCTATGGCCGGATTACACGCATCTCTCAGGCAATCTTGAATCGATAGCATCAGGGCCGAGCGCACCACATCAAACTGCGCCGGTGTGACGCCGTAACCCCTATGTTTTCGCCCCAGCACCACCAGGCGGGGTTTTATCTCCTCGAACTGAAATACCTTGGTTGCTGCGGTGGAGATCAATTCATTGAAGTGATATTCAAATACCGGTCGTTCGCTCTTGAACATGGGGCGGATCAAGGGGGCCATGGCAAACAGGCAATCGTAGAAGATGGCGGCAAAATTACTGCTTTGCCGATCGATCTCCGCATAGGATTTCTGGATTAATCTTTTTTGCTCATCGGTGAGAGGCATGGCATACCCTGTCGGCTCAGATCATCTTTTACACTGCAACTTGGCCCCGCTTGAGCGAGGACAGTGCAGGCAAACTAACTATAGCCTATGCAGGTGCCTAGGCTGTAGTTGAGGGTCATTGACCTAGGCTCACACCTGAGGGTTTACATCTATGGGCTTACACCTTTGGGCTTAGGGCTATCCGTGGCTGATAAAGCCCGAGTTCGTGTCTGAGTCTTCAGTTTTTTGCTTAGCCGCAATGGCGGCGACTTCGAGCATCGCCTGGGTGAGTTGGCTGAGCTGCGCCGCGCTGATGGTGTAGGGCGGCATGATGTATATGTAGTTTGAGAAGGGACGAACCCATACGCCGCGATCTACAAACGCCTGTTGTAGCGCCGCGGTATTCACGCTTTGCTGCATTTCAATCACACCGACGGCGCCTAAACAGCGCACCGCCTTTACCCCTGCTATTGTACTGGCCGGGGCCAACTCTTGTTTCATCTGTTGCTCGATGGCGGCGACCTGCTCGGGCCATTGGTTTTGATTGATCAGATCCATACTGGCACTGGCGGCCGCGCAGGCCAGCGGATTACCCATGAAGGTGGGGCCATGCATGAAGACGCCAGAGGGCGAGTCGCTGATCCCCAGGGCCACCTCGTCGCTACATAATGTGGCGGCCAGGGAGATATAGCCGCCGGTGAGCGCCTTACCCAGGCAGAGAATATCGGCCTCTATGTCCGCGTGTTGGTAGGCAAACAGCTTGCCGGTGCGGCCAAAGCCGGTGGCTATTTCATCTAAGATCAACAACACCTTGAAACGATCGCACAGTTCTCGCAACCCTTTCAGGTAGTCGGCGCTGTAGAAATGCATGGCGCCTGCGCCTTGCATGATCGGCTCGATAATTACCGCCGCTATCGTCTGATGATTTGCCTCCAGTAACGCCTCCATCGCCTCGAGACCGCCCTCCCTTAACGCCTCACCGAAAGGAGTCTTGGGCGCCGGGGCAAACAGCTGTTGGGTCACCGCCTCACCAAACATGGTGTGCATGCCGCCTTCGGGATCACACACGCTCATGGCGGCGAAGGTGTCGCCGTGATAACCATGCTTTACCGTGAGTATCCGTTGTTTATTGGGATTGCTGCGTCCCTGCCAATACTGCAGCGCCATCTTCATCGCCACCTCTACGGCGATCGAGCCTGAATCGGCTAGAAACACCTTGGTGAGATTGTCGCTAGTCATGGCAATCAGTTTCTTGCTGACCGCGACGGCGGCGGGGTGGGTAATACCACCGAACATGACATGGCTGAGGGTGGAGAGCTGCTTCTGCATCGCCTCCAGGATATAGGGGTGGCCGTAACCGTGTACGCAGGCCCACCAGGAGCTGGTGCCATCGATTAAGCGTCTGCCGTCTTCCAGGATCAACTCACAGCCCTCGGCCGCCACCACCCCATAGGCCGGAAGGGCATGGGTCATCGAGGTGTAGGGATGCCAGATATGTTGTCGGTCGAATTGAAAGTCGATCTGTGGACTTACAGACATAGAAACTCCTGGTTGATTTTTAACCGGTAGTAAACCGGTTTAACTGGTTGGCGTTGACAGATTAAGGCCTCAGGGTATGCTAAGCAAGATAAATGTCGCCGGAAATCAAGCATTCCGGCAAAAAAGAGCAACTTGAAGGTTGGTAATCAATGTCCGAATTAGCCTTACGTCACGATTGGCAACGTGATGAAATTGAAGCGCTTTTTGCGCTACCTATGAATGACCTGCTGTTTAAGGCCCATAGCATTCATCGCCAGCATTTCGACCCAAATGAGGTGCAGATCTCGCGTCTTTTGTCGATTAAGACGGGTGCCTGTCCAGAGGATTGTAAATATTGTCCTCAGAGCGCCCGCTACGATACCGGCCTTGAGAAAGAGCGACTGATCGAGATTGAGAAAGTGCTCACCGAGGCGCGTGCCGCTAAGGCCGCCGGTGCTTCACGCTTCTGCATGGGCGCCGCCTGGCGTAATCCCCATGAGCGCGACATGCCTTATTTGAAAGACATGGTCAGTGAAGTAAAAGCCATGGGCATGGAGACCTGCATGACCCTGGGGATGCTCAGCGAATCTCAGGCTCAGGAGCTGGCAGAAGCCGGACTCGACTATTACAACCATAACCTGGATACCTCGCCGGAATATTATGGCGACATCATTACCACGCGTACCTATCAGGACAGACTCAATACCCTGGATAACGTGCGCGCCGCCGGCATGAAGGTGTGCTCGGGCGGTATCGTCGGCATGGGTGAGCAGGCCAGCGATCGCGCCGGGCTGTTACAGCAGCTGGCCAACATGGCCAAGCATCCCGAGTCTGTGCCCATCAACATGTTGGTGAAGGTTGCCGGTACCCCATTTGAAAACCTGGACGATCTGGATCCGCTGGAATTTGTGCGCACCATCGCCGTGGCGCGTATCCTGATGCCGCTATCTCGGGTTCGCCTGTCGGCGGGACGCGAGAAGATGACAGATGAGCTGCAGGCCATGTGTTTCTTTGCCGGCGCGAACTCCATCTTCTATGGCTGTAAGTTGTTGACCACGAGTAACCCGGAAGAAAATGAAGACATGACGCTGTTTAAGCGCCTGGGTCTTCATCCCGAGCAGGGGCAGGCGGGCACGGTGGAAGAGGAAAAGGCGGTATTTACCAAGGCGCAGGCCGCTAAAGACAAGGCCTCTAAGCCATTCTACGATGCGGCGGCCCTCTAATTTAAGGTGAGTAAGCCCATGACCCGGCCGCAGCAGACGCTAGCGCAGAAAATTGAGCAGAAGATGCAGCGCGCGGCGCAAAGCGGGCTGCTCAGGCGTCGTCAGCAGTTGGAGCAGAGTCCCGATTGCGTCAATCGTCTGGTGCATCAAGGCAGCATCAAGCATAACTTTGCTAGCAATGATTATTTAGGCCTGAGTCAATCGGGTGAGTTGATCGAGGCATTAGCCGAGGGAGCGAAGTGCTATGGCGTAGGCAGCGGCGCATCGCCCTTGGTGACAGGCTATAGCGAGGCTCACGCCAAGCTCGAACAGGCACTGTGTGATGCCACAGGCCATGAGGCCGCCTTGCTCTTTAGTAGCGGTTTTAGCGCCAACAGCGCCCTGATGAAGACGCTGCTGGACAAAGAGAGCGTGGTGGTGGCCGATAAGCTGATCCATGCCTCCTTGATCGACGGCTTACGTGAAAGCGGCGCGCTGCTCAAGCGATTTGTCCATAACGATATTGCTGGCGCGAAGCGGCTGACAGAAAAGCACCAGCCTCAGGCGATAGTCACCGAGAGCATCTTCAGTATGGATGGCGATCTGGCGCCCATAGATGAGCTTTATGGGGTGGCGAAAGACAATGGCGCCTGGTTAGTTGTCGATGATGCCCACGGTTTCGGTGTCTTGCCACTGGGCGGGCACAAGAGGGTCGATGCCAGTTGCTGCGATATTCAAATTGTCACTTTTGGTAAGGCGCTGGGCTGCCAAGGCGCGGCGATTCTTGGCTCGCGAGCCTGTATCGATTTTCTGGTGGCTCATGCCAGGGACTATATCTATTCCACCGCCTTGTCACCGGCCAGTGCCTATGTGGCGCTAAAGGCCGTTAATTTGGTGACTCGAGACGGTCAGCGCAGAGACAAGCTGGCTCAGGTGATCCTGGCATTTCAACAGGCCGCCAAGGCGAGGGGAATTGAGCTGCTCGGCAGCCAGACGCCCATTCAACCATTGGTGGTGGGGGATATCGACAAGCTTGCTAAGATCGATCTAGCGTTAAAGGCCGCCGGGTTCTGGGTGGGGGCCATCAGGCCGCCGACCGTGCCGCAAGGCAGTGCCAGGCTGAGGATCACCCTGAACGTGCATCATACCCAGGCCGACATCGACGCTCTGGCCGAGCAGTTGCAGCGAGTCTTGCAGGGCTAAGCCCGCAGAGGCGTATAATTTTTTCAGAGGAAGTCTGATTCTGTGTGTAGTGAATTAGCCAAAGATGTGCCTACGAATATGCCAAGCCAAGTGTCTAAGGCGCCGGATAAAGAGGGGACTAGCGTGGTTAGCCCTGTATCTACGGCCGACGTTGACAAGATAGCGGGGCAGTTCTCTCAGGCGGCCCGGCACTATCAGGAACATGACAAGGTACAGCGCCTCAGCGCGCAGCGGCTCAGGGCAAGCATGTCTCCTGTTGGCCGCCTGTTAGATATCGGTTGTGGTCCAGGTACAGATTTTTCAACCTCGCCTCAATTGACTCAGGTAATAGGGCTGGATATTGCGCCGGGGATGTTGACGCAGATGCAATCTAGCTTTCCCGCCTATCAGGCGCTGTGCGGCGATGCCCAGGCGTTGCCCCTATCCGATGCCAGCATAGATACCCTCTACTCAAACCTTGCCCTGCAGTGGTGCAGCGATATCAAGACGGCCATAGGTGAGCTTGCCAGGGTGCTTAAGCCTGGCGGTCAATGCCATCTCGCCATCGTCGTCGATGGCAGCCTGGCGGAGCTCGATGCCCTTGGGTTAAGGGTCAATGCCTTCGAGGCCGCCCAGACGGTTCTCTATGGGTTTAGCGATAACCAGTGGCAAATTGAACACCAAACGGTAGAGGCGCTGCGGGTGCATTTCGACGATCTTAAGACGCTGCTTTATTCCATCAAAGGGGTCGGGGCCTCTACGGCGACGGGGGTTAATGACCAGCCATCAGTCAGGCTGCGCGGTCGCCGGGATTGGCAGTCACTGTGTGAGCGCGTCGAGGCAATGCGTCAGCCAGAGGGACTTCCCTTGACCTATCAAATCTTATTTATTCATGCGAGCCGTAAGGCGAGTTAAGGAAAGGGTTCATGCGTTATTTCATCGCCGGCACAGATACCGACAGTGGTAAGACGCTGGTGGCTTCCTCACTCCTCTATCTAGCGAGTAAGCAGGGTAGCACCTTGGGGGTTAAGCCCATCGCTTCGGGTTGCGAGCAGACGTCTGAGGGACTGAGAAACAGCGACGCCCTGGCATTGATGGCTCAGTCCAATGTGAAGCTTGCCTATGAAAGAGTGAACCCCTTTGCTTTTAAGCCTGCCATCGCGCCGCATATCGCCGCCAAGCAGGTAGGCGTGACCCTTAATGCCGATCTGGTCACGGCTCACCTTAAGACGCTGCCATTTGATCAGGTAGATTTCGCCTTGGTTGAGGGGGCGGGTGGCTGGCGGCTGCCGCTTAACCATGCGCTTCGCGTTCAGGGTAAGCTTAATCCACAAGCCTTTCTTTCCACTGTGGCAATCGATCTGCAGCTGCCGGTGATCTTGGTGGTCGGGGTTAAGCTGGGTTGCCTCAACCACGCACTGCTGACTCAAGAGGCAATTCAGGCCGATGGGGTAAAGATAGCTGGCTGGGTAGCAAACTGCGTCGATCCCGATATGCAGGTGACTGACGAGAACCTCTTGGCGCTTACTGCCTTGATGGACGCCCCATGCCTAGGTGTCATCCCACATCTTACTGAATGTTCTAGCCAAAACGCCGCGCAATACTTAGATCTTACCAAGCTGGCGCCCGGTCAAGGTTAGCCAACGCTAGCTGACATAGTGCCTGTTGAGTGGAGGCTTGATGATTAACAAAGCGCCATTTCTTGGTTGCTGGGGTAATTATTAATAAAGATTAACGGCTTATCCCATCAAAGCCGATAAATTTAAGATTGGCTTAATATAGGGCTTCTAGACTCCACGCAAAGGTCTACACTTTTTGGCGTGGCTGCACATTCAATCGTACCCACCAAAAAAATTTTTACGTTCAACCCTTGAACTCTGACTTATCGGACATATTATGTCGTTAAGAGAGGCTGATGACACATAGGGTGTCTCATACAGGGCTTATAGGAGCTTACATGAAGCGTATTTTCTTATTGATCGCGACAAACATGGCAATCTTGCTGGTCGCTTCAATTGTGATGTCTATTTTAGGGGTTAACACCTCGACCATGGGCGGACTATTGGTCTTTGCCGCCATCTTCGGTTTCGGCGGCGCCTTTATCAGCTTAGCGATCTCTAAGTGGATGGCGAAGAAGACCATGGGCTGTGAAGTGATCACCACACCACGGGACAACATGGAGCGCTGGTTGGTCGATACCGTTGCACGTCAGGCTGAGCAGGCGGGCATCAAGATGCCTGAGGTGGCCATTTATCAGTCACCCGAGCTGAACGCTTTTGCCACAGGCCCTAGCAAGGACAACTCGCTGGTTGCCGTGAGTAGCGGACTGCTCTACGGCATGACCCAGGACGAGATCGAGGGTGTATTGGCCCACGAGGTGAGCCACGTAGCCAACGGTGACATGGTGACCCTGACCCTGATCCAGGGCGTGGTCAATACCTTTGTTATCTTCGCCGCGCGTGTGGTTGCGAGCATTATCGACAACTTCGTTGCCAGCAATGACGAAGAGGGCGAAGGCTTGGGTATGTTTGCCTACATGGCCGTGGTCTTCGTGATGGATATGCTGTTTGGTATCCTGGCCTCAATGATCGTCGCTTACTTCTCACGTGTGCGTGAGTTCAAGGCCGATGCCGGTGGGGCGCAGCTTGCCGGTAAACACAAGATGATTGCGGCGCTGGACAGATTGCGTCAAGGCCCCGAAACCGGAGCCATGCCTGCACAGATGGCCGCCTTCGGTATCAATGGTAAGAAGTCGATGGCCGAGCTGATGATGAGCCATCCACCACTGGAAAAGCGTATCGAAGCATTACGCGCACAGTAATTAAGTTTTAATGACGAAAACGGGAGCCCAGGCTCCCGTTTTTTTTGTCTCATTTTTGCAGCCAGCTTTTGGGCTGAGCAATGGCCGGGAAAAATGTCCATATGCATAGCCTGAGTGTGACGCAGATCATACTTATATGTGAGTATGAGGCTTGTGGCATAGATATTTGATTAAGTGCACATTTTTGGCGAGTGGCTACTGTTAGTATGCCCGCAAGAGAAATTTGCCTATTTGCAAAACCTTAGCTATTTTAAGCTGAGTTGTGCAATCTAGGAACAAGGCAGGATGGGACATAATAACTAACCCCACAACGCCAAACATAAGAGAGGAAATTATCGTGAGCAATAAAATTCTAAGTGCGTTATTCGGTGCTGGTTTAGCGGCGCTTGCATTGTCACCAGCTGCAATGGCAGAGCCACAAGAACTTGCAGAGATGCATGCTGAGATGGAAGGCTGTGAAGCGTGTCACGCAGACGGTGAACCATCAGCCGATGGTGCTCACGAGTTTGAGCAGTGTCAGAGCTGTCACGGTACACTGGCCGAGATGGACAAGGTGCACCAGCCACACGACGGTAACCTGATGTGTGCCGACTGTCACGCACCACACGATTCTAACGTGGGTGATAAGCCTGCATGTGACAGCTGCCACGACGATGGCCGCACAGCAGATTCCGTGCTGAATAAGTAAGATCCTTGTAAGATAATCGACAAACACCGGCAGCTGCCGGTGTTTTTGTATGTGTCGCTGGCAGAGCCTGTCTGCCTCTTTTCCGTCTATACGAATGCCAACTCGGTAAGATAAAACTCATCTTTCCCTCACCAAACATTAGTAGAAAAGTATTACTCCTCTTCATTGAATAGATATTTTGTCTAGCCTGACTTAATACTCTTTGTGGACGTAAGTCCTTTGTCTTAGCTAGATAATCTTGGCCAGAAAAACAGATAGGTGCGCCAAGGAAGGAAACAAATTTGATGCAAGCAGTCTTTAAGGTCGGGCAATTTGCCTGGCGCTGGGCATTCTGCCAGTTGTTCTTGTTAGGGGCGCTTTTTGGCGGCCAGCCTGTATGGGCCGATGATCTCAGTAGCCTAGATGAGTTAGCCCATGGTGATAACGCCAGTATCATGCAGCTTGGGGATGCACTACAGGCTGATATTACGCAGAGTGGCGGCGCAAACCGTGCGCTCATCACGCAATCGGGCGTGGCGAACAGCGCAGGCGTGCAACAGCAGGGGATTCACAACCAGGCTTATTTGCTGCAGCAAGGAGAGGCGATAGAAGCCAGCCTGTTGCAGGTGGGGGTGAACAATAGCCTGATAGCCAGTCAGCTTGGAGCTAGCCTATCTTTGGTGGTGGAGCAGCGAGGCAGTGATAACCAGGCCTATGTGCAACAGAGTGGTTATGACAATGAGGTCAGTATTTACCAAAACGGTTCGGGTCATGGGGTGATAGTGACACAGTGGGGCAATGCACAAAGGGCAAGTGTGACTCAGGGTTATCGTTAGGGACGGTGCAAACAAGTCGTCGCACAGCTCTGGCTTTGATAGCTGCGACAGTTCAAGGCATTCAACTGAGGGCATGCCGAGGCCTGCTGAAGTTGAATAACGCCGAAATGGTGTTGCTATCAAAGCCCAGCAGGGCGAGGCTTACAGCGGTATTTGCTGCGTTACAGTTCTTGCGAAGGACTAGGGCCATTCGCTGCAAACTGTGCCTTGCATCTATCCACTTTAAGCACACGCAGAGCAAGCACGGGACTTATTCGCACCTTCCTTAGCAGTAAGGCGGTGAAAGATAGGGTGAAGGGATCTCGCCTAGAACAGATAATCTGGTAGAGCTTGATAAAAATGGCGCAATTAAGATGTTATTTTTAATTCTATAGTTGTTATTATATGTGTCGGTTTAATGGAATACGCTTATAACTAGCGACATGGAGTGAGCAGGATGTTCAAAGTGATAAATTGGGTAGTGGTATCGCGATCGCAGTTGTTGATTGATCTGTTGGAGACGCGTTGGCCCCAGGAGTTTCTGGTTAAACTGGCTAAGGTCACCCCAGAGAGTGTTGAAGTGACCATGAGTGAAGGGAATTACTCTTTGGTTGTTATCGATCTCGCCACCATAGATGTGCAGCGCGCCTACCAGGTGCAAAAGCAGATCGAGAAGCGCCACAGCGCCCGAGTGGTATTCTTACACTATCCGAAACAGATAGACGCAAGATTTCTAATTTCCCCCATTACCGCCGCCGTCTTCTATGGTGATGCATCCTTAGAGCAGATAGGCAAGGCCTTAGCCAATGTGCTGCGTGGCCAGACGGTGATCCCCCATACTTTGGTATCGGCTTCTGCGGATCAGGAGCAGCTGGACGGCGCCGACAACCTGACGATTCGCGAGCGCGAGGTACTGCAGGCCTTGCTGACAGGCAGTACTAACGTGGATATCGCCAATCAGTTGTTTGTCAGCGAGAGCACCATCAAGACACATCTCTATCGGGTGTTTAGAAAAATTGGTGTCTCAAGCCGTGGACAGGCGATTGCCTGGGCACAGACTCATCTGCATGAGGTGCAGCAGTGAAATATGTTGGCCGCTTACTCTTGTTAGCGGCCTTCTCGGGCCCTGTTTATTGTCAGGGGCCTGATGTCGACGAGGGCAGTAAAATGGCCGCGCAGAGTACCAGTGACACGCCGCCCAGGCTGGAGTCTGATCTCATCGATGGCTTGATCCTCAACCGGGCGATGACTCGTGTCGGTCACAGATTTTATCGTGAATTTGTCGCCGCCTATCGCGATATCGGCGGCATGACTGAGCACGGTGGACTGAGTATTGTCGAGTTGGCTACTGCGCGTAGTGGCAGCAAGATCAGTGTGTTACACAATCGCAAACCTATCTTTGTGACTGTGGTGTCACCGGCGGGTCGGCAGTTGGATAAGCTGGCGGAGCAGGTGGCCAGGCGTGTCGACAGTATATTGAAGCAAAACAAGAAACAGGCTAGCTGGGCTCAGTGGTTGGATCCCGATTTAGCGCCTGATGAATTTTAATAGGGACATTAAACCATGAATCGAGCTAAGTCTCGTCTGTCGATGGCTATGCTATTGACGGCCGCGTTCAGCCTGAGCAGTCAGGCGACACAACTTATCTATACCCCAGTTAATCCCAATTTCGGTGGCAGCTATCTTAACGGCTCCTACCTGCTGGCTAACGCCTCGGCGCAAAACGATCACAAGGGGGGCTCAGGGTATACGCCTCCCAGTGCACTCGAGCGTATGGCCAGCTCACTGGAGTCTCGCCTGATGAGCCAGCTCTTTAATGATGCGGCCAATGGCGGCGAGGGGTACCTCAAGACAACCGACTTTGAGATCCAGGTGGTCAACGAAGATGGCATGCTGCTGGTGCATATCACAGACCTATTAACCGGTGAGACCACGGTTATCGAGGTGGGTGGGCTGAGCGATAGTTCGAGTGTAGGTGGCTAACGATGAAACCTTTGTTGATTGCCGCTGGCCTGCTACTACTCTCTGCCTGTTCCACCACCAGTGACCTCGAACAGGTGCAAGCCTCCTCAAGTCTGATGCCGAAGGGCGAGAGTTACTATGATCTCATTAACCTGCCTGCGCCCCAGGGGGTAATGCTTGCCGCCGTGTATGACTTTCGTGATCAGACCGGTCAATATAAGCCCATCCCTTCCAGTAACTTCTCTACCGCCGTGCCCCAGAGTGGCACCGCGTTTCTGGCCCAGGCCTTGAATGATTCTAGCTGGTTTATTCCCGTCGAGCGTGAAGGATTACAGAATCTACTGACCGAGCGCAAAATCGTCAGGGCAGGCCTAAATGGAGAGGCCAACAAGTTGCCACAGCTTAATTCGGCGCAGATTTTGATGGAAGGCGGTATCGTTGCCTATGACACTAACGTCAGAACCGGCGGCGCCGGCGCCCGCTATTTAGGCATAGGTGCGGCAACCCAATTTCGTGTCGATACCGTAACGGTTAATCTCAGGGCGGTGGATATTCGCACCGGACGCTTGCTCAGTAGCGTGACGACGACAAAGTCAATCCTATCGAAAGAGATCACCGCCGGTGTGTTTAAGTTTATCGATGCACAAGAGCTATTGGAGTCTGAGCTTGGCTATACCTCTAACGAGCCGGTGAGTCTGTGTGTGGCATCGGCCATAGAGAGCGCGGTGGTACATATGATCGCCGACGGTATCTGGAAGGGTGCATGGAATTTAGCCGATCAATCCAGTGGCCTAAGCAGTCCCGTGTTACAAAAATATTGGTTGGAAGCCCATTCCGAAGCCAGAGTACGCGCAAAGATCAATCAGGGATGAGGCGGACTGTCGAGATGGTTCATACTTTTGTATTGTCATTATGATACTGTATAGCGCTTTAGTATTACCGGTCTAAATCGGTAGTAACTATTTTGCTACTTTGACCCAACATTGCATAACTATATATTTTTATTGTTTTTTGGCTCGTTTCGGTTTCACATTTACCCTCTCTGAGGTAGAATCCGTCAAGTTTTTGACTTGCTGAATAGGTACGATGAAGAAGTTAGCATTGCTGTTAGTGTTAGCGCCACTTTACGCACATGGATTGGCGCCTTTTGGGCTTGATTGGGGAGAGGATGTCAGCCGGTATGGCGAGGTCAAACGCCAGGGAGATGAGCTCAGGGTAGAAACCCATGCTTTACCTAAATCTTTATCTTTAGCCAATGACTATGTGCTCTATGCCGATAAGCAACACGGGCTACTAAAGGTCACCATGACTAGCAAAATCTATGGCTTATATGATGATTATAATCAGGATTTTAATTTTATTAAGCAATCTCTGATGGATAGTGGTTATCAAACTACAGAGTTTATCTCTAGTGAGATGAGTTCATATAAATGCGTATTACAGGGAAGCTGCTCGGGTAAGCGCTGGTATGGCTTTGTGGGCGATGGCACTAATGTGGCGCTGGAACAGTTGGCCAAGACGCGCCAAGATGCCTTTATCAAGTTAACCTTCAAGGCGCCTAAGTTGCTGCAGATAGAGGCCGAGCGTGAAAATCTTAAGCAACTTAAACAGCAAGATCAGATGAACAGCGATAGATTAGCATTCGATTAAATAGCACTTAACATTAAATCTTGGCCAGTGTCGCTGCGATGAGTAATAAGGCCCACCTGTTCATCTGGTGGGCTTTTTTGATCTCTGTGCTAAAAATCATCACTCGTTAACCGAGTTAACTCCTTTATTTATATGAAGGATCACAAATTGGTCATTTGTGAGTATACTGACAGGAATAACGTCACATCGAGGATAGTGCAATGGCCGAAGAGACCATTTTCAGTAAAATTATTAGACGCGAAATTCCCGCCGATATCCTATATCAAGATGAGTTGGTTACGGCCTTTCGCGACATTCAACCTAAGGCGCCAACCCATATTCTCATCATCCCTAACCATCTTATTCCGACGGTTAACGATGTGAAGGCATCTGACGAGAAGGCATTAGGGCGCATGATGACGGTGGCGGCTAAGCTGGCTGATGAGGCGGGGATCGCCGAAGACGGTTATCGTCTCATCATGAACTGTAATAAGCATGGCGGCCAGGAAGTCTTCCATATTCATATGCACCTATTAGGCGGCGATTTTATGGGACCGCTGGTGTCGCGTTAATCCTGACTTACTTCTGGACTGTGTTGAGCAATGAAGACAAATCCTGATTTTTTCCCGCTGACGGACTTGGCCACACGCTTTGTCGGCCAGCTAGTGCAGTGCCGCCGACTCGGACTCAGTGTGCTTGAAGCCAGCGAACAGCACGTGTTGATCGAGCTTCCCTATAGCAGCGAGCTGATCGGTTACCCCGATACCGGTGTGATACACGGCGGGGTGATCACCACCTTGATGGACACCGCCTGTGGTACGGCGGTGGTGTGCAATATTTTCGATAAGTACAAGTCACTTGAGTTATCGCCAACGCTGGATCTGAGAGTCGATTACATGAAACCGGCCGAGCCAAATAAGAGCGTTTACGGTTTTGCGGAGTGTTATAAGCTCTCTTCGAGCGTGGCCTTTACTCGCGCCATCGCCTATCAGGATTCTATCGATGACCCTATCGCCCATGCGGTGGGCTCTTTCATGCGCATCAGCCCAGAGATGGTGGGTGATGCCTTCAGACAGGCCTTGATGGGAGAAGGGGAATGACCATGGTTTCGCCAGAGGCTAATCAGGCACTAAACGTTAAAGATATCGTCAAGAAGGCCACCGAGCTCAACGATTTCGGTCACCTGTTGGCACACGTACCTTATGCAAAGTTTATCGGCATGCAGGTGGCACGCTTTGGCGACGAGCTGGTGTTTCAGCTACCCAAGAAAGATGAGAATATTGGTAATCCAACCCTGCCGGCCATTCATGGCGGGGTGATCGCCGGTTTCATGGAGATGTCGGCGATCGTACAGTTGATGGTATTTATGCAGACCACTAAGGTACCCAAAATTGTCGACTTCTCTATCGATTACCTGCGAGCCGGCCATCATAGAGACAGTTTTGCCGAGTGCAAGATCACTCGCCAAGGGCGACGTGTGGCCAACGTGAACATCAACTGCTGGCAAACCAACCGTAAGGCGTTGATCGCCACGGCACGAGCCCATTTTCTGATAGAGTAACCGAGTCAATGGTTGGCGTTAGGAGGGTAAAGATGAACAAGGGATTAGTGTTAGGCTGCATGTTATTGGGACTGGCAGCCTGTGCGCCGCATACCGGCGGCATCATGACCAGCTCTACCGGCGAGGTGAGGGTGGACAACGGCTCCTTCCACTCGGATGTGGATGTCAGTGGGGTGACGACCCAGGCCGAGGCCGGTTTCTTGCGGGCCCGCGCTACAGTTATCAGCAAGGCGGCCACAGATCTCCATCTGCAATATAAGTTTACCTGGTACGATATCAATGGTGCGACGGTGGAAGATGAGGGCGTGAGCTGGAAGGCGCTTAAGCTCCATGGCAAGCAGCAGATGCAGGTAACGGCCCTGTCGCCTAATGCCACTGCGGTGCGCTGCGAACTCTATGTGCGTGAGGCCATTTCCAATTAAAAATTGCTTTCAGCAATGAGTCGAGCGAATGATTTGATGAAAACGTCAGCAATGCTGGCGTTTTTTTATGGGTCAGGCGCAAATTTTGCGTTAAATATGTCAACTCTTTGTATGAGTCATGTATAATCGGCCTCGCCAAGGGGTGTTAACGCCAAGCCATAGGCTTTGTGATTGACTGAGATGTCCGCTGGACGAACCCTTAGAACCTGATCCGGCTAATACCGGCGTAGGAATGGGCCACATCACTAGATTCAACGCGATCTGTCTGTGCATTCTTTCTCGCTTTCTTAAGTGCCGGATCTCAATATTAATTTGAGGTCCCATGTTTACATTAAAATCTTATTCACCCATCGCCCTTGCCGTCGCTGCGGCGTTAACTCACACCAGCCTGATGGCGAGCGATACGCCGCCGACTAATGACGAGATGGAAGTGATCGTCGTCACCTCTGATTTTCGCCAATCCAGCCTGGACAAGGTGCCATCGAGCATCAGCGTTATCGACCAACAGCAGATAGAAGACGAGGGCGCCCAGCACTTCGAAGACGTACTCAACGGTATTGCCAACTTCAACTGGTCTGGCGGCAGCTCACGGGCAAAATACTTCCAGATCCGCGGCGTCGGCGAGCAGGAGGAGTATCAGGGGGCGCCTAACTCCTCCGTGGGCTATATCATAGACGACATAGATCTGTCTGGTATTGGGATGATCTCCAGTATGTACGATCTGCAGCAGGTCGAGGTGTTGCGTGGTCCTCAGGGGACTCGCTATGGTGCCAACGCCCTGGCGGGACTCATCTATCTTAAGAGTAACGATCCCACCTCGGTATTCGAACATGGCGCCGAGGTGCAACTGGGTGATGATAACCTGCGCACCTTTAGCGGTTTCAGCTCTGGCCCATTGAGTGATTCGGGTAAGCTCTTGTACCGCGTATCGCTGCAGCAACATGAGCAGAACGGCTATCGCGACAACCTTTACCTGGGCCGAGATGACACCAATGGCCGTGACGAGTTTACCGGCCGCATCAAGTTGCGCTGGTATGCCACAGACGATCTGGTGGCGGATCTCAGCCTGATGCACGCCGATTTTAACAACGGCTATGATGCCTGGACACTGGACAACAACGGTTTCGATACCCTTACCGATGAGCCTGGCGTCGATAAGCAGCGCACCACGGGTGGCTCTTTAAAGCTGACCTATTCGGGCGCCGACAGCTTCGAGCTGGTCTCATTAAGTTCAATGGCTCAGAGTGATACTCACCACGGCTACGACGGCGACTGGGCAAATCCTGCATATTGGGCTGCCCGCAGCTGTGAGGGTGAGCCCTGCCAGTATGACTACACCTGGAACAAGCTGGGCGACAGAACCACCCTGTCTCAGGAGTTTCGTCTAAGCTCCACCGAGGCGGGACGTATCTTAGGCGGTAGCACAGACTGGTTGGTGGGTGTCTATGGCCTGAGACTCACAGAAGACAATGACACCACCGAGGTCTACAACGGCTGGGAAGACAACCTCATGGCCGAGTATGAGGCGACTAACCTGGCCGTTTTCGCCCAGTTAGACAGCGACCTGGGCCATGGCTATGCGCTCTCTGTCGGTGCGCGTCTCGAGCGCCGCGAGAGTGACTACAGCGACTCTGCCAACGATGCCTTCGCGCCGTCTGAGAGCATGTGGGGTGGCCATATTGCCCTGAGCAAGACGCTGAGCCCAGAGCATCAGGCCTATGCGCGTATCGCCCGCGGCTATAAGGCAGGTGGTTTCAACATGTCGCTGCCGACTTCTTTGAGCGATAAGAAGGAGTTCCAGGC
Organism: Shewanella aquimarina; assembly: GCF_023349185.1. GTDB lineage: Bacteria > Pseudomonadota > Gammaproteobacteria > Enterobacterales > Shewanellaceae > Shewanella > Shewanella aquimarina. Next base: position 10,734 of record NZ_JAKIKY010000020.1, on the reverse strand, counting down.
AGAGACTCTGTACAACTATGAGCTTGGACTCAAGTCCGAGTGGCTCAATGGCGACGCCACCACGCATTTCTCGCTGTTTTACATGGACAGACGCGATCAGCAGGTCTCAGCCTCGCAGCAAAACCCGGATGAACCACAGAAGTTTATCCTCTATATCGAAAACGCCGGTAGCTCCCACAACTATGGTGCCGAGCTGGAAGCTAACTGGTATGCCACTGATAACCTTAAGCTATACGGCACGCTGGGCTGGTTAGAGACCGCCTATGGCGATTACGCCTACCAGGATAAGTATGGTGGACTGGTGGATCTCAGTGGCCGCGAACTGGCTCACTCGCCTAACCTTACCTATAGCGCGGGGGCGACCTATCGCAGCGATCTGGGGTGGTTCGCCAACCTGACCACAAGTGGCAAGAGTGAGTTCTACTACTCAGACAGCAACGATTCTAAGTCAGAGCCCTATACTATCTTCAATGCCCGTGTTGGTTATGAGACAGAGACCTGGTCGGCTTACCTTTGGGGTCGCAACCTGTTTGACGAGCAGTATGGCGTGCGCGGCTTCTATTTCGGTAACGAGCCAGATAACGGCTGGGCCGACAAGCAATATATCCGCTACGGCGATCCTCGCCAGCTAGGCGTTACGCTTAACGTCAAGTTTATGTAATCGCCTGTATAGTTGCTTATTACGACAGGGGCGGGCAGGGCTCGCCCCATTAAGGAGTTAAGATGAAATTAACGGCTGAAATCAGCATGTATCCCCTCAAGGATAACTATATCGATCCCATCAAATGGTTTATCGGCAGGGTAGATGGTTACCCCAACATAGAGCGCCGTACCAATGCCATGGCCACTCAGGTGTGTGGTGAGTATGGCGAGGTAATGCAGATGTTGGCCACCGAGATGGAGGCCGCCCACCAGAAGTGGGGCAAGGCGGTGTTCGTGGTCAAGTTTATCGGCGGTGAGCTGGACCTGTCCCATCAGGAATAAGGCCAAAAGGCGAATAAGGCAACGGGAGCGACACTCATCCTATGATAGATTTCTGGTCCGCTTTGGTCAGCACCCTGACCCAGGCTTTCGAGCAGGCCAACGCCATGACGGCCTGGGAGGCCGTTGCCGTGGTCTTGGCACTGGCCTACCTGGCGCTGGCGATGCGCGGCAACATCTGGTGCTGGGCGGCGGCGTTTGTCAGCACCGCCATCTATACCTTGCTGTTTTGGGAGGTCTCCCTGCTGATGGAGTCGCTGCTCAACGTCTACTACATGGCGATGGCTGGCTACGGCTTCTGGCTGTGGCGCTATGGCGGCGGTGAAGACCATGGTGTCGAGGTTGTGAGCTGGTCGCTGGGACGGCATATCTATCTGATTGTCGCGACCAGTGTGGTTTCCCTGGTGGTCGGCCACCTAATGGCGAGCTACACTCAGGCTTCGTACCCATATCTGGACGCCGCAACCAGCTGCTTTGCCGTGATGACTACCTATCTGGTGGCGCGCAAGGTGCTGGAGAACTGGCTCTATTGGGTGGTTATCGATTTTGTGTCCATCTACCTCTATCTCAACAAGGGACTGATGCTCACCTCTATGCTGTTCATCTTGTATGTAGGCATGGCGATAGGGGGTTATTTCCTATGGCGTACCAGCATGCAGCAGCCGAGTCAGGGTGACTACTCCTATGACTAGGGCGAGTCTTGCCGTACTGTTCGTCGAGGCTGAGATCTGATGTCAGGCGATAGTCGGCGTGATGGTTTGCGTGAAAGCCTGCCTGAGGCGGTTAAGACGCAGCTGGCCAGCCTTGGCTGCCCACTCGATGCGACCACACATATACAGGCGCTCTCGCGGGGGCTGAGCAACCAAAATTATCATCTGAGCAATGCCGGCAAGCAGCTGGTGCTGCGGGTCAACAGTCAGGCGAGTAGCCAGATCAGTGCCCGGGATCATGAGGTGGCGAACTGGCGTCTGGCACAGCGGCAAGGCATAGCTCCCGAGCTGGTATATGTGTCGCCTGACAACCGCTTCTATCTGAGTCGTTTCATCGACACAGAGGAAGATTGGAGCCGCCTGATGACGGCCAATCCCGCTCATCCGCTGCAGGATGAAGCCGTTACCCGAACCGATGCCGAGGTGTTGCTGCTGGAGCTGCTTCGCGGCCTGAGTTATCTGCCCGTGCCAGAGAACCCCATCTCTGTGAGCGAGCAGTGGCGGCGCTACTTTCAACGGTTAGCCAGCGTAGCCGAAGGTTGCCGAACTCCTGCGCCATATCGCGATCAATGGCAGCAGAGGTGGCTTGAGCTTAAGGCCCATCGAGTGCGCGTCGATGCCGTCCTTGCAGAGCTGGATGCCTGTGAGCTGGCACCGCAATACAGCCACCGCGATCTCAACCCCCATAATCTCTTGATGAGTCAGGGGCGGCTCTGGTGTATCGATTACGAATATGCCTGTAGCTCGCATCCCTTGGTGGATCTCGCCAGCGTGCTGGCGACCCATAGGCTCTCCACTGAGCAGCGCCATAAGTTGATTTTGGGCTACCTCGAGGGGCATCCCAAGCTAAACCACAAGGCGCAGGCGGCTATTCCGGCGGCGCTGGCACTCTATTGGTATTTTGCCGCCTGTTGGGCGCTGTTGATGGCCAGTCAGGGCGGGACAGAGGCGGGCGAGAGTGCACCAGATGCGAGTCTGCCTCACAGCGTGAGCGACTATCTGCAATGCTTCGACGACTTCATGGTGCTCATCGTCTGACTCTTCTATCTCCCCATCTCCCCATCTTCCTAAATCCTCTTACGCTTGTCTTTATGCAGTCTTGCTGAAATTAAATTGTTCAGCTAAGGGTCTATTAGGTAATGACAAAATAATGAGAGAGTGAGGTTATGCAGAAACTGTACGCTAAATTTACCCAGGGGAGCGCCCAGCTTGATGGTGTGGCGGCCCTGGCATTGAGGCTTTATCTGGCGCCCGTACTGATGCAAGCGGGTTACAACAAGTTGTCCCACTTTAGCGATACGGCAGCCTGGTTCGGCAATGCCGAGTGGGGATTAGGTCTGCCCATGCCCGAGGTGATGGTGGCCTTGGCGGCTGGCAGCGAGTTTGTCGGCGGGATCTTGTTGATCCTGGGCTTAGCCACCCGATTGATCTCAATTCCCTTGATGGTCACCATGGCGGTGGCGGCCTTTAGCGTGCATTGGAAAAATGGCTGGTTGGCCATCGCCGATCCTAGCTCTTGGCTGGCCAACGAGCAGGTAATGGCGTCTGCCGAAAAACTCGCGGCGGCCAAGTCGCTGTTGCAGGAGTATGGAAATTATGACTGGCTGACCTCCTCGGGTAACTTTGTGATCCTTAACAACGGCATCGAGTTTGCCGTGACCTATCTGTTCATGCTGTTTGCCTTGTTGATCATAGGTGGTGGACGTTATACCAGCCTGGACTATTGGATTGCCCGCAAGTATCTGCCAAAGGCTTAAGCAAACGCGGTAGAGTGTAAATCCCACTGTTTTGGTGGGATTTTTTTTACCAATTTGTTACCCTCGTAGTCGGTATTAATGACAGGATAATCTTTGTGGATGCGATCGAACTTCTGTTGACTCGGCAGTCTTGCCCCAGATTAGTCGCCCCGGCTCCCGATGAGGCGCAATTAACCCAGATCTTAAACGCCGCGGTGCGAGTGCCGGACCATGCCGGCCTTACGCCGTGGGAATTTATCGTCGCCGAGGGTGATGGTTTAACCCGCCTGGCGGATCATTTTGTGAAGGCCATGGAGCAAGATGGTGGCGACGAGGCGGCAGTCGCTAAGGCGGCCAACATGCCGATGCGCGCCCCTATGGTGGTGACTGTGGTGGCTAAGGTCAGCGATCATCCTAAGGTGCCGGCGCTCGAGCAACATATTGCCGCGGGCTGTGCCTGTATGGCAATGCAGCAGGCGGCCTTCGCCCTGGGGTTAGGTGGCATCTGGCGCACCGGCCCCTTGGCCTTTAATCGTTATCTGTACCGGGAACTAGGCCTGGGCGAGCAAGATCAGATAGTGGGCTTCCTCTATCTGGGCACGCCCGCGGTGAAGGCGCCGTTAAAGCCGCAAAAATCTGCTGGTTCGGCGGTGCGTTACCTCTGATAAGAGGGATAGCCCTAGTTTTAGGAAGCGATAGAGATTGTGAAGCCTGGCCAGGGACTTTCGACTTTGGTCGGGTTTACAGGGCGGTAAAAACTGGCAAAGTGGTCAGGAGCCTGCATCCTACCTATGCAAGGTTTTCACCCTAAGTGATTGTGTTGCCCGCTTGCTGCGGGCATTTTTTTGTCTGTGGGAAGAGGTAGCTAAGACGCTAACGCTAGCCCCCAGCATAAACTCTTTTTTATACCCCCACACCCACATTGAGGCTCTCGAACCAGTCGAGGAACTGCTTTACCTGGGGACCGCGGAAGATCCTGCCGTGCTGAGGGCAGAGGTATTGAATATCCAGCTTACGCACCCGCTTTATCCAGTCATTCTTGGCACGATTTGATGGCATCCACCTCTGATGAAAGTAGGCCATCTTGGCGCAGTGTTGCTCGAAATCATCCACATAAATATCAGCCTGGGGATCCTCCAGCGCCGCGCCAATATCGCCGCTCATCAAGACCTTAGTCACTGGGTCATACACATGAAAGTTACCCGAGGCATGCAGGTAGTGGGCGGGAATAAACTGCAACTCGACTTGATCTAGGCTCACGCTGCCGCCGTTGTCGGCGATAGGCTCGTAGCTGATGTTATTCATGCCGAAGTGGCGGATAAATCCCTCCCATAGCCAGGGAGAGTATAGCTTGGCCTTGGGCAGGGTTTGGTCCCACAGGCCGAGTGATGAGATGATGTCCGGGTCCTGATGAGAGGCAAACAGATGGGTTAGCTGGCTGAGGGGGATATGCTTGACGATATTGGCCAGCATGGCCGCAAACAGCTCTATGCCACCGGGATCCATCAACAGGGCATGATGGCTGCTCACCACCATGTATTGGTTGGTGTCGATGATCTTATCGGGTTTTTCGGGGTCGCGACCGAAGTAGAGCCATTTGTGGGTGGGGGTTTCTATGATTAGCTCACTCTTCATGGTGCGACTCCTTGTCGTTAGCTTTTCGGTATAAAGGGGGATCAGGGGGCTGTGTTGCCAAAAAGGGTAATGGCATGGTCGACCCGGCGGCGGATCAACTGGGCCACATCATCCACCCGGTTTGCCACGTCGTTGAATATGGTCTGGTTGGCGGTGTCGACCCGGCAGGCCTCGATGCGGCAGATGGAGGCCAGTATATTGGCGGTGCGCAGGTTACGTTTCAGCTCAAACAGCTGGTTTTCCATCTTGTCGATGAGACGATCAAACTCCTGCTGTAACTTGCTGTGATGGGCTTGGGTGGCGGCTACGGCCGGGTTGATGGTATCGCCGTAAGGCGCGCCATTGGCCTTGAATTTCGCCTGCTGAAAATGATTGAGTGCGACTGCCGCCCTGGCGGTCTCTGTGGCGAGACGACTGGCCTGGTGAGCCAGTTGATTGATGTCGGTGGCCGCCTTCATGGTGTAGGAGGCCAGATCGTCGATGAAGCCGGTTAGCGCCTTGAAACCGAGCGCCGCATTGCCCACCCGCGCCGAGGCTGCCTGGGCATTGCTGGCGGTGAGATTTATCTGTTTGCAGTAGCTAAGTGTCTGATTGAGCTCGGCGGCGACCACTGCCGCAATGACATGATATTGACTGATTTTCGGCGCGTGTTGTGTCATTAGAACCACTTCCTATGTAGAACCAATCACAGTATAGTCGAGATCACCCAATGCGAAAGTAACCTAGGAGAATGAATTGCTTACCCTAGAAACAGAGCGTCTCATTTTGCGTGAAATGACGGTAAAAGATGCCCCCTTTATGCTCACCCTGCTCAACAGTCAGGGCTTTGTCGACAACATAGGTGATCGCGGCGTGCGCACCCTGGCCCAGGCGGAAAACCACCTCATCGAGGGGCCGATCAACAGCTATCAGGAACATGGCTATGGCATGTACTGCATCGAACTCAGGCAAAGTGGCGAGCCAGTCGGCGTGGCTGGCCTGGTGAATCGCGAGCAGCTGCCCGGTATCGACCTTGGTTATGCCCTGTTGCCCGAGTTTCTGGGAAAGGGCTACGCGGTCGAGGCCAGCCGCGCCGTGCTAGCCCACGCCAAGGCGCTCAGACTCAGCAGCCTGCTGGCCATAGTGAAAGAACGCAATGGTCCCTCACGGGCGCTGCTTGAGAAGCTCGGCTTCCAATGTCAGGAACTTATCGCCTGGGGCGAGGGCGACGAAGTATTACTTTACAAGATAACACTTTAATTAAATTGGCTATTTTGATAGCGTGTGTATTAGCAATCTCGTGATCTAGCTTGTAAACAAACTCGGAAACTATCTGGTCACCGTCTTGAAAAAAGCGGTCTTGTAAAAAGCAGTCTTGTAAAAAGGTCATCTCGAGTAAACAAGGCCACAGGCTAAACAGGCAATTTCATCTATCGGTCATATGGCTTTGTTATAACAAACCCATTGGAGCATCAACATGAGTCAGGACGCATTGAGAGGCTGTTTAAGTGGTGAGCGTGTAGTGTTAGAGCCGCTGCAGGAGGAGCATATTCCCGCCCTGTCCATCGCGGTCAGCGACGGCGAGCTGTGGAACCTCTGGTACACCTCGGCGCCGCATCCCGATGAGATGAAGACCTATGTCGAGCAGGCCCTGGCCAGCGAGCAACGTGGTGAGGCCTTGGCCTTTGCCGTCAGAGACAGACACTCGGGGGAGATTGTCGGCTGTACCCGCCTGATGTCATGGGATCAGACCCACAGACGCATAGAGATAGGCCATACCTGGTATGCCAAGGGGGCGCAGCGCACTGGGGTAAACAGCGAGTGTAAACTCCTGCTGCTCACCTATGCCTTCGAGACCTTAGACGTGATTGCGGTAGAGTTTCGCACCCACTGGCACAATCAACGATCCCGCGAGGCGATCACCCGCCTGGGCGCCAAGCAAGATGGCGTGCTGCGAAATCATCGCATTCTGAAAGACGGCACCATACGCGATACCGTGGTTTACTCTATCATCGCCTCAGAGTGGCCGACCGTGAAACAGAACCTTAAGTTTCGAATGCGCCAGTATCAAGAACAGCAATAATACCAATCACAGTAAATATGTGATCAGAAATAGCGCAGGAAAAACGCTTGAGAACAAAGCAGGATTTTTAGATAAGTAGTTATTCTACAATTAAAAATACTAATACAGTTATCGAGCGTTTTAACAAGCTAGAATGATCAATTGTTTATTACGATTGGTATAAGTTAACTTTACATATCAGGGAGGATAAATGTCGGGAGAATTACGCAGGGCAAGCTTGGAAGATGCCGCCGTAGTCGCGAGTCTGTTTGACGAATATCGCCAGTTTTATGGACAGGCGAGCGATATAGACCTGGCCAGCAAGTTTATCAACGCCAGATTGGCTCGCAAGGATGCGGTGATCTTCTTGATGTTGGATGCCCAGGGCAATGGACTGGGTTTTTGTCAGCTCTATCCCAGTTTCAGTTCTATCCATGCCCGCGCCAATCTTATCTTGAGCGACCTCTATGTCACCCAGCATGCCCGCTGTGTCGGAGTAGGGCGACGATTGATGAACACCGCCATCGATTATGCCAAGGCCAAGGGCATCGCCTCTATTTTCTTAGAAACCCATAAAGACAACCATCAGGCTCAGGCGCTGTATGAGTCACTGGGCTTTAAGGTCGAGCAAGAATTTTTAAGCTATAACCTTGATATTCAGTGACATCTAAAGTAGAAATGATTCAAACTCATTGCTCAAGGACAGTATTGATGCGCAAGACTCTCACACTTTCGCTGTTAGCCCTCATGGCCAATAGCGCAGCCGCTGCTCCCTCAGAAGCCGAATTGGCCTTCAACAAAGAGGTGCTGGAGTGCGCCGCCTATTATCAAATCGCTTCAGAGACCATCGCCGGCATGAATGCGCCGCAGATGAAGCCAGTGGGTGAAAGGCTTAAGCAATCTGGTCAGGATGCCGTCACCCTGGCGAAAAAGTATCAGGATGCCGACAAGGTCGAGCAGCAGCTTGCGGCGACCATCGCCGATCAAAGAGCCAGCCTGCCGAGCAATAACAATCTTGGTAGTCTCATGGGCCGCTACAAAGGGCCTTGCCAGAAACTGATGGCCAATCCGCAGCAGCGTCTGGATTATTGGATCATGGCAACCATGTAAACTCGTCTGAGTGGCCGATTAATTTTTCGAAAAAGAGTGCGCTGGTGCACTCTTTTTTGATCGAGCATGAAACAAGGATTCGACTAGACTGGTCTAGGTAAGAGTGATCTTTACTCGCTCGTTTTCATGGAGACTCGATGAACATCTATTTTCTCATCGCCGGCATCATCGCCATCTTGACCTGTATCGGCCATTTTACCTTAGGTAAGACCCGTTTCTTAACCCCTATGCTTGAGGCCGATTTCGACCCCATCGCCAAATCTGTCATGCACTGCGTGTTTCACTATATCTCGGTCTTTCTGGTGCTGTCGGCGCTGGTGCTGCTGGCCTGTTCCTTTGCCATGGTGTCTAGCATGCAAAGCTATGGCTTGCTGCTCTTTATCGCGCTGAACTTTGTATTGTTTGCCATCTGGCAGATCTACATAGGGTATTTTGCTGAGATGAAGGGGGCGTTTCGTTCTATGTTTCAGTGGATCTTCTTCGCCCTAGTGAGTGCCTTTACCCTGGCGGGTATCTTGCTTAATTAATCAAAGGGCTAATCTAGCGCTAAATCTAACGTTAAACCTAGCGCTAAATTTAACGCTAGGCCAGGGGCGAATCTAGGGTGATTCCAGGGTGAAGCAAGGATAGCGCTAGGATGCCAGGGAAGGGGATACAGGCTTAGTGTTGTGTGAATCTAACTCTCGCAATAAAGCTGAATCTCACGATAAATCTAAGTCTCACGATAAAGCTAAGTCTCAGGATAATAAAATTCACGAATCTAAAGCTCTCGAAGCTAAAGCTCTCAAAGCTAAAGCGAGTAAATCGAAATCTCGTGAACCTAAAGCTCATGAATCTAAAGCTCGTGAACATAAAGCTCATGCTAATAGCTTATCGATTCAAATTAGGCCTGAAGGTTATTCGCCCAGTGGCGCACTCGCTTCGTAGCAGCTGTTCGTGGCCTGGCAATCATTGTCCTGGCTGCTGAGGTAAGTGGTGTTCAGTGCTGGCTCATCATCTTTAAAGCTGGCCCACTCGCTCTTGATGGTCGACAGCCAGCCATCTTCCTCTGCGCCCAAGTAATTGGAGACGTCGACAAAGGTCAGCCAGAAGGCATAGGCCACGATTGAATAAATTGTAAAACGAAACATGATTTTCACCCTAGCGTCACTAAATTAGAAACGCACTATACGCCGCTTTTTTGAAGAAATAAACTGTCAATGTTTTGCCGCGAAAACCACCTGCCAAAACTTCATCAAGCCGATGTTTATAAAGCAATAAATTTTATTTAGCTTTGTCTGATGTTGGTAAAAATGACGCCGTCATTTTATTAGCAAAAAGCCTGTTTTTTGACTCTTCGTGGGGAAAGTTTGGAGAGTTGGCATTGTTTTTGACTAGCGGCTTGGTGGCTGAGATGGGATTTTTAGGTGGTGATTTAGTGAGCGATTTCGGCGCTCATTTTGTTAGTTGTTAGTCCAGCGTATGCCTGTATTCGTGTCTACATAGTGGAGTTGAAGGTCGTAACTTCAGGGTTATTTAACGCCTGTTCGGCGCGGGGAGGTTTCTCAGTTGATTTTCTGTTGAAGCGTTTACCAGCATTCGTGTCTACATAGTGTTGTCGAAGATCGCACCTTCAGGGCAACCTAACGCCTGCCCGGCGTGGGGAGGTTTGTCAGTAGATTTTCAGTTGAAGCGTTTACCAGCATTCGTGTCTACATAGTGGTGTCGAAGGTCGCACCTTTAGGGCAACCTAACGCCTGCCCGGCGTGGGGAGATTTGTCAGTAGATTTTCAGTTGAAGCGTTTACCAGCATTCGTGTCTACATAGTGGTGTCGAAGGTCGCACCCTTAGGGCAACCTAACGCCTGCCCGGCGGGGGATGTGTAAGCACTCTTTTGGCACGCTGTGAATAGATCCTTATACGCTTCACGGCGGCGTCCATGCCGCCGAGAGCCAAAAGAGTGCTTACACTGGGGGTTAACCGTTTCTTCGATTTAGCGTCATTAGGTTGGCATTGAGACAAGCGATTATTTTTTGATAAAAAACAGGCGAATATGTGACATAACATGTTGATAGCCATTAACAAAATAGATTAAAGTATCACCACTTAAGGACAGAGCTAGGCCAAATCGAATCAAACATCGACTATGCCATTCAGGGAAGGAAAGCCAACCACCATGCGCCAACTGACGCCCTCAAAATTTTACTCTGACCCAATTTATTTTCATGCTTGGCCTCCTACCTTACAAGGTAGCTTACCTTGCAAGGTCTCACTAATAAGTTGTTAGCTCTCTGAGTTGTATATTTCGAGGAATCTATGGCTGAAGAAATTGATTACTACTTGAATAAAAAACCGGGTAAGACGTATATGAGCCGCAGGCTTGTAATATCCGGGGAACGAAGGTTAAGGCATGCCTCAAAAGTTATAGATTCTGTAGTGGCATAGTGAATTTGGCCACCTGAATAGACGAAGTGATAGACTCACTTCTGGAAAAAAGGTGGTAGAAATGAAGAACACAAGACCGACATTCAGTGCAGAGTTC
>NZ_JAKIKY010000019.1 GCF_023349185.1 Shewanella aquimarina | reverse complement strand
CTTGTTTTATCTTGTTAAAGAGCATTGCATCCTTACTTTTGGATGCCGCCGTTAGCGCTGGGCCGTCGGCTTAGGGATGCGTATTCTACACTTCCCGATGTTGGCGTCAAGTGATTTTTAAGAAGTTTTTCAACTTTATCACTTTAACCATCTGAGCTTGGTAATCGTTGCTAAGTAGCGCCGTTTGCCGTGTCAGTGGGAGCGCATTATAGGGAGCCAAATCTTTTGTGCAAGGGCTTTTTAAAAGAAAAGTGCTTCTTTTGCATTGTTTGCGCGCTTTTTCGCCTGACTAGCTACTTTTTCCCCATTATACTGGGTAACCCCCACTCATTTGGCCGTTTTAAGGACTTAGCCATGACAAAATCTATCCGTGCCTATAAGGGCCTTAGCCCACAATTTGATGCCAGTGTGTATATCGATGAAGCCTGTGTACTCGTCGGCGACATTGCTTTAGACACAGATGCCAGCATCTGGCCCATGGTCGCGGCGCGAGGCGATGTGAATCACATCCGCATTGGTAAACGTTCAAACGTACAAGATGGCACCGTATTACATGTCACCCGTAAATCGGCCAGCCGCCCCGAAGGACACCCACTCCTCATAGGCGATGATGTCACCATAGGTCATAAGGCGATGTTGCATGGCTGCCGAGTCGGCAACCGTATCCTTATCGGCATGGGCGCCATCATATTAGACGGCGCAATAATAGAAGACGATGTGATCTTAGGTGCAGGCTCTTTGGTTCCACCCGGCAAGACACTGGAGAGTGGTCACCTGTATGTAGGCAGCCCGGCCAAGAAGGTGAGAGCGCTGACAGAGGCAGAAATAAACTTCCTGCCAGAGTCGGCGGACAACTATGTCCGCCTGAAGAACGAATATATTGAAGAGGCGTTGCAGGATCTGCCGACCTAGACAGTTATTGACAGCTTCTCTATCGAGAAATGCGACTTAAACTCAACCTGCATGGCGTCGATGATTCGGCGCCCCTATGCAGCATCAACGTAAGCGCTAGGGGCAAACTTTAGAATGAGCTAGTCGACGCGCTCAACCTGTATATGGCCTTGAACGTCAAACGCCTCTTGCTCGATCAACTTTTCCGCCTGCTCCTCGATATCGAAACGAAACTGTTCAAACAAGGACAATGCCTGTTCACTGTTATTAATCTTCTCGGCCGCCAGATGCTCAAGCACCTTCTGGCTTATGTAGCAGTCGATCAACATCCCCTGCTGCTGCGCGGTAAAGTGAATCGCATTTTGCTGACCATCCCAGGTCAGTTGCTCGGTAAATATGATGCTTTGATTCATGGCTTGCTACTCCTATTGCCAACTAACGACATAGCTACTCTCATGCCTGCACGGCAAGCTCATTACGCAACTGTGCCAGCACTGGTTCGACGGCAGGTTCGACGCCACGCCAGATGGCGAAGCTCTTAGCCGCTTGGCCCACCAGCATGCCGAGGCCATCAATCACCTCACCCGCCCCCTGACTCGAGGCCCAGCGGTTAAAGGCGGTGAGATCCTTGCCATACATCATATCGTAGCAGACGGTATGGGCAGCGATAATCTCATGGGGCAGATTCGGCAACTCTCCACTTAAGCTGGCAGACGTTGAATTGATGACGATATCGAAACTATGATTCAGCTCGTCTAAGGTGCAAGCCTTAACCTGACCATACGCCTTAAATGTCTCGGCCAGTAGTTCGGCCTTGCTATGGGTGCGATTATGAATCGTCAGAGAGGCGATACCAGCATTCAATAACGGCAGTATGGCGCCTCGCGCGGCGCCGCCGGCACCGATAAGTAAGACGTTTTTACCGCTTAAGGCTCCTATGTGACGCTCGAGATCCGCCACCAGCCCCAAGCCGTCGGTATTATCTCCCTTGATACGACCATCATCCAAGCGGCTAAGGGTATTCACCGCTCCCGCGAGTCTCGCCTCCTCACTCAGGCAATCACACAAGGCATAGGCCTGCTCCTTGAATGGCAGGGTCACATTCGCCCCCTTCCCCCCTTCATTGAAAAAGCTTTGCAGAGACTCGGCAAAACCATCGAGGGGCGCCAAAATCGCTTCATAGCGCAGCGACTCCCCTGTCGACTGGGCAAAAGCCTGATGAATAGCGGGAGATTTACTATGCCCTATGGGATGGCCAAATACGGCATATCTGTCTTGCACCAGCGGTTGTGTCATGGGGTAACTGTCTCTGTTAATCCGATTGCGCCCAGTCTACTGAGCTTTTTAGGCGAAGCAAAGGGCGACGCCATGCAATCTCTTCAGGGAAACTAGCATTGATTGCAACTGGAGAATCCGCTAGTGTGCCGCTTGATATCTAAATCGAGTCCAACAGAGCCCACGAGAGAGTCAGATGAAGTGGTTAAAGAAGATGATGGCCAAGCCTTCGGCCGAGCGCGATCCTCAGCAATCAAACGCCTACGATAGAATTGGCGGTGAAGAGGTGATCAGGGCGCTCGCCAAACAGTTTTACCACCAGATGCAGACCAACCCAGACACACAGGCCTTATTGGCCATGCATAGATCCCCCATTGCCGAGTCGGAACAGAAGCTGTTCGAGTTCCTCAGCGGCTGGCTAGGTGGCCCACAGCTGTTTCATCAACGTCATGGACACCCGGCCCTACGCGCCAGGCACATGCCCTTTAGCATAGACGAGAACATGCGCGATCAGTGGCTACTCTGCATGCAGCGAGCATTAGCGATAGAGATCAAGGAGCCGCAACATAGGGAAGCCATCTACCAGGCGATCTCGACTCTAGCCGATCATATGCGTAACCAATAGCATAGGCGCCAATATGTGCAAAACCAAAATGTGTAAAACAAGAAAGGACTCAATAGAGTCCTTTTTTGCTTCTGGTTGACCTTCTACGCTGGCAGCCAATCTCTCGGCTTGAGGAAGTCGCTATAGAGTTTCGCCTCCGCACTGCCCGGCTCAGGAGTGTAGGCATATTGCCAACGCACCAGTGGCGGCATAGACATCAGGATAGACTCGGTACGGCCACCGGTTTGTAGGCCAAACAGCGTGCCTCTGTCATATACCAAGTTAAATTCCACATAGCGGCCACGACGATAGAGCTGGAAATCACGCTCACGTTCCCCATATTCGGTGTCTTTGCGCTTCTCGACAATCGGCGCATAGGCCTTCAAGAAGCCCTCGCCCACCGCCTGCATGAAGGCGAAGCTGTTTTCGAACCCAGGCTCATTGAGATCGTCGAAGAAGAGACCACCGACGCCACGGGTCTCATTACGATGGGGCAGGAAGAAATACTCGTCGCACCATTTCTTATATTTAGGATAAACATCCTCGCCGAAGGGCTCGCACAATGCCTTGGCACTCTGATGCCAGGTCACCACATCTTCCTCAAACGGGTAGTAAGGGGTCAGATCGAACCCGCCACCGAACCACCAGACAGGATCCGCTCCCTCTTTCTCGGCGATAAAGAAGCGCACATTGGCGTGGGTCGTCGGCACATAGGGATTATTAGGATGGATCACCAGGGAGACGCCCATGGCCTCGAAGCTACGCCCGGCCAGCTCGGGGCGGTGCGCCGTGGCAGATGCCGGCATGGCCGCGCCGGTCACATGGGAAAAGTTCACCCCAGCCTGCTCAAACACCTTACCCTTAGTCAATACGCGGCTCGTGCCGCCACCGCCCTCTTCCCGCTTCCAGGAGTCGGCCACAAACTTGGCCTCGCCATCGAGTTGTTCTAGGCCTTCACAGATCCTCTGTTGCAGGTCGAGTAAGAATGCTTTGACTTGAGTGGCATCGGGCTTCATAAAAATTCCTTGCTATGGTTATCGTAAAATCTTTCCGCTGATCACATCTATGATGGTCGACGGTTTAGGCTCGGCGCCTAGGCTACCGGCCACCAGGCCATCTATCTTGCCATCAAACTGACGTATGACTTCCTCTGGAGTCAAGGCGGGCTCTTCTCCGGTCAGGTTGGCACTGGTCGAGACGATGGGCTTACCCAGCGCCTGACATAGCGCCTGCACGCCAGGATGATTGGAGACACGCACGGCGAGGGAGTCAAACTGACCGCTCAACAGGCTGGATAGCCCAGGATGTTTCGGCATGATAAAGGTGAAGGGGCCGGGCCATTTATCGAAGGCCGACTGCATCTGCGCCTCGGTGAGGACAGAGCAATCGATATAGGGCGTTAATTGACTGAAATCACTGGCAACCAGGATCAAGCCTTTCTGCCAGGGACGCTGCTTTAGGTCGAGCAGCTTCTGAATCGCCTCATCATTGTCGGGATCGCAGCCCAGTCCATAAACGGCTTCGGTGGGATAGGCTATGACGCCACCTTGCAGTACCGTTTCAACCAGGGCGCCAGGATCTTGCTGTAACATGTGGCCTTACCTTTCTTGTTCAACGGGTCGACTTGACCTTATGCGTCGAGATTATACAGACAAAGCTAATGCGAACAATGGTAGAGAACGCTTAGGCTAGCGGGCGCTTATATTTACAGGCCTTTTGAGGACACTCCAGCCGCATGCCTGCGGCGCCTTTGCGTTCGACCAAGATGCCGAAGCCGCAATCGGGACAGGTCTCCTGCACGGGAGGATAATTGACCAAAAACTTACACTTAGGATAGGCACTACAGGCATAGAAGCTTTTACCGAAACGGCTGGTTCTATGCTCCATCACGCCCTTATGGCAACTGGGACAGGTCACGGCCTCGGTCGGATCCTCCTGATCGTGCTTCTCGATATGCTTACACTCAGGATATCGGGTACAGCCGATAAAGATACCGAAACGGCCCGACTTCACCGCCAGCTCGGCGCCACACTCGGGGCATTCTGAGCCTTGGATCACCTGAGTCTCTATCGATTCGTGATGCACCAGGGGCCGAGTATAGTCGCAACTAGGGTAGTTGTTGCAGCCGATGAACCCACCATGTTTACTGTTTTTTACCGACAGCTCGCAGCCACACTTGGGACAGAGTTCATACTCTTTCTCTAGTGCATGCTCGTGTGAACTAAACAGTTGATCATCTATCTTAGACATGGTTTTCTCGACAGCCGGTGACTCTAGCCATTTTATCAAGCTCTACAGCGCCTTGGGAATCGAATGTGCATTTAATTATAGCTAGTCTTCTTCATGACAATGAAATATATTGTATGCAAAAATAGATGGAGACTCTATGTTACACCAATCCCTCCGCGCACTCTTATTACTCGGCCCCAGTCTGTTACTGGGGTGCAGCACCACGGCGCCGACACAGCTAGACCCTGCCTTTATCGGCCGGCTTAACACCATGCCAGCGCAGCAAAGCTTCAGCCATGACAACCCTTTACTCGATAAGGCCAGCTTCAATCAGGCGGTACAAGCCATCATTCAGAGCCAGGACGAGCAAACGCTAGATGCCCAGCTCTACTACCTGAGGGCCTTTAGCTATTTCGGCCCTATGGACGCGCTGACCAGTGTTGAATACGCCGCGCTAACGGATGCGCTAAACAAGCTTGGTCAAAGCAAGCTAGTCAGTCAGAGTGCCAGATTACAGGAACACTTCGCTGTCACCCTGTATCGCTACTATGCCAATACTGAAGAAGAAAGTGATGAGCACG
Source organism: Shewanella aquimarina (assembly GCF_023349185.1). Lineage (GTDB taxonomy): Bacteria > Pseudomonadota > Gammaproteobacteria > Enterobacterales > Shewanellaceae > Shewanella > Shewanella aquimarina. The sequence goes on along the minus strand of NZ_JAKIKY010000019.1, from coordinate 66,497 downwards.
CCGAGCAAGTTGGCAGATTACTGCCCCTACTAAACCAGCAACTGAGCCGCATCGCTAACCAATCCCCCAGCCTGGCGACAGACTACGCCCTGTGGGAGACCCTGAGAGCCTATGGCATGCTGCTGAACGCTGCGCGCAAACAGCCCGAGGGTACCCTCAACCAACAATTGATTGCCGCCAGATTAGATAAGCCACTGCTCGACTTTGCCGCCTCTCCCCTTAGCCTGCACGGTCAGCGGGACTGGCCAAGAGCCAATGCCTACTGGGCGCTTGGGCTCTACCGCCTGGCACTGCCCAGCGGCGATGAGGGCAAGATCACGCCAGCCGAACAGGCACTGGACGACGCCATGGCCGAGATGGCCGAGCGAGATGTTGCGCGGCGAGGGGATGCGGCTAAGACCACCTACACCTTGGGCTATCATGTAAATGCCTTCGCCGGCCAGGAGGCCTGCAAGGCACGCGGCACTATCTGTCAGATCCCAGAGCAATCGCAGATCTTACCCATACGCCATAAATGCTCAGACAGCCTGTATATCCTGGCGCAGGATCTGACTCCGGATGAGCTCAGCATCAGCTGTACTAAGCTCACCTCCCAGGAGGCACACTTTCATCAGTTGCTAAAGACAAAGCATCGGCCTACCGCCAACGATAACAATGACGCGCTGCAGGTGGTGGCCTTCAAAAATTGGAGCCAATACAACGCCTACGGCCAGTTGCTGTTCGACATAGGCACGGATAATGGCGGCATATATATCGAAGGAACGCCATCTAACCCAGATAATCAGGCCAGCTTCTTCGCCTATCGTCAGTTTTGGATAGCCCCGGAATTTGCCATCTGGAACCTGAATCATGAATACGTTCACTATCTCGATGGTCGTTTCGTTAAATACGGCGGCTTCGGCCATTTCCCGAGCAAGCTGGTGTGGTGGTCGGAAGGCCTGGCGGAGTACGTCTCCAAGGGCAATGACAATCCATCGACCCTGAAGGTAATCAAGGAAAAATTAGATGAGGCACCGGATCTCAAGACCATCTTCGCCACCGAATATAAGGATGGTCTCGACCGCACCTATAAATGGAGTTACATGGCAATCCGCTTCTTGGCCGAGCAGCACCCAGAGGAGTTGGTGCATCTCAGCCATTACCTGAAGACAGATTATTTTGAGGGCTATGAGAAGTTGCTCGATGAACTCTCAGAGCAGCAGGAAGCATTCTCAGTATGGCTAACCCAGCAGGTTGCCGATTTTAAAGAGAAAGAAACAAATAAGACGCCCAAGATAAACAAGCTAAATCGTTACGCCTATCGCGATTATTTGATGCCTGCCCATCTTAAGTTAGATAGCGCCCATCAACATTTTTAATCAAGCATTAAAAAAGGAGGCTCAGGCCTCCTTTCTTTGAAATCCGAATCGAGTCAATTAGGAGTGTAGCCGACCATCGGGTTGCTCGAAGATCAGATCTTCCATCTGCTCATAGGCGGACTCGTTGCCTGGCACATTAAACAGCACCATGAGGATCACCCACTTAAGGTCTTCAAGGATCAATGCAGGCTCATCCAGCTCCATCACACGATCGATCACCATCTCGCGTAGCTCGACATTGAGCACCTTGATCTGCTCTAGGAAAAGCAGGAAACCACGACACTCGACATCTAACTTCTCCATCTCGGCCTGAGTATAGATACGGAAAGAGTGTTGATCATGATTACATAGGTAGGGTTGATCACTTTCTTGTAGCGAAGCCAGGTGTTCTAACCAGGACAAGGCCTTAATAATCGCCGATTGATGAAAACCTGCTCGTGTCAGTTCTTGGGTCAACTCGTCTTCGTCGACCAGTAACTCGACCTCACTGTGCACATAGTTTTCAAATAGATACATGAGGATATCGAACATGGCTAGCTCCTCTTAAGTCTTATATAACCACCGGGTACAGCTGAAACCCAACCTTGTAGTTCAAGTTCAAGCAACTGCTCTAATACTAGCTCTATCGTTTTTCCACTATGCTCGACCACCACATCTAATGGCGTGGCCTCATAGCCTACACTAGCTAACAGTGAGGCAAATGGCAAATCAGAAGCTAACTCCTCCCCTATATGGTGACGACGATGCAACTCTTCAAGGTGAAATCTTGATAAAGCTGCAACCTCTTCGATAATATCGGCGGCGCACTCCACTAATTTAGCGCCATCCCGTAACAAATCATGACAACCCTGATGATCCCCAGCCAGGATGTTACCCGGTACGGCAAACACCTCGCGGCCCTGCTCCAGCGCCAATCGCGCAGTGATCAACGAGCCACTCTTTCGCGCCGCCTCGACCACCAACACGCCCAGCGACAGCCCGCTGATGATGCGGTTACGCTTAGGAAAGTTACCCGCGTAGGGTTTAACCTGAGGCCAGAACTCACTGAGCACACAGCCCCTCTGCTGGATCTTGTCGTAGATGGGTTTGTGACGTTTGGGATAGACCACCTCTATGCCTGTGCCCAACACGGCCAGGGTCACGCCATCCATATCTAATACCCCCTGGTGGGCCGCACCATCGATGCCAGCCGCCATGCCACTGATCACCGCAACCTTGGCCGCGGCGAGTTCCTGGGCCAGTTGATAGCTAGCGGCTAATCCCGACTGAGACGCAGCGCGGCTGCCCACCATGGCGATACAGGGATGCACCATGGCATTGATGTCGCCCTTGGCAAATAGGATCGGCGGTGGGTCGTTAATCTGCAGGAGCAGGCTAGGATAAAGGGGATCTTGAGGACAGAGGATATGATGATGAGACTCGGCATCTTGCCATGCTAACGCCTGTTCGACCAAGGCAAAGTCGGGGGTCAAGTTAGTCGTCAACAGCCGCTCAGGCAGGGGTAAGGCTTCGGGTTCATGCTCCAGCCTTTGCCTGAGCTCTGCTACATCCATGTAGTTTAATAATTGTTTAACCCGGGCCGGTCCTAACCCGGGTACTGCACAAACAACTAGCCAGTCGACCAGTTTGTCGTCGATGGCACTATTCGCTTGCTAACAGGGTATCCGGCTGCAGCAACTTATCATGAACACGCACAGGCTTCTCGTTAATCAGAATAAGCCCCATGCTGACACGGTCGAACACCTTGAAGACCATTACCTTACCGCGATAGATATCTGGCATCTTCACCGCGTTATCGGAAGAGATATTCGCCAGAAGCTCCTCATAGGTGCTGCGATCCTCAGGTTGTACCGGCTGGCCGTCACCATCGATCACCACCTCAACGCCATCTCGGAAGATGGAGAACACATGGCCTGGCTCGACACCATCCTGGCTGCCACGGTCGATATAGACCACATCCAGTTTACCCATTTCACGTACACCTTTATCCGAGGCGAGCACCTTACCAGGCGTGGTCGCCGCCTTAGGCATGAAATAAGCGGACATCAAGGAATCATCTTCGATAGGCAGCACACGATAACCCGCCTTGGTCTCACGCATATTGCTCAGCAGTTGCACCTTAGACACAGGGCCCGACTCGATGACACGGCCGCTAGCGGTTAGAATGACCTCCAATCCCAGCGCATCACCAGACTCGGCATCTTCAAACTGACGTCCCTTGGCATAGACACCAAACTTGTCCCCCAGGGTCAGCTCCCCTTGGACATAGATAACATCGTCGGTCACATGGTGTCTGGACTCGCTCTCGCCGCCCATGACCATAGGTTGCTTATCGAACCACTCGCCATCGACCACTCGGTTTTGCACCAGATAGGGTTGGATTAGGCTAAGATCCACGGCTGGGATTGCGCCACCTTTAGGCAAGACGCGCCCTTCGGGACTCTTACGAACATGAGGCTTAACCACCAATCTGGGTTCGCCGTCGATAAAGACCAGGGTCAGCCTGTCGCCGGGATAGATAAGGTGAGGGTTAGCGATCTGTGGGTTGGCGCCCCAGAGCTTAGGCCAACGCCAGGGGTCCTTGAGAAATTGCGCTGAGATGTCCCAGAGGGTATCTCCTTTCTTCACCACATACGAATCGGGATGGCCAGACTTCAATGTCAAGGTATCCGCGACAACAAACGAACTACTAAAAATCATTAAACCGAGTAAAATTAGTCGTTTCATGGGGGTATCCATGCTGTTTGCCCTTTATATAGAGCTTTTACTGTTATTGAATGCCACTAAGGATTAAAATTAACCCATTAGCCAAAGTCAGTATAACCAACTGACTCGAATTTGACAGACTTGTTAAGAGTTTATGTATGAGTTTACTAAAAGTTTTACGCTTTCCCGATGAGCGCTTACGCACCATTGCTAAGCCCATTACAGAATTTAACGCTGAGCTTCAGACACAAATCGATAATATGTTCGAAACCATGTATGAAGAGAAGGGAATTGGTCTGGCAGCGACCCAGGTAGATTACCATCATCAATTGATCGTTATGGACCTGCAAGATGACGTAGAACGCCCTAAGGTTTTCATAAATTTAGAGATAATTGAGAAAAGTGGCGATTTTTGCAACGAAGAGGGCTGCCTCTCCGTTCCCGGCATCTATGCCAAAGTCGATCGCGCCGAGTTTGTCACCATCAAGGCACAGGACAGAGATGGCAACGAGTTCACTTTAGAGGCTGATGGCCTGTTCGCCATCTGTCTGCAACATGAGCTTGATCACCTCAATGGCAAACTGTTTGTCGATTACCTCTCGCCCCTCAAGCGTCAGCGTATCAAACAGAAACTCGAAAAAGCCGCGCGCCTCGAAGCCAAACAAGGATAAGCCCCATTTGAAACCACTCAAGATACTCTTTGCGGGTACGCCAGATTTTGCCGCCCGCCATCTACAAGCCTTAATCGATTCAGAGCACCAGGTTATCGGAGTCTACTCCCAACCAGACAGACCCGCGGGCCGTGGCAAGAAGCTACAGGCCAGCCCGGTCAAGACCTTGGCACTCGAGCATGATATCCCAGTCTACCAACCCGTGAGCCTGAGAAACGAAGAAGCCCAGGCAGAGCTCGCCGCTCTCGGCGCCGACATCATGGTGGTGGTCGCCTATGGCCTTATCTTGCCTCAGGTGGTGCTGGACACCCCTAGACTGGGCTGCATCAATGTGCATGGCTCCATCCTGCCTCGCTGGCGCGGCGCGGCGCCGATTCAACGCGCCCTGTGGGCCGGTGACGAGGCAACAGGTGTCACCATAATGCAGATGGATATAGGTTTAGATACCGGCGACATGCTACTCAAGACCCACCTACCTATCGAAGACAGCGATACCTCTGCCAGCCTGTATGAGAAGCTGGCCGAGCAGGGACCTAGCGCCCTGATCCAGGCGCTACAGGGACTGGCCGAAGGTAACCTCACACCTGAGCCACAAGATGAAGCCCTGGCCAACTACGCAGATAAGCTGAGTAAAGAAGAGGCGCAGCTCGACTGGCGCAAACCGGCTGAGCAGCTTTGGCGTGAAGTTCGCGCCTTCAATCCTTGGCCCGCAAGCCACTTCCCCCACCAAGATGCGGTGATCAAGGTGTGGCAGGCCAGCGTGTCTAACGAGGCCGTTAAGCAGGCCCCGGGCACCATCATCCGCGCCGATAAACAGGGCATAGTGGTCGCCACCGGCAAAGGCGCGCTGATCCTCGAGACGATTCAACTGCCAGGCAAGAAAGCCATGGCGGTGGCGGACGTGCTTAACGCCCGCGGCGACTGGTTTACCCCGGGCACTCAATTGCAGGGTGTAGCCAAACAGGACGAGGCGCAGGCATGAAGAATCTGCGAGCTCTCGCCGCCAAAGTCGTCTTTCAGGTACTAGAGAAGGGTGTCTCCCTGTCTGTCGCCCTGCCAGAGCAGCAGCAAAGACTCACCAGTGGTAAGGACAAGGCCCTGCTGGCCGAACTCTGCTATGGCGTGATGCGTCATCTTCCCCAGCTCGATAAGCTGGTGAGCGACTGCATGAGCAAGCCACTCAAGGGCAAGCAGCGCATCGTACATCAGCTACTACTCGTGGGATGTTATCAGCTCTATTTCACCCGCATCCCCGGCCATGCGGCGATCTCGGAAACCGCCGAGGCCTGTCGCCAGCTCAAGTTCGAGGGCCTGGTCAAGGTGGTCAACGGTGTGCTGCGCAACCTGCAGCGTAACCAGAAACCACTGCCAGAAGATAATGAGACGCTAGCCTTTAACACTCCAGCCTGGTTGATCAAGCGCCTCAAGGCCGCCTACCCAGATAGCTGGCAAGAGGTGATCGCCCAGAGCCATCAACGCCCACCCATGTGGTTGCGTAACAATCAGTTGTCCCAGACGCGAGAGCAATATCTGGCGCTACTCGACGAGCAGGAGATAGCCGCAACACCAGGGGCGAGCGACAACGCCATACTGCTGGAGAGCCCGAAAGATGTCGGTATGCTTCCCAGCTTTGCCGATGGCGCCGCCTCGGTACAAGATGGCGCGGCGCAATGGGCCGCCAGCCTGCTGGCGCCCGAGCAAAATGAGCTGATCCTCGATGCCTGCGCCGCTCCTGGCGGCAAGAGCTGTCATCTGCTGGAGAGTCAGCCCAGTATCGATCTGGTAGCGGTAGACTTCGACGCCAAGCGTCTGGAGCGGGTACAGCAAAACCTCGACAGATTAAGCCTCAAGGCCAAGTTGGTGCATGGTGATGCCGCCAAGATAGACTCCTGGTGGCAGGGCGATAAGTTCGACCGCATCTTGCTGGATGCGCCTTGTTCGGCCACCGGTGTGATTCGTCGTCACCCGGACATCAAATGGCTCAGAAAGCAGGCCGATATCGAAGATCTAGCCACATTGCAGTCACAAATTTTGGATCATTGCTGGCAGTGGCTTAAACCCGGTGGCACACTCTTGTATGCTACATGCTCAATTTTACCGCAAGAGAACGCCGAACAGATCAAGGCTTTCTTAGCGAGAACCCAAGACGCAACCCTGGTCCCCATCGCACAACAACAAAATCGCGATGACATTGGCTGGCAGATCACGCCAGGCCAAGACAATATGGATGGGTTTTACTACGCTCGCTTGGTTAAGGGATAAAGTTTAGGCTATGAAAATTATCATATTAGGCGCGGGTCAGGTCGGCGGCACATTGGCGGAAAACCTGGTGGGTGAAAACAATGACATCACCATAGTCGATAATGACCGCGACAGGCTACGCTCGCTGCAAGACAAGTATGACTTGCGTGTAGTGCTGGGCCACGGTGCTCACCCTGGTGTCCTCAAGGATGCCGGCGCCGAAGACGCCGATATGTTAATTGCTGTTACCAACAGCGACGAGTGCAACATGGCCGCCTGCCAAATTGCCTTCTCCCTCTATGGCACCCCCACCAAGATCGCCCGAATCCGCTCGGAGCAGTATCTGGCCCTGCGTGACAAGCTGTTTATCGACAGCGAGACCAAGCAGAGCGAAAACCGTCCTCGCGGCGGCTTCATCATAGATGAGTTGATCGCCCCCGAGCAGCTGGTGACCGCCTATATTCGTCGCCTGGTGGAATACCCTGGCGCCCTGCAGGTACTGGAATTTGCCGAGGGACGCCTCAGCCTGGTGGCGGTGCGCGCCTATTATGGCGGCCCGCTAGTGGGTAACGCCCTGGCCGCACTGCGCGAACATATGCCCAATATCGACACACGTGTGGCGGCCATCTTCAGACAGGGCCGTCCCATCATGCCCAGAGGCACCACCATCATAGAGGCCGACGACGAGGTGTTCTTCGTTGCCGATAGTCGCCACGTGCGCGCCGTGATGAGTGAGATGCAGAAGCTAGATAACACCTACCGCAATATCATGATCGCCGGGGGCGGTAACATAGGCCTGGGGCTGGCCAAGCAGCTGCAGCGCAATCATGCGGTCAAGCTGATCGAACACAGGCAGGATCGCGCCGAGGCGCTGTCGGAGAAGCTGGAAAATACCACTGTGTTTTGCGGTGACGCCTCAGATCAGGAGCTGCTGCTCGAAGAGCATATCGACCAGACCGACGTGTTTATCGCGGTGACCAACGACGATGAGGCCAACATCATGGCCGCCCTGCTAGCCAAGCGTATGGGTGCCAAGAAGGTGATGGTGTTGATCCAACGCGAAGCCTATGTGGATATCGTCCAAGAAGCCAATATCGATATCGCCATCTCGCCGCAACAGGCGACCATATCGGCGCTACTGACCCATATCCGTCAGGGGGATATCTGTAACGTCTACTCATTAAGACGCGGCGCCGCCGAGGCGATCGAAGCCATCGCCCATGGCGACCCAAGCACTTCTAAGGTGGTGGGCAAGCAGATCAGCGAGATCAAGCTGCCACCCGGCACCACTATTGGCGCCATCGTCCGCGACGACGAGGTGCTGATGGCCCACGATAAGACGGTCATCGAACAGGGCGACCATGTGATCCTATTCCTGGTGAACAAGAAATTTATCGGTGAAGTTGAAAAGCTGTTCCAGCCTAGTGCATTCTTCTTCTAAGCCACTCGAGAAGCAAAGACTAAATTCGCGATGCTAAATTTTCGGCCGCTACTCTTCATATTAGGCGTGTTCCTGTCGACCCTGACTGCCTTTATGTTTATTCCGCTGCTCTTCGCCCTACTCTATGGCGAGGAGACGGTGGGCGCCTTCATGATCGCCTCGCTGGTCACCGGCACCTGTGCCAGCGCCTGCATGCATCAGGGACAGAGCGAGAACATCCGCCTCAATATCCGCGACATGTTTCTGCTCACCAGTTTAACCTGGTTTATCGTCAGCCTGTTTGCCGCCATGCCCTTTACCCTGTATCACGGCATCAACTACACGGACGCCTTCTTCGAGACCATGTCGGGGATCACCACCACGGGCTCTACCGTGTTGTCCGGCCTAGATACCATGGATCACAGCATCCTGATCTGGCGCTCCCTGTTGCAGTGGCTGGGGGGAATCGGCTTTATCGTGATGGCGGTAGCCATTCTGCCCTTCCTCAACGTGGGTGGCATGCGGCTATTTCGCACCGAGTCCTCCGACTGGAGCGACAAGGCCGTGCCCCGCACCCAAGACATGGCCAAGCACCTCTTCTATGTCTATATTCTGCTGACGATAGCCTGTGGTCTGGCCTACCACCTGGCAGGCATGACCTGGTTTCAGGCGATCAACCATGCCATGACCACACTCTCGACCGGCGGTTACTCCACCTCTGACAGCTCAATGGCAGCCTTCTCCAAGCCCGCCCACTGGGTCGGTACCCTCTTCATGGCGGCCGGCGGCTTACCCCTGTTGATGTTCGTTCATAGCCTGTCGCAGAAGTCGCTGCGGATCTGGGACGATGCTCAGGTGAAGGGTTATCTCGTCTTCCTGGCATTCGTCTCCTGCAGCCTGGCCTTCTGGCTCTACCATGGACACGACATGACAGCGGCAGACGCCCTTCGCCTGGCCAGCTTTAACGTGGTCTCAGTGGTCACAACCACTGGCTATGGCCTCACCGACTATACCTCCTGGGGCGCGGTAGCCAACGTGGCCTTCCTCTTCTTGATGTTTGCCGGCAGCTGTTCGGGTTCGACTTCGGGGGGAATCAAGATATTCCGCTTCCAGATCGCCATCGCCATCATGCGCGAGCAGCTAAAACAGCAGTTCCACCCTAACGGCATCTTCAAGGAGCGCTACAACGGTAGGCCAATTACCGAAGATATCGTGCGCTCCCTAGTCACCTTCATCCTGCTGTTTATGCTGGTGATAGTGCTCTTGTCGGTGATCTTGGTGTCGACCGGACTCGATCCCACTACCAGCTTTACCGGTGCCGTCACCGCGGTGACCAATGTGGGCCCTGGGCTTGGGCCAGTCATCGGCCCGGCGGGGAACTTCTCCAGCCTGCCGGACATCGCCAAGTGGTCGCTGGCCATCGGCATGCTGCTGGGACGTCTGGAGATCTTGACGGTAGCGGTGCTATTCCACCCTAACTTCTGGAAGTACTAAACAAACTAGCGCCTAGAGCTCGACTAAACGCGATACTGACTCCAGAGGCGATGCTGCTCAGGCGTTAGGAAGGTCCAGGCCAGCACCCGGGTCAGCTTGTTGCCCTGGGCCATCTCCAACGTTTCTACCCGCTTGGCGCCTACCTGCTCCAGCAGACGATAGCAGGGTTTGAGGTTTTCCTTCTTCGACACCAAGGAAGTAAACCAGAGGCACTGCGAGCCGAACTCCCGGCTCTCGCGGATCATCTGGCTAAGAAAAGCGAGTTCGCCACCTTCGCACCAGAGCTCCGCCTTCTGACCGCCGAAGTTGAGCTTCTCCTGCCCCTTCGCGACCTCATGTCCCTTGGCTCGCTTGTTGGCTGCCAGGTTCTTCAGCTTGCGCTCGCTGCCTCTGCTCGCCTCCGCCAAAGAGGCATGAAAGGGGGGATTACATAGGGTCAGATCGAACCTGTCCTCGGCCGTGATGATACCGGTAAAAATCTGTTTTGGGTCTGACTGCCGGCGCAGGCTCAACTTGCCCGCCAGTTGCGGATTATTTGCGATGATTTCACCAACGTTCGCAAGAGACACTGGGTCGATATCACTGGCCACGAAACGCCAGCCATAGACCTGATGCCCCAGCAGGGGATAGATGCCATTGGCACCTGTGCCTATGTCCAGGGCGACCACCCGCTCTCCCTTGGGCACTTTCGTCGCATTAGCCACGTTAGCCATCTTAGCCTCGTTAGGCTTAGCGCCTTTACGCGCAGGGACGGACTCGGCCAGCAGATCCGCTAGATAGTGCAGATAGTCCACACGGCCCGGAATCGGCGGGCAGAGAAACCCCTCGGGTATATCCCAATAGCTCAGCCCATAATGCAACCTGAGCAGCGCCAGGTTGAGCTGTTTCACCGCCTTGGGGTCGGCAAAGTCAATCGACAGGTTGCCATAGGGGTTAGGGCGCACATAGGGCTTAAGCGCCGGCGTGGCTTTCATCAGCGCGTTAAAGTCATAACCCTCGGCGTGTAGGTTTCGCTCATGTAGCCCCTTGGGCTGACGAGGCGTCTTACCTGATGTGGGCTTTGTTTTTTGCTTTGGCTTTGATGCCTTAACTGAGTTAGACGGCTTAGCTGCCTTTGATGCCTTAGCAGGCCTAGATGGTGACGCTTGAGAGGCAGACTTTCTTGCACCGGGGCGCGGGGGCTTGGGAGACTGGGTCATGAAGGGGATCCCGGCTGCACGCAATAGCATGCAGCCCATAAAGCATTAATCGTACAGGTATTTAGTAAACAGCAGGTTGACGATCAGCGGCTTGCCAATCTCCAGCTCCAGCAGTCGATTCAGGGTGTCATAGCACTCGCGGCGGATCTCCTCCTTACCGGTCAGAGATTTCACCTTATCTTCCGTCTGCGCTCCAAGGATCTCTATGATGGCGGCGCGCAGCAGCGGGTCGTGATGTTCAAGCACAATCAGATCTTCCGGCACCTTGACCATGAGTTCGACACTGATCTTCACAAACCCCAGCTTCTTACGATTGGAGATATAATTAGTCACAATATCGGGCTCGAAACCGTAATAGGCGTAGGTGTCGACCACCTCTTCCTCTTCGGCAAATGCCCCCAGGCTCAGTACACTGGTCACTAGCATGAGGCACAGCAGCGCAAAGTTTTTCATATTAGACGAATACTCCGTTCATGATTTAATGGTCAACACTCGTTTTTCAGCCAGGCGATACCTTATTAACGGCACCAATACTTAGATGCTTTAGTACTCAAGGCTTTAATTACCGACATCAAAGCCTCGTCATGATAAACTGCTGACGTTTTTGAGTATTGTACCGAGAATTTAATGAGTGTGACCAGGTTAAGCTTCCCCTATGGTGAATCCATTCAATGGCATTCACCGGATCAAATTCCCCAGCTGCCACCCAGCCCTTTTAGGGAGTGGCTATTAGCTTCCGGTAGTTTAACCCAAAAACTCAAGTCTCACTGCACCCAATTTGAGGTCAAGGTGTTAGGCGAAGCCATGCTGCCTCCCTTCCCGGGCGAATTGCCCCACCAAGGGCAAGCCTGGATTAGAGAAGTGCTCCTCTGTCTCGACGGCATTCCCTGGGTTTTCGCCCGTACCTTAGTGCCTGGCGCCATGATGGACAGCGCCCAGGATAACTTCCTCTCCCTTGGCACCCGCCCACTTGGCGAGCTGCTGTTTACCAGTGGCGACTTTACTCCGGGCAAGATAGAGGTCGGCGAGTTTACCGCCTGCGACTCCCTCGCCAAACTGATCGATTCGCTGGAACAGGAGAGTCACCATCCCTTGTGGGGCCGCAGACGCTACTTCAGCCATGGGGATCAGCAGCTGATCGTCAGCGAGATCTTCCTGCCTCAGGCTCGCGAGCTTATCGACAAGCTGGCATAAAAAAACGCCTCTTAAAGAGGCGTTTTTTTGTTTAGCTTCTGCGGCGCAGTCCCAGCAGCATCAGCAATGACAGGCTGATCCAACCCAGACTACCACCACCCGAATCCTGCTTGGTCTCCGGCTGAACAACTGGCGGCTGCACCACGGGAGCAGTCACCGTCAGCGTCAGGCACTTACTCGCCTGATTATTGGCCTCATCGGTTACCGTCAAAGTCACTGTATAGCTACCCGCCGCGCCATAGGTATGTGTCGGCGAGGCGGCCGTGCTCGTCTGCCCATCACCGAAGTTCCAGGCATAACTCAGGGTACCTCCCCCCTGACTCGACAGGTTGCTGAAGGTCACGGTCAAGTCGCTGGCCTTATAGCTAAAGTCGGCCACAGGCTTGATCACCACAGCCACCTGAGTATTGGCCGTCACCGACTCACCCGCGCCATCTGTCACCGTCAGGGTTACCTGATAGGTGCCCGATGCCTGATACACATAAGTAGGCGCCGCTAAGGTACTCCCTGCACCGCTGACACCGAAGGCCCAGGCATACTGATAGTTACCATCACCACCGCTCACATTGGCACTGAAGCTAACGCTCGCACCCTCTTGTGTCTTAGCTATCGAAGCACTCAATGCCTCTGGCGCTGGCGGAGGCGTCACAGTGCCCGAATACTCGAAGCGTACCTTGGCGCTGCTGGAATCCTGGCTCTGAGTCACGACCTCCATAGTCAGGCCCAGCTCAGGCAGTATGATGCCCGCCTGCGGCTTGAGTGGCGCACTATAGTCCTGGCTGTCATCAAACAGGCTGTTGCCCGCCAGATGATTGTCACCAAAATAGGTGGATTGGTTATACAGGCTAAAGGTGGCATCGCGGATCTGAGTCGCCGTGCCATTGGTGCCGATCAAGTCCTGATCGGCATCGACTACGCCGATCAGGCCACTGCCTGGGTGCTTGCTGGAGTTGTTGTCGGACTCGTTGAAGTTCTCCAACCAGAGCAAGACACCCGGCTCGTAGGCATGACTCTTCAATCCGGCATCGACGCCGTTGTAGCTGCGCAGCTGCACCAGGTAGCGACGCGGCTTGCCCGGACGGGTGTTATCGATTCTGGCAAAGCCACCGTTGAGCGCCATGGTATTTGGCTCCTCGGCGCCGTCGCTGTAGATAACCGACTCACCGTCGAGCACCTTAAGCTCATCGAATACGAAACCATAGTCGCCCACCGCCTCATCGGTGAAGTAGACGATGCTGATCTGACGATCGCTGCTGCCAGCATAGGCACTGAGGTCGAAGCTTAGCTCCACCCAGGAATCGGCGCCTTCGGCACCCGCCACATCAGAAGACTTACCCGTGATGATGTTCTTAGCGTTATTGATGATGTTGCTGGCCTTGGTGTGATTACCGGCTAAGGCCACATCGCCCACCTTCACCTGCACATAATCATAATCTGTCTCTATGCTCCAGTGTGCCTTCATCTTCAGGGTTAGACTGCTGCTCGCCGGGAAATCCAGGCTAAAGGAGGCCGCAGTGCTCAGCAGATTACCCTGACCCGAATAGTACTGATAGCTGCCGGCATAGGGCTGCTTGAAGGGAATATTGTCCGAAGGCAGAGGAATGGAGATCTGGTTCACCAGGTTGGCATTGACGGCCTCGGCCAGCTGTACCTCCTGGCCACCCGTTGGGATAGCGGCCAGATCCACCTGAGTCTCGTTGATCCACTTGCCCTTATACTTGTTTTGCAGGTAAGAGCGGGCATAGGGACTAAAGCCTGTTGGCTGGCTGCCAGGGATATCCCCGGTCCAGCTACCGCCAGACATGATAGACCAGGAGCCCACGGGCGAACCGTCGCCGCTGTTGCTGGTGTCGTACTCATCGGGCAGGCCGAGATCGTGGCCAAACTCATGAACAACCACACCGGCGGCCGCATCTATGGGCTGAACCGTGTAGCCAAACACCTTCTTGCCTGTGCCGGGGATCTCATAGCCAGGCGAGTTACCCTCATAAACAAAGTAGCGGTGCGACCAGATGGCATCATCACCCAAGACGCCACCACCGGCCTCTTCGCCTATGCTGGAGTGAAACAGCATCACATGGTCTATGTCGCCGTCGGCCTCATTGAGATTGCCATCGCCGTCGAGATCATAAGGGTCTTCCACGTCGAACGAGGCGATTTCGCTGGGCGTCATGCTGGCCAGTGCCTGGGTCACCGCCTCTTTCACCAACTCGGGAACCGCCTTGTCGTCATCGTCGTTGTTGGGGTCATTCTGCCCGTAATAGGCCGCGTTTTGGTTGGCGGTATACCAGCCATAGACCTTACCGGTGAAATAGAAGCTTCCGCCGGACTCCGCCTGATAGTATTGATATCCGGTCAACAGGTTCTGCCCCTGTGGGCCGGCAAAGCCGGTCGTCGAGAACATGAGATCCTGATAGTGGGCGACAGGGTAGCTCGAGTAATACATGGGCGTATCGGCGGCTGTCAGGCGGTTGTTGTCATGGGGCAGATCGGGAAAGTCGATCAGTACACCCAGTACCTTCACCGTCTTAGTCACATCTGCGTCGGCCTGGGGCGTCACGAAGGACATCACCCGCGCCTTCTGCTGGGCCTTCTGACGCATACTCTGCTGAGATTCCAGCTTGGCCTGAACCTGGCCACCTTTTTCCTGATAGCCCTTGGCTCTCTGGGTGTAGGCCTTAATCGCGGCGCGCTTCTCCGCCTCGCTGGCATCACTGGCCAACTCACCACGCTTCACCAGCCAATAAAGGATCTGCTGCTCGTTAATCACCCCGGCGTCGGCCACGCCAGTCACTTCCTTCATGGTGATCGGGGCGGCATTTGCCGGCGCGCCAATCAGCAGGAGGGAGAAGCTCAATGCGGACAACGCACCGGCATAATACTGTCTCTTCATGCTAAAAATTCCTTGTGCCTGTATTTATCCCCAAACGGAACGCCTTCCCCGCTGGGTGACCCTAAGGCTGCCTAACTTAGATAATTTTAGTGGGGACTTGGGAAGGGGGCTAACTCATCGCTATAGGCATTTACATTGCCAATATAAATCGACACAAAAAACACGCTGAGTTAAGCGGCCGGTGACTCGGCCAGACGGGTGTTAACGCCCACTTAGCGGCAAACGTAACAACAACACCCAAGGTCCACTACAAGACATTAACAGTATTTTTCCCTGTAGAGTAGAGTAAAAGTGCTATTTTTCACTAAAGAGGTATAGGTCAGCGGCTAAAAAGCGAGAAGCGCGGCGAATCGCCACGCCACTCTTCTCTCTTATCTCTTATCTCTGCCTCAATCAGTACTGAGCCAGCTGCGATAGATGAGCAGCAGCACAGAGGCGGACCAGCTAAAGTTGGTGCAGTGCAGCCCGTCTCCGGTCAGAGGATCATAGTTTTCCCGTATGGGCCCATCACCCAGTACACCTTGGGCTTCATTCACCAGCCGAGTGGCGAGATGCCGCGCCAGCTCGTCGTGGCCATAACGGGAGACTCCCTGCAGGCCAAACAGCGCCTGATCCAGCCAGACGGGACCGCGCCAGTAGCGCCGCGGAGCAAAGGCCGAATTGTCGGCGCTCACAGTGGGAAAGGGCAGCTTGGTCCCGAAGTTCGAAGCGTTAAGCTGAGTGGCGATCATCCGCTCCGCCTGAGCCTGACTGGCGGCGCCGGCCCACAGTGGCAACCAGCCCTCGACCCCCTTACCCTCGGCGATCATCAAACGTGAGCGCTCACCCACTAAGCGTCTGTCGTAGAAGAAGCCGCTCTGCGCATCGAAGAACTCGCTGCGGATCCGCTCCCCCAGTCGCGCGGCCTGCTCCCGCCAGACGGCCGCCTCGCTCTCCAGCCCCAGCACCTCGGCCATCTGCGCCAGATAGCCCTTCTCCGCATACAGATAGCTGTTGAGATCCACCGACTCCTGAGAGATGGAGTAACCCAGCAGTCGCCCCTTTGCATCATAATTTTCCAGCACCTGGAGCTGGTCATTCATGTCGAAGCGCGGCGCATTATCCATGCCCGACTCCCAGGCTGCCGCCTCAATCACCGCCTCCCTGTCCGGCTTACCCGGCTCACCATGGCGAGGATGTCGATTGGCGCCATATTCCGCCAGCCCATTTCGGTTATAGTCCCGGTTGCGATACCACCATTCATGGTAGGCGACCAGCTTAGGGTAGAGCCTGGTAATCAACGCCTTATCCTGGCTCTGCTGGTAGATCTGCCATACGGCCCAGGCCGCCAATGGTGGCTTGCCGTTACGCTCATTCCAGTTGCCCCCCTTGCCGCCGCGGCTGGCATCGGGGTTATAGAAGATGGCGTCGGGCAGGTTACCCGCATCCTCGGGGCGCAGCGGGTCCTTGGCGTCAAACTGATAGTCAAACATCGCCAGCACGTTCGACTCGGCCAGCGCCACATCGAACTGCGCCAGCGCCACCGCCTGTTTCCAGCTGTCCCAGGCCCAGACACCGTTGAACCACTTATAGGTCACAGATGGGGTAACGGCGTCATGCAACAGGGCGCCCGCCGGGCTACGCCAGTTGTGCAGCAGGGTCACCATGGCCTTGGCGGCCAGGCGCCTGGTTTTAAGGCCGCCGCCGCGAATCAAATTATCGAGACGATTGTGCCAACGAGCCTGATTGACCGCGAGCTGCTCGGTCACCCGAGCCCAGTCCAGCTCGTCGGCGCGTTTGGCCTCAGCCTGAGTATGAAAATAACGCTGGGCGGCGCGCAGAGTCACAGTCTCTCCCGCCGCCAGGGTCAACAGCCCACTGTCGGCGCGATAGCCTTGAGATCCCTGGGTCGATATGGTTATCGCCTGCTCAAACTGCAGCCGATAGCTGGCATCATCGAGCTGCATCTGCCAGGTCTGATCTATGGGGGTAAACAGCCAGGTGACAGCGTCTTCGCTCAGCAGCCGTTTATCGACCAAGCGATACTGCTTCAGTTTGGGATGAGTGACGAAGGGGCTGCCCGACCAGCTCAGGCGCCAGGAACTTGGCTTGTCAGTCAGGTTAAGTAACTTGGTCGAGACGATGGCGGTGCGATTGTCGCTATATTCCAGGGTGGTGGTGAGCTCAAGATCCTTGAAGCGAAAGCGCTGCACCAGTTCCCAGGGCTCGCTGTAGATCTCCACTCTTTCAGCCTTGGCCAGCTCCACACCCTGACCCGTCTCCCCCGAGATCAGCTGCAGCCGCTGCAGGCTATCGCTCAGGTGCAGGCTGTACTCCTGGGCGATAAACAACGGGCCTGTAAAACTGCCATAGTGAGTCGGCGTATCGGGCAGATGAAAGCCATGCCAGGCCCCCAGATCCATGTAGACGGCGGGAATTGTCAGGTTACCCTGCTGGTCACGCTGCTCCATGGTGCTGGGCGTTCCCCGATAATTGAGCAGATCGCGATAATTAAATGCTTCGCTAGATTCGCTGGCCTGCACCATAGAGACACAAGGTACGGTGACAAGCGGTGACACAAAGAGCAATGACAGGGAAAACAGAAGGGAGCGGCGAAAAAATAGTGCAAGCATACGCGTCATGAGATCACTCAAGGATGAATTGAATACAATATCCAAATATTCCCAGAGTCGACTCACAGATGCAAGCAGAACCATCGCGCCTCAGACCCTAGGGCCACGACTAAGCACAGGGCTGAGAGGAGCACAGGACTGAGGTGAGCGGCGACGATTTCGGCGCCGCCTAATCCTCGAGTCGATTTATGCCGCGTGGGCGATATACTTGGCCACGCCGTCGAGGAACATCTGCACTGAGATCATCACCAGTACCATGCCCATCAAGCGTTCCACCGCGGTCAGCCCCTTCTCGCCCAGGAGTTTGGTAAACAGCTTATAGAAGAGCAGAATCACGGCGCTGGCCGCCCAGGCAGCAAACAGGGCTATGGTCCAGTCCATCATCCGCGAGCTGTCGGTATGGGCCAGCAGGATAAGCGCCGCCAACACGGACGGACCCGCCATCAGGGGAATCGCCATGGGCACGATGAAGGGTTCTTCACCCGCCGCCAACCCCACCACGCCGCCGGGCTGTGGGAAGATCATCCTAATGGCGATCAGGAAGAGTATGATGCCGCCGGCTATGCTGACCGACTCGGATCTCAGGTTTAGGAAGCTGAGAATCGCCTCACCGGCGAACAGGAAGAGCATCATGATGATCAACGCGAAAAGCAGTTCACGTACCAACACCTTGCGCCGCTTCTTAGGTTCGATATGACGAAGAATCGAGGCGAAAATGGGTAAGTTCCCCAGGGGATCCATGATCAAAAACAACATTACCGCGGCAGAAAAGATATCCATAACTCAATATTCGTCAAAAGTTGAATCTATATTGTATAACTTAATGACAATATTAATCAGTAGCTAAGATAACAAAATCGACACTAGGCCAAGGATTTTCAGCCATCACCGGGCACGCCGTCCAAAACACACCATGTAAATTCTTTTGCCACTCGGGTTATTTGTTCGATTGGCAGACATAAGACTGGTATACTAGCTGGCTTTCTAGGCTCCCTTGTTAACACGTATATGTACTATCTTGTCGCCAGTTGTATTGCACTCCTGCTAGGCCCACTCTTCTATCGTTTCTTTACGACGGGGACAGGTCTGCATAAAGGCTTGGATGGCTTCATCTTCGTCTCCCTGGGCGGCCTGGTACTGATCCATATTCTGCCCGAGCTATTGGAACACGGTGGCTTTCTCTCCCTGCTATTTGTAGTCGTTGGCCTCTGGGGACCCACCCTGAGCGAGCGCCTGTTTCACCGCTACTCTGAGGTCACCCACAACCTGACCCTCACCCTGGGCATTGGTGGCCTGCTGCTGCATACCCTCACGGATGGCGGCGCCATGGTGCTGGCCCAACAGGACGGCAACTCCAGCCTGCTGGCCCTGGGGGTTATCTTGCATCGTCTGCCCGTAGGGCTGGCGATCTGGTGGCTGCTCAAGCCTCAGGTTGGCAGTCGCTGGGCCTCCATAGTACTGGGCGGCATGATGTTGCTGACCGGTGTGGGCTATTTTGCCGGCGAACAGCTGCTGGCACAGCTGAGCTTGGACAACACTGTCTATCTGCAGGCCTTCGTCACCGGCTCGATTCTGCACGTGGTGCTGCATCAGCCCCATGGCCACATCGTTGACGACAAACAAGGCAAGTATGAGTATCAGGCCGGCATCGGCAGCCTGCTGGGTATCGCCCTGCTGTTTGTGCTGCTGGCGTTCGACTCCGGCGGCCATGACCATCACGAGCATAGCCACAGCAGCGAACAATTGCTCGACTGGATGCTGACCCTGGCTCCCGTGTTACTGCTGAGCTATAGCCTGGCGGCGATGCGCTATCTGTTTGGCCTATCGCCTCACCATGAGCGCCTGAGCCAGCGCTGGCTGCAACGCCTGGCGGGACCAGAAGCCCTGGTGATCACCCTCTTGCTGCTGGGGCCTAGCCTGGCACTGATCCAGTTGATCGGCCTGACACTCGTGGGGATCTTACTCACCATGACCCGAGTCGAACCGACAGATCCCCATCAGGGGCTACCGGGTTCGGCCTGGCGCTTCGGCTTCGCCCACCTGGTGGACCGCAGCGCCCCCTGGATCATCCTCAGCCTGATACTGGCGAATCTGATCGGCCATCCGTCTGTGCCCCTCACCTCACCTCTGGTGCAGGTGGGCGTATTGCTCCTGCTGCTTCTGCCGATGCGTTTCTGTAACCTAGGCGGCGCGGTGCTGGCCCTGGCGTTGGCCTACAGTGGCTGGACCATGGAGGCTGTGATGTTGGTGCTGCTGGCGGCCCCCGTGTTTAACCTGTCGCAGCTCAAGCTGATGGACTGGACACAACGCCTAGCACTCACCGGCGTGATCGGCCTCTGCCTGCTGGGCACTCACTGGTTAATCCCTGAGTGGAGCCTACTACTCAGCCTGCCTGAGACGGTCAACCAGCTGAGTCTGGCCCTGGTCGCCATACTGTTTGCCGCCAGCCTGCTACGGCTGGGTCCGCGTAAGTTTATGGCTCGCATCATGCTTTGGAAACCTAAGGCCCATGCTCACAGCCATGAGCATAATCACAGCCATGAGCATAATCACAGCCATGAGCATAATCACAGCCATGAGCATCAACACGGGCATACGCACAAGCACACACATCACCACGAACACGAGCACGAGCACGGTCAGCATTAACTAAGGGATAGCTTTTCTCGCCGCGGGGGGCTAAGTTAAGACAAACGCCCCCTCTGGAGCCATCCATGTGTATTCTCTTCGTCGCCCTGGACGTACATCCCCAGTATCCACTGATCCTCTGTGCCAATCGGGACGAGTTTCATCACAGACCCACGGAACCGGCCCATTTCTGGCCCCCTGACAATCGGCTGCTGGCAGGCAAAGATCTCGAGGCCGGAGGCAGCTGGCTCGGGGTGAATCGGCAAGGCGAAATCGCCGCGCTCACCAATATTCGTGCCCCAGAGCTGCACGAGGCCAACCGCCATAGCCGGGGCGATCTGGTGATCAGGGCGCTGACAAAATCCCAGAGCATGTCCACGGGATGGCTCAGGGAGCACAGCCAACACTACAACCCCTTCAACCTGCTGTTCGGCAAGGAGTTAGAACTCTACTGCTACCACAGCGTCAGCAAGACGGTGAAGCCGCTGTCACCTGGCTTTCATGCCATCAGCAACGGCGCCCTCGACGATATCTGGCCCAAGATGGCCAAGGGGACCCAGGCCCTGGAACGGGAGATCACCCAAAGTGAGGAGATAGATATTCAGGCTCTGCTAACCATAATGACCGACGAGCGACAGGCACCCGATGCGGATCTGCCGCAGACCGGCGTCGCCTTAGAGTGGGAGCGGCTACTCTCCTCCATCTATATCAAGCATCCGGAATATGGCACCCGCTCGACCTCCATACTGCTGCGAGACAGACAGGGCAGGTGTGAGTTTGTCGAGGTCAGGTATGACGGTAAGGGAAGAAACCTAGGCAAACAGGTATTTAAGTTTGCAGCCGGCCCCGAGAATGAGGCCGCCACGGATAATGAATCGCCGGAATTTGCCTAATTCGAAGAGTGATCATGAGTGATCACCCACTTGTCATCTATCTTCTCCACCAAGAGGGTAAACACGCCGTTAGGCTTGTCTTTGACCCGAGTCAGCTGCCAGCGACCAACGACGATGGCGGCATAGTTGCTGAGCATCTTGGTCTCTTCTATGGTGAACTTGAGCTGGCCAAGGGTAGCCTTATCCGGATAGTTCTTCTTGTAGGCCGCTAGTGTCTCGGCCCAGCCATAGCGGAATTTATTGCCTGAGACGAAGCGCATCTTGTCGCTCTGCCAGTAGCCTTGCATGTAGGCATCCAGATCGCCGCGATTCCAGGCGGCTTCCTGCTGGCGCAGAATATTGGCAATATCGTCCGTCGGCACCGCCTGCACCGGGAGTCCCAGCAGCAAGATCAGTAAAATCCATCCATTTTTAAGCATCATCATCTCCAGATGGGAGGCATTAGGGTATAGTATATAATAATGGTAAGGCATTATCTTCCCTATAAAAATGCCTCGTTAGACCGATTCAGTAGAGCCTAATTTATGTTTCAATCTTTGTGTAAAGCAATTCTCAAACTCAGCGGCTGGACCATAGACGGTCGCCTCCCCGAGGCGCCTCAATATATCGCCATCGTCGGCCCCCACACCAGCAACTGGGACTTCATCGTCGGCGTATTGGCCAGGGGAGCCCTGGGGCAGAAGATCCACTTCCTCGGCAAGCATCAGCTGTTTATCCCTCCCTGGGGCTGGTTGTTCCGCGCCATAGGCGGCACCCCGGTGGATCGCCGCAAGAACAACAACCTGGTAGACGCCGCGGCGCAACTGTTTCAGCAAGACCCTAATTTCAAGCTGGCCCTGGCACCGGAAGGTACCCGCAGCCCGGTGAAACGCTGGAAGACAGGCTTCTACCATATTGCCACCAAGGCACAGGTGCCCATAGTCACGGTAGCGCTGGATTTTGCCGGTAAGCGAGTGGTGATCCCCGAGGCAATAAGCGTCACCGGCGATATCGACAAGCAGATGCCGCAGATCCTCGACTTCTACCGCACCATCAAGGGGCGCCACGCCAAAGCCATCCCCGACTACCACGCCTAAGACAGCCTAACAGATTGCCAAATCGGGTCGCACTGGTTATAGTGCGGCTACCGGCATTTTGTATACAATTTTTAGATGAACTTAGATACCTGGCTACTCTACCTGGCGGCGATCCTGCTCATCGCCATCTCCCCCGGCACCATGGCGGTGCTGTCCATGAGTCATGGGATCCATTTCGGCAAGGTGCGCAGCCTGGCCACCGCCCTGGGTAGCGTCAGCTCGGCCCTCTTGCTGATGTTTGCCTCAGCCGCCGGCCTGGGCGCACTGCTGAGCGCCACAGAGTATGGCTTTACCCTGCTTAAGTATTGCGGCGCGGCCTACCTTATCTATCTGGGGATCAAACTAATACTGACCAAGGCCAGTGCCCAGGGGCTGGACCTGCAACACATCAAGGGTAAGGGCACACCTAAACAGATGTTTAAAGAGGCCTTTCTGGTGGGGATAAGCAATCCAAAGGATCTGCTCTTCTTCGGCGCCCTGTTTCCGCAGTTTATCGATATCACGGCGCCCCAGGGGCCACAGCTCGCCATACTGGCGCTCACCTGGGCCCTGGTGGATTTCAGCTTCGTGATGATCTACGCCAGCATGGCAAACGTGTTGGCCCCAAAACTCAGGGCCAGCAACCGTCTGCATTGGTTCGACCGCACCAGCGGCGGCGTGTTTCTCACCCTGGCCGCCATACTCGTCACCCGAGACTAACCCTTAAGGCTACGCACATCGGCGCCGGTAGGTGCCTGGAAGGCTCGCAGGTTAAACTGAGGCAGAATCGCATAGATATGATCGAAGATATCCGCCTGAATATCCTCGTAAAACGCCCAGCGGGTATCGTTGGTGAAGATATAGATCTCTATGGGTAACCCCTCGGTGGTCGGCGCCAGCTGACGCACCAGTAGTGTCATCTCCTGATGCACCTTAGGGTGCTTACGCATATATTCCAACAGATAGGCCCTAAAGGTGCCGACATTGGTGAGGTTACGGCTATTCACCGGCATGTCACCATCCTGAATCTTGGCGTTGAACTCGGCGATCTCCGCCTCTTTGCGGGCCAGGTAGTCCTTGAGCAGGTTGATTTTACCCAGGCGTTTAAGCTGTTCATCACTGAGAAAGGCGATGGAGTCGATATCGATATTCACCGCTCGCTTGATACGCCTGCCGCCCGACTCTGACATGCCGCGCCAGTTCTTGAAGGCGTCGGACACAAGGGCGTAGGCGGGGATCATAGTGATTGTCTTATCCCAGTTCTGCACCTTGACCGTGGTCAGCGAGACCTCCTCCACCGCACCGTCGGCGCCGTACTTATCCATCTGGATCCAGTCACCTGGGCTGACCATGCGGTTGGCCGCCAGCTGAATACCGGCCACGAACCCCAAGATAGTATCTTTAAACACCAACATCACCAGACCCGTGGCGACACCCAGTCCGCTGAGGAAATAGACCGGCGACTGCTCCGCCAGCACGGAGATCGAGATGATGATGGCGACGAAGAACATAAACAGCTTGAGCAGCTGCACGAAACTCTTGATCGGCAGGCGACGGCTGATCATGTTGACGTCGGCGATCTCGTTACCCGCGTCCAGCACGCTGTAGACGGCGCGCACGAAGAGGATCACTATCGCCACATCCAGCAGTCTGTCCGCCAGGCTGCTGAGCAGCGGATGCTCCACCAAGGCCAACGGCAGCAAGATGTTGAGGATCAAGGCGGGCACCAACTTGGCCAGCTTCTCCAGCACCCTGTGCTGCATGAAGATGTCGTCCCAACGCACCTTAGAGCGCTGGATCACTATGTTCATGGTGCTCACCACGCCGCGTTTCACCACCACATAGCCGATGAAGGCGATCAACAGACAAGCAAAGACCATGACGCCGGTAGATACCCCGTCCGATGGACTATCTATGCCGAAGTGGGTCAACCAGAGCGACACCTGTGAGCGTAATTCTTGATCCAAAATTCTCTCTCCTTGCAAATTCACCTTAGGTGACAAAACCGCTAAAGACCATGCAACAAGGCCATTTCAGCACACCAACAAAAGCGATACAACTACCTATTTTAAAAGCTATTTTAGCCTATCCAATTGACTGTAATACAGAGATTCTCAACAATCCATTGTCCCGTGATGATGGAGAAAATTATGCTAAAGCCTCTACTCGGCGCCGTCTTGCTCGTCGGCGCCAGCCCCCTGTTGGCGGCAGACCAAACCCAGGGGCCAAGCCCCAAGACGGCCATCACCCTGGATTATATTCCGGCCGAGTCGGCGCTCTATGGTATCACCCTGGCACCCAGCCATTATGACAGGAATTATGCCAACTGGGGCTACTATCTCGGCTATGCCCAGAGCCAGAAACGGGACATAGAAGTCGAGGCACCCAGCGAGGCTTATGCCCAGGACAAGCTGTGGCGGTTCGGCCTCAGCTATGGACTCACAGACCATCTCAGTCTCTATGGCGGCGCCAGCGCCTACACCCAGGAATACTCCTACACCAATAATATCTCGCCGCGCATCGTCGACGGCAAACCCACCTGGGAAACGGAGCGGGAGACCCGCTGGGGCGGCGAACTCGGTGTACGCTACCGGGTCGGTCGTCATCTGGTATTGGGCCTAGGCTATGACTCCGCCAGCCAGTCGGCGCTCTTCAGCCTGGGCTACAGCAACTAAAATCCCCTATTCGCGATCTCGGCATATAGGAATTTCCACCGAGTTTGACTATGCTAGTGACCACAGACAAACCGCTAAAACTGGTTAAATTCAATGTATAAAGCACTACAAAGCTGCGCCATCATGGCACTCTTCCTCCTGGTGGCTCCCGCCTTTGCAGCCGATAAGGCTGACGATGCCGTCGCCCTGATCACCCTAGAGAATGGCGCCACCGTCAGACTCAACGCCGACTTTACCTGGGAATATGTGTTCCTGACACCGCAGGCTAACGCGGCAACGATCGAGCCCCAGGCAAGCACAGAAAGCCAGGCGACGACAGAGACAGTCCAGACTCAAACGAGTACAGAGGCAGAACAAGCCAGCCAGGCCGTCGCTCAGGCTGCCAAGTTACAACCCGTGGTGATAGCCAGCGGCCCGGTAGTGGGCGGTGCCATGACGGCATCGGCCATGGATCACGCCAACCTGCTCAGAGCCACAGCCAAGGGCGGCGCCAAGGTGAGCTACCTCAAGAGTCAGTGGGACAACAAGGGACGTCTGGGACTCAACTTCGAGCTCAGCAGCAACAGCGAAGAAAATTATGTGATCATCGAGATGGAGATAGGCCTGTTCGCCGACTCCGGCGAGCTGATCAAGACAGAGACGGTCAACGTCTGGCAGGCAATCTTCCGCGTGCCCGAGACCTATCTGCGTAAGGGACAGACCCGCGACAGCGAGACCTTCTGGATCGAAGGCATCGACAAGGCTAAGTGGAGCAAGGAGCTGATGACGCTGAAGATCATCGACATGAGCTCGCGCTAACGACGGCGTGAGTATCGAGTAGAAAGTAGAAACAGGCCCTGGTGGCCTGTTTTGTTATGCGGACACGGCGGCCATGGTCTCAGGCATCTTGACCGCCACCATATGGCTGCGGGCACAAAGCTTACCGCCTGCCGACAGGGTAATTTCCACCACCACCTTGCGGGGCTTCACCTCTTTGATCTCACCGATTAGCTCCAGCTCGACGCCCATGGGGGTCGGCGCCAGATAGTCTATATTGAGGGCGGCGGTGACAAATCTAGGCGGCTCATCCAGCTGCTCGCCCGCCTGTTCCAGCGCACGCTGGGCGGCAGCGCTGGCACTACCCGTGCCATGACAGTCGATCAAGGATGCGATCAGGCCACCATAGATGAAGCCGGGGATCGCCGTATGAAAGGGCTTGGGCATGAAGTGGGCTATGGTCTGCTCGCCGCGCCAGTAACTCTTGAGCTGGTGTCCCTGCTCGTTGTTGCGACCACAGCCGTAGCAGTGGCTCAGATCGTCCGGGTAGGCATCCTGAAAAGCGATTCCCTGCATAGTAAACTCCTCGACAAATTGGCCTTCTACGCTAACGAGATAGCGCCCCCATGGCAACACAGACTTATGGACTAGGTCTATCGCTGTTGAGCCTATATGCCAGCCAATAAAAAAGGGCCCTAAGGCCCTTTCGCTCACAGCATTACCACTAGAGGCTAGGTAGCACACCTGCCGGTAGATACTGGTTGTAGCTGGCGCTCAGCAGCAGGTCGGTAGCCGCCTCGATATCCGGACCGAAGAATCTGTCCTTATCATAGTAGGCCACCACCTCACGCAGCTCGGCCTTAGCCTTGGCCACGGCCGTCGCTGGCTGCAGAGGATCGCGGAAATCCAGGCCCTGCGCCGCCGCCAGCAGTTCGACTGCCAGTACGCCACGGGTGTTTTCCGACATGTCGCGCAGACGACGGGCCGCGAAGGTTGCCATAGAGACGTGATCTTCCTGGTTGGCCGAGGTCGGCAGGCTGTCGACCGAGGCTGGATGGGCGTAGGTCTTGTTCTCAGAGGCCAGGGCCGCCGCAGTCACCTGAGCGATCATGAAACCTGAGTTCACCCCGCCGTTTTCCACTAGGAATGGTGGCAGCTTAGAGAGGTTAGAGTCGATCAGCAGCGCGATACGACGCTCGGCGATGGAGCCCAGCTCGGCCAAAGCAATCGCCAGATTATCCGCCGCCATGGCGACAGGCTCGGCGTGGAAGTTACCGCCCGAGATGATGTCACCTGTGTCCTGGAATACCAATGGGTTATCGGTTACGCCGTTGGCCTCTGTGGCCAGCACCTCGGCGGCGTGACGGATCTGGGTCAGACAGGCGCCCAGCACCTGTGGCTGGCAGCGCAGCGAGTAGGGATCCTGAACCTTCTCACAGTTGATGTGATCTAGGCTGATCTCAGACTCTTCACCCAGTAAGTGGCGGAACACGGCGGCCGAGTCGATCTGTCCTTTCTGACCACGCGCCGCATGGATGCGTGGGTCGAACGGACTACGGCTACCCATGGCGGCCTCGACGCTCATGGCGCCGATAACAGAGCTGGCGGCAAACAGATCTTCGGCGTTAAACAGGCCTTCCAGCGCCAGTGCGGTAGAAGCCTGGGTGCCGTTAAGCAGCGCCAGACCTTCCTTGGCGGCCAGTTCGATTGGCTTAAGGCCGGCAATCTCCAGACCTTCGGCGGCCGAGATGATCTGTCCCTTGTAGCTCATCTCGCCTTCGCCCAGCAGCGGCAGACACATGTGTGACAACGGTGCAAGGTCACCCGAGGCGCCTACCGAGCCCTTCTCGGGCACACATGGGTAAACTTCGGCGTTCACCAGAGCGATCAGGAAGTTGATCACCTCGAGACGAATGCCAGAGAAACCACGGCTCAGGGAGTTGATCTTCAACACCATCATCAAGCGCACGGTCGCGTCTTGCATATACTGGCCGGTACCGGCGGCGTGTGACAGCACGATGGAGCGCTGTAGCAGCTGCAGATCCTGCTCGCCAATCTTAGTGTTGGCCAGCAGACCGAAACCTGTGTTGATGCCGTAGACGGTGCGACCTTCATCAAGCACCTTCTGTACCAGACCGGCACTGGTGTTGATGTCGGCAACCGCGCTTTCACACAGCTCCAGGCTCACCTTGCCACGGCTGATGGCTCTTAGCTGTGCCAGGCTCAGGGTGCCTGGCTTTAATACTAAATGACTCATTATTACAACCTCTTGTTTTTATTATTTGTTTAAAGGTCAAGCATCGGCAGGTCCAGACCCTGCTCCTTGGCGCACTGCTTGGCGATCTCATAGCCGGCATCCGCATGACGCATCACGCCGGTGGCAGGGTCGTTCCACAATACACGGCCCAGACGCGCCTCGGCCTCATCGGTACCATCGGCAACGATCACCACACCCGAGTGCTGGCTGAAGCCCATGCCGACGCCGCCGCCATGGTGTAGAGACACCCAGGTCGCGCCGCTTGCCGTGTTAAGCAGGGCGTTCATCAGCGGCCAGTCCGATACCGCATCCGAGCCGTCAAGCATAGATTCGGTCTCGCGGTTCGGGCTGGCCACAGAGCCTGAATCCAGGTGGTCACGACCGATCACGATTGGCGCCGACAGCTCACCGTTTTTCACCATCTCGTTGAAGGCCTTAGCCAGACGCGCCCTGTCTTTCAGACCGACCCAGCAGATACGTGCCGGTAGCCCCTGGAAGGCGATGCGCTCGCGCGCCATGTCCAGCCAGTTGTGCAGGTGTGGGTTGTCTGGGATCAGTTCCTTCACCTTGGCATCTGTCTTGTAAATATCTTCCGGATCGCCAGAGAGCGCCGCCCAGCGGAAGGGACCTATGCCTTCGCAGAAGAGTGGACGCACATAGGCGGGCACAAAGCCTGGGAAGTCGAAGGCATTTTCCACGCCCTCTTCGAACGCCATCTGGCGAATGTTGTTACCATAATCTGTGGTGGCCGCGCCTGCTGCCTGCAGGGCCAGCATGGCTTTTACCTGTACCGCCATAGACTGCTTGGCTGCCTTGACCACGGCCGCCTCATCTTTTTTGCGCATCTCGGCGGCGTATTCTAGGGTCCAACCCTGTGGCAGATAGCCGTTTAGTGGGTCGTGGGCCGAGGTCTGGTCGGTTACCACATCTGGGGTGATGCCGCGTTCCACCAGCTCGGCAAAAACGTCGGCGGCGTTGGCCAGCAGGCCGACAGAAACAGGCTTGCCGCTCTTGTTGGCTTCGTCGATCATCGCCAGCGCCTCATCCAGGCTAGTGGCCTTCTTATCCACATAACGGGTACGCAGACGGAAGTCGATGCGAGTCTCGTCCACCTCACAGGCCAGTACAGAGTAGCCTGCCATGGTGCCGGCCAGTGGCTGAGCGCCACCCATGCCGCCTAGGCCGCCGGTGAGGATCCACTTGCCGCTGGCGTCGCCGCCAAAGTGTTGCGTGGCCATGGCCACAAAGGTCTCGTAGGTGCCCTGGACGATACCCTGAGAGCCGATGTAGATCCAAGAGCCCGCGGTCATCTGGCCATACATGGCCAGGCCCTTCTTATCCAGCTCGTTGAAGTGTTCCCAGTTGGCCCAATGTGGCACCAGGTTAGAGTTGGCGATGATGACGCGAGGCGCGTTGCTGTGGGTCTTGAACACACCCACAGGCTTGCCCGACTGTACCAGCAGGGTCTCGTCTTCTTCTAGGCGCTGCAGCACCTCTACTATCTTGTCATAGCACTGCCAGTCACGGGCCGCACGGCCGATACCGCCGTAGACCACCAGGTCTTCCGGACGCTCGGCCACATCTGGGTGCAGGTTGTTCATCAGCATGCGCATCGGCGCCTCGGTGAGCCAGCTCTTACAGCTCAGCGTAGTGCCATGTGGCGCTATGATGCGACGGCTTGGGTCGTGTCTCTTATCCATTCTTGCTTACCTCAATTGTGCTGTCTTAATGACATTATTTTTATCTTTATTCAGTAACTTATTACCTGTTGCAGCCTAGATGCTGCTAAGGGAAACAGGCCGTTCCCAAATGGGTTTATCGCCTTACCGGTTAAAGGTCAGGTGTCCGCCGAGGCGGAAACGGCTGCCCGGATGCAGCAGGCGAGCGAAACTCACCACGCCCTGACGGGACCAGGTGCGACGCAGGATCTGCAGGCAAGGCTCGCTTTGGGTTATCTGCAATCGCTCGCGCTGAACATCGTCGGCCACCACGGCCTCTATGGTGTGGCGGGCCTCGGTGAGCGGCGCCACGAAGGAGAGATATTCGTGGGGCGTCTGCAGGCTAAAATCCTGGGCCAGATAGTCGGGCACCAACTGAGGATTAACGAAACGCTCCTCCAGTTGCAGCGGCGTCCCCTGCTCGCAGTGCACCAATACCGAGTAGAACACCTCACTGCCCTCCTCGAGCCCCAAGGCGATGGCGATCTGCGCCGTGGCCTGGGTCTGGGTCAGTGCCAGCTGCTTCACGCTATAGCCATGTCCCCTGTCCTTGATCTCGTCGGCGATGTTGCGGATCGCCATCATGGAGGATTGCGACTTGAGCCCGGCCACGAAGGTGCCCAGGCCCTGAGAACGCTCGAGCACGCCGGATTCGGTCAGCTCGGTCAGGGCGCGCCGCGCCGTCATGCGGCTACAGGTAAACAGCTCGGCCAGCTGATTCTCCGACGGCACACGGCTATGCTGCTGCCACTCGCCAGATTCCACCTTGGTCAAGATAAACTGTTTGATCTCTGCAAACTTGGGCGTCGCCATCTCTGCTCCTCTATGGGCGATCCGGATGATTAATACTTCCCAGGCATCGCCGCAAACTCGATTACACTTTTCAAATGCTGAAAATTACCGCTATAATCCTAGCTTGTATATACAAGTAAATACAAGCTAGCTCACACAAATTTATTGCCGCCACCGTTAGGGCGCGCCACTTGAGGGAAACATAATGTCTTGGGATCAGGTTTGGATTGACGTCAACATCGCCACTATGGACCCTGAAATTTCAGCGCCTTACGGTGCGATCACCGATGCCGCCATCGCCGTCAAGGCGGGTAAGATTGCCTGGATGGGTCCCCGAAGCGAGCTACCCGAGTTCGATGTGTTGTCAACGCCGGTTTACAGGGGCAAGGGCGGCTGGCTCACCCCAGGCCTTATCGACGCCCACACCCATCTGGTGTTTGCCGGTAATCGTGCCAACGAGTTTGAGCTGCGCCTGCAAGGTGCCAGCTATGAAGAGATCGCCCGCGCCGGCGGCGGCATCATCAGCACGGTCAAGGCCTGCCGCGAGGCCAGCGAGGCCGAGCTGTTCGAACTGGGACGCCAACGCCTCAACGCCCTCGCCAAGGAAGGGGTGACCACGGTCGAGATAAAATCCGGCTACGGTCTGGATACCGAAACCGAACTTAAGCTGCTCAGGGTCGCCCGCGAGCTGGGCAAGCATCACCATGTGGATGTGAAGACCACCTTCCTCGGCGCCCACGCCATTCCGCCCGAGTACAAGGATAACAGCGACGCCTATGTAGACTTAGTGATCGACGAGATGCTACCCGCGGTAATTGACGAAAACCTGGCCGATGCCGTGGATGTCTTCTGTGAAAATATCGCCTTCAGCCTGGAACAGACAGAGCGGGTACTGAGCGCCGCCAAAGCGGCCGGACTGGATATCAAGCTGCACGCCGAGCAACTCTCTAACCTGGGCGGGTCGGCCATGGCGGCAAATCTCGGCGCCAAGTCGGTGGACCATATCGAATATCTGGATGAGGCGGGCGTGAAGGCCCTGAGCGAGAGCGGCACCTGTGCCACCCTGCTTCCCGGCGCCTTCTACTTCCTGAGGGAAACCCAGATGCCGCCAATCGACCTGCTGCGCCAATATGAGGTGCCCATGGTGCTGGCCAGCGACTATAACCCAGGCTCATCGCCACTCTGCTCGAGCCTGCTGATGCTCAACATGGGCTGCACCCTGTTCCGCCTCACCCCAGAGGAAGCCCTCGCAGGCATGACACGCAACGCCGCCAAGGCGCTGGGCGTCGAGGCCTCTGTCGGCGTACTCAAGGTCGGCATGCAGGCCGACTTCTGCCTTTGGGATATCACCACCCCCGCCGCGCTGGCCTACAGCTATGGAGTGGATGTGTGTAAGGAAGTGTTGAAAAACGGGAACCTGGTTCATCAGTGAAGATGAAGTGATCTTCTGGTTTTGTGCCCATCAGGGTTTTGGTATTTAGCCAGTGAATGAGATAACCATGATTTAATGGTTATCTATCACCTGCGGTGGGTGCAGCATAGGGACATGCTAATGTCGTGATCACATGGATGTGAAAGAACGACCTCATGTGCAAGCACTCTTTTGGCACGGTGAGTGAAGCGCAGCTTCTAGCTCACGAACGAGAGGCATGGATGCCGAACTGGATTTTAAACAGGGACGTTGTTCAAGCCCATCCCTCCATGAACTGTAATGGCATAAATGCCAAATGACTTCCTAGTCAGCAAATATATAGCTGTAAATTCTTCGCTTCAGCTTTTGATATTTAATAAGTAATTGAAAGCCATGACGCCATGGCAACCTATCACCTGCGGTGGGCTCATGTGCAAGCACACTTTTGGCACGCAGCAAGCCCGTCCCTGGGGGCTCTGCGGTGGCATCCTTGCCACCGAAGGCCAAAAGCGTGCTTACACCCGGTCATCTGTCTCTTCGATTTGGCCTCAACTATTTCATCTATGAAATGCGATCAAATTTGGATATTTCCTTGTTCTTCTATCGCTTATGACTTTTCCTTCTGTTGACCTAACAGATACAAAATCAGGTTAATCGAAGAGACGTTGGATAAGGTGTGTAGGTATGTCTGAGGGTATCGAAAACAGGGATGTTTTCGTTAAGCGGCCAGGGATGGCTTTACAGCGTCCCGAAGACGTACCTGCACATAAGCCCGCGGCAGGCGATTAACAGCAATTATGGTAAGATTTACAATCACCTATACAAATGACAACTCAGCGCAAAGTTAATAATTTGCTCTTTACCTCACAGGTTCAGATCCAAACCGTTATTAAAGAGAGCCCGCGCTAATCCCCACCATTCTGGGTCTCAGGAAGACCTACCCTGACAACACTGCCCAAGTTGTATTGGCGGACACTTCACCGTGCCGTAGGAGCAGAATACGCAGCAGTCGCCGGGCAGGGGCTTGAGCAGTTTATGGCAACCCTGGCACTCGTAGAAGAACTGGCAGGCATTGGTGGGCATAATCTCCTGCCGAATATGCCCACAATGGGGGCAGGTGATTTCAGACGTTAACACCAGATCACTAACCATGGCTCGCTTAACCTCAAAGGCAATAGACCTTAACCCTAAACTACGCCTATTGTTCGCAAATAAACAGCAGTTAACTCACATCGATCTATTGAGGAAAAGGATCTACAGCTTAAGGCGCAGGGTTCCACCGAGAAGGAGTTTTTGGCTCAGGAATTGGGTTATCCAACAGACGTCCCTGTGCTCACCAGACAGATGCCTCAGGTCTGTAACCTGTCGTCTAAGGTTTAAGGGCCAAAGGTTTAAGAGTCTAAGGCTTACCATTGCCCTGTTTGAGCAGCAGCTCGGCCTTGGCACCGAGAAACACATAGATCCCCAGCCCCACCAGCAGGCCGACGACGGCGAACATCATGCCGATGGCGGGCTGCACATACTTCATCTCTCCCAGGGAGGCCTTAAACATGGTCAGCAGGGCCTCGATGGAGATGGCGATCAAGATAGTGGAGATGAAGCGGGTGATGGTGCGCCGGGTTGAGCTGTGACGAAAGATGTCCTTGTGCATCAACACCTCCTCTTCGAGGATCGTCTTACCCAGATCGAACACCGCCAGGGCCAGGGTGATGAAGATGATGATGCTAAAGGGCTTGATGGAGCCGCTAGGTACAACTCCCTCGGCGAGCAAGGCGGCGATGTCCACGGTCGCCATGCTGATCAGCACCAGCACCATGATAAACAGCCCGACCACCAGCGCGGTATAGACCCCCTTGAACAGGGGCGTCGCCCGCCGTCTGGCCCGATCGCCCATCATAAACTCGATCAATTGAGTGAGATTGATATCCACCACGATAAAGCCCCGCCCCGAGTCGTCTTCGATACGATAGGAGGCCGACAGGCAGAGCTGGCCACTGGCGTTAGAGAGATAGGGAGTGGTGATCTTGAGCAACTGCGTCTCCTGCGCCTTGGAGAAGTAAGGCCTGTGGCTTCTACTCAGGTTGCGCCCCACGGGGATCGCCTGCACTACACGATTGACTATGGCCACGTTGTCGCTGATCTGCACCCCATCGCCGTCGAGCACATAGAGCAGCTCGATAAAGGGATAGCTGTTGGCGATCTCGGCCATGGCCCGCACCCGAAAACCTGGATCGGACAACATCAGGGGATCGCTTATCCCCACCAGAATCGACTCCAGCAGCTCCTTCACCAGCTGCTCATGCTCATGGTACCGCTCGATCACGCTCAAGTAACTCATTGCCGCCATAGACTGCTCCCTTTAGATAACGACTCTAAGCTTTGCAACTATGGCGCCAATCCCACTCGCGGGCACAGAAACCCGGCTAAGGCAGAGGAAAACGCCGCGCCATGGGGCGAAAACCCAGGCTGGGAGGGACTGATAAGGAGATGAATCGCCGGAGCCAGGGCGTGCAATTCGCTCTGACTGCGCCGAAACGCATAGGCATCTGCACCAAAAGAGGGCAGATGCCGGCGTATTTCAATAAAGGTAAACGGCGAAGAGCCTTACGTAGAATCAACTAGTGCCGCTGCGCCTCTAACGCCGCCAGGCTCTCGCTGTACTTGCGTGTCCAGAAGGGATGGTCTGTCTTGGCCAGCGCCTGCTTCTGCTGGGCTATGGCTAAGTCATACATCTTCAGCTCACCATAGGCCCGGGCCAAAGCATCGTGGGCGCTGTGGGAGTCAGGATTGGCCTCCACCGCCGCCTGATAGACAGCTAACCCCTTGTCTTTATCCTTGGCAAACTCGGCGTCCGCCAGGGCGATCAGCGAATCGGTAGAGGGCACGGGGAAGCCATACTTCTGCTGTGACAGGTAACTATAGTGGTCGAGAATCGCCTTCACGCCGCCTTTGGCGATCTCTGAGTCTGGCGAGAGCACCCTATGGTAGTCGTCGAACAGCCACTCTATGCCGTGGGCGGTCGCCAGGATCGGCTGGGTCATATAGTAGGTGCCGTCGAAACGTTTCACCTTATAGTGCAGCGCCGGATGATTTGTGGTCTCGAGCAGCTCCTCCAAAGCGGCGAAATCCGCCAGCTGACGCTGCTCGAAATCGCTGTCGCTGGTGGTCAACATCAGGTAGCGCGGCTTGCCCTTGAGCTTCTCCAGCTTGTCTGTGGCCGACTTGATCACATAGGCAAAATCGTCACTCAGCACCGGGCTCGCCGCCAGGTAGGCGTTGAACAACTCGGGGCGATTGAGCAAGGTGTAGAGCACCAGGCCGGCGTTGCCGGTAAAGCCATTCATGATACGAAAGCCATTGGTGCGATACTTGGCATCGATGGCGGGCAGCAGCGACTGCTCCATGAAGTCCAACAGGGCGACGCTACCTTCCTGCTCTATCGCCTGACTCTTCAACTTGCCCAGCGCCTGGTCACCGTCGGGCGCTGTGACGATTATGGTCTCCAGCCAGGGCCAGTCGCCATTATGGCTCATCCAGTCATGCATCCCCTCGAGATAACCGCGGCTGCGGGGATGAAAGTCGAACAGCAGCACATAACGCTTATCTAGGTTCTCGCCATAACTGGCGGGCAGATTGACCTTGAAGGCCATGGGCTTGTCGACACCCGGCGCCTTAACCATCAGCGTTTCAAGGTTAGTAGTAGGAGCCGCCTGAACCAGGTTCAAGCCACTACCGAGCAGTAAGATAACACCAGCAATCCATTTATTTATCACGTGTATTCCTTGTTATTGTTAAGTGATAGGGCAACGTGAGCCGTTACCAGGTGGACATAAGAAAATCGCGAATACGCTCTCTGTCTTCCTGAGTATTACAGGAGATCATTTCACCACAGGTACGACCCCGCAGCGAGGTGCCCGTACCAGTGATCGCATCAGGCACACCGCCACGCATAGTAGCAATATGGTAACTAAAAACCTCTTCCAGACTAGGGGCACGCACCTCGATCACCTCCATCTCATCTGTCGGAGCGGCCTGACTCTTGGGCGTAACCGGCGCCACCTTAGCCTGGCGCTTGACCTCGAGGGCCACCTCACTAACTTCGGCCAGCAGGTTAAGTGTCGGCTCATGACCCGCCTCATAGGCCTTGGTCAGGTAGTCCTTGGCTTTCACCTTGTCCTTCTCCACCAACTCGCCTTCTACGTAGAGCATTCCCAAGAGGTGAGCCGCCTCGTTAAGATCGGCGCGGTTGGCGTCTCGCAGGTAGCGCATCGCCTTGTCGATATCCTGATTCTCGCCATCCTGTAGATAGAGGATGGCCACCTTGTACTGGGCAAAAGGATTACCTAACTTGGCGGCGCGGCGATACCACTTAGTGGATAAACGCATATCGCTCTCTGTGCCATAGCCCAGACGGTACATCTCGGCCAGGGTGTACATAGCATCAGAATGGCCATAACGGGCCAGCGTCTTGTATTCCTTGAAATGATCGACGCATTCGCCACGCTCACAGCTCTCCAGCTGAATCGGCAGCGGCTTTACTTTGATCTTGGCCGCAAGTGGCAGGCAGTAGCTACCAGCAATCAAGACTAAGCAGCTAATAAATTTGAGGTATTTAAC
Source organism: Shewanella aquimarina (assembly GCF_023349185.1). Lineage (GTDB taxonomy): Bacteria > Pseudomonadota > Gammaproteobacteria > Enterobacterales > Shewanellaceae > Shewanella > Shewanella aquimarina. The sequence continues at coordinate 29,907 of NZ_JAKIKY010000019.1, read as the reverse complement.
AGTCATTCGCCCTTCCTTGTTTCCCTTTCCATGTTTTACGCCCCAAGCGAATGAGTATGATATTTAAGCAAAAGCAAGTCAAACCTCCACCCGAAAACGCCAGACCTGTTTCCCCTTGTGATCCGCTGCGTCTTCGCTCGTCTTTGGGCGATAATTCACTAGCCAAAGGGGCGTTTTCAGCTTAGGATCTGGCCTGTCATTTAAGCGAATCATTTCTATTAATGCATAGTGGAGTAAGCCAACGTTATGGGTATTCGAGCCATAGTTGTAGATACAGCAGGTACAACAACCGATCTGAACTTTATTCAGGACACCCTTTTTCCCTATTCGTCTAAGGCCCTCGCTGACTTTTTAGAAGATAATCAAACTAATGTATTGGTCGACAACTGCATCAGCGACGTAAAAGATATCGCGCTGGAGCCAGACGCCTCACTGGAGCGCGTGGTAGAGATTCTGCAGCAGTGGATTGCCGAAGATCGCAAGGCCACTCCGCTTAAGACGCTGCAAGGCCTGATCTGGAAACAGGGCTACGCCCAAGGCGAATTTAAGGGTCACATCTACCCTGACTTCATCGACAGCGTGAAAGAGATTAAGGCGCAGAACGTGCGTCTCTACAGCTTCTCTTCCGGCTCTGTGGATGCCCAGAAGCTGCTGTTCAGCCACAGCGACGGCGGTGACCTGACCGAATATTTCGATGGCCATTTCGACACCCGCACCGGTAACAAGCTGTTTAAACAGGCCTACCTTAACATCATCAACACCATCAGCCTGGCGCCTAAGCAGGTGCTGTTTATCTCTGATGTGCTCGAGGAGCTCAAAGCTGCCGAGCAGGCGGGCATGCGTGTAATGCAGATGGTGCGCGAGACCACTCAGCGCACCGGCGACTACCCACAGATCAGCAACTTTAAAGAATTAAGCTTCTAATCTGTCGATTTGAAAAATAAAGGCACCCTAGGGTGCCTTTTTTGTTACTCGCTCGCCAAATAAATCGAAGAACGAGAGAAAGCCTCATCGAAATTCATTAGCCACTCGAACGCCCTCAGGGATTGGTATTGTGGCGAGATGCTGATATCTTAACCCAAAACTAAACGCTTGTTTGAAAATTGAAGGTTAAGATATGGAGCAGTTCGTTAGCCAATTTCCCTTTCACACCCGCATCCCAGTCGCCTGGGGCGAGATGGATGCCCTGAAGCACGTCAACAATGCGGTCTATTTTCGTTACTTCGAGACGGCGCGGATAGACTTCTTTAACCAGCTGTTTCCGCTAGATAAGCTCTACCAGTACGGCATGGGCCCGGTGATCAGCGACAACCATGCTCGCTATAAGCGCCCGGTCACCTTCCCCGACACCCTATTGATCGGCGTCAGTATCAGCGACATCCACAAGGATCGCTTTACCATGCACTATCAGGTGTTCAGCGAGCAGCAACAGGCGATCACCACCAAAGGCTCCTCGGTCGCCGTCATGTTCGACTTCAACAAGCAAGCCAAGGCCGATCTGCCCGACGAGTTACTGGCCGTGCTCAGAGAGCACTGCATCGACTAGCCTCGATTGTGCCGAGCTCACATCTCTTCGTTAAACAGCAGCACTATGCCGCCGCCACTCAGGCCACTGTTGATGTTGAGTGTGATGCCTATCCCTATGTTGCGCAGCCAGGCTGACAGCGAAGGGGTCTGCACCACCCAGCCTGCACCGAACTCGTAGTAGTGACGCGTCCCCATGGGGTCGATAACATCGCCGCTAAGATCGATCCGCTTGGCCAGCAGGCGCATCTCGTTCTGACGGTCGAAGAAGTCTGGCAACCCATAATGAAATACCAGGGCGTTGCTCAGACGCCCGACCTGAGGCGTCACCGCCTGCATGCCATCGTCGGTCAGCAGGCTGCGGCCTATGCCATATCTGAGGGTGCTGATAAATTCCCACTTATTCCCCATGAGGTCACCCGTATAGGTCAGCTCGGCGTTGGGATCGAACATGATGGCGCCATAGCTGGTGTTCACCAACTTGTCGTCTAGGACACCACTGACGCTGCGCAGCACGGGGTCGTTATAGGTTAGGCGGTTTTCCAGCCAGATAAATTGCGCCCCCAGGCCAAAGACCGCCCGCCACTGCTCATTTATCTGATACTTCCAGCGATACTCGCCCGCCAGCAGGTAGCTGGTATCCTTGATCGGACTGCTGATGGTCTCATCCTCCAGCCCCTGTATGCTGTCGCTGGCATGCACGTAGGAGAAGCGCACCTGGATGCTTTGGGACCACTCGGGCGAGAGCGGCACTGTGTCGCTCTCCCAGGGCAAGGTATAGGAGGTGAGCTGACTGCGCCGCTCAAGCGACTCCTCGCTACCGACATCGCCTATCTCGCTCAGATCCACTATGGTGTTGGGATTAAAATCCACTATCCCTAAGGTGATCAGGTTGGCATCGGTGAGCACCATGGCACTGGTGATGTCCCCCTTGAGTTTGGCCTCGACGGCGGGGCGCAGGTTAATCTCCGGAGCAGCCAATGCTTGAGTAAAGTAAACCCCAACACAGAGCCCAAGCCAGCGGGTCAGCGCGCTCTTAAGGTGTATATGGCCCTTGATTTTCACGCGAAGGCCTCATCTAATTTTAACAAAATCATCTTGTTACTAATTTTATCACCCTGTGCTAACGTTAAGTTTCATCCCGTCAAACGAGAGGCAGACTATGACGCAAGAGACGATTCGACACCAGGACGACCAGCAGAAATTTGTCCTGTCCATTGCAGGCCATGATGCGGTATTAGAGTATCAACGACAAGGCGACAAGGTGGATTTTGTTCGCACCTTCGTGCCGGATGAACTGAGGGGACAAGGCGTGGCCGGGCGCCTGGTGCGCCATGGCTTAGCGTGGGCCAAGTCCCAGCAACTCGCCATCACAGCCAGCTGCTGGTACGTGCAGAAGTTTTTGTAACCCGCCTATTCGCCGGTCAGGGTCAGCAGCGCCTGCTTCACCTCTTCCCCTATGGGTTGGCTCTTGTCGACGCTATAGTCGTAATGCACTAAGGTGGTCTTGGCCTCGGCGGTCATCTTCCCCCCCTGCCAGCTCTGCTGCGCCACCTCGAAACTGGCATTACCCACACGGCTGATCCAGGTCTTGATCTCCACCGGCAGACCATATTGGGTCGGCGAGGTGTAGGCGATGGTAAAGCCCGCCACGATCAGGTTCCACTCCGCCAGATTAAGCGAGGGATTGAAGATGGCGAAGATGGGCTCACGCGCCGCCTCGAACCAGACGGGCATAACGGTATTGTTGATATGGCCCAGGCCATCGGTTTCATTGAATCTGGGTTGAATGGTTAAACTGAAAGAGCGTAACGGCACAGGGAGCTCCTAAGGCTAAGTCGTTATTTTTGTGGGAATACGCTAACCGAGAAGCCCTTGGGATGCAAGATGGACTTTCGACCTAAGGGCGCCTCGTTGCGAGACGCCCTTAAGATCTAATTACTTCAAATACATGGCGTTAATTTCGGTGGCGTACTTGTGATAGATCATCTTACGCCTCAGCTTCATGGTCGGTGTCAGCAGACCGGCCTCCATAGAGAAGGCCTCGGGTAACAGGGTAAACTTCTTGATCTTCTCGAAACCCGCCAGCTCCTGCTGCAGATGCTTGAGACGCTGCTCGAAGTGCTCGATCACATGGCTGTGACGCAGCAGCTCAATGGGCGACTCGTAGTGCAAGCCCTTCTCCTCGGCCCAGGCCTCTAACGACTCGAAAGCGGGCACGATAAGCGCGGTCACATAGTTTTTGGCATCGGCGATCACCGCCACCTGCTCGATGAAGGGACAGCAGCCTACCTTGCCCTCTACCCTCTGGGGCGCGATATATTTACCGTTAGAGGTCTTCATCAACTCCTTGATGCGGTCTGTGATGAACAGGTTACCCTGCGCGTCTAGCTGACCGGCATCCCCCGTCTTCAGCCAACCATCTTCGAAGCTATCGGCAGTCTCCTGGGGACGATTGTAGTAGCCGCGCATCACGGTATCACCGCGCACCAGGATCTCGTTGTCTTTACCCAGCTTGATCTCGACTTCCGGCAGGGTCTTGCCGTTAGAGCCAGCCACCCGGTTATCCAGGGTATTACAGGTCACGGTCGCCGTGGTCTCCGTCATGCCATAGCCGCAGAGCACGGGAATATCGATGGCGTGGAAGAAGCTGGCCACATTCTGATCCAGCGCCGCACCACCGCACGGCATAAACTTAAGCCTGCCACCCAATACCTGTTGCAGCTTGCTGTACACCAGCTTATGAGCCAGTTTCCACTGGGTCTTGAGCCACCAGGAGCTCTTGGCCCTGCCCTGGCTGACCTCGAACTGACGCTCGCCCACCGACATGGCCCAGGCAAACAGCCTCTTGCGGGTGTCGGGCGCCTTATTCACCTTGTCCTGCACCGCACTGTAGACCTTCTCCAGGAAACGTGGCACCACACACAGGGTATGGGGACGAATATCGACGATCGCCTCTTTCACCGTCATAGGATCGTTAAGGTAGACGTTGTGGCCACCGCGGCATAGCACGTAGAAGCTCCAGCCCCGCTCGAACACGTGACTCAGCGGCAGGAAGGCCAGCGACACATCGCCCGGCGTAAAAGGTAAAATCGTATCGTGCTGACGCACCACAGAGGCGATGTTACGATAATCCAGCATCACGCCCTTAGGGTCACCCGTGGTGCCCGAGGTGTAGATCAGGGTCAGCAGATCGTCCAGGTCCAGGTTAGCTAAACGACGCCCTAGCTCGGCCTCGACCTCGACCTCTGGCGAATAGGTTTGGGTAAGCAGACTATCGAAATGAACAGCTGTTTCCGTTTCGGTCAACACGACTTCGGCATCGAACACCACTATCTGAGTCAGGCTAGGGCAGATAGTCAGCAGTTCACGGGCCATGCCATATTGCTCGGCGTCGCCGACGAAAATCAGCTTAGCCTGGGCATCGTCTATGATGTAGCGCGCCTGTTCCAGGGTACTGGTAGGGTAGATGGGCACCACAACGGCCTTGGCCTTGAGGGCACCGACATCGGCACAGGTCCACTGGGGACAGTTCTGCGACAGGATCACCACCTTGTCCTGGGGGGCAAAGTCAGAGGCGATCAGCGCCTTGGCAACCTGGTCGCCAATCTCATCGAAGCGTCGCCAACTGATCTGCTGCCAGGGAGCGGCTAAGCCATAGCCTTCCAGCGCGATGGCATCGCCACGCTGCTGGCTCTGGGCCTGCATCAGGCTTATTGGATGATACTGTTGGAGCGACATAATTTTCTGACCCTTTTAGCGTACACTTGTACCTGTTTTGGCGCATTTTACTGCAATGGCGGCCAAAAAATAAGAGTTTTTGCTCCAATAATGTTAATTGGAGCACAAAAGCCAGGCACTAGTCGGATCAGGCCAAGGCGTCACGCCACAACTTTCGCTTGCCCCACCAAAGCGTTAGCAGAGAAAAAGCCACCAGGCCAATATCCAGGGTCACATAGGTGGTGAGATCTCTGCCTTCGCGCAGTGCTACCAATGCGGTGGACAACCAGATGGCATGGCAGATCACCACTAACATACTCAGTGAGATATGCATGGCGCTGCGGGCGGCGCAGCCCAGGCCCAGCAAGAAGGCGCAGACGCAGAAGGTGCTGAGTACCAGATGGCTCCAGATGAGCAGGGTAAAGTCTGGATTGAGTATCAGGGTGCAGGTCGCCAGCAGCGCCATGGTGCCGGTGAAATACCCCAGCAGACGATACTGGGCGCTGGCGAAGGCCTCGATCAGCCCCTGTTTACCGTCGAAGCCCGGCAAGATATAGAGGGTCTCAGTCGCCCGCCATCTCTGCACACGACTCCAGTGCACTAAGGTACAGGCGACGGCGCTGAACTGACCCATGATGAAGAGCACGGGCAGCTCGATGCCGACAAAATAATTTACCAGCCCTAGCAGCAGCGCCAGCGCAGGCAGTAACACCAGCATCATAGAGAGCATGGGGCCGACGAAGAAGTTCACCGGGTGCAGCCACCTGTCCAGACGATTCATCAGGCTATTCGAACCAAGGTTCGGCAACCAGAACCAGCCCATCTCCAGGCCATTGAGGTAGACAGATCTGGCCTCCAGGTGCCAAACCTCGGCCCTGAGATCAGCACGGATCAGATAGATAAGCCCCACGACGGCCAGCGGCACCAGGTAGAAGCTGAGGCTAGGCAGAAACGCCGTCATCTCAGGTGTAAAGGGCAGCAGCAGAAACAGGGCGAAAGAAAAGTAGAACCCCTTGATGTGTCGGCGACAGAAATAGATGAAGGCGACCCCAGCCAGGCTCGCCAGCAGCACCTGCTGAACCGCCGCCTCGAGGGGCAATAGTATCGCCGCAGTTAGCGAGATCAAGGTGGCGATAATGCCCACGATGAGCGCCTGCCATTGAATGCTCTCGGCGTAGCCGGGCACCAGGCTGGCCCACTCGGTGGCCGACAGGCGATTGAGTTGCCAGGCGATCGCCGCGCAGGTAGAGACCTGCATCATCCCCAGCATGATAGGCATGGCGTCGTATTTGCCCGAGAACGCCAGCACCAGCATCATCACCAGCGCCAATAGCCCGGTGCCGAGAAAGCTGGCGCTGCCCACATCGAACAGCCAGAAGCGCGCCATACCGCGCAGCGCTTTAGGCATCATCTGTGCAGCTCCATGAAGAGTTGTTCCAGGTTCATTGGCGTCACTGAGGTGAAGCTTGGTGCCATGGCGGCCTCATAGTGATCCACCAGCAGCTTATCCTGCTGACGGTTGAGCACAACAAGCCCCTCAGGCAGAGACTCGCCCGGCTTGAGACTCACCAGCTGCACGCTCTCCCTGAGGGCGTCTATCTCTTTAAACAACACCAGCTTACCCTTGCGCATCAGGGCCACGTGACTGGCGACCCGCTCGAGATCTGAGGTGATGTGTGAAGAGAAGAGCACCGCCGAGCCGGCATCCAACGCCAGATCGAATAGGTCCGACATAAACTCGCGCCGAGCGATAGGGTCCAGGCTGGCAACCGGCTCATCGAGGATCAACAACTTGGGGCGATAGGCCATCGCCATGATCAAGGCCAGCGACTGGCGCTGTCCCACCGACAGACGCTGCACCTGCTGCGTCCCATCGAGCTGGAAGCGACTCAGCCACTCCTGCTCCAGCGACCTGTCCCAGTTGGGATAGAAGCTGCGATGCAGGGCGAGGGCGCGCCCGACGGTGAAGCCCTCATAGCCGAAGGGTTGCTGAGGCACATAACCTATCAGCTCCTTCTGCGCCGAGCTGATGTTGTTGCTGGTACCGCCGAGGATCTCTATCTGCCCCTCGGTAACCTCGAGGATCCCCAGGGCGCAGCGCATCAGGGTCGACTTGCCCGCACCATTTTGCCCCAGCAAGCCTACCACCATGCCGGGATAGAGGGTCATCGACAGCTCGTCAATGGCTAGCTTGCCGTCAAACGCCTTGCTGATCCCATGGAAGGCCAATATGGCTTGATTGCTCTCTTGCATCTGCATCTGTTCCTTTATTGCGTCTGTAGCCATGCCTTGGCGATGATGGCATTGAGTTCTTCTAGGCTTACCCCTAACTGCTTTGCCTGATCGATGAGTGAATTGACCTGAGGCGCCATCAAGTCTGAACTTGAGGTGCCCTGGCTATCGCCACGCTGCGCCACCCGGGTCGGTTGGCCGCGACGACGCTCGAGCCAACCCTGCTCCACCAACTGCTGAATGGCGCGGGAGACCGTCATGGGGTTGACCGCCAGGTGCTCGGCGATCTGCCGCACCGAAGGCAATACCTCCTGAGGTTGCAGCTGGCCGCCGACGATCAGACGTACTATCTGATCGCTAAGCTGGCGGTAGATGGGGTCGCCATTACTGGGGTTGACATTGAGTAAATCTAGCATTAGCCTTTATTCACTGTATTAATACATTGATACACCGATACAGTACTAAATTAACATAGATACGGTAAATTTCAACTAAGGAATAGGTATCATGCTTCAAGGAGAGGTTAAACTGATGGCCAATAGATTCACCCGGCAGCAGCGGCTGGTAGCGCTACTCCTGCCCGCCTGTTTGGCGCTACTGCTGTTATCTCAGCCCACCTGGGCAGACGCTCAACAAGCAGATCTGCAAGATAGCCAGCCGACATCTTGTTATGTAGACGATCTGCCTGATCGTCTGCGCTGCGGCGCCATCTGGGTACCGGAAAACTACGCTAAGCCCCAGGGCAAACAGATACAGATCCACTATCTGGTTCTGCCCGCCATCAAACCCAGTTTCGAGAAAGAAGCACTGCTAGCCATCGCCGGCGGCCCGGGCCAATCAGCCATAGATAACGCCGCCAGCTTCGACAAGATCTTTACCAAAGTGCGCCAGCAGCGAGATATCCTGCTGATCGACCAGCGCGGTACCGGCCTCTCCAACCAACTCACCTGCGAGGGCGCAGGCTTCGAGGGAGGCTTGGCCTTCAACGACGACGAGCTGGATATCGCCGCCGAGACCAAGGACTGCCTCGCCAAGATAGATGCCGATGTCAGTCAGTATGGCAGCGAGACAGCGCTAAAAGATTTCGAGGCGGTCAGGCAAGCCCTGGGTTACCTGAAGCTGCACCTGTACGGCATCTCCTACGGCACCCGCATGGCCCAGCTCTATATGCGTCACTACCCAGAGGCCCTGACCACTGTGACCCTGGACGGTGTGGTGCCCATGCAGCAGAGCGTGCTTAATATCGGCGATGCCATCAGCCGCGCCATTGACCTGCTGCTCCAGGATTGCCAAGGCAACGCCCTGTGTCATCAAGAGTTCCCTAATCTCAAAGCGGAGCTCGAACAGGTAGAGGCACTGCTCAGCCAGGGACCGCAGATCAGCCAGACCCGCGATCCCCTGACCAATGCGCCGACCCAACTCACCATGACCCGCGCCAAGTTTATGGGCGCCATCCGCATGGCGCTCTATATGCCCAATGTCAGGGCCCTATTGCCCCATGCTATCCACCAGGCGGCAGAGGGGAACTTTCAGGCCATCATGGGGCTGTATGCCCTCACGGTAAATAGTACGGGCATCGCCGCCGGTATGCACTCGGCCGTGGTCTGCGGCGAAGATTGGCACCGTTTCTCTCAGGCCGAGCGTGAGCGCCTAAGCCAGAGCTACTTCGGCCAGGAGATGATTAAGGCCTTCGACCTGAGCTGCCCTATCTGGCAGATCCCGGCGGCCGACACCAGCTTTGCCGCGCCCATTGCCAGCAATCTACCCACGCTAGTGTTGTCGGGACAGATAGACCCCGCGACACCACCGAGCTGGGGCGAGCTTGCTATGGCCAAGCTGACCAATGCCAAGCATTTCGTCGCCCCCTATGCGACCCACGGCGTGGCCTATCAGTCATGCGCCAACACACTAATCGCCGAGCTGATCGGCAGCGGCAGCGTAGACGGCCTCTCACAGGAATGCCTGAGCAAAGATATCAGCCGTAACTTCTACCTCAACGCCAATACGGTTGAGGCCATCCCACAGGACAAAATCAGTCAGAGCAATCTCAGCCAGGCCACTACTAGCCAGGCCTCTCTCGGTGACGCCAAGCAGCAAGGAGCACACCATGATTAAGGTATCAAATTTATCTAAGCGGATCGGTGAGGTGCAGGCACTGAATGATCTGAGTTTCGAGGCCCTGGACGGCCAGATCACCGGCCTGCTGGGCCCCAACGGCGCGGGCAAGACCACCTGCCTTCGCACCGTGTTTGGTCTGCTCAAGCCCGATCAGGGCATTGCCGAAATAGACGGAATAGACGTCGCCAAACAGCCGGTGGCTGCCAAGCAGCAGCTGGGCCTGTTCCCAGACCCCTTCGGCCTGTATGAACGCCTGACGCCGAGAGAATATATCCGCTTCTTCGCCGAGCTAAACGGCCTCTCCCGCGAGCAGGCCAAGGCTGCCTCGGCCAAGGTGCTCAGCAAGCTGCATATGAATGACATTGCCGATCGCAAGTGCAAGGGCTTCTCCCAGGGACAAAGGATGAAGACGGCGCTGGCCCAGGCCATAGTGCATGAGCCCACCAACATCATACTCGACGAACCCACCCGTGGCCTGGACGTGATGAGCACCCGAGTACTGCGCGACCTGCTGAAGGATCTCAAGCAGGCGGGTCACTGCGTACTCTTCTCCAGCCATGTGATGCAGGAGGTCGCCGCCCTGTGTGATCGCGTCATCGTCATGGCCGAGGGGCGCGTGGTCGCCGTCGGCAGCCCACAGGAACTCTGCCAACAGACGGGCCAGGCTTCACTGGAAGACGCCTTCATTCAGCTAATCGGTACCGACGAGGGAATCGCAGCATGATCAGTTCAATCATTACCATGGTCAGAAAAGAGCTGACCGATGCCGCCAGAGACAAGCGTTCTGTGATGGCTGGCCTCTACTACGCCATCGGCGCGCCGTTGATGATGTGCGGCATGTTTATGATCCTTATCGGCCAGATCACCAGCCCAGAGGCGCTTAACATCACCATCACCCACGGCGAGCGCGCACCGGATCTGGTGAAGTATCTCGCCAGCAACGAGATCAGTCAGGGCGATGAGGCCGATCGCAAGGAGATAGAGCTTGTCATCAGCCCAGACTACGCCGCCAACATGGCTAAGAGTCAGGCCGCCGAGATAGTGCTGATCGCCGACAACTCCAACGAGAAGCTACAGTCTTCTATCCGTCGCCTAGAGAAGGCACTGCAAGAATACAGCGCCGAGATGGGCAGCCTGCGACTGATCGCCCGCGGCATAGACCCTAAGGTGATGCAGCCGATCAAGGTCAAGGTGGAAGATCAGGCCACCTCAGATTCTAAGGGCGGGATGATCTTAGGCGTCGCCATCTTCATGATGGTCTATGCGGTGTTTATCTCAGGCATGAATCTGGCTATAGACACCAGCGCCGGTGAGCGCGAACGCAACTCGCTGGCCCTGCTGCTCAGCCATCCGGTATCCACCCGGGATATCGTGCTGGCCAAGGTCGCCGCGGTGACCATCTTCGCCATGTTGGGGCTGATCCTCACCCTAGTGATCTCTAAGCTCGCCTACGGCTTCGTGCCTTGGCAGGAGCTGGGCTTCTCGGTCAACATCAATATCGACTTCATTCTCTTGATGCTGGCGATCGGCCTACCCATCGCCCTGATGGCAGCGGCGCTGCAGCTGTTTGTCTCCTTCATGGCCAAGTCGTTCAAAGAGGCCCAGTCCTACCTCACCATAGTGCTGATCGTGCCCATGATGCTGTCGATGGCGGCGAGCTACAACATAGCGCCCGACACGCTACAGTGGCTGCCGATCTCGGGGCAGATGCAGGCGCTCATCGCCTTCATCAAGGGCAAGGAGATCCCCATGATGCAGCTGGCACTCTCCAGCGCCATCACCTTCGTCATCGCTCTAGCCCTAGCCTTCGGCATGGAGCGCTCACTGAAGAGCGAGAAAATCGTTTTCGGACTCTAACCCGCACGAAACTTCACTAGAAGGGGCCTTCGTCAGGAGGCCCACTTAAGGAGCATGCTATGGATAAGCAACAAGTCGTCATGATCATCATGTTGGTAATGGTGGTCGCCACCAATCTGAGCGAACTGTATAAACATCGCCTCAGGCTAGACAGACGCAGATCGACGCCTCGCAACACAGATGAGATGGACCGCCTGAAACAGGAAAATCAAAGATTAGCCGAACGCGTCAGCGTTCTAGAGCGCATCGTCACCGACAGCGATTATCAGCTTAGGCAGGAGTTTGTCGCGCTAAATCGCAATGCCTAACTACTACAGGTCTTAGCTATAGGCCTTAGTTAAAGGGGCTAACAAAGCCCCTTTAATCGATAAGGTTTTTACTTGTACTCAGGATGGCAAATGGTTTTATAATGGCGAGCTAAGACAAATCGCTATATAAACCTTGCTTCAGAGACGATATGACCACCAATACCGCCATCAAACACACTTTCCTTAGCCTGTTTGTACTATTTAGCCTAACCAACCTATCTGGCTGCGCCAGCGCCCTATGTGATGCCCAGACCGACCACGCCACCAATCCGCTGCAGCGGGAGAATAACCGCCTGGAGTGCCAGCGTCAGGTGATGAACGCCATGGACGAGCATGAACGCAAGAAGAGGAAAGAGAGTGACGCTCAGTTAAAGGCCTATCTGGACAAACACCTCAAAGATACCCACTAACTTAAGGTGGACGCCCTAAGCACCCGCCTCCAGCTAACAGCTAACAGCCTTGAACAAACAGTCTAAAGCAGCCAACCTTAGCAGCAACTGTGAGTATTAAATTTCTGCCGATAGGCCCTAGGGGAGAGGCTGGTCAGCTGGATGAACAGCTTTCTAAAGGAGCTGACATCTTCATAACCGACCCGCTCGACAATCTGCTCCAGGGCCAACTCTGTGGTCTCCAGCAGCCGCTTGGCCTCATCGACCCGCAAACGCTGCATGTAGCTGGCCGGCGTCTCGTTAAGCGCCTTCTTGAAACGGCGAATGAGGGTGCGCTTACCCAGGGCAAACTTCTGCGCTATCTCATCGAGCAACCAGTTTTTATCTAAATTGGACTGCATCCACTGCTGAATCTTGCCCACCAGCTCATCTTGATGCTGCTGAGGCGTGATCGCCATGGTCATAAAGGGCTGCTGGGAACTGCGGTTAGGATCTATCAGCAAAATCTTGGCCATCTGTTGCGCCAGCCCCTCACCCGCCAGCAGCCCCACCAGATGCAGGGCCAGACTCAGATTCGAGGTGGTCGCCCCCGCTGTATGAAACTGACCATCGGACACCACAAGAGAGTCCATACAAAGATTGACCCTGGCGAAGTTACGCTCGAACATCTGCGAAAGCCACCAGACAGTGGTGGCCCGTCTGTTATCCAGTAACCCGGATGCCGCCAACATCAGGGTGCCAGAGCAATAGGCCGCGATGGGCTTGCCCGTCTGGGCATAGGCACTAAGCGGCCCAAGCAGCGGCGAGAAATCCTGAGCATATTGCTTAAATTCCGCCTTATTGGTCACTAAGGAGGAAGCCACTATCACGGCATCGGCCTCGAGCAACTGGGTCTCATCTTTCAGCTCCATCGCCGCCAGCTGAAATCCTTGGTTGGTGGTGATCGCCTGGCTATCGCCAGAGACGATGTGGCAATGAAACAGATCTTGGCTGACCTCGGGGTTCAGCCTGCGATACAGGGTATTGGTAAAGTTGAACACATCTATGAGTCCCACTATGCCGCCAGCCACCACATTGCCCGCCGCCAAAATCATGATTGTCTTCATCGCGTCCCCCCTCTCAAGATGTCACTTATCACCTCAACTTTGTCAATAATGACACTTTTTGACCGTTTGTCGAGTTTTTATACTGGGCACATTGCAAAGACAAGGAACTGGCAAATGAACACACGCACACTACACCTGATACTGAGCCTGGGATACTTAGGGGTTAGCTGGACCCTGCTGTTGTGGCTGCATTTTACGACTCAGCCCAACCTCTTCGCCCATTTCATCGCCATCCCCAGCCTGCTGCTATTCAGCGCCTATAGCGCACACCAGATCATCCGCAGGGGCGTGTGACTCATCTTCACAATTGGGCACCACACGGATGCATAACGCGAAAGCATAAAAAAGCCCGGCAAACGCCGGGCCTTTCTGTGACGACAAATCGGCTTATTTCGCCTTTGGTCTGAAGGGCTTGATCACCGACTCGTCACACACGAGATAGGGGCCTTCCATCAGATCGATGCAGTAAGGAATTGCCGGGAACACGGCGTCGAGGCACTCGCGGATCGACTTAGGCTTACCGGGTAGATTGACGATCAGGCTGTCGCCGCGCAGGCCAGCGGTTTGACGAGACAGGATGGCGGTCGGCACAAACTTAAGCGACTCGGCGCGCATCAGCTCACCAAAGCCCGGCATCATACGATCGCACACCGCCTCGGTCGCCTCTGGGGTCACGTCGCGCTTGGCCGGCCCAGTGCCTCCCGTGGTAACTATGAGGCAGCAATCTTGCTGATCGGCCATCTTAATCAGGGTCTGTTCGATAACTGGCTGCTCATCGGGAATGACTTCGTAGACAGGCTCCCACTCTGAGGTGAGGTATTCGCCCAACACCTCGATAATTGCCTTACCGGAAATATCTTCGTATACGCCGGCGCTGGCGCGATCACTAACGGTGACTATGCCTATCTTTGCTTTTGCCATTCCACTTTATCCTTTAGGTGTTGGGTCATGCGCGGCGCAAAGCGCCCCGCCAGGGTTGCGCCCTAAAATAACATATTTTGCTTATCGCTAAAGTGGCTCAAAAGAGATAAAAATGAGACAGATGTCGAATATTAGCAAGCTAAGGTAAACTGGGAGCGAAAACCCTAGCTAGACTAACGGCAACAGGCCAAGGTCTCCTCGAGTAATGCCAGAAAGGCCTCGCGACTGGCCTTTATCACCTGAAGATCGCCGCGGCGCGCATCGGCCTCCAACTGGCGAGCAAGCTCCACCAGCGCCGTCATGCTCAGGTTGCTGGCAGCCCCCTTTACGGCGTGAAGGCTGGTACGGATAGCGTCACAATCGGCGGCCTCTATGCCATCGAGAAATGCCTGGCGATACTTCTGCATCTCATCATCAAACACCTGTAACACCTCGTCCAGCAGCGCCTCATCTCCCGACATGAGTGCCAGAACACTCTCGCGATCGAACAGGCTATCGGCCACCTCGACGGGCACATGTGCCTGCTCGCTATCCGGCTCATGCCCCAATGTCGCCTCATAGTTTTGCTGGCTCAAAGAGAACCAACGATAGAGACACTTCTTCAGCCCCTCAAGCACCAGCGGCTTAGTCAGGTAGTCGTCCATCCCCGCCCGCAGGCAGTGTTCCCTATCGCCCTTCATGGCGTTGGCCGTCAGCGCTATGATAGGCAGGGCGCAAAACTGACTGCCGCCTTGCCCCTCGCGAATCGCCGCCGTCGCCTGAAAACCATCCATCTCAGGCATGAGACAATCCATCAAGATCAACTGATAGGGATTCCCCTGCTGCGCCGACAATACTGCCAGGGCCTCGCGCCCATTGGCGGCGACATCGGCCTCGACCCCAAGTTGTTGCAGCATCCCCAGGGCCACCAACTGGTTAACCTTATTGTCTTCCACCAGCAGCACTTTGGGCTTGTCTGGCATGGAAATCTCGACCATGGGCTCAACGACCGACTCAGGCACCTCGTCATCGGGCTGATCCGACAGGGCGCGGATCAACTGGCGAATGTTTAACGGCTTACCCAGATGGGGCACCCTGGCATCACGCTTCTCGAACTCTATCTGCTGCCAATAGGAGAGCAGGGGTAATACCTTGGCCTCTTGCTGCTCATCCAGTTGACGCCAGCGATTTAACTCATCCTCGAAGGCCTCTTGCGCAGGAGTAAAACTGTAGATGAGTAGATCCGATGGCGGAATCGCCTCGTCGGGCTCGAGGTAGCCCACCTTGGCCCCCCAGCTACTCAGCAGCTCTCCCAGCATGCGCTCAAAGGCACCCTGCTGCCCCATAAGGGTCACCCGCTCTGGCGCCAAACCGTTACGCCAATCGCTAGCCCCATGTCGGTCCGCCAACTGTTGCGTCAGGGTAAAGCTAAAAATGCTCCCCACCTCCTGCTGGCTCCTGACCTGAATATCCCCTCGCATCAGCTCACACAGACGCTTGGCGATAGAGAGGCCGAGCCCAGTTCCCCCAAACATGCGGGTAGTCGAGCTGTCGACCTGAATGAAGGGGTTAAACAGCATAGCCAACTTCTCTTTGGCTATGCCTATGCCGGTATCTTCCACCTCACAGGAGAACTTCACCTCGCCCGACTCATCCAAGGCGTTGGCAAGCCTTAGGGTGATCCAACCCTCTTCGGTGAACTTTATGGCATTGCCCACCAGGTTCACCAGGATCTGCCGCAAGCGACTGGGATCGCCAACCACGTAGCGGTATTGCAGCTGGATGATATCCACGAACAGGGGCAGATTACGCTCCTCCAGCTTGAGCGCCACAGACTGCACAAAGAGATCCACCAGCTCCACCAAATCAAACTCGATCGCCTCAATCTCAAATTTACCCGACTCTATCTTGGAGAAGTCCAAGATGTCGTTGAGCAGAGACAGTAGGGATTCGGCACTGACCGAGGCCACGTCGACGTAACGTTGCTGCATCGGCGACAGCTGAGTCTCGCCCAACAAGCCCAAGATACCAATTACGCCGTTCATCGGGGTGCGGATCTCATGGCTCATACAGGCGAGGAAGTCCTCCTTGGTCTTGGCGGCGACTTCGGCCTTCTCGCGCGCCTCAGACAAGGCCCAGTTGCTGAACTCCATCTCCTGGGCATAGGATTCGATCTTGCGTTCGTTGAGCTTCATCCGGGTCAGATCTTCCACACAGATGAAGTAACCTTCCACCGTGCCATCATCGCCCATGTCTGGCACATAGGTAATATGAAAAAATCTGGGCGCCTGATCCGCATCTAAGGTTTCCACCTCGAACACTTGCTTCTTGCCTTCCAGCACGCCGCGCTGATAGGGCCTCACCAACTGATAGACATCGGCGGGCTGCACCGCCTCCACCGTCTGTTCCAGCACCTCCGCCTCCGTCTTGCCGAGCCACTGCAGATAATGTTGGTTGATGAAACGATAACGACTCTGGGCATCCACATAGGCAAGCTGAATGGGGATCACATTGGTAATATTGTCGATATAGCGCCGGGATTTTTGTAACTCGAGTTGCTTCTGATTGCGCGCACTGACGGCTTCGTTGTAACTGTTCACCAGCATGCCGAACTCGTCGTCGCTATTCAGGCGTATGGTTTTCTGGCCGCCGAAGGTCTCTATCTGGCGCTGAATGCGTCGAATAGGCTCCAGCAACACCTTGTGCTGTACATAGAGATTGACCGTCAACAACAGGGCAAAACCCAGCAGGAGAATGCCCACATAGTGAATCAACTCCTCGAAACTATAGGCCTCAATCTCGCTGGCATCATACCTGACGTAGAGTACATAGGCCCTGAGGCGTTGTAGCTCGGGGGAGATCAGGTACACCTGCTGCACCTGATGCACTATGCTGTCCTGACGCCAAACCTCTTTGGCACTCAGCTTGTCACTGACCCGCCGAATGATCTCCACCAGCTCGGGCTCCAAACTGCCTGACAGCGGACTTCCCAGATGCTGCCCCAAATTATCGGCTACTATCTGCTCCTCACGGGGATCGAACAGCACCAGACGCTTGATGCTACCCTGGGCGGCCAAGCCGTTGACCACTCGGCGCATGTTGCTAAAGTCGGTACTCGCCTCTAGGGCAAGTCGCAGCGACACGGATACCTGGGCAATCTCATAATCGACCTGATGCTCGGTGCGCTCTGTCATCTCGTCATAGTAATAGAGGGCGATCAGCCCAGAGATGATCAAGGCGCACACTAAGGTGGCCAAATTTAGCTTGTAGACAATGCCCTGGGCTATCTTGTCTCGATAATGACGCCACATAGACTAAGGCACCTGGTAGAAGAGGTTGTCGACGTGGAGGCAGTCGGACTCGATCGCCCCTATCTTGACTAAGGTTTCGCAAACACTATAGCCAAGCTGGGTCAACTTATCTCTCTGGACAAACAGCTTATGTTGCTCCTTACTGCTGAGCAATTTGAGATCCGCCAGTGCCTCTTTAAACTCGGCGACCTGAAGGCCTTCACGCTTGGCCATGATGGCCATGGCCTCCTCGGGATGCTGGCGCATATAGTCCAAGGTCAGTTGCCATGCCTGATGGATCTGATCCACCAGCTGTGGGTGCTCCGCCAGTACGCTGGAGGAGATAGACAGGGTATCTAACACCTCCTCGGGGATCTCCTTGGTGGAAAACAGCTGACGATAGGCGCCACTCGACTGTATCTCCACCGAATAGGGAGGATAGGTCACCATGGCCGCGATCTTGCCTAAGGCCAGGGCGCTTACCGCTGCCCCCTGCTCGACGTTAATCACATTCACATCATCTAACTGCATCTGATGTTGGCGAAGGGCTCGCTCCAACACGAAGATGCCTAAGGAGCTGACCTCACAGCCTATAGTCTGCCCCCTGAGTGCCTGCATATTCTCTATCGAAGTGGGCGCGATGATCACATCGCCGCCATCCGAATAGTCGGCCAACAACACTATTTTTATCGGCTTGCCTCCCAGCGGCGCCACCTGAATCGCCTCTATCATTGTGCTGGCAAAACCATCCACATGGCCTGTTAAGTAGGCGCGCTGAGCATCTGACAGGGTCGACACCTGTACCAATTCAATGTTTGCCCCCACCTGACGATAGAAACCCTTCTGTTTCGCCAGATAGAGAAGTTCATACCCGGGCCAGGGATTAATGGCGATAGTGACAGCCTCTTCGACCTTTTTCGGCCCACAGCCGACCATGAGCATGGCGAGCAGTGGCAGTAATAGCCCCGAAATGATTCCCTTAATCATTTTTTATTCTTCCTTAGTCATGTTCTACCGTCAGGTAGGCGCCGTCCTGATAACAGACTACGCAGTTACGCCCGTCGGCCTTGGCCTTATATACGGCCTCATCGACCAACATTAGCAGATGGGATAGATCGGCATTCTGTGGATTAGCGGTCACCACGCCGAAGCTGCCAGTCACCTCGAGTCCCATGGGATTAAGATGTGCCAAATGCCGACGCACATCTTCCGTTTTCTCTCTGGCGATATCCAAGTTGCACTCCATCAAGATCACAAACTCCTCGCCGCCCATGCGCGCCACCACATCTTCCTTGCGAAAGCTCTCCTGCAACAGCTTGGCAACCGCCTGCAACACGAGATCGCCAATGTGGTGTCCGTTAAAGTCATTGATCTTCTTGAAGTGATCCAAATCCAGCATGACGATGGAGAGCTCGCCCTGATGTCGCACCATGCTGGAGAGGCTTTGGGCAGCCCGTTCGGCGAGGAAATGACGATTGTAGAGGCCGGTAAGCTGGTCGTGCAGCGCCATAAATTTTAGCTTGTCGCTGTGCTGCTTGAGTTGGATATGAGTATTCACGCGAGCGCGTACGATCGCCGGGCGGATCGGCTTGGTGATATAGTCCACCGCCCCTATCTCTAACCCCTTCTGCTCATCTTCATCCGAATCTTTAGCGGTCACGAAGATGATGGGGATCTCGGCCGTCTCGGGGTTGGCCTTCAATTGACGACATACCTGGTAGCCATCCATGCCGGGCATCAGGACATCCAGCAAGATAATGTCGGGTTTCTGCCTAGCAACCCTGAGGCATTCCTCTCCACTGTCGGCGGTCCAGACCTGAAACATATCCTTGAGACACTGCCTCATGATCAGGACATTCGTCTTCACATCATCAACCACCAGCACTACAGATTGTTCTTCCATGCAATCCCCTAATCAACCAAGAGCAATTAGCCGCAATGTTTCAATTGGATAGAGCTATTTTTAAGTGTAGCAGAAAGGATTTTTTCGTCCCTAAATCCCACCATTAACATCACAGATGTCGGCGAAACTGACAACCAAAAAATGCAAGCGAAAAGACAAAAGGGCCAACAGGCCCTTTTGAAACGAATAGCGATTAGCAGCGGTAAGTTAAATCGATGACAGACGCAGTTCCCTGCTGGGCCCAGTCATAGCCTTATTCGTAGCTAGTATCATAATTACTTAGCTACACCGCCTGACCGACGGCGACGCCAGATGCCCAGGCCCACTGGAAGTTGAAGCCCCCGAGCCAGCCGCTGACATCCATCACCTCGCCGGCAAAGTAGAGTCCTGGCACCTTCTTGCTCTGCATATCTTTTGACGAAAGCTCGTTGGTATCCACTCCCCCCAGGGTAACTTCCGCGGTGCGATAGCCTTCGGTGCCGTTCATCAAGAGCTGCCAGTTATGAAGACTATCGACGATGAGATCACGCTGAGCATGCACCAGTTGGTTGAGTGCCAGATTCAACAGCACCTCGTCAAACAGCACCTCTACCAGGCGTTTAGGCAGCCACTGCGACAGGGTATTGCGCAGGCTCTGCTTAGGATGTTTGTCGAGTGCCTCGCTCAAGGCCTGGGCGGCGTCGAGCTGGGGCAGAAGGTTAATCGAGATGCTCTCCCCCGGCTGCCAGTAGTTGGAGATCTGCAAGATAGCCGGTCCCGACAGGCCTCTGTGAGTAAACAGCAGCGCCTCGCTAAACTGGGTACCATCTTTGGCGGTAATGGTACTGGGCACCGCAATACCAGAGAGCGGCTCAAATTTCTGCTTCTGATCGCTGTGCCAGGTAAAGGGCACCAGGCCGGCGTGAGTCGGCAACACCTTGAGGCCAAACTGCTCGGCGATCTGATAGCCAAAAGGTGAGGCGCCCAGCTTAGGCATAGACAGCCCACCGGTTGCCACCACCAGGGATTCACAGCTGTACTCCCCCTTGCTGGTCTCCAGCATGAAGCGTCCATCATCTTGCTTATTGATAGAGAGAATATCGGTGCGCAACTGCACCTGAGCCCCGGCCCATTCGCACTCGGTCAGCAGCATGGTGACTATCTCTTTGGCCGAGTCGTTACAGAACAGCTGACCATGATCGCGCTGGTGATACTCGATGCCGTGGCGTTCGACCAACTCGATAAAATCCTGCGACGAGTAGCGAGCCAGCGCCGACTTGACGAAGTGGGGATTGGTACAGATAAAGTTAGCCGGTTCGACTTTCTGATTAGTGAAGTTACAGCGGCCACCGCCACTGATTAAGATCTTGCGCCCCGCCTGTTTGCCGTTATCTAACACCAGAACGTCTCGTCCGCGATAGCCCGCCGTCGCCGCGCACATGAGGCCCGCCGCGCCCGCACCGATAATGATCACGTCATGATGTTTCACTTAAATACCACCTCAAACAAGTTAATAGCTACCGAACGCAGCCCCAAAACACAGGGGATAAAACTCTGACCCCCATGGAGGGGGAAATGGTTAAAAATGTCAGGAACATTTTTTGGCCGTGTATAAATCCCCTCATTCACCGTTGACCTTCACGGATGAAGGAAATGCCATTTGATGTCGGGAACATCAAAGGCCGTGGCCCCCGGGGATAAAACTCTGACCCCCATGGATGGGGGAAATGCCTAAAAATGTCAGGAACATTTTTTGGCCATGTATAAATCCCCTCATTCACCGCTGACCTTCATGGATGAAGGAAATGCCATTTGATGCAGGGAACATCAAAGGCCTGGCCACCGGGGATAAATACATCCGTGTATAAAAAAGGGCGCTATTTTAGCACCCTTTGTTATTTTTCGCATGAGTCGCCGATGGCCACTATTCGCTGTCAGTGGTCTCCGACTTTTTCTGTCTCGCCAACAAGGCTTTAGCCGCCTCGTGTGGCGTGCCGCCCTGGTAGAGCACCTTATACACCTGCTCGGTGATCGGCATCTCGACACCCAGACGCTTAGCCAGGGTATAGACCTCTTTGGTATTACGGTAACCTTCGACCACCTGGCCAATCTCGGCCTGAGCGGTATCGACATCCTTACCCTGACCCAGTGCCAAACCGAAACGACGGTTGCGGGACTGGTTATCGGTACAGGTCAACACCAGGTCGCCAAGACCCGCCATGCCCATAAAGGTAGAAGGTTGAGCGCCGATAGCCTCGCCAAGGCGAGACAGCTCCACCAAGCCACGGGTGATCAGTGCGGTACGGGCGTTGGCACCAAAGCCGATGCCATCCGACATGCCCGCGCTGATAGCGATAACGTTCTTCACCGCGCCGCCAAGTTGCAGGCCAATAAAGTCGTCGTTGGCGTAGACACGCAGGCGTTTCGGGCTGTGTAGCAACTCCACCAGATCATTGGTGAAGGTCTCATCGGTACCGGCAACCGAGATAGCGGTAGGCAAGCCTGCCGCCAGCTCTTTGGCGAAGGTCGGGCCTGACAAGACCGCCAGCGGATACTCTTCACCTAAGATTTCTCGCGCCACTTCCTGCAGCAGACGACCCGTCTCCGGCTCCAGACCCTTGGTGGCCCAGACGATGCGAGCATCTTTACGCAGCAACGGCTTAGCCTGCTTGAGCACCAAGCCAAATACATGGCTAGGCACCACGACCAACACATTCTTGGAGGCGGCTAACGCGGTAGCAAGGTCGGCTTCGGGGATAAGAAGATCCGGCAGTGGAATACCGGGCAGAAACGCCTCATTGGATCGATCACGCTTGAGGTTCTCGATATGTTCAGGCTCATGGCCCCAAATAAGGGTTTTGTGTCCGTTACTGGCTAAAGAAATAGCAAGGGCGGTGCCATAAGAGCCCGCCCCCAGTACCGTAATATCGGCAGTGTTGTTCATGCGTAATTAAGCGTTCGCTTCTGCTGCTTCACCGGCAGCTTCTGCCTGCGCCTGACGCTGTTGCACATATTGAGCGAACAGGGCGTCGAAGTTAACTGGCGCTAGGTTCAGTTGTGGGAAAGTACCACGCGCAACCAGGCTACCCACAGCTTCACGAGCGTACGGGAACAGTACGTTAGGGCAGTATGCACCTAGAGAGTGAGCCAATTGCTGCTCTGTCAGACCAGAGATAGCGAAGATACCCGCTTGCTGAACTTCACATAGGAAAGCAGTTTCTTCACCGTTTTTAGCCGTCACAGTAAGCGACAGTACAACTTCATACACATCGTCGGCCAGCTTAGCGCTGCGAGTGTCTAGGTCTAGCTTAACTTCAGGGTTCCACTCTTTCTGGAAAACAGCTGGGCTGTTTGGCGTTTCGAAAGAGATGTCCTTGGTGTAAACACGTTGAATGTTGAACTGTGGACCCTGTTGTTCGTTATTTACTGCTTCAGCCATAATTTCCTACCTAATCAATTTTGTTCGATTCATTCCGTGAGGAGAATCATCTTCAGGGCCTTTGTTACTCGAGTCCTAATCTAGATCTCAGCCACCATCCCGATTTTAGTATTTCCTTAAATCTCACCAGATGGGCGATTTAAGCCATTTTTTATAAGAGATGACACTCTAATCAAAGAAGCTTAATAAAAGCAATCCTTGTGTGGGTTATCTTTTGGTTTTGGCAACCGGTAAGTTATTTTGTTGCCATTCGCTCATCCCACCCTTGAGGTTATAGACAGACTCAAAGCCTTCTTTCACCATCAACTGAGCCGCTTGCGACGAGGTCATCCCTGCATTGCATACCATTATAATGGGACTGGCTTTAAACTTTTCAAGGGCAGATGTCTTATTATTTTTAATTTCAGCCAAAGGCATGTTGATCGCGTCGACGATATGACCTTTCTTAAACTCTTCCTTAGAGCGCACATCGACCACCTTGGCGTCTTGCTTGTTAATTAACAAGGTCGCCTGCTGATGATCTACTGTTTTCACTTTTGAGATACTAGACTTAAAAACGCTCACAATAAGCGCTGCAAACAAGCCCACCCAGGCGAGACTCAACATGGGGTTGGCTTTAAAAAATTCGATATATTCTTGCATAGTTTTCGGCCTACTTCTGTGGCTTGAGAGACTGTTTGGGCAGAGAGTATAACCGATTGTTCCGGCAGATTGCAGCATGTTGTTCACCCCCTACAGAGGGGCGATATTGAGAGATCCCTTAAATTGTGACGGGCTCGATGAGGGCTATCGGTGTAAATCACTTTTTGATCGTCCCTGTACGTAGTAATATTTATCCAATTTCAGAATTCTAGTTTTCTTTTTAACGTTAATAGGTACCACCATGACGACACGCAAACGCCCATTGGCACTGCTGATCCTCGATGGCTGGGGTTACCGTGAAAATACCCACATGAATGCGGTATATCACGCCAACACTCCCGTCCTCGATCGCCTCAACAAAGAATACCCTAACAGCCTGATCTCAGGCTCGGGTCTGGATGTCGGTTTGCCCGACGGTCAGATGGGTAACTCAGAAGTTGGTCACATCAACATAGGCTCAGGCCGCGTGGTCTACCAGGAGCTGACCCGTATCGGTAAGTCGATTGAAGACGGCGAGTTTGACACCAACCCCGCCTTTGTCGAAGCCGTCGACAAGGCCATCGCTGCCAATGGTGCAGTACACATCATGGGTCTGCTATCACCCGGTGGCGTACACAGCCATGAAAGCCATATCCAGGCCATGTGTAAGATGGCGGTTGAGCGCGGCGCCAAGCAGGTCTATCTGCACGCCTTCCTCGACGGTCGTGACACACCACCAAGAAGCGCCAAGGGCAGCCTGGAAGCCTTCAACGAACTGTTTGCCGAGCTAGGCACAGGTCGTATAGCCTCCTTGATCGGCCGCTACTACGCCATGGACAGAGACAACCGTTGGGATCGCGTCTCTCAAGCCTATGAACTGATCACCCAGGGCAAGGCACTGCACCAGTATCAAGATGCCGTTGCGGCACTCGACGCCGCCTATGGCCGTGATGAAAACGACGAGTTCGTTGCCAGCTCGGCCATCACAGATGCCGACGGAAATGTCGCCACGCTCAATGACAACGACGCGCTGATCTTCATGAATTTCCGCGCCGACCGCGCCCGCCAGATCACTCGCAGCTTCGTCGATCCAGCATTCGACGGCTTCGAGCGTGCGGTAAGCCCAAAGATCAACTTCGTCATGCTGACCGAATACGCCGCCGACATTAAGGCGCCGATCGCCTATCCATCGGTGGATCTGGTCAACACCCTGGGCGAAGTGCTGCAAAACAGCGGCAAGACACAGCTGCGTATCTCGGAAACCGAGAAATACGCTCACGTCACCTTCTTCTTCAACGGTGGTAAAGAGGAGCCGTTTGAGGGTGAAGACAGAATCCTTATTCAGTCACCTAAGGTCGCCACCTATGATCTACAGCCAGAGATGAGCTCGACCGAGCTGACCGACAAGCTGGTAGAAGCCATCGAGTCGACCAAGTATGACGTGATCATCTGTAACTACCCTAACGGTGACATGGTAGGTCATACCGGCAACTTCGACGCCGCCGTCAAGGCCTGTGAGGCAGTCGATGCCTGTATCGGCCGTGTGGTCGAGGCTTTGGCCAAGGTAGATGGCGAGTGTCTTATCACCGCCGATCATGGTAACGCCGAGCAGATGACCGACGAGCAAACTGGCCAGGCCCATACCGCCCACACCAGCGAACTCGTGCCTCTCATCTATGTAGGAAGCAAGGGTGAAATCTCGCCAAACGGAAGATTAAGTGATTTAGCGCCAACCATGTTAACCTTGATGGGACAAACTGTGCCATCAGAGATGACAGGGCACTCAATCATTACCCTAAGCGAGTAACGACTCTTTGCTTAAACGTTCCGGTTTCTATAAAGCCAGCATACTTGCTGGCTTTATCATGCTCTCTTGTACTGCGCAGGCATCCGACCTGAAGCAGCGTCAATCCGAACTCGAAGCGATCCAGAAACAGATAAGCAACCAACAGTCGGCCCTGAAAGACACCAGTCGCCAACATGAGAAACTCATCTCTCTGCTGAAAAAAGATGAGCAGGCGATCGCCGCGGCGGCAAAGAAGGTGACCAATACCAGGGCATCTCTGGCACAAACCGACAGGAAACTGGCCGAGTTAGACGGCCGCAAGGCGGAGCTTGATACCCTCAAGCAGAAGCAACAGAAGACACTGTCCAATCAGCTAGCCAGCGCCTACCTGGCGGGCAACCACGATTACACTAAGATGCTGCTCAATCAGCAGAGTCCAGCCACCATAGAGAGGCTGCTCGCCTACTATCAGTTTCTCAACAAGGCGAGAATGGACGCCATCAAACAGCTGCAACAGACGATGACCGAGTTAACGGCCATCGAATCGGAGCAGAAGGCCCAGCAGACCAAGCTCAACGAGCTGATCCTCAATCAGCAACAGCAGGCCAAGACCCTCACCCAAGAACAACATCAGCGTCAGCAGACCCTTAAACAGATAGAGCGCACCCTCAACTCACACGGTGCCAAGCTGGAACAGCTGCAGATAGAGGAAGCCAGCTTGAAGCGGGTCGTCGAACAGGCGCTGAGAGCCATGAAAGACAATCCCAGCATGGAAGGCCTCTCCAGCCGCCAGAAGCTTAACTGGCCGACCAAGGGACGCATCCGCGTCGGGTTCGGTAGTCGACGCTCAGGCGAAGTAAAATGGAAGGGCGTGATGATGGCCGCCCCCGAAGGACAATCGATCGACGCCATCGCCTCGGGCAAGGTGATCTACGCCGACTGGCTCAGAGGCTTTGGTATGGTGATGGTCGTCGATCACGGTAAGGGCTATATGAGCCTCTATGGCCACGCACAAACCCTTCTCAAAGACGCCGGCGACAGCGTGAAGAAAGGGGAAACCATAGCGCTGGTCGGACGCTCGGGTGGACAAACAGAACCTGGCCTATACTTTGAGGTAAGGCATAAGGGGCAAGCGGTCGATCCTGCGAGATACTGTAGACGATAACGCGACAACGACCCCGAGTAATGGGGGGCCTGTCCATGTCTCAAATGATCCGCTATTTCACCTGTGTCGCCCTAGGGCTGACCCTAGGCCTCTCAATCACACTGTTTGGCCATGAGAATGCTAAAGAATACCAGCCCAAGGTCAATTACCCACTCCTTATCGACATCATCAGCACGGTAGAGACCTACTACGTAGACAAGATCTCTCAGGAAGATCTGATCCAGGCGGCCATAGAAGGGGTATTCAGCAAGCTGGATCCCTATTCAAACTTCCTCGACAGTCAGGCCTTCTCCGACATCAAAGACGCCAACAAGGGCGAATACTTTGGTTTCGGCATAGAGATAGCCACAGAGCAGAACCAGGTCACCATCATCAGCCCCTTTCCCCACTCGCCAGCCGCCAACGCCGGGATTCAACCCGGGGATCGCATCGTCAAAGTCAACAATGAAACGGTAACAGCCAAGCAGCTCGACAATGTGCTGGAGGAGATCAAGTTCCATAGCAAGCATAATCTGGCCATCAACCTGTCGCTGAGCCGCGCCAACTCGGAAGCCCTGTTCGACGTGACACTCACCCCGAGCCTTATCGATGTCAACTCGGTGGAGGGTGAGCTGCTCAACAACGGTATCGGCTATATCAAGCTCTCCAGCTTTCAGGATGACTCCACCGAAGATCTCATTAAGCTACTGACCCTGTGGCAAAATGAGCCTGTCACAGGCCTGATACTGGATCTACGCAACAATCCAGGCGGCCTGCTGGATCAGGCGATCAAGATAGCCGACATCTTCCTCGCCAAGGGACGCATCGTCTCCACGCGGGGGCGTTTCTTCGATGCCAACTCAGACTACTTCGCCTCGCCGCAGACTATGTTCTCCAAGCTGCCTCTCACGGTATTGATCAATAAGGGGTCGGCCTCGGCCTCAGAAGTGCTAGCCGCGGCGCTGCAGGAAAATCAGCGTGCCACGCTAATCGGCGAAAAGAGCTTCGGTAAAGGCACGGTGCAGAGCCTGATCCCCACGCTTATCGAGGGCAATGCCATCAAGCTCACCATAGCCCACTACACCACACCAAAAGGCAGAGACATACATGCCATCGGCATAAAGCCGGATATAAATATCCCTGGCGAGACTATGACTGCCGGACAAAGTATGCCTATAATCGAGGAGCAATCACCCCATGATGATAGCGCCCACGATAGGGTTATCGAATCGGCGATCTCATGGATAAAAACAAATAGTTAGTGAATAACAAAAATAGTGCGCTTATTACTCTTATTAGCTGTCTTATTTACCACGCCACATAGCTTCGCCGCCCAGGTCTCCATTATCATTGACGACATAGGCTATCGTCAGACCGACGAGGCGGTGCTGGCATTGCCTAGCAATATCACCCTCTCAGTACTGCCCCATACTCCTCTGGGAGAAAGGCTTGCCGCCATCGCCCACGACAAAGGCCACGAGATCATGCTGCACCTGCCTATGCAGGCTTTGAATGGCAAGGAGATGGGCCCCGGCGGACTGACCAATCAGATGAGCGAACAGTCTCTCAAGCAGGCGGTCGATGACGCCTTTAAGAGTGTTCCCTACGCCAAAGGCGTCAATAACCATATGGGCAGCCTACTGACACAGCTCGACGACCCCATGACCTGGTTAATGGAAAGCCTTAAGCAGCAAGATAACTATTTTGTCGATAGCATGACCACCAGGTACAGCAAGGCGAGTGCCGCAGCCAACAAGCAGGGCATTCCCTTATTGAAAAGACAACTCTTCTTAGATAACGATGTATCAGCCCAGGCTCTGGAGAGACAATTTAATCAGTTGATTCAGAAGGCGCATAAGGAAGGGCAACTCATAGTGATAGCCCACCCCTATCCCGAGACCATCAGCTTCTTAAAGGCGAATCTGCCTCGTCTTACAGAGGAGGGGATCACCTTAGTGAATACTTCCAGGCTGCTGCCTTATCGCCTCGCGCAGAAGGAACCCGCGGCCAGCGACAAGGTGCATTTAAGATAAGGCGAGATTAAAGCTCTAAAACCGGAATAGAAAGATCCGGTAGTAAGGCCTTTAACTCATCACGATTACTGACGACATCGGCCAATGAATATTTGTCTAACACGGCAAGATAGGCATCGACCGCTTCGGCGAGCACGCCCTTAAGCTGACAGGCAGGCGAGAAGCGGCAATAGGGCTTGCTACAATCGATAGGCGACAGCGAATTTTCTAGCGTACGCACCAGGACGCCAATGTTGATCTGGTCCGCCGGCTTACCTAACTTAAAACCACCGGCCTTACCACGCACCGTCTGCAAATAACCCTCCTTACCAAGATGATGCACTATCTTAGACACATGGTTAGCCGACAGATCGAACACCTCGGTGACCTCTGCGATTCTAAACAGGGTTTCTCTCTCTGGCGATAAGGCCAAGTACATTAACGTACGAATACCAAAATCTGTATAACGAGTTAACTGCATAACCTACCTTCTAAGACTGCGTCGCCGCTTCTAAAGATGTAATCAACCAAAGTGCCTCTTCTGCCGTCGAACCGCAAACCTCTGGTTCGGCAATAAAACGATCACACAGCGCAGGGCGCTCAGGATGACCGAATATCTTACAAAGATTCTGCTCATCTAACTGGATGCAACGCACGCCGGCAGGCTTGCCTTCAGGCATGCCAGGGATAGGGCTGGTGATCGATGGCGCTATACAGCAAGCACCACATCCTAGACGACAATTCATACGGCATTATACCTATATTTGTGTAGCTTGTTAGCCATTAAGATCACAGCATTATTCTGAGATCTCATAAAGATTAGCCCCACCTAATAGTAAAAGAGATAAAAACCTCGGTTTCACTGTGAGAATCTTGTGCAGGTGTAGTTAAATTCGGCAATCAATCAGCTCTCACACGGATGTCTGCAGCGCTAACCAGATAGGCTGCGAGCTGAGTGACCTAACCGCCAAGGATAGCGGAAATGCAGTCTATGAATGGAACAATAAACTGCCACACTGCATGAATAGCTTTTGGCTGCATGTAGAGTTTAATTAGGCGCCTGTCATGACCAGCTTCGAGGAAAATATCAGATACTGCTACAACACTCTCCTCACATGGGGGCGTAAGACATCCGCTTATCAAGCTAAGCTTGATGGATGGCTGTAGCGCGAAGCAGCTAAGCTGCGAGCTGAGGGGCCCACACTGCGTAAGCAGCTTTGGACTGCAGGTGAAGTAGATGCTTTCGCGGAGCGTAGAAAGCAAAAAGCCCTAGCGTTTTAGGCTAGGGCTTTTTGCTTTATTAGGCGCCTGGAAATGACCTACTCTCACATGGGGAGACCCCACACTACCATCGGCGCGATTGCGTTTCACTTCTGAGTTCGGGATGGGATCAGGTGGGACCACAATGCTATGGTTTCCAGACAAAATTGGAAATTCGAAAAGCTGTACTCTTAGCTAAGAGTCAATCTGAGTTCGCACTTCAATCAAGTACTTTGTATTCTTTTGATTCAGTAACCATCTTACGAAACCCTTTTGGGTTGTATGGTTAAGCCTCACGAGTCATTAGTACAGGTTAGCT
>NZ_JAKIKY010000018.1 GCF_023349185.1 Shewanella aquimarina | reverse complement strand
TTACAGTCAGCTGAGACCACATCAATATAACGGTGGGCTAACACCTAATGAGTCAGAGCGAAGATACTGGCTTGAATACAAAACCGTGGCCAATTTTAGTTGACCACTACATAAGTGCTTTTATATAGGGTTTACGGTCTACATACCAAAAGTTGAACGAAAAGACTTGAGTATATACAAAGGAAGCTCATTTGCACTTACTCAGCGACGTGATATTCCCGATGATATAAAAGTAAAGGTTGGCCGAATACTAGGGCAGCAATATGATGAATTACACTTTCAAGGAATTCGGCATGGCAAAAATAAAGCAGAGCTAGGCATAGCCTCTCGTTATGGTGCAAGTTACTCCGAAAATAACATGGGTTTTGGTGAAGGTAGAACATTCTATATGGTCGATCTTCTGGAAAGATCACCTGACAGAAGTTTGTTTGTGATTGAAGAACCTGAAACATCATTACACGAACATGCAGAATATGAGT
The DNA here is from genome assembly GCF_023349185.1 of Shewanella aquimarina. Taxonomy (GTDB): domain Bacteria; phylum Pseudomonadota; class Gammaproteobacteria; order Enterobacterales; family Shewanellaceae; genus Shewanella; species Shewanella aquimarina. Next base: position 75,547 of record NZ_JAKIKY010000018.1, on the reverse strand, counting down.
TTGCAAAATATCTCATTGATGTCTGTAACCGTAAACATCATCAGATAATATTTACTACACATTCCGACAGGATGCTGAAAGCGATGCCTTCGGAAGCTAGGTTAATGTTATATCGTGACATCAATGGGGTTAGCAGCTTTGAAGGGCTATCTTCAACTAGAGCAAGGGCTATGCTTTCGCTTGGAGAGCAAAAGGAACTTATAGTCTTCGTTGAAGATGACTTCGCGGCTCTATTACTAACAGAAATGATTCGGTGTATTGATCAACAAATCTTAAGTGCGATTAATATTGAGCCTGTTGGGGATACAAAAGCTGTGCGCAATGCGGTCAAGCTCATGGATCAAATTGGCAAAAAGAGCCTCGCTGTTCGAGACGCAGACACAGGCCCAAGTGTAAAGGACAAGCTATACTCGTTTCCTGGAACAATGCCACCTGAAAAGGAGGTTTACCAAAATGATGCTGTCAGGGAAATGATACAAAATAGTTTTGGTGTTGATGTTAACAATACATTGGCGCTACGCGATGTTGATGATCATCATTATTTTACTCAATGTCTAGCACATGAAGCATCAGCAAATAATGATTACTTCAGGGCTGTTGCAATAAATTGCTACCTTGATGATATCGGTGAGGTGGCATTTGAAGAGCTTGTCGGTGTAATTAAAAACAGTGCCTAACACACATGTAACAAGGTGGTGAATTGGAATTTGGGTAAGCTGTCTCCTTTCTGCTTGCGCATAAAAGCTGCCATCTTACCCAAAATCATTACCACGGCGCTGGGGGATCAACTGTACCATCCGCGAAGTAAAAACCTATACAGGTGAATGATACAAGCCAAAAAGCCAATACCTTCGTTCGAAGGCCTACATATTTTTGTCAAAAATGACTTTAACTATGGTTGAGTTCTATTGTTTACAACAGTGGAGGCTGGCGGTTTACCGAGGGCGCTGAGTTACTATGAAGCTAACCTATGTAAAGCTCGCTAAATATAATTGAGATTAGTTCAGATGACGCAAGACGGCGCTAGACTCAGGGGGAGTCTAACGCTGTCTTCAGGCTTAGGGTAACGCTTGGCTTATGAGCGTTTCTTCCACAGCATCACGCCGGCGACGATGATCACCAGGGCGATGATGGGGAGTAGGTCGTTGAGGTGGTGGAACAGACCTATGCCATTGTGCCCTGGGTGTGCCCAGGCCGCCGCAGGAAGAAGGCTAGCGAGTAGCAGTGAGGCTTTTTTCATTGTAATACTCCATTTATGTTTGGTTTTATTCATCGGTTTCCAGCTCTAGTTGCATCAGCAGCAATTCTTCCCCTTCGATGATACGGGTCTCATAGCTGTGACAACTAGGACAAATGACACTTCGTTCCTTGATGGTATGAGTGCTTTGGCAAGCCTGGCACTCGAGCACCAATTCCTGATGTAGAATTTCCAGTTCCGCCTCTCTGGCGCGCCCCTCCAGCTTGAAGGTCTCAAACGCGGTCGCCAGTAGGGCGGGTTCGACGCCGCTGAGGACGCCGATCTTTATCACCACCTTAGTGATCTTGCCCGCCTGATTGGCGATGGCATGCTGTTCACACTGTTCCAGCAGGGCGGTGACAATCGAATACTCGTGCATTAACAGATCCTTGGCAGCAGTTCACCCTGGGGCAGATCGAGGTAGCGACTGCTGCCCCATGGGGTCTTGAGCACCACTTTGCCCGGATGGGTTTCTTCCACATGGCCTATGATGGCCGCCTGCTGGCAGTGGCCGTAGCGCTGGATGATCTCCAGTGCACCTTCGGCAATCTCTCCCGGTACCGCCAGGATGAAGGTGCCTTCGTTAGCCAGGTCGTGGGGCTCGAAGCCATAGAGCTCGCATAGGCCTTTGACCTCGTCGCATACGGGGATCTTGCTCTCCTCGACATTGATGCCGACATTGGAGGCGCCCGCCCATTCGTTAAGCACAGCAGCCAGGCCACCACGGGTGGCGTCGCGCATGGCATGCACTTCTATGTTGCAGGCGATCAACTGCTCGACCACGGGCCAGAGGTTGGCGCAGTCGCTGACCAGCTCAGATTCCAGGGTGAGTCCCTCGCGGGCCATCAAAATGGCGGCGCCGTGGCGGCCGATATCGCCCGAGACCAGGATGGCATCGCCGGGACGCAGGTTTTTCACCGAGATCTGCGGCTTCAACACGCGGCCTACGCCAGAGGTGTTGATAAACAGGCCATCGGCGCAGCCCTTAGGCACTACCTTGGTATCGCCGCAGACGATGCGAGTGCCGCTCTTGTGCAGCTCCTCGGCCATGCTATCGACGATGGTTTTCAGATCCTTGATGGCAAAGCCTTCTTCTATGATGAAGCTGCAGCTCAGATATTGAGGTTCGGCGCCCATCATGGCGAGATCGTTGACCGTCCCGGCAATGGCGAGCTTGCCTATGTTGCCACCGGCAAAAAACAGCGGCGAGACGGTGAAGGAGTCTGTGGTAAAGGCGGCCTGTCCCTCGAAGTGGAGCAGGGCGGCGTCTTCTTCACTCGCCAGGATAGGGTTGTTGAATGCCTTGAAGAAGATCGACTTGATCAGACGATTCATCTCCTTGCCGCCACCGCCGTGACTGAGTTGTACGGTTTTTTCATTATCGGCCATGATTAGACTCCGTTATAGCGGTAATAGGCGTTACAGGCGCCTTCCGAGCTGACCATGCAGCTACCGAGCGGCGTTTCCGGGGTACAGCCGCGGCCGAAGACCTTACAGTCTTTCGGCTTGGCAATACCCCTAAGGATGTCGCCGCACTGGCAGGCCTTGTGATCGTCGATATCGGGCACGTTCAGCTTCTCACGGTAGATCATCTCGGCGTCGCGGTGGGCAAACTCAGGCTTTAGCATGAGGGCAGACTCGCCCAGCGGCCCCAGACCGCGCCAGCGGAAATGTGGCCTGATGGTGAGGTATTGATCCACCTTCTGCTGGGCGTGCACGTTGCCTTCCTCGCTCACGGCGCGGCTATATTGCACGTCTAACTCCGCGACGCCATCGACCTTCTGCTTGACGATGCGCAGGATAGATTCCATCACATCCACAGGCTCAAACCCAGATACCACTACGGGCGTGCCATATTGGGTCACGGCCGGGCGGTATAGCTTGGCACCCGAGATCACGCTCACGTGAGCCGGGCCGATAAAGGCATTCACCTTGGCCAGGGGATCGGCCATCACGGCGTCGATGGCAGGCGGCACCAGCACGTGGTTGATATGAAACAGCAGGTTATCTATCCCTTGCTTCTCGGCCTGTTCGATCAGCACCGCCGTCATGGGCGTCGAGGTCTCGAACCCTATGGCGAAGAAGATCACCTGCTTGCCAGGGTTTTCCTTGGCGATGGTCAGGGCATCCAGCGGATCGTAGAGAGGGCGAATATCGCAGCCCTTGGCGCGAAACTCTGCCAGACTGCCGTTGGAGCCGGGCACGCGGATCATGTCCCCAAGGGTCACCAAAATTACGTCTGGCTGTGAGGCCAGGATGGCGGCGTGGTCGATGCGCTCTTTCGGCATGACACACACGGGGCAGCCGGGTCCATGCACAAACTCGATATTGTCTGGCAGTAGCTGGTTGAGGCCATATTTCATGATGGTGTGGGTATGACCGCCGCACACCTCCATGATGTAGATGTTGCCGTCATGCTTGGCGGCGTGCAGGGCGATCTCCTTGGCCAGATTGTGTATGGTTTCGGGATCTCTAAAGCCCTGATATAGCTGCTTGAGCGCTATCATGACTGGGCCTCCTGCTCATTCATCTTTTCGACGATCTCCTGATACAGGGCCAGGCTCTGTTCGGCATCGGCCTTATCTATTTTGTTCATCACGAAGCCGATATGGATAAGCACATAGTCGTCGAGCGCCAGCGGCTCATTCATCAGGTGGCTGCTGACCTTACGCTTGACCCCCAGGGTCTCGACGGTGACTGCCTGCTCGTCGGGATGCAGCGCCACAATTCTCGATGGTATAGACAAACACATGATTAAACGCTCCTGTGGCTATTGAGCCATTCCACTACGGCTCGCATGCTGTCGCCATCTTTGATGGAGGTGGTGATCACCTCTGCCTCTGGGTTGAGGCGTTTCACCTGGGCCCTGGCTTCTTCGACGCTAAAGTCGAAGTGTTGCAGCAGATCGGCCTTAGTGATCAGTACCAGGTCGGCCTTGCGGAACATTACCGGGTATTTCTCAATCTTGTCGTCGCCCTCGGGGACAGAGACCAGCACTATGTTGTAATGGGTACCCACATCGTAGGAGGCGGGGCAGACCAGGTTGCCGACGTTTTCCACGAAGCAGATGTCCAGCGGGGCCAGATCCACGTGATGCAGGGCGTCGTGCACCATGAAGGCGTCCAGGTGGCAGGCCGAGCCGGTCTGGATCTGAAAGGCGGGGATCCCCTTGGCGGTGAGGCGGTCGGCGTCGCGGGAGGTTTCAAGATCGCCTTCGACCACGCCATAGTTTAAGTCTGTGTATTCTTTGAGGTGTTCAAGCAGTGTGGTCTTGCCGCTGCCTGGGCTGCTCATCAGGTTGAAGGCGGTGATATTGTGGGCCTCGAAATGGGCACGGTTGTGGGCCGCTTCGTGGTCGTTCTTGTCGAGGATCTTATGGATGACAGACAGGGTCTTCTTGTCATTGAGCTGAGGATTGCTACGAACCGTGCCGTGGTCGTGATGATGGGAATGACCGTGTGCGTGGCTATGATCATGCTCATGGCTATGATCGTGGCTGTGATCATGGTGGTGATCATGCTCATGGCTGTGATCCCGGGTAATAGAGCAGCCGCAGTCTTTACACATAATGAACTCCATAAATCTAAGGCGTTTATGCCATTTTGCGCTAGGGACCCGGTGACTTCATTGACCCGGGTCAGTTTTAGGCAAAGTCCTGTTAATCAAATTGGCTCAAACCGTTAGCGGAATGCGTTTTCCGTCGACGTTTGCGCCTCGTTATCTTGGTGAATGGCGTACCAGAGTTGCCCCAGGGCAATGCCGCCATCGTTAACCGGTACCTGATGTGAATCCAGCACCTTAATCTTAGACATGCTCAATCGTTTACGTGTCTCGCTGAGCAGATAGCGGTTTTGAAATACGCCGCCGCAAAGCGCCACGCTAAGGGCGCTATGTTTACGCGCGCAGTCGGTAACCGCCTGTGCCAGGGCGTTCATGAAGGCGCGGGCGATAAGGCTTATGCCATCGGGCTTGTCCTGCCAATGCAGCAGGGCATCCACCATCTGTGCCCATAGAGAGCCTAACTGCCATACGCCGTTTATTTCGCTTAGGCTGAAGGCCAGCTCGGTCGCCGCGAGCTCGCTCTCTAGCTGCGCCTCGCTGACTTCGTTGGCCTTGGCTTCTATCAACATGCCAGCTTGCCCCTCAAACTGGGTGGTCTGCATCAGACCGAGCAGGCAAGCAGTGGCGTCGAACAAACGGCCGATGGAGCTGGTTATCTGCGTGGCGACGCCTTTGTGCCAAAGTGTATGCAGGTTGCCGATAAGGCTCGTAGGTAACTCGCTGAGCGCCTTGAGTGGCAGGTTTTTAAGGGTTTCAGGCGAGTAGCGTTCAAACAGCAACGCCAGCATAATGCGGCGCGGGTCTTTAATTGCCTGTTCGCCGCCGATCAGCGCCATGGGGCTCAGATGGGCGACGCGCTGATAACCTGACACATCGGCGATCATGGCTTCGCCGCCCCAGAGCTGGCGATCATCGCCTAGGCCCGTGCCGTCGAAACTAAAGCCCAGCACCTTGTCGACTCTTTGATTTACCGCCATCACGCTCAGAATATGGGCGTAGTGATGCTGTACCTGAGTGAAGGCTATGCCCTGGGCTTCTCTTTGCTGCTGTGCCCAAATCGTCGAGGCGTAGTCGGGATGTTTGTCGCTCACCAGATGCTTGGCACTAAATTGATAGAGACGCTTAAAGGTCGCCAGGGTATCGATAAAATATTGCTCCGCCTCCAGGCTGAAGAGATCGCCGATATGGGGGCTGAGCACTAGGTTGTGGTCAAATCCAAAGGCGATACTATTTTTTTGCTGGGCACCAACGGCCAGGGTTTCTTGATGGACTTGCTCTGGTAATGCCAAGGTCAGCGGCGCATAGCCACGCGCCAATCGAATAACCTGCAGTTTGTCATCTACCATCTGCACTACGCTGTCGTCGCAGCCGTTGAGGATCTCGCGGTTATGATCCAGCACGGCGTCGACCACCTCGCCAAGCAGCGCGAAGATATCCTGGGCATGTGTGATGATGGGCTCACCGCTGCGATTGGCACTGGTGGCCACAAGGGGGCGATTGAGCCTAGCCAGTAGTAGATGATGCAAAGGCGTGTAAGGTAGAAATAGCCCGAGCCTGTCTATGCCAGGGGCCACGGCTGGGCTCAGCGAATCACTGTTGGATGCCTTTTGTAGCAGGGTGATGGGCCGCTCGGCGCTTTGCAGCAGTTGCCATTCTGCCTCACTGCCGCTGGCCAGTGTCTTAGCCATCTTGAGTGAGGCGCACATCACGGCGAAGGGCTTAGCCGGCCGCTGTTTGCGCTGCCTTAGCTGCATTACGGCATCATCATTGGTGGCGTCGCACACCAGATGAAAACCACCGAGACCCTTGATGGCCAGGGTCTTGCCCTGGGCCAGCATCTCCACGGCGAGATCCAGCGCGGCATTGCGCTCACCAAGCAGACGCTTATCTTGTGCCAGTAGGCTTAGCTGCGGGCCGCAATCTGGGCAACTCACCGGCTGGGCGTGGTAGCGCCTGTCCAGTGGATTTTGATAGGCGGATGCGCAGGCATCACACATGGCAAACTTGGCCATGGCGGTGTTGGGCCTGTCATAGGGCAGGGCACGGATCAGCGTGTATCTGGGGCCACAGTTGGTGCAGTTGGTAAAAGGGTATTGGTAGTGACGGTTGTCTGGATCCATTATCTCATCGAGACACTCCTGACAACTGCTCTTGTCCGCTGACACCGCAACTACCGCCTTGGCGTCGGCCTGACTATGTGTGATTTCGAAGCTATCACAGTTTTCTAGCGGGATCTCAATTTGACTCAGGCTGTCGATGCGCGCCAGTGGCGGTGGTGTTTGGGTAAGTGCTTCAACAAAAGTCTCAATCGCTTGCGCTGAGCCTTGTAGCTCCACAGTGACGCCCTTGCTGTGGTTAAAAGTCAGACCCAGCAACCCAAGTTCCGTGGCCCAGCGGTAAACGAAGGGGCGAAAACCAACCCCTTGTACGATACCTGTGATGTCCAGCCTGACGCGTTTGGTCGTCTCTATGGACGCTTGCTGTTTGGCAGACATGCTATAGCCTGCGTTTTTTGAGCAGTAGGGCACCGATGGCATGGTTATTACCATCTATCTCCAGCTGCTGGTTGTGTTTAAGCGGGAAGTTCTTACCAATCCTCAGGGCGACCCGTTGACACAATAAGGGGTTAGCCCATTCGCTACCGGCTAATGCGACTGACTTCACCCCGAGGTTGAGATCCAGGTGTTCAATCCAGTTTGCCAGATAGTCGGCGAAGGAGTCATGCATGCCGAAGGCTAATTTCTGGCTGTCCCTGTCGTCGGCAAGACGGAAGCTGATTAGCGTTCCCAATGTCTTACACCAGTTGAGGCTGCGATAGGCTTCGCCGCGGGTAAGGGGGTAGTCGATGCGTGGCGAGTTGCTGCCGCGATGGGCCATGGCGGCCGCCATTAGCGCATCGTTAAGATCGTCCACGCTTAACGACCGGCTCTTAAGACCCAGAATCACCGCGCCAACTGCCCAGAGGGCGCTTAGACTATGACGTTCTGTGGGTAATTTTAGATCTAGCAGCCTGAGGTAGTCTTCGGGATAGCGCTGCTTAAACTTTTCCAGCACCTTGCGTTGAGGGCTCTGCTCCAGCTGATGATAGATCTCATACCCGGTTTGGGGCAGCTCGGGCAGCGCGAAGAAACGCTCGGCTTCGCACTTGCCATCTAAGGTGTAGATCTGTCCGCCATGATCACGGCTTAGGTAGATGATGGCGCTGTTTTTGCCCAGACCATGCTCGAGATTAACGCTGTGCAAGGCGCACAGGGCTAGATCGTCATCGCCTAGGATAGCAGGTGTCATGTCGCCATGACGGCCTTTGACTTCATTACCTTGTTCCAGCAGGTAGTGGCTACCCTGTTTATCGCTGTGGCTCGCGTAATAATAGGTGTTCTTACCCGCCAACAGTACCTTGTCATGTAGCGGTTGCTTAGGCGAGTCGATACGCAGGCTCGTTGGCATGTTGCTGTTGATGTCGGCCCATTGGCCGTCGATATAGGCGAGTGGTTTTCCTTGGGCTGAGTCTGCTAGATAAATCCAATCTGTGCCGCGCTGGCGTAGATGCTCGGCCAGGATCACCAACAGGCGGTTGTAGGCGAAGCAGAGATCGTACAGGGGCTCGCTTAACTTAGGATGATCCTTTATGGGACGCACGCAGATGAGTGGTTTCTCTATGCTTGATAGCGCCAGAATCTGCGGGTCGCTGAGGTGGAACTGGGCATTTAAGGTGTTCGGATTACAAACGAGCAGGCGAGGGCGCTGACTGTTTCCATTGGGATTGTTGTCAATCGGGCTCAGGCTTAGTTGAATGCCGCCTGCTAGTTTGAGTTCGCCCTGAGTCATCAGAGTGTGATACATGGCCTGAATATCACCTGCAGTGAGGCCACGATATTCTTGATGGATACGTCGCTCGCCATGGCAGCAGTTGCAGGCAAGATCCAGTTGGCCAAACTCTGGTGCTTGATTATCGCCAAAGCGTGGAGCGCACTGCTGGCAAAATTCCTGAGTCATAGGTTGGGTAACCAGTGGTTCAGTGCTGCCGCTTGGTGCGTCGACCAGAGCAATGCGAGAATCGGTGAGCCATACGGAGATCAGAAAATCTTGGGCGATCTCATCGGCCAGGGTTTCCAGTTGGCTCTGTTTGCCCTCGGCCTCGATAAAATAGGCACCGCCTTGGTAACCAATATGGATGTTTAGCTCACCATAATTTAGGTATCGGTTACATAAATGCGCGTAAAGAGGCACCTGGCGTGAGCAGGTAAATTCAAATTTGATTGTCTTCATCTAGGATAACACCGCGCTTATAAGAATCTGGAATGAGCGTTTCAATGGCTAGATCCTTGACTCGAGTGATCTCGAAACCTAAGGATTTGAAGTGTTTGAGTATTGTCGTTTCCATTAGGGGAACGGCGGCGGCGACACTTGGGGTGAGTCCCAGTGTCATGGGTTCGAGCACTGTTGGGGTACAACCCAGTACGTAGGTTTTCGGTCTGTCTCCGACCATCTCCATCATGATCAATGTTTGTAACATCTCTACCTCGTGTGCGCTTCCTTGCCAATCGATCTCACTGGGAGCCTTGTCGAAATCGAAAAAATAGACCTCTCCTGGGCCGACGCCATGGGCGTTGACCGTATCTACCACCACAAGATAGTCGTATTTACAGATAATGGGAATTAGCCCTTGGGCTAAGGTACCACCATCCATCACATCGAGTTGATGTGACGGATGGCTAAAGTGATAGTTTTCTTGCAGGTAATTGACAAAATGTACGCCGATCCCTTCATCGGCGTACAGCACATTACCAATACCGAGTAACAGTATTTTCATGGCGCCCTTATTTAGTGTTTCTTAGGATGGTAGTCATAGCCAGAGACGATGGAGTCTACCGAATTATGTTTAAATCTGATGCCGGTCCAAACTGCCATATAGACGTGGATCACAACGAAGATAATAAACACCCAAGTAAAGTAATGGTGCCAGATCCGTACCTGAGCCAGGCCACCCATGGCGCCAGTCAACCATGCCGCCATGTCGGCTAACATGCCGCCGAGGCCGAGATGGTAGACATTGGCATACAGTGCCAAGCCAGTGATACAGATGAGGGCTGCTATCACTGATACGGCAAAGTAGGTGACAAACTGCAAGGGGCCGTATACTCCTTTCTTGTCCAGGTGTCCCATCCACAGATAGGACTTGAGCTGCACTATCCAGCTGTTGACGCTGGTGACGTCCTTGAAGGAGCGCCGCTCAATGTCACTCTTGCTGAAGAAGAACAGATAGGCCCTGGCAAGCGTGATGGCACACAGCACGAAGCCGAAGATTAGGTGGGCGAACCGCACCCATCCCTGTACCAGCACATCTGAGTTGCTTGGCGCCACCAAGAATGGCCAGGCAATATAGAAGCCTGTGATGACAAGAACCAGTATGGAGAGCGCTCGCAACCAGTGGAAAATCCTGATCGCGGCGCTGAAGATAAAGGCTCTCTCATAGGGTACATTGGTTGTAGCCATGAGTTGCTCCTTAGTTATTGCCATTTGGGTCGATACGGAACTCACCCAGATCTTGGCCCTTATAGTCCATTACATGTACCGAACAGGCCATACATGGGTCGAACGAGTGGATGATACGTATCACTTCCAGTGGTTTAGTCGGATCTTCTAGCTTGAGTCCCACCAGTGCTGCCTCATAAGGACCCACCTTACCGGCGGCGTCCACAGGGCCAGCGTTCCAGGTAGTGGGGACCACCGCCTGATAGTTCTCCACCAGGCCGTTCTTGATACGGATCCAGTGGCTGAGCATGCCGCGCGGCGCCTCGATCATGGCGTGGCCGACATACTCCTTGTTGGGATCTATCTCTGGTAGCACATAGGTAGACTCGTCAACCAACAGGTTGTTGATCAGGGCATCGAAGGTCTTGAGACCCTCTTCGGCTACAATCACTGTTTGTAGCATGCGCGCCGCGGTGCGCCCAAGGGTAGTGAATAGGGCTTCAACCGGCAGACCGGTGACTTCCAGCAGGCCGTTAACCGCATCGACCACCACCTTGTTGCCGCGGGCGTAGCTGACCAGCAGGCTAGAGAGGGGACCCACTTCTACCGGCTCGCCTTGGTAACGAGGCGACTTCACCCAGCTGTACTTGCCGTCGCCATCCAGGGTTGGCAGCTTGCCGTAGACGGTGTCGCGCTCCACAAAACCTGTGTAGTTAGGCACTGTGGTACCGTCATAAGGATGCTGTGGCTCGTTGGCATCGTACCAGGCGTGGCTCACGTCTTCTTTAATCAGATCTGGGTTGATGTCGGTGACATTGGCCAGATCGCCGTTCATGATCACACCTTGGTCGAACATGTACTGACCATCGGCTAACACGAAGTCATTGGTGGCCAGGAAGTTCTTCACGTTGACGCCGCCCAGCACACTAGGCTCGCCGCCGAAGGCTTCGGCTGCCATGACGATATCGGCCTTATAGGCACGGTGGATAAAGTCGGTCACTATGGCGTGCTTCTGTTTCCACTCCTGCAGACGGGCAGGACTTAACATGTCACGCACAGAGGTGACACCACCGACGACCAGTGATTGTGGATGGGGCTGTTTACCACCGAAGATGGCCAGCATCTCGGCCGCAACGCGCTGGACTTCCAGTGCCTTGAGGTAGTGAGACAGGGCGATCAGGTTCTGCTCTGGAGTAAACTTATAGGTGCCGTTGCCCCAGTAGGCGTTGGCGAAGGGGCCAAGTTTACCGGTTTCGACGAAGCCTTTAACGCGCTCTTGTACCGCGCGCAGTTCACCCTCGCCGGCGGCGATAGGCTTGTCTGTGTACTTGAGGGCCACCTGTGCGGCGGCGGCCGGATCGGCACTCAGCGCCGAGACCACATCTACCCAGTCAAGACCGTGTAGGTGGTAGAAGTGCACTATATGGTCATGCATGTAGAGGGATGTCTGCATGAGCGAGCGAAGGTATTTGGCGTTAAGCGGGATCTTTACCCCTAAGGCGTTTTCCACCGCCTCGGTACCACAACGATAGTGTGAATAGGTACAGACACCACAGATACGCTGCACGATCAGGCCAACGTCCATCGGCGTACGACCCTTGAGGATCACCTCGATGCCGCGCCACAGGGTGGAGGAGGACCAGGCTTTTTGAACAACATTATTTTCGTCGACTTCGACCTCGACGCGCAGATGGCCTTCGATACGAGTGATAGGGTCGATAACTACACGTTTGCTCATTGAATTAGTCCTCCTTCGAATTGGCAAATACGCTGGCAACAGCATGAGCGCCGATACCTACAGCTGTGGCACCCAAGATCACTGCGCCGACGGTATCGGCCGTTGCGTCCAGCCCGTGAAGGAGCTGTCTGCCAAGGGGTTTTTCAAAGTCGGCCATGTCGTCCCAGAAGTTAGGCTCGGAGCAGCCCATACATCCGTGACCCGCAAGTACTGGCCAACTGGTGTGGTGATTGAATCTTTCTGTGGGGCAGTTGTTATAGGTATAAGGCCCTTTACATCCCACCTTATAGAGGCAGTAGCCTTCTTTCGCGCCTTCATCGCCGAACTGCTCGACAAATTCACCGGCATCGAAGCGACCACGACGCTCACAGTTATCGTGAACCCGTGCGCCGTAGGCCCACTTAGGACGGTTGAACATATCCAGCGCAGGCAGTTTGCCGAACATGATGAAATACATCAGGGTGCCGACAATGTTCTTCTCGCTAGGTGGGCAGCCACCTAAGTTAACCACTGTCTTGTTAACTACCTTATCGACGCCTTTGGCGCCGGTCGGGTTAGGGGCGGCGGCCTGTACACCACCGAAGGAGGCACAGGTACCGACTGAGATGATCGCCGCGGCGCCTTCGGCGGCGTGGTGGATGATCTCAAGGCCAGTGTGACCCTTACAGCCAACGGTGAGGAAGGCACCGTTGTTGGCGGTAGGGATAGCGCCCTCTACGGCCAACAAGTAGTTACCCTTGTAGGCTTCCAGTGCGTGTTCCAGGTTCTCTTCGGCTTGCCAACCGGCGGCGGCCATCAGGGTTTCATGGTATTCCAATGAAACGTGGTCGAAGATCAGCGAGTCGAGGTTAGGGGTATCGGCACGCACCAGAGATTCTGAGCAGCCTGTACATTCGGCCATGTGCAACCAGATCAGTGGCACCCGGTCGGCCAGCTCGGCGGCTTCGGCGACTAAGGTGCTAAAGGGGAGCGGTAACGCCAACATGGCGGTGACGGCGGCGCTCCATTTCATAAAGTCTCGGCGGGTGATGCCATGCTCTTCCATCTTGTCTTGCAATGTCTGAGCATGACGAGGCGCCAAGCGACGTAACTCTTCGAGGCGTGCTTGGCCTTGTTGATATAAGGCGGCATGTGTGTCCATGGTTAACCCTTTGTTTTCATTTTGATGCGAAAATGTAGTGGCACGATTCAGTAACTTAGTTTAGGCCTCAAATTCGGCGCGATTGTTGATGTATGTCAACATTTAGAAACCTTGTGATTCGCAAGGGCTTTTAAGCTTGCATAGGTATGAGCTGGATCAAGTTTATTTAAAAACATGGGACAAAATGTCCTATTTCCTAACAATATTGGGAGTCAGCTCAAATTCTTGTGCTGTTACGCAAATGTTTGTTTTCTTTGCTTATAAATAAAATTGGTTAAAACTTCGGCTTTTTAGACCAACCTTAATTACACTTAAGGTGCGGACACGATTAAGGAGTCAGAATATGGAATCGATGAAAGTCGTTGATTATATGGATCGCCAACCGGTGTTATTACAGGCAGACATGACACTGGCGGCCGCGGTCGAAAAGCTGCTCTCACAAAAAAAATTAGGCGCAGCCGTGGTCGATGCACAGGGTCATTTGGTGGGGTTTTTGTCGCAACAAGATTGTTTAGCCGTGATGTTAAAGAGTACCTATCATTGCGATCTCACCGCCAATGTGAGTGACTGCATGCGCACCGACGTGCTGACTGTCTCTAAGGATGAGCCCATCATCAGCCTGGCCGAGCAGATGCTGCTGCCAAAGCCAAAGATCTATCCGGTGATCGACCAGGGCAGGGTGGTCGGCATCATAGACAGAAATGCCGTGCTCCGGGCGATCAACACCTCAATGCAGGAGTGTTATCTTAAACCTGCCTAAGTTAATGCTTATGTTCACCTTTTTATCTAGCATTCTCATGCAGTGAGCCGGATAATCGGGTGAACAAATTCGCCCCTCTGGGGCGATTTTTCATATCAAAATGGCGCGTTCCTTGGTAGGATCCCGGCTTTGTGTTTTGCTATATGGGTCTTTCCTTTGAATTCGCCACGTCACCCCCTGTCTCATGCCTTCCTCAACCAGTGTTTCCAGGCCGATGCCTCTCGGATCAAGCGCCGCCTTCATCGACTGAAAAAACAAGCTGACGGCGAGCAAAAATCAGCTGTGCTGGCCGAGCTGGAGGAGCAGGCCATTGCCGCCGCGGCCAAGGCCGAGGCCCGTAGGCAGAATCGTCCCGAGATCAGCTATCCCGACGCCTTGCCGGTATCGCAAAAGCGCGGCGAGATAGTCGAGGCGATCGCCAATAACCAGGTGGTAATTGTGGCCGGTGAGACAGGTTCGGGTAAGACGACCCAGCTGCCGAAGATCTGTCTCGAACTGGGCCTGGGCACCCGTGGCCTGATTGGCCACACCCAGCCAAGACGACTGGCCGCCCGCAGCGTGGCGACTCGTGTGGCCGAAGAGTTAAACAGCCCACTGGGCGAAGTGGTAGGCTTTAAGGTGCGTTTCGCAGATGCCATCAAGCCGACCTCTTACATCAAGCTGATGACGGACGGTATCTTGCTGGCGGAACTGAGTTCAGACAAATATCTGGATCAGTACGACACCATCATTATCGATGAGGCCCACGAGCGAAGCCTGAATATCGACTTTATCCTGGGTTACCTCAAGAGCGTGCTCAAGCGCCGCCCGGATCTCAAGGTGATCATCACCTCGGCCACCATAGACGTGGAGCGTTTCTCCAAGCATTTCAATAACGCGCCTGTGATCGAGGTTTCGGGCCGTACCTATCCGGTTGAGACCCGCTACCGGCCTCTGGTTCGCGAGCAGGATGAAGACTTAGATCTCACCGATGGCATCTTCGCCGCGGTAGAGGAGCTGATGGCCGAAGGGCCGGGGGATATTCTCATCTTCCTCAATGGTGAGCGAGAGATTCGTGACCTGGCGGACCAGCTCAACAAGCAGCAGTACCGCGATACCGAGATCTTGCCCCTGTATGCCCGTCTTTCCTATGGTGAGCAGTCAAAGGTGTTCAAGAGCCATCGCGGCCGGCGTATCGTGCTGGCTACCAACGTGGCTGAAACCTCATTAACCGTGCCTGGCATCAAGTATGTGATCGATCCGGGTACGGCGCGCATCAGCCGCTACAGCTATCGCACTAAGGTGCAGCGCCTGCCGATTGAGCCTATCTCTCAGGCCAGTGCCAACCAGCGTCAGGGCCGTTGTGGCCGTGTGGCGCCGGGGATCTGTATTCGCCTCTACGATGAGGCGGACTTTAACAACCGCCCCGAGTTCACCGATCCAGAGATCCTAAGGACCAACCTGGCCTCTGTTATTTTGCAGATGCTCTCTATCGGACTTGGCGATATCGAAGGCTTCCCCTTTATTCAGCCACCCGATGCGAGATACATTCGCGATGGCTTCCTGCTGCTCGAAGAGCTGCAGTCGGTGCGCAAACACAAGGGGCAGCTGCAACTCACCCCTCTGGGGCGTCAGCTGGCGAGTATCCCGGTCGATCCACGCCTGGCGCGCATGGTGGTGCAGGCCAAGGAATATGGCTGCCTGCATGAGACATTGGTGATCACCGCAGGTCTATCGATTCAAGACCCCCGCGAGCGTCCTATGGACAAGAAGCAGGCCGCCGATGAGGCTCACCGACGCTTCAGCGATAAGGACTCTGACTTCATCGCCTGGGTGAAGCTGTGGGATCACATCAAGGAGCAACAAAAGGCGTTGTCTGCCAGCCAGTTCCGCAAGCTGTGTAAGCAGGAATTTTTGGCCTACTTGCGGGTGCGTGAGTGGCAGGATCTCTATACCCAGTTACGTCAGGCGGTGCATGATCTCAAGTGGAAGCTCAACAGCGAGCCCGCCGATTATGAGCTGCTACACAAGTCATTGCTGACCGGGTTGTTGAGTCATATCGGCTTCAAAGATAAGGACAACGAATACTTAGGTGCGCGCAATCGCAAGTTCTTCGTCTTTCCTGGCTCACCGCTGGCTAAGAAGGGACCAAAGTGGATCATGGCCGCCGAGATGACCGAGACCTCACGCCTGTTTGCTCGCTGCTGTGCCAAGATCCAACCTGAATGGGTCGAGCCCCTGGCCGGTCATCTGGTGAAGAAGAGTTATGTGGAGCCCCATTTCGAGGCCAAGCAGGGCAGTGTGGTGGCGCTGGAGAATCAGCAGCTCTACGGCCTGACCATAGTCAATCGTCGCCGGGTGCAATATGGCCCCATCGAGCCTGTCGAGGCCCGGGAGATCTTTATTCGCAGTGCGCTGGCCGAAGGGGAGCTGCGCACCAAGGAAGCCTTCTTCGTCAACAACCGTGCGCTTATCGACGATATCGAGGCGCTGGAGCACAAGTCTCGCCGCCGCGACATCTTGGTGGACGAGCAGGCGCTGGTGGACTTCTATGATGCCCGTATTCCACAGGGGATCTACAACGCGCCTAAGCTATTAACCTGGTGGAAGCAGGAGAAGAAACGTCAGCCTCATCTGTTGGATTTCGAGCGTGACGCGCTGATGAAGCGTAGCGACGATCATGTCTCGGCGCTGGACTTCCCCGACAGCTGGCATCAGGGCAACTTTAATCTGCCCCTGAGCTATCACTTCGAACCGGCCGACGTGGATGATGGCGTGTCGGTGCATCTTCCCGTCGCGCTGCTTAACCAGATTGAGGCCCAGGGCTTCGACTGGCTGGTGCCTGGCCTGCGCGAAGAGAAGATCACCGCGCTGATCAAGTCCCTGCCTAAGACGCTGAGGCGCAACTTTGTGCCGGCGCCGGATTATGCCAGGGCCTGCCTGCAGGCGATGGCTAATACTAACAGCAGTAGTGAGATGAGTCTGCTGGATGCCATGTGTAAGCAACTGCTGCGTATGAGCGGCGTGCGTATCTCAGCCGATGATTTCGATCTTACTCAGCTCGCGTCCCATTTGCTGATAAATTTCAAAGTAGAAGATGATAAGGGCAAGTTGCTGGCTCAGGGCCGCGACCTTGAGCAGTTGAAGGCGCAGCTGCAGGGCAAGGTGACCCAGGCGATACGCAACGTGGCCGAGAGCGGCATAGAGCAGAACGAGCTGACTCAGTGGAGCTTTGGCGATCTGCCCAAGCAGTATGAGAAGCAGCGTGGTAACTTCCAGGTGAAGGCGTTTCCTGCGCTAGTGGATAATAAGACGAGTGTGGCGATCAAGCTGTTCGATGACGAGCATGAGGCCGGTCGTTGTCACAAGGCAGGTTTACAGCGCCTGTTGCTGCTTAACATGCCATCGCCAGTGAAACATCTGCAAAACACCCTGCCCAACAAGGCAAAGCTGGCCATGTATTTCAATCCCTTTGGCCAGGTGCAGTATCTGATCGACGATATCCTATCGGCGGCGGTGCAGCAGCTGCTCGACGAGAAGGGGCTGGATGTACGCAGCGCCGAGCAGTTCGAGCAGGCTAAAGATGTCGTGCGTCAGGATCTTAACCCTACGGCGGCCAAGATAGCCTTGCAGGTGGAGGAGATCCTGACCCTGTATCAGAAGGTGAAGAAGCGCCTCAAGGGCAAGATCAGCCTGGATATTGCCTTTGCCATGAGTGATATTCAGACCCAACTGGATAACCTGGTATTCAAGGGTTTTGTTGAGCGGTGCGGCTGGCAGCGCCTGGCGGATTTAATCCGTTATATCAAGGCGATAGATAATCGTTTAGACAAACTGCCAGTGGATCCAAACCGTGACCGCCTGCACCTGCACAGCATTAACAATGTACAGCAGACCTTAGCGGCGCAACTGGCCAAGGTGCCTAAGAGTGCAGCCGTGCCCGAGGCGCTGCAGGAGGCGCGCTGGATGATAGAGGAGTACCGTGTCTCCTGTTTCGCCCAGGTGTTAGGCACCGCCTATCCGATTTCGGAGAAGCGCATCCTCAACCGCATCGCCGAAGCCTAATCATTGTCATAAAGACTAAGGAAGCACCCGCAACGGGTGCTTTTTTTATGCCCGTGAAAATCACGCCTACCCCCATCGATATATTTTAACGATTTAGATCACACTTTGACTTACCTATTCGCCGTTTTATGACTATGTTTTAGTTGTTTATGAATAGCTAATTTATTCATTTTGTTGCTTTCTCAATCGAAATTGCTGTGTAGGAGAAGTGATCTGAGTTTTATCTGCTGCAAAAGGATGATCCAGATCAAACCTGCATGGAATTTACCGATTTAGGGGTATACAGAATGTTAAGAAGTTATTGATACCATAAAAAACAGGAAGAAAAGTATGGTCTTTAATGTTTGATTGACACAATCCAACCAGAAGTAGACCAACTTTATCTGCTATGAAAACCGGCATGACCCGTTGGAGGATGCATGAGTTCCACATCTAATGAAGAGAAAAGTTTAGAGCTAAAAATATTTGTGTTTCTAACCGTTTTTCTTGCTCCCCTGCTGTCAGTGTTACTCGTTTCTGGTTTGGGCTTTGCTATCTGGTTTAGCCAGATACTTACTGGCCCACCAGGTGCAGGTTAACCCACTGTATTCGAACAATTATTAAGAGTGAAAATGTCAATGAGCAATGAACTTCACGTCACCAGTTTAGTGGTTCAGGTTAAGCCTGAATTTATGTCCAGTGTCAGACAGACAATCATGAAGATGGAAAACGCAGAGTTGTCTGTTAACGATGAGGTCAAGTTGGTGGTTGTGCTGGAAGGCATGACCCAGAAGGGCCTGATGGCTGATATTGAGGCGATCAACAAGATTGAGGGCGTGCTGTCCGCAGCCATGGTGTATCACCAAAGTGAAGTGCTTGAAGAGGTTGAAAAATGAAGATGAATCGACGCGAATTTATGAAGGCAAATGCGGCCATTGCCGCTGCCTCGGTGGCTGGTTTGGCCTTGCCCGCAACGGCAAGCAACCTAATTACCAGTTCAGAGCAGACTAAACTTGAGTGGAACAAGGCACCTTGTCGTTTCTGCGGTACAGGTTGTTCAGTGATTGTTGCTACCCGCGATGGCAAAGTGGTGGCCACCCATGGTGACGCCGAGAGTGAGGTGAACCGTGGTCTTAACTGTATCAAGGGTTACTTCCTGTCTAAGATCATGTATGGCAAGGACAGACTGCAGACACCTATGCTGCGTATGACCAATGGTAAATACGACAAGCACGGCGAATTTACACCGGTAAGCTGGGATACTGCCTTCGACACCATGGCAGAGAAGTGGAAAGCCACCATCAAGAAGAAGGGCCCAACCGCTATCGGTATGTTCGGCTCAGGCCAGTGGACCGTTTGGGAAGGTTATGCCGCCTCTAAGCTAATGAAGGCGGGTTTTGGCTCTAACAACATCGACCCTAACGCCCGTCACTGTATGGCGTCAGCTGTAGGTGGCTTCATGCGTACCTTCGGTATCGATGAGCCTATGGGTTGTTATGATGACATGGAAAACGCCGATGCCTTCGTGCTTTGGGGTTCTAACATGGCCGAGATGCATCCTATCCTCTGGAGCCGTGTCACCGACCGTCGTTTGAGCGCGCCTCATGTTAAGGTGTCTGTGCTGTCTACCTTCACCCACAGAAGCTTTGACCTTGCCGATCTGGGTATCGTCTTCACGCCGCAGACCGACCTGGCCATTCTGAACTTTATCGCCAACTACATCATTCAGAACGATGCGGTAAATTGGGATTTCGTCAATAAGCACGTCAACTTCCGCAAGGGTGAGACCGACATAGGTTATGGCCTACGCCCAAGTCATCCACTGCAGCAGAAAGCCAAGAACGTTAAGACCGCCGGTAAGTCTACCCCAATCGAGTTTGACGCCTTCAAGGCCTTCGTTGCCGATTACGATGTCGCCTCTGTCAGCAAGCTTTCAGGTGTACCGGAAGATAAGCTGATTGAACTGGCGAAACTCTACGCCGATCCAAATACCAAGGTGACCTCATTCTGGACCATGGGCTTCAACCAACATACCCGTGGCGTGTGGTGTAACAACCTGATGTATAACATTCACCTGCTAACAGGTAAGATTTCGACGCCGGGTAACAGCCCATTCTCTCTCACTGGTCAGCCTTCGGCTTGTGGTACCGCCCGTGAAGTGGGTACCTTCTCGCATCGCTTACCGGCAGACCTGGTAGTGAAAAACCCAGAGCACAGAAAGATTGCCGAGAAGATCTGGAAGATCCCGGATGGCATCATTCCACCTAAGCCTGGCTATCACGCGGTTGAGCAGAACCGTCGCCTCAAAGATGGTGACATCAATGCCTACTGGGTGCAGGTGAACAACAACATGCAGGCCGGCCCGAACATTAATGAAGAGGGTCTACCTGGCTACCGTAACCCTGAAAACTTCATTGTGGTATCAGATGCTTACCCAACTGTAACCACTCAGGCTGCCGACCTTATTCTGCCAACCGCCATGTGGGTTGAGAAAGAGGGTGCCTATGGTAACGCCGAGCGTCGTACCCAGTTCTGGCACCAGATGGTGAAGGCACCTGGCGAGTCTCGCTCGGATCTGTGGCAGTTAATGGAGTTCTCTAAGCGCTTCACCACAGATGAAGTTTGGCCAAAAGAAGTACTGGCGGCGAACCCTCAGTACAAGGGCAAGACACTGTTCCAGGTACTTTACCAGAACGGTAACGTGGATAAGTTCCCGCTCGAGCAGGCCGATCCTAAGTACATGAACGATGAAGCCAAGCACTTTGGTTACTATGTACAAAAAGGTCTGTTTGAAGAGTACGCCGCCTTCGGTCGCGGCCATGGTCACGATTTGGCAGACTTCGATACCTACCATGAGGTGCACGGCCTGCGCTGGCCTGTGGTTAACGGTAAAGAGACCAAGTGGCGCTTCCGTGAAGGCAGCGATCCTTATGTGAAACCAGGTACTGGCTTCCAGTTCTACGGCAAGCCTGATGGTAAGGCGGTTATCTACGCATTGCCATACGAGCCTGCCGCCGAGTCGCCAGATGAAGAGTTCAAC
Organism: Shewanella aquimarina; assembly: GCF_023349185.1. Taxonomy (GTDB): domain Bacteria; phylum Pseudomonadota; class Gammaproteobacteria; order Enterobacterales; family Shewanellaceae; genus Shewanella; species Shewanella aquimarina. The sequence goes on along the minus strand of NZ_JAKIKY010000018.1, from coordinate 54,572 downwards.
CTCTGGCTCTCTACCGGTCGTGTACTGGAGCACTGGCACTCAGGTTCTATGACACAGCGTGTACCTGAGCTGTACCGCGCCTTCCCGGATGCCGTCTGCTTCATGCATCCAGATGACGCCAAGAAACGCGGCCTGCGTCGTGGCGACGAGGTGAAGGTGGTTTCTCGCCGCGGTGAGATCAAGACACGTGTCGAGACCCGTGGCCGTAACAAGCCGCCTGTCGGTCTGGTCTTTGTGCCTTGGTTCGATGCCAGCCAGCTGATTAACAAGGTGACGCTAGATGCGACGGATCCTTTGTCTAAACAGACTGACTTTAAGAAGTGCGCAGTTAAAGTAGTTAAGGCATAAGGAGAATCACCATGAAATCATTGAAACTTGTAACTTTGGCGACTCTGGTGACTCTCTCTGTCGGCGCGACCTTTAGCAGCCTGGCTGCCAGCGTGCCCGAAGAGAAGCTTGCCACCCTCAGGCAGGCGCCATTGAACACTAACCCGACACCACCTGTGATGCAGAAGGTGCGTAACACAGACGTTAAGCAGGTGCGTAACTATCCGATGCAGCCGCCGGTGATCCCTCACAAGATCGACGGCTACCAGATAGACCTTAAGGTGAATAAGTGTATGTCTTGCCACGCTCGCAAGCGTGTCGGGGATTCACAGGCACCTATGGTGAGTGTCACTCACTACATGGACAGGGAAAACAACTTCTTAGCGGATCTGTCTCCACGTCGCTATTTCTGTACTCAGTGCCATGTGCCACAGCTGGATGCGAAAACCATGGTCGATAATGAATTTATCGATATCGACCACCTGATTAAAGCTGAAGCTGTTAAGCACTAGGAGCGGCCCTATGTTAGATAAGTTGAAAAAGATCTGGCAGGTATTAAGAAAACCCAGCGTGCACTTTAGCTTAGGTTTTCTCACCTTGGGTGGCTTCGTCGCTGGGGTGATCTTCTGGGGGGGATTTAACACCGCCCTGGAAGCCACTAACCAGGAAGCCTTCTGTATCGGCTGTCACGAGATGGAAAATAACGTGTATCAGGAACTCAAGTCGACGATACACTTTACCAACCGTAGTGGTGTGCGTGCGACCTGTCCGGATTGTCACGTCCCCCATAACTGGACAGACAAGATCGCCCGTAAGATGCAGGCCTCTAAAGAAGTTTGGGGCAAGATATTCGGCACCATCAATACTCGTGACAAGTTTGAGGCCAAGCGCCGCGAATTGGCAGAGCATGAATGGGAACGACTGAAGGCCAACGATTCGCTTGAATGTCGTAACTGCCACAATTTCGACTACATGGACTTTACTCGTCAATCGACACGTGCGGCCAATATGCACTCCACGTCATTGGCCAGTGGCGAGAAGACCTGTATCGATTGTCATAAGGGTATTGCTCACCACTTACCTGATATGAAAGGGGTCGAAGGCTTCTAGTTAAGCCTGCTAGTTGGGCATTAGCGCTTAAGACACCATCTCCAAGTAAAAACGCCAGCATTCATCTCGCTGGCGTTTTTTTATTTGTATATGGGGTCATGCTTGCACTGCGTCGATGATCAGCTCTCTGAGCCAACGGTGGCTGGGGTCGAGATCGAAATGTTTGTGCCAGAGCAACACATAGGTGCCGGGCACCATCTCGGTGGGGATCGGCAAGGTGACCAGCTTAAACTGGCCCATCATCTCTTTGGCGTATTTAGCCGGTGAACAGAGGATAAGGTCGCTCTGCTCACACAGCTGCATGGCGCTGTTGAAGTCGGTGAGGTTAACGGCGATGTCCCGCTTGAGGTGCTTTATCTGCAACACATCATCCAGCAGCCAGTGGGAGATACCGCCGAAGGTGACTTGTATGTGGCGATACTTGAGGAAGGTACTCAGGTTCCATTCTTCGTTGAGTAGCGGATGACCTTCGCGCACCATGGCGAGCGAGTGATCCCTGGTCAGCTCGACGAAACGTAGGGCGTCGGGGAGGTTGTTGACGTGCTGCAGCGAGCGCTCGTCCCATTCGCGGCAGGCGATCCCAAGGTCGGTGTCGCATCTTAGCAGGCGCTCCATGCTCTCGCTGTGCCAGGTGTGGCTGTCTAGGGTGATCTTAGGTGCCTGCTTGAGCAGCTTGGGCATGAAGCGTGGATAGGTTAGCGAGTAGGCGGTCTCCACCAGCTCGAGCCGAAAGCGTCTATGGCTCTTGGAGGGATCGAAGTCGCTGGGGCGGGTGAGGGAGGAGACCTGGCTCAAGATCTGACGGATCTCCGGGCCCAGCTGCTTAGCCTTGGGGGTTGGACGCAGGCCGTGGGCGGTGCGCTCGAACAGCTGGTCGTCGAAGGACTCTCTGAGCTTGTTGAGCTGCTTGCTGACCGCCGACTGGCTGAGATGCAGGCGCTCTGCGGCGGCGGTGACGCTCTGCTCCTCGAGCAACACCTCGAGTAGGGGAAGCAGGTTAAAGTCGAATGTTTTCAATGGGAATTCCGTTAGGGGATGGCTTTAACTGCTGCCATGATAGCCAGCCGATAGGTTTTTAGGTAGTCCATTCTCAAAGTTTGCCTATTTATCTGTTTATCTACCTATTTACCTATTTACCTAGGACCATGGAGTTGGTTATGCTCGGCGACGCGCGTTGTGCTTGCATGGATTGTCCATCCTTGTGGCCCACGGCGATTTAAGTTGGACGCTGACAGGATTGTCGGCCTGGTAATGTTAATGGACGCCCTAGTGATACCAAATCTAGTCGCTAACTGATCATCCTAGCCTGTTGTTAAAGGTTTTTTCTCCGCTATGTTTGATCACCTAGTGACTGCAATGGGTATTAGCCAGTGCGTGGCGTGACTGTGTGTATGCGCCGAGTCAATGGAATTAGTCATGATGAAAAAGATACTGCTTGTAGGTTTGACCTCTCTCTCCCTGTGTTCGCCGCTGGCCTTTGCCAGAGACGATGTCGGCAATTATAACATCGCTTCTGTGCTGAATTCAGATATGGCCAAGTCAAAGCTGGGTAGCGACGTCAGCTTCTACTTTGGTGAGCAGGCCTATGGCGAGCCACTACAGAAACTGGGTGAGCTGAAGACCAATAAGAAGACCAATGCGTTTAATAAATCCGACCAGGAAGCCTGTGAATGGGTGTTTCTGTCGGCGATGATTGCACTTAAAAACAGTGCCGTGAAGCAAGGCGGCAACGCAGTGGTGAATATCAAGTCGAACTATAAGAACAATCTGACCTCGAGCGAAGAGACCTTCCAGTGTGGCGCCGGTGCGCTGATGGCCGGGGTTGCGCTCACAGGTGAGGTGGTTAAGCTGCCCGAGAGCTCTAACTAGGCCAATACCGCCAATTTGGGGGCAGACAATAAAAACGCCAGCAATTGCTGGCGTTTTTTGTGCCTATTCTTAAAGGCGAGTATCTTAGTTATCTAGGCGCTAGGTTTTTAGCTGCTAGGTGGTTTAGCAGCGAACACTCAGGCGCGCATCGCCTTCTCGCCGCGACATAGGCCGACGACGCCGGAGCGTGACACCTCGATCACCTTAGTCACCTCGCCGATGGCGGCGATGAAGGCGTCGAGCTTGTCCGAGGTACCGGCCATCTGAATGGTGTAGAGCTCGGAGGTGACATCCACTATCTGACCGCGGAAGATATCGGCGGTGCGTTTCACCTCTTCGCGCCCCGCGCCCTTGGCTTTCACCTTGACCAGCGCCAGCTCACGTTCGATATGGCTCGACTCGGTAATGTTAGATACCTTGAGAATGTCGATGAGCTTATGCAGCTGCTTCTCAATTTGCTCAAGCACCGCCTCGTCTGCCACCAAGGTGATGTTAAGTCTGGACAGGGTGACATCGTCCGTGGGCGCCACGGTCAGACTCTCGATGTTATAACCGCGCTGAGAGAAAAGGCCTACCACACGGGATAGGGCGCCGGGCTGGTTTTCGAGTAATACAGAAATAATTCGACGCATTAGCTTTTCTCCGTCTTGCTTAGCCACATTTCATTCATCCCGCCACCGCGGATCTGCATTGGGTAGACATGCTCTGTCTCATCGACGCTGATGTCGACAAAGACTAGCTTGTCCTTCATGGCAAGGGCCTTCTCTAGCCCGGCTTCCAGCTCAGCAGGGTCGCTGATGGTCATGCCCACGTGGCCGTAGGCCTCGGCGATCTTGGCGAAGTTAGGCACTGAGTCCATGTAGGAGTGGGAGTGACGACCCGAGTAGATCATATCCTGCCACTGCTTCACCATACCGAGGAAACGGTTGTTTAAGTTGATGATTTTGACTGGCGTATCGTATTGCAGGGCGGTGGATAGCTCCTGAATATTCATCTGGATCGAGCCATCGCCCGTGACACAGATAACCGTCTCGTCCGGCTTGGCCATCTTTACCCCCATGGCGGCCGGTAGGCCAAAGCCCATGGTGCCTAGGCCGCCTGAGTTGATCCAGCGTCTTGGCTTGTTGAAGGGGTAGTAGAGGGCGGCAAACATCTGGTGCTGGCCCACGTCAGAGGCCACATAGGCATCGCCCTGGGTTAGCTTATGCAGTGTCTCGATCACCTGCTGTGGTTTGATCCGCTCGCTGCTCTTGTCATAGGCAAGGCTGTTGCGGCTGCGCCATTGGTTGATCTCACTCCACCAATAGTCGATGGCCCCTTCATCGTTTTTCATCGATGGCTCATCGTCTAGCAGGGCCAGCATGTCATTGAGCACGCTGTCGGCCGAGCCGACGATGGGGATATCCACCCTGACCGTCTTCGAGATGGAAGAGGGATCGATGTCGATATGCAATATGGTGGCGTTGGGGCAATACTTTTCCACATTATTAGTGGTGCGATCGTCGAACCTTACGCCGATGCCGAAGATAAGGTCGGCATTGTGCATCGCCATGTTGGCCTCATAACAGCCATGCATGCCGAGCATGCCGACGCTGTTGGCGTGGGTGCCGGGAAAGGCGCCCAGCCCCATGAGGGTGCTGACTACCGGCAGGCCGAGTCTATCCGATAGCTTAAGTATTTGTTGGTCTGCGCCCGAGATCACCGCGCCGCCGCCCACATATAGCACGGGCTTCTTGGCCTTTAGCAGGGCCTGCAGGCCGCGGCGGATCTGTCCCTTATGGCCCGAGGTGGTCGGGTTGTAAGAGCGCATGTTGATCGCCTCTGGATACTGGTATTCGTGCAATATTTGCGGGTTGAGACAATCCTTGGGAATGTCTACCACCACAGGGCCGGGACGACCCGTGGAGGCGATATAAAACGCCTTCTTGATGATGGCCGGAATATCCTTGGCGTCTGTTACCAAGAAGCTGTGTTTCACCACGGGGCGGGAGATACCTATCATGTCGCATTCTTGGAAGGCATCATTACCAATTAAGTTGCTGGGTACCTGACCCGAGAGAACAACTAAAGGGATGGAGTCCATGTAGGCGGTGGCGATGCCCGTGATGGCATTGGTCGCGCCTGGGCCCGAGGTAACCAGGACCACGCCCACCTTGCCGGTGGCGCGGGCATAGCCGTCGGCCATGTGTACGGCCGCCTGTTCGTGGCGCACGAGAATATGTTCTATGCCGGATTTTTGGTGCAGGGCATCGTAAATATCGAGCACCGAGCCACCTGGGTAGCCGAAAATATGTTTAACGCCTTCATCGATTAATGATCGGACGATCATACTGGCGCCGGAAAGTTTTTCCATTGGTGATCCCTCTTAAGTTACCGCGACGGTATGCAGTATCTTGATACAGCGACGGTAATCGCTCTAAACATAGAGTCTGGAGGGTAATCCAGACTCGCGCTTCACCCTAAAGTGACTGTTGCCAATGAACAGAATTTCATCATATTCAATAGATGAATGAATTCAAGCCTTTTATGAGCAATCTTTGCCAAGTTGAGTAAAACTCAACATCGACTCGCTCCGGAAGCAGTATAGCGTGACGGTTTGATGGGCTTTGGACGGCGTTTATAGCGTCAAGACGGGCGAATTAGACTTTAGTCTCAGAGGGCGAGTTTCAAAGGTTTAGGCTCAAAGGTTTAGCCTTAAAGGTTTTGTCTATGTGATCGCCGCCTTGAAGAGGGCGGCGATCACACAGAGTTCTTTGGTTATAACGATTTTTGCTGGGAATGCGCCAGAAACTGACAGAGACCGACTAATAGCACGGCACCTAGCATCAGCGCCGAGAAAGGCACGGCGGTGCCCGTGTAGAAGAGCGCCAGCAGCGGCCCGGCCAGGGCGCCACAGCCAAATCTCAATGTGCCGATCACCGCGGTTGCCGTGCCGGTTTCCTGCTGAAACTTCATCAGCACTATGGCGTCGGCATTGACCGACATCACCCCAAGGAAACCCATGAAGGGAATAAGCGCCGCGACGGTAAAATGATAGCTAAGGCCGAGCAGGTTAACGCTCAGCAGGCACAGACCAGCGACGGTCGCCAGCAGAGTAGATACCTTGAGCATACGCCGCGAGCCATATTTGACCACGATGCGACTGTTGATCACATTGGCCAGCATCAGGGCACCGACATTGGTGCTGAAGAGGATGGCAAACAGGCTCTTATCCAGCCCAAACACCTCCATATAGACAAACGGCGAGGCGGTGAGGTAGCAGAAAAACGCAAACGAGGTCATCACGCCGCTGGCGATATGCAACTTGACGCCGGGTTTGGTAAACACCACCGCATAGGCGCCGAAGAAGGATCGCTGGCTACGTGCGCCCGAATGAGTATCGCTAGGCATTCGCAGCTTGGTCAGTACTAGAACCAGCAGCAAGCTGGCATAGAAGGCCAAAATGAAGAAGATCAGATGCCAATCACCCAGCTCAAGGATCAGACTGCCCATGGTGGGCGCAATGAGTGGTGCCAGCATCATGATCAGGCTGACATAGGACATCCCCTTGGCGGTATTCTTGCCATAGACCTCCTTGATGTAGCCGGGGACCACTACCGTGGCGGCGGCGCCGATGAAGGCCTGAATGAATCTCAGGCCCAGGAACACCTCGACGCTGGTGACGAACGCCAGTGCCAGACTGATCAAGCCAAAGCCGGTTAAGCCGAGCAGCACCAAGGGGCGGCGGCCTATGCGGTCGGCAATGGGGCCGAAGGTAAGCATACCCATGGCATAGCCGGCCAGATAGAGACTCAAAGATTGCTGCACCGTGGTGACACTGGAATGAAAGCTGCTGGCCAGGGTCGACATGGCCGGCAGGTACATGTCGATCGCCAGCGGTGTGATGGCCACTATGGCCGATAACATGGGGATCAATAGGGCGAGATTAGGGATACCCTGGGTTTGGATAGGCTCAGATGACGGGATCGACGCTTTGTTCACTCATACCTCTTGTGACCGATTTAAGACAATTTGTGGGGGTGATAACAGGTGATGGGGATGTTATCTGGGAGAAGATCGATTGTACGGGATCTCACAGGACAAAGGCCAATGCTTTATTGTGCTTTGGCCTCTGGCTGAGGAGGCGATTTGTAACAAAACCTTGCTGCAGGCATTGGCGGTGTTGATCGCCTGATTGGCTAAAAACTCAGTTCAAAGCCCTGTTCAAAAACCTCCGCTTATAGCTCGGCTTAGATGTTGGCTTAGATGTTGGCTTAGATATCGGCCTGAAAGGGTAAATCCAACCGACGCTGACTGACCCGCTCGTTAGCGACAGCGCTGACCATGTGATTGCGCTCGACCTTGACCCAGTGATCGCTCTCATCTGTGGGGGGCTCAGAGCAGATGATGATACAGGCATCGTCATTATCATGGGGCACAAAGTCGATACCCTCTTGGCAAAGGCGGATTTCTCCCCGACCAAAGAAGAGCGAGGCGGGTTTGACTCCCTCAAGCGTGGCGAAACGTGTGACTACTGTGTGTTTACCATCAGTCACCGCAAAGTTGATGAAGGCATTGGTGTCGGCGCCCGCATCCTTACGCAGCGTCATGATCGTGGCTATGGTTTCCTCCATCGCCTGTTCCAGCTGACTCAGACTGGCCTGCTCGGCAAATTCCAGCTTGTCCATGAAGAGGGCGAAGGCATATTCCGAATCTGTGTTGCCCTTGATCAGGCTAAAGGCCCGATCCGAGAGCTGATTGAGCAGTTGACGACGAAACTTATCGAACTGATCCAGGCGGCCGTTGTGCATCCACAGATAATGCATGCAGGAGAAGGGGTGGCAGTTCGCCTGGCTAACCGGCATCCCCTTGGAGGCATCGCGCACGTGGGCAAAGTAGTGTTGCGTCTCCACCTTCTCGGCAATCATCTTGAGGTTACGGTTACTCCAGGCGGGATCCACGTTGACGAAGGTCGCCGGGATGGGGTCATTCTGGGTGGGGTACCAGCCCAGGCCAAAGCCATCGGCGTTGGTGGGCACCTTACGCTTCTGAGCATACTTGCTCTGCATCACCAGTGAGTTGGAGGCCTGAAAGATCAGGGGAGACATCAAGGCCTTCGGGCCGCTATAGGTTAAAAATCTGCACATGGACTCTTTATCCAAAATCATACCGAGTCAAAATTTAGCGCGAATCATGCAAGTGACAAAGATAAATTTACACCAGAGCCAAATTTTCTATCTGCCTGTCGTTAAACTGTTATCTTGAGGCCATGAATTCATCTTATCCCCGCCTTAGCTTTGCGCCATTTATAGCCTGTTTGTTTTCCTTTGTGAGGAGCTTACTTGGGCGTACACAGGGCAAGGATTAGCGAATGAAAAACAACATGAAAAAAACGGCAATAGCACTGCTAGTGGCGACAATGGGGCTGGCGGCCCGAGCGGTAAGCCGCTGCTGAGCATAGGCAATGAGGTGAGCGGCAGCAGCATGTATCAGCTCTCATTGCAGTGATAGTGCACTGTGACGTCAGCAGCTTATCTAAGCAACTTATGCAAGAACTGATATAAGAACTGATATAGGAACTTATGTAATCGAGTTAGGTTGAAGCTGATTTATAGATGAGTAAAGGCGCCGAAGGGCGCCTTTTTTGTCGGTTATTGCTGGAGCAGGGCGAAGCTCTCACCACTGTCTAGCCAGGTGGGATATTTTTTCATGACCGCGTTAAAGGCTGTGCTTTGCAGATGAGCGTTTAACCAGGCGCGCACCTTAGGGTAGGGAGCTTGTTGCCACCAGTGATTATCGACGTGGGCGAACTGGCGCACGAAGGGGAAGATGGCATAGTCAGCTATACTAGCAGCGTCTGACACGAGCTGGTCATGTTCGCTTAGCCTGGCTTCTAACAGGGCAATGAATCGCTCGCCCTGGGCGCGATAATCTTCTTGGCTCTGCTCTGGGTGGCGATCGGCGTATTTATACTTGTCTAGCCAGGGCTTAAAGCTATTATCGTTTGCATCGATCAGTGCCATGGCGGCTTGTTGCAGGCCAGGCTCATGGGTGAGAAGTAGGGCGTGTTTTCCCTGCTTGGCGAGCGCCCATTGCATGATGGCCAGGCTTTCGTCGACCACCCGGCCATCTTCTAAGATCAATACAGGTACTGTGCCCTTGGGGCTGGCCGCTAACATAGGCTCAGGCTTATGTTTAAGTACTATCTCTCTTAATTCCACCTCTTTCCCGGCCAGATACAGGCCCAGGCGGGCACGCATGGCGTAGGGACAACGACGAAACGAATATAAAATGGGGTAGGCCATGGGGTCTCCTTGATTGCTGGCGCTATTCTTCATGGCTTTGGCCTAAATCGCAAGTCCGTTTGCTATTACACTCTTTGGCTGAAAATACCCTTACTTTTTCTGCCTGTTTGTTTAACTGTGATTTAGGTAGAATTCGCCTCCATTTTGCGCTCTGGGTCACCTTGGGTAACCCTTTAAGTGTGAGAGCGTCTATTCATGCACTGGGGATTAAGCCTCAGCGAGCAGTTAAGAGGTTGATATGTCTCAGTTTGTAGTATGTGCGTTATATAAGTTTGTCTCTCTGCCGGATTTTGAGGCCCTGCAGCAGCCTTTGCTGAAGGAGATGGAAGCCTTAGGGATTAAGGGCACCTTGTTGCTGGCCAGCGAAGGGATCAACGGCACGGTCGCCGGTAGCCAGGCAGGTATCGACAGTCTACTGGCCTGGTTAGATGGCCAACCAGGGCTGGATAACATAGTCCACAAACTCTCCTTCGACGATGAGATGCCTTTCTATCGCACGAAAGTGAAGCTGAAGAAAGAGATAGTCACCATGGGGGTCGAAGGCATAGATCCCCGTAAGGTAGTCGGCACCTATGTTAAGCCCAAGGACTGGAACAAGTTGATTTCAGATCCCGAGGTGCTACTTATCGACACCCGCAACGACTATGAAGTCAACATAGGCACCTTCAAGAATGCGGTCGATCCTAAGACGGCAACCTTCAGAGAGTTTCCCGAATACGTGAAGCAGAACCTGGATCCTAAGCAGCATAAGAAGGTGGCCATGTTCTGTACTGGTGGCATCCGCTGTGAGAAATCAACGGCTTACCTTAAAGAGCAGGGGTTCGATGAGGTCTATCACCTAGAGGGTGGCGTGCTCAAGTATCTGGAAGAGGTGCAGCCCGAAGAGAGTCTCTGGGAAGGTGAATGTTTCGTGTTCGACAATCGCGTTGCGGTCAATCATCAGCTGGAGAAGGGCCAGTACGATCAGTGTAATGCCTGCCGTCTGCCGATCACAGAGGAAGACAAGCAGAGCGAGCATTATGTGCAGGGCGTGAGTTGCCCGCATTGCATCGACAAGCTATCCGATAAGCAGCGTAAGCGTTTCGTCGAGCGTGAGCGTCAGGTGCAACTCGCCAAGTCGCGTGGCGAAAGCCATATCGGCAGCGACGTGAAGCAGGTGATCGAGCAGCGCCGTCAGCACAAGGTCGAGCGCAAACAGCGTCAGCAGCCGGAGGGCTAATAGTCTGCGACTCTGCACGACTAGCGCTGAACCTTGGTAAAAATCGGCGCGGCAATGCCCGTGAATACAATGGCCGTGAATATTTGTGGCTGATATTTGTGCGCGAATATTTGTGATTAATGGCGAACAGCTTCTATACTTAAAGGGCTGCTAGAGATGAGTTGCATCGGGCGACCTGTCTGCTTGATGAGCAGTATTGGTGAAGATGTAGATAGCCTTTCAGTTTTTAGAGAGTCTGAGCCAATGTATTCAGAGTAAGAAGCAAAGGCGAGTGTTGTGTTATGCAATGCTCGCTTTTTTATTGGCCGCTTTTTACTCGCTAGCGAATCTTATTTGCCCATAGCGAATCTTGTTCCCCCATAGCGAGTCGTGTGGTTTATTTTCCGCCGTGTCTTTTGCGCCCTAAGCCCTAAGCCCTAAGGCTTGAGCCTGAGCCAGCCCTACTGAGTGATAGCGAGTCCTTGTCTGCTTGTAGGCTAGAGCTCGGCGTGCTCGACGGCTATTAGCCTTTTTACCATTCGACAAAATATCGCATCCAATAGACTTATCTCGCCAATTTGCAGCTGGTTATAAGTTGCCTGACGACTATTTCACTTCTTCTGCATCACCGACTAACTGCTTGCGCTTTTTCTGATCCCATCTTGCTCTTATTAGGCTTCGGCTAATGCCCACTTAAGTTGTTATTTCTAAGCGCTTTAAAGGGGGCGAGGGGCTAAGGCACCACGCCCCACATGTAATTTATTCTCATCTTGCCATTTACTTAGCCTGCTAAATAAATATAATGCTTAGCTTGCTAAGTAATTTGCCAGGTATCACAAGCCTAACGAGGAGGGCGAGATGACAGAGGAAAATCGAGATAGGGCCGAGTCATCCAACGCGGAGCGTGTGGCCAGGCTGGCACGTTTATGGCGCATGGTCGCCGATGCAGAGCTTGCGCCCCTAGGTCTGACCCATAGCCGTTGGGTCGTGCTTTGGAAACTCTATCGCATGGGGCAGGAAACCAGCCAGAAGGCGCTGGCCGAGGCGCTTGAGATAGAGTTGGCGTCCTTAATGCGCACCCTGAGTCAGCTGGAGCAGCAGGCCCTTATAGAACGTCACTGCTGCGAGCATGACAAGCGCGTGCGTCGCGTCTCTCTGACCCAGGCTGGCCTGGATCTGCTGGCCTTCATTCGACAGCGCATTATCGACCTGCGCGCCGAGCTCTATGCCGGAATCGGTGCCGAAGAGTTAAAGGTCTTCGAGTCGGTACTCAATCGCATTACAGATAACGCCTTCAATAAATTACATCCAACCGCCACAGATAAAGAGGAAAAGTAGTCAGCATGACACCGGATCAGCAATTTGCCCGTTTAGTTAAGTTTGCCAGTATTGGCTTCATCCTGTTGTTTGGTTATTTCCTGGTGGCCGATCTTAAGATGCCCTTGACCACACAGGCGATGGCGACCCGCACCATTACCCAGGTTGCCCCTCAGGTGAGTGGCCGGGTCGTGTCGGTAGAGGTCAGCAACAACCAGAAGGTGAAGCAAGGCGATCTGCTGTTTAGTTTGGATGCCACCCCCTTTCTGCTGGCCCAGGAACAGGCCGAGTTGGCCCTGGAGCAGGCGAGACAAAATAACGCCGAGTTGGATGCGGCCATTGCCGCCGCCAGTGCGGAGGTGAATGCCAAGGAGATTGCCTATGCGCTTAAGCAGCGAGAGGCTAAGCGTATTCAGTCCCTCTATGCTAACCAGAGTGTGTCTCAGCAGATGATCGATCAGGCGCAGACAGAGGTGAAGGCAAGCCGCTCTCAGCTCTTGGCCGCCAAGGCACAGCTTACCAAGGTGCAAACACTCAGAGGCTTGCCAGGTGAAGACAATCTCAAGTTGCGTCAGGCCAAGAACCGTCTGTCTCAGGCGAGACTGGCGCTGAGCTATACCCAGATCCGTGCGCAGCATGACGGTGTGGTGACCAATGTGCAGCTGGCCTCGGGCAACATGGTTAATCAGTCGACGCCTGTCATGGCGCTGCTGCTGGACAATGTCGATGTAATAGCCGACTTTCGTGAGAAGAACCTGCGTCATATCACCCCGGGGGCTACCGCGCTGGTGGCCTTCGATGGTCGTCCCGGCGAGCTGTTCAGCGCCAGCGTAAGTAGTGTCGATGCCGGTGTGAGTCAGGCCCAGTTCGATGCCAACGGGCGCCTGGCCACGCCAGCCCAGTCAAATCGTTGGGTGCGTGATGCCCAGCGTTTTCGTCTTCACCTCGAGTTAGCGCCCGATGTGCAAATCACCCTGCCGGCGGGGGCTAAGGCGACCGTGCAGCTACAGTCTAACAATGCTGTTTATGAGTTGCTGGCGAAGATGCAGATCAAGTTCATCAGCCTGCTGCACTACATCTACTAGGGGCGCCTTGTGTTAGTTCGTCATCACGCGCTTAGCCGTAACGACCTGCGCCAATGTTTGCGTATTGCCACCGGTGCCACCCTGGGCTTTCTCAGCTGTAAGGTGCTGGAGTTCAACTACGGGGTCTTCTTTACCGTGCTGCCCATGTTGTTACTTGGCATTTTGCCCAAGATGTCGATGCATGTGGTTCGTCAGGTAATGGCCTCCTCTGTCATCGCCATCTTGGAGGTGGCGCTGCTGGCCGAGTATCTGGAGTCTTACCCCTTGTTGATGGCCATGGTGGCCTTCTTACTGTTTCTCTATCGTTTCGCCTGCATGTCACGCGGCAGCCTGTTTTTGTTTGGTGCCACTGGGGTGATCAGCCTGAGTATCATGCTGCATTTTGCCAGTTATCCGGATACCGATGTGGTTGAGCTGGCAAACAATAACTTTATGGGCTGTGCGTTTTCGATTTTGATCGCCTACCTGATGATGTATCTGTTTCCCGACGTCGATGCACGGGCGCCTATGGCTGCCATGCCTAAGGCGCCCCATCGCATGCGTCACGAGGCGCTGATGGGCGCCACCATCGCCACCATCTCCTTTGTGGTGTTTCAGGTGTTTGATCTGCGTGATTCGCTGGCGGCTCAGGCGACGACCCTGTTGCTGCTCTTTCCCATGCACTGGAACGGCGCCCTGGGGTACGCCAGACGCCGCGCCATTGGGACTGTGCTGGGGGTGAGTTGTGGTGTCTTGATGCAGTTGCTGCTCTATACCTGGGCCCACGAGCTGGTGCTCTTGCTGCCGCTGTTCTGGTTGGTGACTCTGTTGTTTAGTCAGGCTCACGTCACCGAGGCGATGGGTTCCGGTGTCGGATTTGGCGCCATGACCACCTTGGGCACCCTCTATGGGCAAAATCTGACACCGAATAACGATCTGATCTATAGCAGCTTCTATCGCGCCTCGAGTATCTTAGGCGCCATAGTCTTGACCCTGATGGCCTGTTATCTGGTGCATCTGCTGCTTAATCGATTCGAGGCGACCCGCTTCGGTCATTAATCCTCGGCTTTCTTAGCCGATGACTTCTCCTGCTCGCTAGCCCGGCCGAGTACCCCCTTGAGCAGATCCATCGGCAGCGGGAAGAGGATGGTCGAGTTCTTCTCGCCGGCGATCTCCGTGAGGGTCTGTAGGTAACGCAGCAAGATGGCGTTGGGGGATTTTTTCAGGTTCTGCGCCGCTTCCACTAGCTTGGTTGAGGCTTCCATTTCCCCTGAGGCATGGATAACCTTGGCGCGTCTGATCCGCTCGGCTTCGGCTTGTTTGGCGATGGCGCGCACCATGGTCTCGTTGAGATCCACATGTTTTATCTCGACATTAGAGACCTTGATCCCCCAGCCGTCGGTGCGGCTATCTAGGATAGACTGAATGTCGGTGTTGAGCATGTCTCGATTGGCCAACATCTCATCGAGCTCGTGTTGCCCAAGTACAGAGCGTAACGTGGTCTGTGCCAGCTGCGAGGTGGCCTGCAGATAATCTTCCACGTTGATGATCGCCTTCTGGGCATCGATCACCCGAAAGTAGATCACCGCATTGACCTGTACCGAGACGTTGTCGCGACTGATCACATCCTGCGTCGGCACATCCATCACCACGGTGCGCAGATCCACGCGCACCATTTGTTGTATCAGGGGGATCACTATGATGAGGCCTGGGCCCTTGACCCGGTAGAAGCGTCCCAACATGAAGATCACCCCACGCTCATATTCGCGCAATATCTTGAAGGTGCTGATCAGTAGTGACACCAGCAGGAAGATAAGGGCGACGAAGAAGAGCTGGGTATTGTAGGCTAAGGCTTCCATGGTTACCTCCTAAGGATTGTGTGAATCGGGCTGGGTCGCCTTTGGTGTGACGATCAGGGTGAGCTTGTCGCGCCCAAGCACCCGCACCGTTTCTCCGGTCTGGGTCTGAGTGTCGGATCTGGCCTGCCAACATTCGCCGCCCAGGGTAACCAGGCCGTACTTCTCAAAGCCCTTGACGACCCGGGCACTGGCGCCGATGAGCAGATCGTCACCGCTGACATTGGCGGCCTTGCGGGCCTTCCACAGGCTGGAGAGAACCCAGAGTGAGAAGCCCGAGGCGGTGACGGTCACCGCAGCGATGAGCGGCAGCGAGATGGCGAGATCGCCAGCCTGTGCATCGATGAGAAACAGTGAGCCCAGAGCGAAGGCCGCGATGCCGCCAAGGCCCAGAATACCGAAGCTGGGCACCATGGACTCGGCGACGATAAGCGCTATGCCCAGCAGGATCAGCCCGAGCCCGGCGTAGTTGACCGGCAGCAGCTGAAAGGCGTAGAGGGCTACTAAGAGGGCGATACCACCGGTGACGCCAGCAACGCCTATGCCCGGGCTGTAAAACTCCAGCAGCAGGCCATAGATGCCGATTAGCATCAGGATATAGGCAATGTTGGGATCGGTTATGGTTGCTATGACACGGTTGCGCCAGCTCTGCTGGTGGGGCACTAATTTGGCCCCGGCCAGCGACAGGGTTTGAGTCTCGCCGTCTATCACCAGGTTAAAGCCGTCGAGTTTCGCCACGAGTTCTTCGGGATCGGCGGCGATCAGCTCTATCACATTCTGGGCGAGTGCCTCATCTGAGGTGAGGGTGGCGGCGTCGATGACGGCTTTCTCGGCAAACTCAACGTTGCGGTTTCTGAGTTTCGCGAGAGAGCGAATATAGGCCACGGCATCGTTGAGCACCTTTTGGGCCATGGCATCTTGGTTGTCTCTGGGGGTTGCCTGTGGCGTGGACTCGCCGGTGTCATCCTCTTGCGCGCCTTGTTTTTGGCTGGCTTTTTCTGATGAGCCGCGCTCCTTAGCACCTGAACCTGAATCCGGGCCAGAGTCTTGAGGCGAGGAGGGCATACCCAGCTGCACAGGTGTGGCGGCGCCAAGTGTGGTGGCCGGTGCCATGGCGGCGATATGGCAGGCGTAGAGCATGTAGGTGCCGGCGCTCATCGCCCTGGCACCCGGCGGCGCCACCAGACAGGCGATAGGGATCTCGGATGCAAGGATCGCCTGATTGATGCTTCTCAGACTGGTGACCAGCCCCCCCGGGGTGTCTAACACTATCATGATCAGCGGCGGTCTCTGGTCTCTTGGCAGACGGTTGGCCTGGTCAATTTCATCGCTGAGATACTCGCCTATGGCCGGGCCTATGGCGCCGCTAAATTGCAGCAGGGGGATCGGCTGGGGCGTGATTTCCGTAGCGGGCGCGTCATTTTGCTGCGCGGCAGTTTCTGCCTTAGACACGGCCGTTCCCTGGCTCAGCAGGATCAGCAAGAGCAGGGGGATAAAACTTAGTAGACGCAAGTTTAAATACTGCATAACGACTCCCAATATCCCTTTAAGTTTAGACGATTTCCCATTGGCGATAATTCTTGGTGATATTTGATTTGGCGGCTTGTCTTTTATGCTGAGTGTGTTATTTTTCTCGGCTTTTTTCATGGGCGGGAGCGCTTAGCATGTTTGTTGGATTCGATTATGGCAGCGCCAACTGCGCCGTCGGCATTATGGAAGGGGACAAGGTACGCCTCTTGCCCCTGTCGGGAGATTCTCACTACCTGGTATCGACCCTGTATGCCTTCGATCGAGAGCTTATCGCCGAGGCCGTCTATCAGCAGCTCCACAGTGACTTAAAGGCCGAGTATGCCAAGCTGCGCTCGGCTCAATTAAGCCGTGCCCGTCATGCCCGTCAGGCGCTGGATCTTGACAGCGATGAACAGGCGGTATTCGTCGGCGAGCAGGCGGTGCAGCACTATCTGGAGATGCCGGAAGAGGGTTTCTATGTTCGCTCGCCCAAATCTTTCCTCGGCGCGACAGGTTTGCGAGCGGATCAGATAGCTCTGTTCGAAGATATCGTTACCCTGATGATGATGCATATCAAGGCCTTAGCGGATAAACAACTAGGGGCCAAGGGCTGTGCCACCCACGCGGTGATCGGCCGTCCGGTAAACTTCCAGGGGATAGGCGGCGAGGAGAGCAATCGCCAGGCCGAAGCCATCCTAGCACTGGCCGCCAGACGCGCCGGTTTCAGTGAGGTGAGTTTCCTGTTTGAGCCCCTGGCGGCGGGAATGGATTTCGAGGCCAGCCTGACCCAGGATAAGACGGTACTTGTGGTGGATGTGGGCGGCGGTACCACTGACTGCTCTGTGGTGAAGATGGGACCGTCCCATATGGCAAAGGCCGATCGCAGCGCGGATTTTCTCGGCCACAGCGGGCAGCGTATAGGAGGTAACGACTTGGATATCGTCCTGGCCATGAAGGCCTTTATGCCCTATTTGGGACTGGGCTCTCAGATGGTTAATGGCTTGCCGGTACCCAGTCAGCCCTTTTGGAACGCGGTGGCGGTCAACGACATCAGTGCCCAGCGCGACTTTGTCAGCCTGACGACCCGTAAGATGCTCGAGGAGCTGATTAAAGATGCCGAGCGCTCGGATCTGCTGTCGCGTTTGCTCAAGGTGCAGCGGGATCAGCTCGGCTATCGCTTGGTTCGCAGCGCAGAGGGCGCCAAAATTGCCCTGTCGGACAGTGCGACCACTCAGACGAGTCTGGATTATGTCGATGCGGCGCTGAGCGCCGAGGTAGACCAGCAAGGTTTCGTTGATGCGATCGCCCAGCCTGTGAGCCTGATTCAGTCCTTGATGGCCGAGGCGATGACGCAGGCCCAAGGCGAATTAACCCAGTCACAAGCGGACATCATCTATGTGACCGGTGGTACGGCAAAGAGCCCGGCGATTTACCAGAAGATTGCGCAGATGTATCCTGATACTGAGATAGTGGTCGGCGATCATTTTGGTAGTGTGACGGCTGGACTGACGCGCTGGGCGCAGAAGGTGTTTGGTTAACGCAATAAGGTGTTAGGGCGTCAAGGCAATAAGACCACAAAACAACGAGACAACAAGGAATGAAGATGAAAGCTTGGATTGGAATGATGGGTGTTGCGGCAATGACCCTGCTAACAGGCTGCGGCGATGACGTGGGCAAGGTGAGTCTAGGGGTCTTTACCACTAAGGATGTGATCATCGAGGCCAGGCAAGATCCTAAGATCTCCGGGGTGACCTGTCATATCAGCCGTATCGAGGCGAACCTGGATTTTGCCGACCCGTCAGATATGGGCATAGCCTGTCGCCAGACAGGGCCTATTCTGCCAGCGGATCTTGCCAACATAGACAAGAGTCACGGCGGTGAGGTGGTGTTTAAGGCCTCCCTGAGCATCTTGTTCAAATCGCTTAAGGTGAGACGTATCTATGACGCCGACAATCAGACGCTGATCTATCTCTCCTATTCCACCAAGGAAACAGATGGCAGCCATAAGCACAGCCTGTCGACCGTGCCGCTCTATGGCACCCAGGCCTGGCAGGCGCCCGCAGCAAGGCCTGCGACGCAAGCGCCTAACTAATACCAATCGTAATAAATAATTGATCATTCTAGCTTGTTAAAACGCTCGATAACTGTATTAGTATTTTTAATTGTAGAATAACTACTTATCTAAAAATCCTGCTTTGTTCTCAAGCGTTTTTCCTGCGCTATTTCTGATCACATGTTTACTGTGATTGGTATAAATTGTATTAGCAAGCAATATTAATCGAAGAAAAACGCCGTCATCTCTGACGGCGTTTTTTATGGAATCAAGCTGGGTTAGGGCTAAGCAAGTTAAGCAAGCTAAGCTGATGGCCCCTCACCGGCAGTGCCTTGCAAAACCGCATTATAGCGGGCAAAACCTGCCTCGAGATCTTTGATGAGATCTTCAGGGTTTTCCAGGCCTACATGCAATCGAATCAATGGTTTGCTGCTGTCCCACTGGGTAGCGGTGCGCAACTTGTCGATGCCGAAGACGCCCAGGATCAGGCTCTCGTAACCGCCCCAGGAGAAGCCCATCTTGAAATGCTGCATGTTTTCCACGAAGGCGGTGACTGCCTTAATGTTGCCGCGCTTGAGCACGAAGGAGAAGAGGCCGTTTGAGGCGCTGAAATCCCGCTCAAAAAATTCATGCCCAGGGCAGGTGTCGAAGGCGGGATGGCGCAGATGATCAACCTCGGGGCGTGTGGCCAGCCAGTTGGCGACCTCGAGGCCATTCTTCTCATGTTGGGCCATACGTACGCCCAGGGTACGCAGGCCGCGGCTGGCGAGATAGATATCGTCTGCCGAGGTGCATTGTCCCATCAGGTAGCTGTTTTCCCTCAGTTGGTCCCAATGGGCCTGGTTGGCGGTGGCCGTGCCCAGCATCACATCCGAGTGACCGACGATATATTTGGTCGCCGCCTGAATCGAGATATCGACGCCCAGCTCGAAGGGACGACAATTGATTGGCGATGCCCAGGTGTTGTCCAGCATCACCACCATATTATGTTTATGGGCTATGGTGCTCAGGGTCGGCACATCCTGCACCTCCAGTGTGATGGAGCCTGGAGACTCGAGAAACAGCACCTTGGTGTTGGGGCGGATAAGCTCCTCGATGCCGTCGCCGATGAGGGGATTATAGTAAGTCGTTTCTATGCCGAAGCCCTTGAGTAGCTTGTCGCACAGATCCCGCGTGGGTTCATAGGCGGTGTCGACCATCAAGAGATGATCGCCCGCCTTGAGGAAGGAGAGCAGGGCGCCTGAGATGGCCGCCGAGCCAGAGGGATAGAGGGCTGTGCCGACGCCACCTTCGAGTTCGGCAATCGCCGCCTGAAAGGCGAAGTGGGTAGGGGTACCGCGGCGACCATAGAACATCTCGCCGTTGGCGCGGTTCTTGGTGGCGTGGCGCATCTCTTCTATGGTGTCGAACACCACGGTGGAGGCGCGAAACACAGGCGGGTTGATCACCCCCTTGCTCCATTTCTTGTCGCGGCCGACGCTGACTATTTTGGTCTCTCTTTTCATCCCATACTCTCGTGTTGGCAACTAAGTGTAGCCATCTTAACATCTATACGGCTAAATGAAAGTGAGATTTATTGGAGTCGTTTCCGCTTTTTCTGAGCCTTATTAGTCCTGAACCCTTATTAGGCCTTTAGCGGCAGACGGACATGGATAACCACCCCGACGGCCTGATTATCCTGCATCAGGTTTTCGGCGCGAATGGTACCGTTGTGGAAGTAGGTGACCAAGCGGGCGATATAGAGGCCGAGTCCAAGGTGAGGCTTGTCCTGCGCCTTCTGGGCACGTACAGATACCATAGACTCGAAGATCTGCTCGCCCATGTTGGCGGGCAATGATGGCCCATGATTGCTGACGCTCAGTAGCGCCTGTCTGCCCTTGGCCTTGAGTGACACCTTGATCGGCGTATCGCTCTGGCTGAACTCGATGGCGTTGGCGATCAGCTTATCCATCAGCTGGGCGATATACTCGGGAACGCCGCGCATGGTCATGGGGTCCTTGTCGATCTCCAGCTCAAATACCTGATTGGCGTAGGTCATCTGATAGCCCTGCATGCAACCGGCTACCACCTTGGAGAGGGGGAAGTTGTCCACCTCGGCATCGGTCAGTGCCTCTTCGAGGCGGGTGGCTTCGCTCATGTTGTTGAGGATCATGTTGAGTCGGCTCACCCCTTCGTGGGCTCTGTCCACATACTTTTGATGCTGGGGCGGCAGATCCTGGCTGTTGAGATGTTCGAGGGACGAGCGCACCACGGCCACAGGGGTACGCAGCTCATGCCCCAGGCGTGAAGACATATTCTCCAGATAGTGGGTGTATTGGCTCAGACGCCCGACTATGCTGGCAAAACTGCGGCTGAGATCGCCGATTTCATCGCGCACCTTGGAGCCGACGATCGCCTTTCTGATCCTGCCTTGGCTGTCGATGGCCTGTTCGGCATCGTCTCTCAGCTTACGAATACGGCTGGAGATGCTGGAGGCGAAGAAGAAGAGCGCCAGGGTGCCCATGCTCATAATGGTCAAGATGACGTTGAACAGCTTCTCCAGCGCCTTGTTACGCAGGGTGCGGATGCCGTGGGTGGTCTCTTCGGCGATCACCACGCCCATCACGTCATCGTCTATCCAGATAGGGCTGGCGGCGGCCAGGATCACCGCCTTGCCGTCCGGGGTTAGTCGCCAGGTGGAGCCAAATTGGCCGGCCAGGGCCTTGCGGATATGGCTGCCCTCCAGCACGGTAGAGTCCTTGAGCGAGTCGACGAAATGCTTAGGTGGGGTGGTCAGAATACGATAGTAGAGCGGGTGCAGGAACTGCTGCTTAAAGCGGCCCCAGAAGGTATCCGGCGTCTGCTCGGTCGCCGTCTGCGCCCACACGTTGGTGCTGCTGTAGATGTCGCCCGACTTTGCCAATACCCGGCCGTGGCGATCCACCACCCAGATCCGTGAGCTGTTATGGCTCATCCCCTTGATGATGCTCTCGATCTCAGGCGAGGGCACGAGCACAGTACCTAACTTGCTGACATCATCTGTGGCCGAGGTGCCGACTATCGCCTCGACATGACGTTTTTTCCTGTCGTTGACATCGACAATGGCAAAGCCCAGCTTGCTGCCCACCATCTCCAGCGGCATCCTCAGCTCGATATTGTAGCCTTTGTCGGTTTTTAGCCACTTGCCCTGGATGCGCACCTCTGGGGTGACCGGCTGTGACTTACGTGGATCGGCGGGTAGCTCGAAGGCGCTGATCCAGCCGTCGCGTATGGTGGCCACGATATAGCGACGAAATT
Source organism: Shewanella aquimarina (assembly GCF_023349185.1). Lineage (GTDB taxonomy): Bacteria > Pseudomonadota > Gammaproteobacteria > Enterobacterales > Shewanellaceae > Shewanella > Shewanella aquimarina. The sequence continues at coordinate 32,709 of NZ_JAKIKY010000018.1, read as the reverse complement.
GGCCATCGGGCGCCAGGGTGGCGATGGCCAGATGATCGTTGTTGTCGATGCGCAGGCTGTTGGTGCCGCGGTAGATCACCTTAGGATCTGTCACCTCGAAATAACCATAGAGGTAACCGGCGTACTTACCCACCATGTGGGTAAAGCGGATGTTGAGCGGCTTGCCGTCATCTGCCTTAAACAGCTGATGGTCGGCGCCATAGGTCAGAGCGCGGTGACGATTATCGGCCCATTCGCCCAGCTTGCCGTCCAGATGGATAGGGCCGGTTAACGGGTAGGCGTAGAGATCCCGCCCCTTCTTGACTTGTGACAGAAAACTCGCCTGCTTGTCGAACAGCTTAGGACGTTCATGCAGGGCGGTGGCTAGCGCCTGGGTCGTGCCCTCCAGGGTCTTCTCCTGACCGTGGCGCAGGTATTTTTCCATCTCCCACACATATTGGTAGCCAAGCCAGGGCAGGCAGAGCAGAAAGAGAGAGAGTATGGCGACCTTAGTGCGCAGGCCGATGGGCAGATTAAACATGCTTAGTCTTGGGTATCCCAGCGGTAGCCCATGCCGTAGACGGTATCGATGCAATCGAACTCAGGGTCTTGGCTGATAAATTTCTTGCGGATCCGCTTCACATGGGAGGTGATGGTGCTGTCATCCACATAGATCTTGGCATCTTGCATCAATGCCTGGCGGCTACGCACGTGGCCGGGGCGCTTGGCCAGAGCGTGCACCATCCAAAATTCGGTGACCGTCAGCTCGATAGGCTGCTGCTTCCAGTAGACCTGGATGCGGTTGACATCTATGGTCAGGTTGCCGTGCTCTATCATGCCATCTTGCGGGTTGGCGCCATTTTGGATGTCCGAGCGCCTAAATAGCGCGGCCAGGCGTGCGATCAGATGGGGGAAGCTGACGTCTTTGCTCAGGTAGTCGTCGGCGCCCAGTCTCAGGCCGCAGACGGTGTCGAAGTCACTGTCTCTGGCGGTCAAAAAGATGATAGGCAAAGTGTTCGACATGGCCCTGAGCGACTGGCACAGGGTAAAGCCACCGTCTATCTCATCTTCCAGGCCAATATCGATTATCGCTAAGTCAGGCAGACGAGTGTTGAAGGCCTCCATGGCGCTGGGGCGATTGGCGTACGCCTGCACAAAGTAGCCTTGCTGTTGCAGCACCTCTTTGTAGTTTTCGCGGATAGCCGCCTCATCTTCAACTATTGCAATACGCTTCATGATCCATCCATTACAGCTTAGTGTTTCTGGAGTGTGACTATACAGCAAAATGCCGGGGAGAAAAGTGGCCCGAGACAAATGCCATTTTCTTGCCACATTTGGTCTGCGCATCGTCATTTTTGCACCCCGGACTTGCCATTTCACTCATGTTTAATGACCTCATCGACAGGACCACAAGGTTCTGATTAAACCCATCCATGTCAACTTGAGGATTTTCCCATGAAGAAGCAGATCATCGCCGCATTAATCAGTGTTTCATTATTTGGCAGCTCAATGGCTTTCGCTGCCCCCGCAACTCAAGCGACGCAAACGACAAACAGCAGCACGACAGATGAAGAGGCGCTTATCGGTGTCGGCTCAGGCATAGTGCTGGGCGCCGTGGTAGCCGGCCCTGTGGGCGCGATTATCGGCGCCTTTACCGGTGGCATGATAGGCCAGACGGTGGCCAACGACAGCGAGATCAAACAGCAGCAGGCTGCATTGGCCGAGAAGGAGAGTCGCCTGATGGCGCTCAAGCAGCAAAACGAGGCGCTGCTGACGGTGCAGCAGGAGTATCAAGAGGCCAAGGTAGAACTGGCACAGCTTAGACAGCATCAAGGCACCCGTTTAGAAGAGTTGGCCCTGGGGCTCAACGTCCAGTTTAAGACGGGCTCATCGACCGTCGAGCCTCACTTTAAGGGGCAGCTCGATGAGGTGGCCGATGCCATGGCAATCTCGCCCCAGCTCAAGCTGGATCTGACTGGTTACGCCGATAGACGCGGCGACAGCAGCTATAACCAGGCGTTGTCTGAGCAGCGCGTCGCCGAGGTAAGAAGTTACCTGGTATCTAAAGGCGTGGATGAGGCCAGGCTCGATGCCAAGGCCTATGGTGCCAGCGCACCGGTTAAGGATGAGCAGAGCTTCGAAAATGATTTCTTCGATCGCCGCGTGACCATCAAGTTGCTGCCTGGCGATACCGCTCTGGCTTCAAACTAGATTTTGCACCATGAAGCAACGCGTAAAAGGAGAAATAAGATGTTGCCACGCCCGTATTTCAGGATGAACCAGACCGACCTTTGCCCCCCGAGGGGGGCGTTTTTTTCTCGCCAGCGTCTGGTACTTGCCGCCTTGATGTTAAGTGTTACTGCGCTCAGCTCGGCGGCGCCTGCCTTTGGGCGCATGAGTCAGCTATCCGAACCTAATGTGCAAGGTGCCAGATTTGACGAGCAGCTGCACCATTTTGACCTACCGGTAGCCGACGAACCTATTCTGGGGCAGGGCATGCTCGAGTATCGTCTAAATGGCGTTCAATTGGGCAAAGGCTTGCCGGCGACGGCGCTTGCGGTGGATACCCAGGTGCAGATGAACATCTCCGGCTGGATCAATCGGGTGTCGGTAAAGCAGGTGTTTGTGAACGACAGCGAGCATTGGCTCAATGGCCGCTATCAATTTCCGCTGCCTCATGATGCGGCGGTCGACAGCCTCAAGCTGCATATCGGCCAGCGGGTGATAATCGGTGAGATCCAGCCCAAGGCTGTGGCGAGGCAAACCTTCGAACAGGCAAAGGCCAGCGGCAAGAAGGCCAGCCTGGTAAGTCAGCAAAGACCCAATATTTTCACCTCAGAGGTGGCGAATCTGGGCCCGGGCGAGGCCTTGGTCGTTGAGATCGCCTATCAGCAGCAGGTGCGTTATCAAGATGGCGAGTTCAGCCTGCGTTTTCCTACGGCCATCACCCCGAGATACTTTCCCAAGGGGCAGGCTCCAGACTTAGAACAAGCATCAGTTAACGATGCACAAGGACTTAACGCCCTGAATGAGGGCGCACAGAGCGATGAGCAGAAGCTCTATCTGGATGTGGTACTGGATGCGGGTATGGCCATCAGCCGACTGGAGACCCCTTATCATCAGATGCGCCAAACCCAGCTTGGCGGCACCAAGATAGGCCTGAATCTCACCTCTAGCCTCAGGCCTGACAGAGACTTTCTGCTCAAGTGGCGCCCACAGCTTGCCGAGCAGCCAAGCGCCGTGATGTTTGCTCAGCTGGGCAAGACACATCAGCCGCTAGCCGTTTCATCCGCTGGTAATGATGAGGCGCAGAGCTACGAGCAAGGCATGCAAAAACTTGCTCAGCAAGACAGCTACGCCCTGGTCATGCTGATGCCGCCTCAGAATAAGGCACGCCTGCGTCTACCAAGAGAGTTAACTTTGGTCATCGACACCTCGGGCTCCATGACCGGCGACTCTATCGCGCAGGCAAAGTCGGCTATCTTAAATGCCTTAGCCGGGCTGAGTAGTCAGGACACTTTCAATGTGATCGCCTTTGACAGCAGCGTGCGTAGCCTGTCGCCGGTGGCGCTTTCGGCCACCGCCGCGAACTTGGGCAAGGCCAACCTGTTCGTGCAGAGTCTTGAGGCCGATGGCGGCACAGAGATGGCGCCGGCGCTGCTGAGGGCACTGAGTCAGCCGGACACAGGCGTCTCGTCCATTGCTTCATCGGGGAGACCCGAGCGGTTGAAGCAGGTGGTGTTTATTACCGATGGCGCCGTGGGTAACGAGGCGTCGCTGTTTGCGCTTATTGCCGCCAATATCGGACATCAGCGTCTGTTTACCGTAGGGATAGGTTCGGCGCCGAATGGCTACTTCATGGAGCGCGCCGCCAGGGCGGGACGTGGCACCTATACCTATGTGGGCAAGATCAGTGAGGTGGACGCCAAGATAGGCGAGCTGCTGGAGAAAATTGAATCGCCACAGATTAGCGATGTGACACTGACCCTGGATGATGGCTCTATTCCCGACTACTGGCCGGTACAGATTGGCGATCTCTATGCCCATGAGCCCATCATGGTGGCGATGAGGCTAACCCCTGCGGAGCGAGCCCGAAGTGATGCCCTGATCATCTCGGGCGATCTCGATGGCAAGCACTGGCAGCGTCGCTTGGCCTTGGTGGGGGGCGAGAAGCCAAGGGGAATCGATCTCATCTGGGCGCGCAATCAAATTGCCAGCCTGCAACTGAGCAAGAATGTGCAGAACCAAGCCGCGATAAAAGAGCGTGTCACCCGACTGGCGATGGATTACCACCTGGTCAGCCCCTACACCAGCCTGGTGGCGGTGGATAAAACACCTTCACGCCCCGAAGCGATGGACGCCTTGGAGCTGTTTAAACCCGCACCTATGCCTGTGCAATCTCAGTGGCCGCAAACCGCTACCGAGAGCCGTCTCTATCTGGCGCTGGGGGCCATGATGTTGCTGCTGATTGGCGCCTATTGGGTGAGTTATCTTCCCTGCTTGCAGGGGCTGTGGCGCAGACGCCAGGAGGCCTGATGATGAATCGTCGCAGACGCCTGGGACTCAGGCATGTCCTGCTGTTGACCGCACTGATGGCGGCCATGACACTGATCTTTAAAGGAGGTTATATGCAAGCCAAGGCACATTTTGCTCAGTTCCTCATTGAGCGGGCATGGGATAGAACCCTAGCGGATCGTAAAGCCCACAAGCCATGGAGCTGGGCCGATACCTACCCGATAGCTAAATTGCATTTTGCCGACGAGCAGGGGCGTCGCCGTGGTGCGCCCCTCTACGTGCTGGCGGGCGCCTCGGGGCGTAATCTGGCCTTCGGGCCTGCCGCGATCCTGGCGGATAATCAGATCAATCACTGGGGCAATACGGTCATTGCCGGTCACAGGGATACCCATTTTGCCAGGCTCGAGGGGATCTACCCGGGGCAGGTGATCACCCTGCAGGATGCCTCGGCGCAGGTAGTGAATTATCGCGTGCTGGGGACTCAGGTGGTGGATGAACAAGATACGGCGCTGCTGGCTCAGGAAGATGCCCTGCGCCTGACCTTAGTGACCTGCTACCCCTTCGATAGCTTAGGCGGGCAGAGCCGCCAGCGTTTCGTGGTGATTGCCGAGCCTATGGAGGAGGCGGTGGCGACGCGTTTACCCGCGTCGTCAGAGCCAACCCAGTCATCGGGTCGACTCCAATCGTAGGGATTAGAGGGGCATTACCCGGTTTCGGCCCAGGTTTTTGGCGTCATAGAGGAAACCATCAGTGCGCTCGATAAGCGATTCGAAGGTGTCATTTGCCTTCCATTCGCTAACCCCGAAAGAGGCGCTAATCTTATCGATTGTCTGATTCTTGCGTCTGTCCTTGAGGGAGATCTTCTCCAGGGCCCGGCGCATGGCATCGGCCAGATGGCGGGCCTTGCGTTGATGGCTGTTGGGCACGATGAGGGCAAACTCTTCGCCGCCATAGCGATATAGCTTGACCCCGTCACGGCAGGATTCGCTGAGGCGCTTGGCCACCGCCTTTAACACGTTGTCGCCGAGATGGTGGCCATAGGTGTCGTTGAAATTCTTGAAATGGTCCACATCGGCCAAGATCAGGCAGGTGCCCTCAGGGCTCTGAGCCAGTACGCCCTTGAGATCCTGGTCGAAGGCGCGGCGGTTGAGCGCGCCGGTGAGGGCGTCATGGTAAACGTCTTGTTCCGATTGTTTCAGGGCTTCTCTCAGGGCGGCGATCTCTTCCTGGGCCTTGTCTAGGCGACCGGTAAAATACTCTGTACTCTGGCGTATATCATCGGATTCTTTCACCAGATCCCGTACCAGCCCCAATACCTTCTCCAGGCTCAGGCCTTCCTCCTCGATGCGATTGAGACGGTTGAAGTTGCTGTTGACCTTCTGTTGAAACGCGGTAGCGTCTTGGTTGGTATCCTTGATCGACTGTGACAGCTCTATGGTCATGGCCTCCAGATTCTGGCGCATGTTGAGCACGTTAACCTCGCTGGGATCGGCAATATGCTCGCGGTAGAGCAGCTCGCCAGTGACCGGCGGGCAGGTATTGTGCTCATTGACTATCTTATCCATCTTGGTGATGAGTTCGGGGTTTTGCTGGCCGACATAGGCATACCACAGGGCATAGTTGGTGGGGGTCGTCGGGATCTGATGCTTGAGCATCAAGGGGACCGCTTTCTTGAGGTTGATAGCGGCTTCGCGTAGCAAATCTTTGCTCATTTCGACTCCAGGATAAGGTGAGCTCGGCGGTGCCAAACAGGTTTCGGCGGTGCAAAACAGGTCTTAGGGCACAAGTTGGCAGCTAGTTTCCTTAATGGGTGGCTATGTAAAGCATAGCCACCAAGTCGACTCCCTGCCTTTCTATACTAGTGAGCCTTAATGCAGACTTTGTTGATTTGGCGCCCATTTTAACCAATCGGGATCCAGTTTGGGCTGCAGGCTAAAGATCTGATGCTGACCTATGCGATTTTGCTCCGTGGTCGCCGATTGGGTTGCCACGCCAATACCACCGGCGATGATAGTCTCCAGTGAGCCGGTTTCGATCTGTGCGCCGGAGAAGAGGCCGAGATCGACCTTGATACCCGACAAATCCCAGAACTGACTGCTCTGATTGATCAGATGACGATACCCGCTGGCCACCTGAGCTGTCATCTCGACCTGAGTGCCAGTGGAGGACAGTTGTACCTGCTTGACTTCGCCTATCTTGATACCGCGGAAGATGATAGGGGTGCCTATCTTGACCGAGCCCAGGTTGTCATCCACCAGAGTGAAGGTGAGTGCGTCTTGGGCGAGTAATGCCGGGGACTCGACGCTGCCCATAAAGTCATGCACTATGTTGCCACTCTCACCCGGCAGTACGGACACATAGGGGCCGGTAATTAGGGTCTCGGCGGCCGTGATGCCTGAGAGGGAGATATTGGCGTCGACGATAAAGTATTGGGCATCGTCGGCCAGGAAAGGCGCTGCGTAGTCGCCATAGAGGTAGGCATCGACGCTGACACTGTGCAAGTCTTGGGATAGTTTTACCCTCTCGACTTGCCCTATCTGATGGCCCTGATAGCGGATCGGCGCGTGGGCACTCAGGCGTGTGCTGGCATCGAAAACTATGCTGATGGGCGTTGCCTTAGCGCGGGCCAAGGTCTCTGAGCCATAGAGGTGGCTCTGGTTACCGATATCGTCTTTGTCCAGCAGCCCAAGGGATACGCTGCCCTTTAATGCGCCTTCAAGTGGCGCTACATCCAGCTTGACGCCATTTAGGCTGGCATCGACGCTCAGGGCACCGTTACGCCAGAAGATGGTGCTTGGCTTAACCAGCGAGGCGAACTGCTTGTCGATACCCAGCTCGATGGCAAAGTCTTCGCTGCTGGCGCGCCAGTTGACTCCTTGCACCTCACCGATCTGCATCTTCTTATAGTAGATAGGGGAGTGGGCGGCGAGCCCGGCACCATCCGGACTCGCAAGCACTATTTTGAGGCGACTCTGCTTAGCCAGATACCCCTCGGCCTGCTTGGCATTGGCAAACAGTGGCAGTGATCTCTCAGGATTGACGGCTTTCTTACTGCGGCCCTGCATCAGGCTGATGGCGCCTTTGGTGAGGGTGGACAGATCCCGGGTATTGACCTTGATGCCGTCCAGGGAGGCATCGATCGCCAGGGCCGATTCGGCAACGAAGTAGCTCCCCTGATGGATAAGCTTGGCAAATTCGGGCCAGATCTGGATGCGGTAGGCTAGGCCGGAAAAGTCAGGTTTAAACTCGACGCCGTCGACCTGACCTATGGGCAGTTGTTTGTAGCGCACCTCGGCGCCTGCGCTGATCCCTGGGTTTTCCTCGGCGCTCAGGCTGAGCAACAGTGGCGGCTGTGTGTGCTGCGGTGCCTTAGCCAGCAGTGGGTAGCTGGCCTGATGTTCGCCGCTGCCGGGCATGAAGGCTACCACATTCCCGGTAACCAGTCGGCTGGCATGCTTGATGCCGCTAAGCGATAGATCGGCACCTTCGAGCCAGAATTGACTGTCTGTGCCGAGAAGCTCGGCATATTGAGTGGCGATATTTGCATCGAAGGTCACGCCTGACTCGGTTAGCTGGGTGTGGGTGATCTGGCCTATGGTGATGCCGCGATAGACGATGTCGGCGCCTGTGCTTAGGCTATCTGCGTCATCGGCCGTGAGGCTGAAGCTAATGCCGCCCAGGGCATGCTCTTTATCCTCGAAGATGGTGAAGGTCTGATTGACGTTCGCCTGCTCGCTGCTGCTTTGTGAAGAGAAACTGACGCCACCGGCGAGGATGGCCGAGAGGCTCTCTGTCTTAACCTTGATGCCAGATAGCGAGGCGTCCAGCGCCAGCCCGGAGACATTCCAGAAGCGTGAGTCCTGTTTTACTAGGTGGGCATACTTCTTCTCTATGTAAGCATTGAAGAGGATGCTGTCGTCGTTCACCAGGCGATAGCTGACTATTTTTCCGACCGGGATCTGACGGTAAAACACCTGAGAGCCCACATCCAAAGAGCCGAGGGATGGGCTGGTGAGTTCGATCATCAAACCATCTGAGCCAGGAGCCACCGGCGGGGCCTGATCTTCGGCGGTAAACTCGTTCTTGTAATCGCCTTCGCCTGGCTGGATGGCGATATAGTTACCCGAGAAGAGGGCGTCTAGCCCTTCTACACCCGTGATCGATGCCTTAGGGGTCACCAGCCAGAACTTGGTCTCATCGCGTAGGAAGGGGGTCGAGCGATAATCCATCAGCAGATCCACATAAACGCCCTGGAGTTGATCGTCGATACTGATATCAACCACCTTACCCACGGTTAATCCCTGGTATCTGACCAGCGTCTTACCCACGTCTATCCCTGTGGCGCTGGGGAAATGGATGCGCACTTCGACGCCGGACTCACGAATGCTCTTGATCCCGAGCCAAGCTCCCAGGGCCAAAGCGATCAGAGGAAGTAGCCAGATGGGAGAGAAGAGTTTTTTCTTAACGACTTTTGGTGTTTCAATTTGTGTCATCTTTCGATTCCAATCGGTCCCAGAGTAAACGCGTGTCTAATACTTTTGCGGCCAGCTGTGTTAACAGAATCACCAAGGCGAAGGCGGTGGCCGCAGGCGCCGGCTTGGCATCCCAAATCTGTCCCATGTTAATGAGCGCCGCGGTAATGGAGATCACAAACAGATCCAGCATGGACCAGCGACCTATCCATTCGATGATATGAAAGCCAGCCATAAGTGTTTTTTTCGAGATCGGCAGGCGATAGCTGATCGCCGTCAGGTAAAGCGCCAGGCCAAAAATTTTCAACATAGGCACTAAGATACTGGCGGTAAACAGAATAATGGCAATAGGTAAAAGGTCTAGGTGCACCAGGTGGTTAATGCCGCTGAAGATGGTGTCCTGGCGTACCTGCCCCTGACTGGTCATGATGGTGATGGGGTAGAGATTCGCCGGAAACAGCAAGATGGCGGCGGTGATCAGCAGTGCCCAGCTCTTTTGCACACTGGTGCGATCCCGGCTCTGCACCGCCTGTCCGCAGCGTGGACAGCTGCCCTGATCGAGATGGCACAGAAACTTACAGGTAGGGCAGTTGGTCAGCCCCAATGATTCGCCCTGGGGAGGCCTGCTGAGCTTACTCATCCAGTACGCTCCACATATGCTCTATGTCATATTCCCGTTGCATGAAGATCACCATGATAAACAACATGGTGAAACAGAAAGTGCCGATTCCGAAATAGAGATCGGTGTAATCTGAGAGCTGAAATACCGAGACGAATATGCTGATCATGTAGATCTCAAGCATGGAGAGCTGTGCCAATAAGCTGTGCTGCTTCAGCAGCTTCTTATAGATATTGCGAAAGAAAGGGATCTTGAGTCGGTATTTTACGATCAGCACCTGGGTGAGTATCGACAAAATAAGCAGGCCGGGGGCGATCACCGCCGCCACCAATACGGCAATGCCCACGACCCAATAGCCCTGAGCGGCCACGGCCATGGCGCCTCCGGCTATGGTGGTGGTACGAATGCTGCCGAGAAAATGCATCTCGAGCACAGGAAAAAAGTTGGCGGGAAAATAGAGCACCAGCGCAGTGATACACAGGGCTAACATGCCGTTGACGGAGCAGTAGGGGGTATCATAGAGATTGGTATGGCAGCGTGGGCAGAGGGCCCGCACCCCAGTTGGCAAGGCGCGTTTTCTCACGACCAGATCGCAAGCACGGCAAAGAACGATACTCTTATCTAACACCTCTGTTTTCATATCTGTTCTGGGGCGCTTCCTGTCATCTAAGGCTATATCAATAGTGAGAATTTCTTGATATAGACCAGTAATCTATTGCCAATAAGATATTACTATAGTCAATCTATTGAAATACCTAGGGCCTGTTGAGCTTTGCTGTTTGTTTTTGCAGCAATTTGTAGGTGGTTTATACAAGGCAGAGCCTGTGTTGTGTAGTATTCTACACCAACGGGCGATAACGCAGTAGAAATGGCCTACAAAAGCTGCCCAAAGGGTTCATCTAAACGCGCGCTGCACTTTGTTGCTCGCCATTCACATAGAGTAACTATGCTTCATGACTCTCGCCTCGCGCAAAATGCGTTTAGATTGAACAAAAATTAAACTTGAAAGATCAACAGGCCCTAATAAGGTGGCTCCCAAATCCGGAGCTAATAGTTGCGCAGATTCTAACAGATAAAGTTTGAGACTTGCATAAGAAGTTGTATTTATGAGATTCTACAACTGTATATAAAAACAGTGTGAGGGCGAATATGGCAGTTATAACGAAATTTGTCGTAGTCAGAGAAGGGGTGGAGAAGATGACATTCACATCTAAGAAGGAGGCGGATGCCTACGATAAGATGCTCGATATCGCGGATAATCTTCTTCCTTTTATTGAGCAAGTTGATTTAGGCTTAGATGAAAATGCATTAGAACAACTTTGTTTCTACATGGCAGAACATAAAGATCAGCTCATGGGACTCTTGAAAGGCGGCGCAGCAACTAAGGCTGCACCGGCAAAGAAACCCGCCAAGAAAGCTGAAACGAAAACATAAATTGTTAGGAAATTTGTATGAGTACACCTTGTTACACGACGCTTACCCGTCAAGTTGAAGCCCTGTTTAGCGGCGAAGATAACCTCGTCGCGGCGATGGCAAACTTCTCGGCGCTGCTCAACGAGCATCTGGATGATATTAACTGGGTCGGTTTCTATTTGCTGCAAGGTGATCAGCTGGTGCTGGGCCCCTTCCAAGGCAAAGTGGCTTGTACCCGTATTCCGGTGGGGAAGGGAGTATGTGGCACGGCGGCCCAGAGTGATACCACTCAGCGCATCGAAGATGTCCATGCTTTCGACGGTCACATCGCCTGTGATGCCGCCAGTAACTCGGAAATTGTGATCCCACTGCGCCGTGACGGTCAGGTGATCGGCGTACTCGATATTGATAGCCCCTCCTTCTCTCGCTTCGACGAGGCGGATCAATTGGGGCTAGAGTCCTGCGTAAAAAGTCTGGAAAAGGCTTTATTTGCTTAAACTACAACCAATTTTGCACAATTGATGGTCGCTTTCGTCTGGCGCGCCCTTATAATAGGCCGCTTGATGAATTCAAAAACACGCCGTGAGATTTTTCATTAGTTGAAATGAATACATGGCGTTTATTGACTGTAATTGATAAGGTATGTTGGATTGTGTGGTCGCCGCCTAGCGGCATGTAAGCGACCCGATGTCTAACCAATATGAACGACACGCCAGTGCCGACGTTAACCCGGCGAGGTGATAGTCCCTTTTAAACTGTGGAAGTAATGATGGAATCAACAGAAAAGTTGACCGACACCAACGCAATTCTTGCGTATTTATATGAAACATTTCCTTTATGCTTTATCGCTGAAGGTGAAACTAAGCCTTTAAAAATAGGATTGTTTCAAGACTTGGCTGAAAGGTTAGCTGATGATTCTAAAGTCAGTAAAACGCAATTAAGAATCGCCTTACGCCGTTACACCAGTAGCTGGCGTTACCTGAAAGGGGTTAAGGCTGGGGCACAGCGTGTCGATCTCGACGGCAACGAGTGTGGCGAGCTTGAGCAAGAGCATATTGACCATGCACAGGCTACACTGAAGGAGAGTCAAGAGAAGGCTAAGGCAAAGCGTGCAGCGAAAGCGGCGGCAGAAAAGGCTGAGAAGCCTGGTCCTAAGTCTGAGAAGAAAGCCTTCAAGAAGCCACAGCCTAAGCGCAGCAGCAAACCAGCGCCTAAAGCGGCTAAGCCACAGGTTGAAGCCAAGGATTTAACCCCGGCAACACTGACCGAGTTGAAACCAAATCAACGCGTGAGTGTCAAACTAGGTAAATCACCTGTTGCAGGTGTTGTCCTGGACATCAAGAAAGAAGATGTTCAAGTACAGTTAGATTCAGGATTGACGGTAAAAGTCCCGGTAGAGCATATCCTGTTATAACTGTTCATCGTTTAAAAGGAGTAACTTGTTGATGCGAAAACTCACTCTGGCAGCATCCATTGCCAGCATCTTTGTAGGATTCTCGGCATGGGCACTGACGCCCAGTATTCCATCTAGCGAGTTGCCCTCTCTAACGCAAGAGCCGCAACATAAAGTAGCGAGCAAGCGAGTGACGGGTCTGTTCACTCGCGCCCATTATCATAGATTCGATCTGGACGATGCCTTCTCCGAGCAGGTGTTCGAGCGTTACCTTAAGCAGCTCGATTATCGCCGCAATGTCTTGCTTCAGAGTGATATCGACAGTTTCAAGCCTTATGCGACCCAATTTGACGACATGCTGAAAAGCGGTGATCTCACCGCCGCCTACAAGATCTTCGATCTGGTGCAGCAGCGTCGTTATGACCGTTTTGCCTACGCCTTATCTCTGCTCGACAAAGAGATGGACTTCAACGCCCCCGGCGACAGCTATCAGTACGACAGAGATGACGCCGCCTGGCCAAAAGATGAGGCCGAGCTCAATGAGCTGTGGCGTCAACGCGTCAAGTACGATGCCTTAAACCTTAAGCTGACCGGTAAAAACTGGGATGAGATCGTTAAGGTGCTCGAGAAGCGCTATAACAATGCCATCAAGCGTCTTAGCCAGACCAAGAGTGAAGATGTCTTCCAAGGTGTGATGAACGCCTTCTCTCGCAGCGTCGAGCCGCACACCAGTTACCTGTCGCCACGCAACGCCGAACGTTTCCAGATGGAGATGAACCTGAGCCTCGAAGGCATAGGCGCCGTGTTGCAAATGGATGACGACTACACAGTGATCAAGAGCCTGGTGGCTGGCGGCCCCGCGGCCAACAGCGAAAAGCTGGCACCGGAAGATCGTATCGTGGGTGTCGGCCAGGAAGGTAAAGAGATAGTCGATGTGATCGGCTGGCGACTGGATGACGTGGTCGAGCTGATCAAAGGGCCTAAGGGCAGTAAGGTCATTCTGCAGATCCTGCCTAAGAAGGGCGGCTCTTCTGCCAAGCCAATCGACGTGACCATAGTACGTGACAAGATCCGTTTAGAAGATCGCGCCGCGACCTCAGAGGTGATCGAGCCTGAAACCGGTAATTATGCCGGCCGCAAGGTTGGGGTGATTAAGATCCCAGGTTTCTACATGAACCTGTCTCAAGATGTCACCAAAGAGTTAGTCAAGCTCAAAGAGGCCAAGGTTGAAGGTGTTGTTATTGACCTGCGCGGTAATGGCGGCGGTGCATTAACCGAGGCGACGCTGTTAACAGGCCTGTTTATCGAGCAAGGCCCTGTGGTGCAGATCCGTGATGCTAACGGTAAGGTGTCGCAAAATCGCGACAACGACGGCCGTGTGACCTATTCAGGACCGCTCACCGTGATGGTAGACCGTTACAGCGCCTCGGCGTCAGAGATCTTCGCCGCCGCGTTACAAGACTATGATCGCGCGCTTATCGTGGGTGAGTCGACCTTTGGTAAGGGCACAGTGCAGCAGCATAAGAGCCTGGGCCGTATCTATGATATGTATGACAAGCCTATCGGCCATGTGCAGTACACCATCGCCAAGTTTTACCGTATCAACGGCGGTAGCACTCAGCTCAAAGGTGTGACACCGGATATTCCGTTCCCGAGTGCACTCGAGCCGGGCGAATACGGTGAAGCCGAGGAAGCCAACGCCTTGCCTTGGGATAAGGTGCCTGTGGCCCAATACGGTACGCTTGGGGATATTACCCCTGAGCTAGTGACCAACCTCGATTCGCGTCACCAGCAACGTATCAAGAAAGATGTTGAATTTGGCTATATCGATCAAGATATTGCCGAGTTTAAGAAGAGCCACAAAGAAACCAGCGTCTCTCTGGTAGAGAAAGAGCGTGTGGCCGAGCGCGAAGCGAATGATGAGAAGCAACTTGTTCGCCTCAACGAGCGCCGTGCGGTGGCAGGCCTAGAGGCACTTAAGTCTCTGGATGACGCCGAAGAAGATGTGAAGGCGCCGGACGCATTTCTCGACGAGACAGTCTATATCACTCTGGATTTAGTGGATATGGAAAGAGTGGCTAAAAACCAGGCGAAATAATATTGAGCCAAATTTTTTAAAAACGCGCTATTGGCGCGTTTTTTTATAATCTTTTCAGATGAGGGAATCTAAATGGCACAGGTTAAGGCCAAATATTTAAAAGACTATCGCGCACCGGATTTCACAATTTCTCATGTGGAGCTCTCTTTCGTGCTCGATGGTGCCAATACTCAGGTCACCGCGGTGAGTCAGGTGAAGCGTTTAAACGACGCCGCCCAGACGTTGGAGCTTGATGGTGAAGGGCTGAGCGTGAGCCAGCTACTGCTTAATGGTAAGACTCATGATTATCGCGTCACCGATGGCCAGTTAAGCATAGAAACCGACTTAGCTGACTTCGAACTGACCATAGTGACTAAGCTGGATCCCCAGGCTAACCTGGCGCTAGAAGGCCTATACATGTCAGATGGCGCCTATTGTACTCAGTGTGAGGCAGAAGGTTTCAGACGCATCACCTATTTCCTGGATCGCCCCGATGTACTGGCGGTCTACAAGGTGCGTATCGAAGCCGACAAGGCGGCGTTTCCTTACCTCTTGAGTAACGGTAACCGCGTCGACACTGGCGATCTTGAAGGCGGGCGTCACTTTGTTTGCTGGGAAGATCCTTTCCCGAAACCGGCATACCTGTTTGCCCTGGTAGCAGGGGACTTCGATCTGCTGGACGATAGCTTTACCACCAAGAGTGGCCGCGAGGTTGCGCTGCAGGTCTTTGTCGACAAGGGCAATCTGCACAAGGCACACCACGCCATGGCATCGCTGAAGAAGTCGATGGCCTGGGACGAGAGCCGCTTCGATCTCGAATACGATCTGGATATCTACATGATAGTCGCGGTGGATTTCTTCAACATGGGCGCCATGGAGAATAAGGGCCTCAACGTGTTCAACACTAAATATGTGTTGGCGGACAAAGACTCGGCGACGGATGAGGATTACCACGGTATCGAGTCGGTAGTGGGACACGAGTATTTCCATAACTGGACGGGCAACCGTGTCACCTGCCGTGACTGGTTCCAGTTGAGCCTCAAAGAGGGCCTGACGGTATTTCGCGATCAGGAGTTTAGCTCAGACGTGGGCTCAAGGGCGGTCAACCGTATCCATGCCATTAAGGTCATAAAGAACCAGCAGTTTGCCGAAGATAGCGGCCCTATGGCCCACGCGATTCGTCCCGAATCTGTGATTGAGATGAATAACTTCTATACCGTCACTGTGTATAACAAGGGCGCAGAAGTGATCCGCATGATGCACACCCTCTTGGGTGAGCAGGGCTTCCAGGCCGGAATGAAGTGTTACTTCGAGCGCCACGATGGTCAGGCGGTCACCTGTGATGATTTCGTGGCGGCGATGGAAGATGCCAGCGGCGTGGATCTGACTCAGTTCAGACGCTGGTATAGTCAATCTGGTACCCCAGAACTCACGGTTGAGGAGCGCTATGACGTCGAAAAACAGGAATATCGCCTGAGTCTGCGTCAACATACGCCACCGACGCCGGAGCAGAGTGAGAAGTTGCCGCTGCACATTCCGCTCGATCTCGAGCTTATCGGCAGCGATGGCCGCTCGCTCCTCAGTCAGGTCTTTAGCATCACAGAGGCCGAGCAAGAGCTAGTGTTTAGTGACATGAGCGAGCAACCTGTGCCTTCGCTGCTGCAAAACTTCTCGGCGCCGGTGAGGCTCAACTTCGCCTATAGCGTGGATCAACTGATCCATCTGATGCGTTACGCCAGCAGCGAGGTGGCTAAGTGGGAGGCCTCGGCGGCACTCTTTAGTCAGGCGGTTTGGCAGAATGTGGCGCACCTTAAGGCGCAAAAAGCGATGTACGTCGACCCTCGTTTGGTCGATGGCGTTAAAGGTTTGCTGCTAGACGAGCAACTGGATCAGGCGCTGCTCGCCGAGGTGCTTAAGTTCCCTAGCCTGAATACCCTGGTAGAGCAGGTGAGCCGCGTGGATCTCGACGCCCTGGCATCGGCCCGCGAATTTATGCTGGAGGAGATCGCCTCAGGTTGTGAAGATGAGTTGCTGGCACGTTATCGTGAGCTCTTATCTTTTGACAGCGCCGGAGCAAGGGCCCTTAAGAATGCTTGTCTGGGATTATTGCTACAGACCTCGGATGCGCATCAGAGCCTGGCGCAGCATCAATATGAGCAGGCAGCTAACATGACAGATAGCTTGGGCGCGCTGGCTGCGCTTAACCTCGAGCAGTCTGAGTTACGTACCAGCCTGCTGCAAGATTTTCAGCAAAAATGGGCCGACACCCCCTTGGTAATGGATAAATGGCTGACGCTGGAGGCGTGCTGCCCGGGTGTAGATCGCTGCGATGCGCTGCGAGAGCTTACTCAACATAGTGCCTTTAGCTTTGCCAATCCAAACAGGGTACGCTCCTTAATCGGCGCCTTTGCGGCAGCTAACCCTGAGGTGTTCCATCGCATCGACGGCAGCGGCTATCGTTTCCTGACCGAGGCGATCATCAAGCTCAATACCCTGAACCCTCAGGTAGCGGCACGCATCATCACACCACTTATTCAGTTTAAGAAGTTTGATGAGCAGCGCCAGAGGCTAATGCGAGCAGCCCTGGAAGAGATTTTGGCCTTACCGGATCTGTCGAAAGACCTCTATGAGAAGGTGTCTAAGGCCCTAGCTTAGCGCTCTTAGCCTAAGACCTAAGATTACGGGCCTAGATAAGCGCCTAGCCTATGGGCTAGCGATTGGCCTAAGATAGAGAGGGCGGGGTGCTTGGCATCTCGCCCCTTTTACTGTTAGATGATAGATTATGATGATATTTACCTTTCCCATGCAGGTGAGTTACCAGGAGTTTCTCAATTATTATCAAGGCAGTATTGATAAGATTGAGGTGAAAGATAGTTCTGGTAAGACACTGTGGATCCACGCCCGTCACTTCAGACCCTTTCTGACAACCTCCGGTATCAGGGGTTACTTTCGTCTACAACTCGATGATGAGGGTCAACTCGTTTCCCTCACCCAGCTCTAAGTTTTTTAGAGTATATACTTCAAACGAGTGATTTCGTTTCATCTCTGCCTCAGTTCACTAGGATACAAGTTTAATTACCTGTTTATGCTTGCTTTTTCAACGGACGTTTTTCATCTGGTACGACTTGTTATAAAGGATTTAAATCGTGTGTTTGAATTTACGTAAGCCCTTTAGCTTAAGTGTACAAATATCAAGGTAATTTTCTGTTTTTTCGCCTTGCTCATCACCCCTAAATGCTGTAACAATGGTGTTACCTGTACGCTAACAAGATGTTGGCCATCATTCCTATAACAAAGAATCCAGCAGGTTACGGAGAAGAGCTAAAATGAAAAACGTTAAAAATGGCTTTAACAAGTCAGCGCTAGCTTTGGGGATCGTCGCAGCGTTGAGTCTTGGAGCGACATCAGGCGTGCAAGCCGTGTCGTTCGATTGGGGAGAAGTGCAAGGCTCGTTCGATTCAACATTCAGTGCCGGTGCAAGCTGGCGTGTTGAGGAGCGAGACTGGGATAACCAGATTGGTAAGGTGAATCACCCGCGCTTCGACTGGTCAAATTATTCCGCATTCGGTAACACTAAATATACCTCGGCCGAGATTTGGGCTCAGCCGGGTTCTTACTCGAGCAACGGTGACTTGAGTAACATGCTCTATTCTCAGGGTGACGTAACCTCAATGGTGTTCAAGGGATTGCATGAACTGTCGCTTAAGTATGAAAATTTCGGTCTGTTTGCCCGTGGCATGTATTTCTACGATCAGAAGGCCAACAACGGCAGCTATGGCTACAGCGACCCGATAACCGGCAAGGAGTATGACCCTTGTGCCGACTCGGAAGCCTCTAAGGTACAGTGTAAAGATGTGCGCCTGTTAGATGCCTTCATCTATGGCGATTTCGATTTCAACGACGGTGCTAACCCACTGAGCGTGCGTATCGGTAACCAGGTGGTGTCATGGGGCGAAAGCACACTAATTCCGCACGGCATCGGGGTGATCAACCCGGTCGATCTTAACATCCTTAATGCACCGGGCGCCGAGCTTAAAGAAGCCTTTAGACCACAAGGCATGATTTGGGCGTCACTGGGTGTAACAGAGTCTCTTTCTGTCGAAGCCTTCTATCAATATGATTGGGAGCCAGTTTGGGTGCCCACCCCTGGCTCATACTTCTCGACTAACGATTTTGCCGGTTACGGCGGCTATTCACAAAATGCCCAGCTGGGCTTTAATGCCAACCCTGACATCAACCTAGAGTTCCTGATAGACGAGTATCAGAAGCTGGCGGCCATGGTGGCATCGGGTCAGTACGATGCGGCGACACTGGGTTCATTGGCGTTAGCCTACCCGACTAAGGTGACCCTGATGCAAGATCAGGCGAGCGCCAGCGATTCGGGTCAGTACGGTATCAAGCTGGGTTATTACGCACCAGAGCTGGGCGAGACAGAGTTTGGCTTCTACTACATGAACTATCATAGCCGTCGTCCGCTGATCAGCGGCACTACTGCTAACTTTACTGCCGAAGCAATAGGTGCAGATCTGGCACAACTTGGAATGCTTGGTGGTACTGGGGCAACAGTGGATCGTCAAACATTGCTCGGTTTAGAGACCTTCTCAAAGGCGCAAATCGTTTACCCTGAAGATATTCAACTCTACGGCTTTAGTTTCAACACTCTGATTGGCGATACCTCCGTTGCCGGTGAAATTGCTCATAGACTGGATGAACCATTACAAATTGATGACGTTGAGCTTTTGTTTGCGGCGATGCCGCAGCAATTAGCGAACATTGATCCTAACCTCCCGCACTATAGAGGCGATCTCGATGGGATCTCACAGGTGCAGAATTATGGACCGGGCGAATATGCAGAAGGCTATATCCGCCGCGATACCACTCAGGCACAGGTAACCTTTACCCATCTGTTCGGTCCGACACTGGGCATGGATAATCTGGTGATGCTGGCCGAGGTAGGTGGCGTTTGGATCCATGACATGCCAGGCTTCGATGAGCTGCGTCTCAATGGTCCTGGCACGGCGCGTTCGGGCGGTAACCCAGATATGCCTGGTATCATCGAGGCGGTACATAACGGCCCTGAAACGAATCCTTTCCCAACGGATTTTGCCTGGGGTTATCGTTTAGTCGCCAAGGCCGATTACAACAACCTGTTTGCCGGTGTAAACATGTCGCCGCGCATCATCTTCTCCCATGATGTTGACGGGATCACCCCAGATCCTATGTTCCTGTTCACCGAAGGTAAGAAGTCCGTCGCTATTGGCGTGAACTTCGATTATCAGAGTCGTTGGGGCGCAGATTTCTCATACAACTCCTTCTTCGGTGGTGTCGGCACGACGAATCTGATGTCAGATCGCGATTATGTGTCGTTTAACATCAAGTATTCAATCTAATTCACAAGGACAATAAGAATGAAAAAACTAACACTATTGTCGGCTGCTGTGATAGTCGCATTGACCGCACCAACAGCCTTTGCGAAAGTTTCAGAGGCGCAGGCGGCCAAGCTTGGCACCGAACTCACGCCACTTGGCGGTGAAAAGGAGGGCAACGCCGATGGTTCTATTCCGGCTTGGGATGGTGGTATCACTAAACCTGTCGCCGGCTACGAGAAGGGAATGCATCATCCCGATCCTTTCCCGAACGACAAGATTGAATTTACCATTACCAATGCTAACAAGGCGCAGTACAAAGACTACCTGACCCCAGGTCAGATGAAGTTGTTCGAACTGTACCCTGATACCTACAAGATGAATGTCTACCAGACACGTCGTACCGCTTCCGTGCCTCAGTTTGTCTACGACGCAACCAAGGCCAATGCCACACGTGCCGAGCTAGTGGCAGACGGCAACGGGATCTCTGGTGCCTCAATTGGCGTGCCTTTCCCGGTGCCACAAAATGGGCTTGAAGCCATCTGGAACCATGTGCTGCGTTTTCGTGGCGTAGACGTCGAGACGGCCCGTAGTCAGGCGGCACCAACGGCATCTGGTGGTTACACCCTGGTGGAAACCGCCGAAGAGATCCGCTTTCAATATTCGCGTCCCGAAATGACGTTGGATAAGTTAAAAGAGTCTAATACCCTGTTCTACTTTAAGCAGGTGGTGACTCAGCCGGCACGTCTGGCGGGTACCGCGCTGTTGGTTAAAGAAACCATGGATCAGGAAGCACTGCCACGTCAGGCCTGGACTTATAACACAGGACAGCGCCGCGTTCGTAAGGCGCCAAACGTTGCCTTCGATACGCCGGGCACCGTATCTGATGGTCTGCGCACCACAGATGATTTCGATATGTTTAACGGCTCACCGGTTCGATACAACTGGGAGCTTGTGGGTAAGAAGGAGATCTACATTCCTTACAACGACTACAAGTTGCACTCAGACAAGTTGAAATATGAGCAGATCCTCAAGCCAGGTCATATCAACCCAGATTATGTGCGCTGGGAAAAGCACCGCGTATGGGAAGTTAAGGCACAGCTTAAGGATGGTATGCGTCACATCTACAAGACCCGCGTCTTCTATCTCGATGAGGACTCTTGGCAGGTGGCTATGGCAGACATGTATGACAACCGTGATGAGCTTTATCGCGTAGCCGTGGCACACGCCATCAACTACTACGAAGTGCCGACTCACTGGACCACACTTGAAGTGATCCACGATCTGCAGTCTCGTCGTTACCTGGCCATGGGTCTGGATAACGAGGGTCGTATGTATAACTTCGATGCCAAGCTGAGCGAAGCGAACTTTACGCCAGCGGCATTGAGACGTGCTGGCATCCGTTAAGCACTCGTTCGTTAAGCACTTATTTTTAAGTACTTTTTAAGAACTTAGGGGAGAGGGGCCTGTTGGCCCCTCATTTTACGAAAGGAAGTTTGTATGTGGTTTAGCATGCTTCGGCTTGTCGCTTTATCTTCTCTGTGTTTTGTCACCCTAGCCGGGGCCCAAGCGGCAACCGAGGTGGCATCTTCCGATATTCAGCCGCTGGCGACACAATCCCTGGTATTGGATATTGCCAAGCAGGGAGAAACTATGATTGCCGTGGGCGATCGTGGTCATCTATTTCGTTTTACCGACAGCTGGCAGCAGGTGATCTCACCGAGTCGCGCCTTGCTGACCAAGGCGACGCTGCTGACGCCAGAACTGGGGTGGGCTGTGGGTCACGATGCCACCATCTTACATACCCAGGACGGGGGCAAGAGCTGGGTGGCGCAGATGCGTTCCCCCGAGATTGAAAAGCCTTTCCTGGATGTGCTCTTCTTCGACGCCAACCATGGCATAGCGATTGGCGCCTATGGACTCTTCTATCGCACCCAGGATGGCGGTAAACAGTGGCAGCAGGAGTTTCATACCGAGCTCTTATACGAAGAGGATCAGGCCTATCTCGATGAACTCAAGGCGGAAGATGAAAGCCTGTATCTAAAAGAGCGCAGTACATTATTACCCCACTTTAATCGTGTGGTGCGTCTAGCCGATGACCGCCTGTTGATGGTGGGTGAACTTGGTCTGGCGGCCGAGTCACAAGACAATGGCCTTAGCTGGCAGCGCATCGAGTTTCCCTATGAGGGCTCGCTGTTTAATATCTTAGTGGCCAAGCAGGGGATCTATGTGCTTGGCCTGCGTGGGCACCTGTTTAAGAGCGCCGGCGACCTAGAGCAGTGGCAGGCGATCGAGCTGCCTTCCAAGTCGACGCTGAATGGTGGAATTGTGCTAAGTGACGATAAGGTCAGGCTGGTCGGCAATGGCGGCGTGGTGATCGACGTAACCGCCGATGATGGCGTGACTATGGTGACTCAGCGTCAGGGGGAAAACCTGGTCGCTATCGGCCAGGATAAGTCAGGTACACTTTGGATTGCCGGTACCAAAGGCTTAGTTGCATTACAACAAAAATAATAAGGCCATGGCATGTTAGATAAATTAGTTAATGGATTAGAATCCTTCCTGTTTCGGCAACGGGCCTATGTGATATTCGCCTTCTTGCTGGCAACCCTGTTTCTCGGCTTTCAGGCCAGCCATCTGAAGATGGATGCGGCGTTCGTTAAGAATATCCCGCTTAATCATAGCTATATGCAGACTTATCTGAAGCATCAGAAGCAGTTTGGCGGCGCAAATAGCATCATGGTGGCGGTGGAAGATACCAGTGGCAACATCTTTAACCCCAACTTTTTCGATACCTTAAAGCAGGTACACGACCAGCTGTTCTTCATTCCTGGTGTCGATCGTGCCCAGGTTAAATCACTCTATTCGCCATCGACCCGATTTACCGAGGTGGTGGAAGATGGTTTCGCAGGCGGCCCAGTTATTCCGGCAGATTTTTCTACCACGCCCGCCGGGCTCGAGGTGGTTCGCAGCAACATAGAGAAGGCGGGTATCGTAGGGCGCCTCATCGCCGAGGACTACTCGGCGGCCATGGTGACGGCGCAGTTGATGGATTTCGACCCCCAGACCGGTGAACCCCTCGATACCTTGGCCTTCGCCAGTCAACTCGAGAAGGAGCTGCGTGGTCAGTATGAAAATGATGAGATAAAGATCCATATTATCGGTTTTGCCAAGATGGCCGGTGATGTGGCCGAGGGGGCAAAGGGGGTCGTACTCTTCTTTGCCATCGCTATATTAGTGACCGCCGTGATGGTGTATCTCTTCTCCCATTCGGTCAAACTAACCCTGCTTCCTCTGGTTTGTAGCCTGGTGGCCGTGGTTTGGCAGCTAGGCCTGCTTACCGTGGTCGGCTTTGGTCTGGATCCCATGTCGATTCTGATCCCCTTCCTGGTGTTTGCCATCGGGGTGAGTCATGGCGTGCAGATGATCAATGCCGTCAGACGTCGCGTGGGGGAGGGTGAGAGCACCAAATCTGCCGCCGCACTAGCGTTTCGCAGTCTGCTGATCCCTGGTGGCGTCGCGCTGCTCTCTGACACCGTAGGCTTCATGACCTTGCTGGCCATCGATATCGGCATCATTCGTGAGCTGGCCATCTCGGCATCCCTGGGGGTGGCGGTGATCATCCTGACCAACCTGGTGCTGTTGCCTTTGCTGATCTCCTTTACTGAGGTCAAGGCGCTGCCGACAAAATCAAACGGCAAAGTGGAGGCTATCTGGCGTAAACTCTCCTGTTTCGCCACGCCTAAGTATGCGCTAGTCGTGCTGATCGCCACTGCACTCCTCTACGGGCTTGGGTTGCAGCAGGCCAATAAGATGAAGATTGGCGATCTACAGGGCGGGGCGCCGGCACTGCATTTCGACAGCCGCTACAACCAGGACACCTTCTATATTACCGATCACTTCTCTATTACGACGGACGTGATGACAGTGATCGTCGAGGCCTTTCCCGAGGCCTGTACCTACCATGATGTGTTGACGCAAATCGACGAGTTCGAATGGCAGGTGGCCAATACCCCTGGTGTCGAGTCGACCGCCAGCCTGGCGTCTATCGCCAAGCGGGTTAACGCAGGTTTCAACGAGGGTAACCCTAAGTGGCAGGTGCTACCACGCACTACCGCAAGTCTGGTGCAGGCGGTAGGGCAGATCCCGACCACCTCGGGTTTGCTAGACGGTAACTGCTCTGTGATGCCTGTTTATCTGTTCCTTAAAGATCATAAGGCGGAGACCATTGAGCTGGTGATCGATAAGGTCAAGACGCTGTCTGCCAAGATGGATAACGACAAGCTCAAGTTTAAGCTGGCTTCTGGCCCGGTTGGGGTAATGGCCGCGACCAACGAGGCGGTCGCCGAGGCACAGCTGCCTATGATGCTCTATGTCTATGGCGCCGTGTTTGTCCTCTGTCTCATCAGTTTCAGATCGATTCGCGCGACCGTGGCGGTTATCCTGCCCCTGTATGTGGTATCGACCCTGGCACAGGCGCTGATGACCCAGCTCGATATCGGCCTGGCGGTGAGCACGCTGCCGGTGATCGCCTTGGGCGTCGGTATCGGCGTCGACTATGGTATCTATATCCTCTCGACCATGGCGGTTAAGCTCAGAGACGGCATGCCGGTGCAAACCGCCTATCACCAGGCGCTGATTGAGCGGGGCAGTGCGGTGATCTTCACCGGCCTGACACTGGCGATTGGTGTCAGTACCTGGTTCTTCTCGGCGCTTAAGTTCCAAATGGACATGGGCATACTGTTAACTTTTATGTTTTTGGTGAATATGTTGGGGGCAATAATTATTTTGCCTGCGATAGGCGCTATTTTCTGGCGTAAGCCGCGATAGCAGACTGAAAGAGAGAGCATTGGCTCTCTCTTTTTTTGCATAGTTACGCTCACTTTACGATTGTTTTTTCATCATGCACTCCGATATGGCCGCAAAACCCCGAGGGATGAGGATCTACCACTAAAATAGTTCTCGAAAATTGGCACATTTAGTAATAAACTTCGCGCTATGACTTAGGTCACATAATTAGATTTGGCCTGTCATATGCTCAAGCATCCATAAAATTACAAAAACGCTGCCATAGACCCTAAAGGAAACAGCAACATGGCCTTGAAAGATGCAATGCCTTCAGTACTACTCGAGAACGTAGTCAGCCTAATTCATTCGAAAGTTCCCAATACACAAGCCAAACAAGTTGAACAGTTCGCAACTTGTATTTATGCCCACATGTCGAAAGATGACTTGCAGCACCGCAATGACAGTGATCTTTACGGCGCCGTCCTCAGCCTTTGGAATGCCGCGAACAAGACGCCTGTCGGCGAGACCCATATTCGTGTGTTTAACCCGAGTCAATCTAAGCATGGTTGGAAATCATCCCACTCAATCATCGAGGTGATTCAACCAGATATGCCTTTCCTTGTTGACTCTGTAGGCATGGCGCTTAACCGCATGGGCATCACCACTCACATGATGTTGCACACGCCGTTAACCGTGAAGCGTGATCAGGGCGTGATCACTGGTGTTAGCTACAACGACGATAAGGATGAGAGCAACGACAAGGTTGCCGTGTTCCTGATCGAAGTCGACAGACTGAGCAGCGATGCCGATATCAAGAGCCTGGAGAAAGAGATCCAATCTGTATTGGGTGATGTGGCTGCATCGGTCAACGACTGGCAGGCGATGTCTAACAAGCTAAGCGAGACCATCGCTGAGCTGGCAGACCGTCCTTTCCCGGGTAAGAAGCGTGATCTGGATGAGGCCATCAACTTCCTCACCTATCTCAACAACCATCATTTCACCCTGCTGGGCTACCGCCGTTATGACCTGCACAAGGTCGAAGGTGATCTCGAGCTGTTGCCAGTTAACGAGACCAGCCTTGGTCTGATGAATGTACCGGGTAAGCCTAAGAGTTCTAAGGGACTCATGCTCTCTAGCCTGTCAGATACCGCACGTAAAGAAGCGCTCGACAACAGCCTGCTTATTTTGACCAAGAGCACAGAGAAGAGCCGTGTACACCGCCCGGCCTATGTCGACTATATCGGCATCAAGCGTTTCGACGAGCAGGGTAACGTGATCGGTGAAGACAGATTCATCGGTCTGTATGCCTCAAACCTTTATAACCGCAGCCCTCGTGAGATCCCGCTGCTGGCAGAAAAACTGCAGCGCGTACTGGACGACTCAGGTCTGACGCCGCACTCGCACGACTACAAGGCCTTGATGCACATTCTGGAAACCTTGCCACGCGATGAGCTGGTTCAGGCGCGTGAATCAGAATTGGCCAGCATGGCTCACGGTGTTCTGGAGATGCAAGATCGTGACAAACTTAAACTGTTTGTGCGCAAGGATGGCTTTGGTCGTTTCCTCTCTTGCCTGGTTTACGTCTCTAAAGACAGATACAACACTAAGCTGCGTGAAGATACTCAACGTATTCTGGCGCAACACTTCAACACTAAAGAAGATGTTGAATTTACAACTTATTTCTCTGAGTCTACGCTCGCGCGTACTCACTATATAGTCAAAGTCGATAATAATATTACGGATGTAGATGTGGCTGCCATCGAAAACAATCTAATTGAAGCTGCGCGTTCATGGGAAGACAAGTTAAACACAGCGCTGATCACTGCCCAAGGCGAAGAGTCTGGCAACCGTTTGGTCAAACGTTATGTGAATGCGTTTCCACGCAGCTACAAAGAAGATGTGTTGCCTAGCTCTGCCGTGGTGGATATCGAGCACTTAGAAGCGTTGGATGATGATCATAAGCTTGGCATGCTCTTCTATCAGCCACAGGAAACGGCACTTAAAGACAACAAGGTACGTCTGAAACTATTCCATAAAGATGAGCCAATCCATCTGTCTGATGTATTGCCGATGCTGGAAAACTTCGGCCTACGCGTGATCAACGAACGTCCCTATGAAGTGATGACCGCCGATGGTTCAACCTTCTGGATCTTGGACTTCTTGATGACAGTACAAGGCGCGGCGGTTGATAACTTGGCCGACAGCCAAGACAGATTCCAGACGGCCCTGTCACAGGTATGGCGTAAAGAGCTGGAAGATGACGGCTTTAACCGTCTGGTATTGGCAACTGGCCTCTCTGGCCGCGAAGTCTCTGTACTGCGTGCCTATGCTAAGTATATGCGTCAGATCGATGCGACCTTCAGTCAGGCCTATATCGAAGAGACCTTCAGCAGCTATCCACAAATTGCCGATCTCTTGGTGAAGATGTTTATCCGTAAGTTCAACCCTAAGCTGAAGACTCGTACTCTGGCTAAGTTTGTTGAACAAATCGATATGCGTCTGGAAGAGGTGTCTAGCCTGGATGACGACCGTATCATCCGTCGTTACCTGGATCTGATCAACGCCACTCTGCGTACCAACTTCTATCAGGTGCTGCCAGATGGTAACAACAAGCCTTACGTGTCATTCAAGTTCTCACCTGAAGAGATCCCTGAGATGCCGCGTCCGCTGCCTAAGTTTGAGATCTTCGTCTACTCACCAAGGGTAGAGGGTGTACACCTGCGTGGTGGCAAGGTTGCCCGTGGTGGCCTGCGCTGGTCTGACCGTCGTGAAGACTTCCGTACCGAGGTACTGGGCCTGGTGAAAGCCCAGCAGGTGAAGAACACTGTAATTGTGCCTGTGGGCGCCAAGGGTGGCTTCGTCTGTAAGCAACTGCCGACCGAAGGTGGCCGCGATGCCTTCTTCACCGAAGGCCAAGAGTGCTACCGCTTGTTTATCCGCGGTCTGCTGGATATCTCTGACAATATCATCGAAGGCGAAATTGTTCCTCCTGCGAACGTGGTACGTCACGATGAAGACGATCCATACCTGGTTGTGGCGGCCGATAAGGGCACCGCGACCTTCTCAGATATCGCCAACGCCATCTCTGAAGAGTATGGCTTCTGGTTAGGCGATGCCTTCGCATCGGGTGGTAGTAACGGTTACGACCACAAGAAGATGGGTATCACTGCCCGCGGTGCATGGGAATCGGTTAAGCGTCACTTCCGCGAAATTGGTATAGACTGTCAGACGACAGATTTTACCTGTTTGGCAATTGGTGACATGGCCGGTGACGTATTCGGTAACGGTATGCTGCTCTCTGAGCACACTCGTCTGGTGACTGCATTTAACCATATGCACATCTTTATCGACCCGAATCCTGATGCGGCCAGCAGCTATAAAGAGCGTGCACGTCTGTTCGAGATGCCACGTTCAAGCTGGGAAGACTACAACAAGGACTTGATCTCTAAGGGCGGCGGAATATTCCTGCGCTCGGCCAAGTCAATCACCCTGACGCCAGAAATGAAGAAGATGCTGGACACCAAGAAAGCATCTATGACACCAAACGAGCTGCTTAAAGAGCTGCTGAAGATGAAGGTGGATCTGATCTGGAACGGGGGTATCGGTACCTACATCAAGGCGACCAGCGAGACACACGCCGAGGTGGGTGACCGCGCCAACGACGCACTGCGTGTCAACGGTAACGAGGTTCAGGCGCGCATCATAGGCGAGGGTGGTAACCTAGGTTGTACCCAGCTTGGCCGTATCGAATATGCTGCCAATGGTGGCCGCATGAACACCGACTTCGTCGATAACGTGGGTGGTGTGGATTGTTCGGACAACGAAGTTAACATCAAGATCTTGCTTAACGCCATGGTGGCCGAAGGTGAGATGACAGTTAAACAGCGTAACCGTCTGCTGGTTGAGATGACTGACGAAGTCAGCCGCATCGTACTGCAAGACTGTAAGGATCAGACCCGCACCATCTCTGTGACTCAGGTGCGCGGCGCCGAGCAGTTGAAAGAGCAGATCCGCTTCATCCATTACCTGGAGAAGGAAGACAAGCTCGATAGAGCACTCGAGTTCCTGCCAAGTGATGACGAGCTGGCAGAGCGCCTAGCAAACGGTAAGTCACTGACTCGCCCTGAGCTATCTGTACTTGTGGCCTACGCCAAGATGGTATTGAAAGAGCAACTGCTGACGCCGGAAATTACCGACGATTCATTCTTGAGTCAGCTGCTTATCGAATACTTCCCTCGTCAGCTACAGGAGAAGTACAGCGAGCGTATGGTCAACCATCCGCTGCGCGCCGAGATCATCGCGACCTCGCTGGCCAACGAGTTGGTTAACGACATGGGCTTGAATTTCGTTCAGCGTATGCAAGATGAGACAGGTGCCTCAGTCGCCGAAGCCGCTATCTGCTACACTATGGCTCGTGAAGTATTTGGTTTAGCTGATTTAACTAAATCGATCACGGCGCTAAACGGTGTGGTGCCTGCTGTGGTTCAAGGCGAGATGCTGCATCAGTTGCGTCGTAATCTACGCCGCGCGTGTCGTTGGTTCTTACGTCATCGTAACCGTAACCAAAGCATCGAGCAGGTTGTGGCCTTCTTTAGCCCAGTGTTCCAGGAACTTCGTCAGAATGTTCACCAGTATCTGGTGGAAGATGAAGTCAACGGCATCCGCGCCGAGATTGCAGCGCTGGTGAAAGAAGGTGTACCAGAACAGGTTGCGACCGATGTCGTGAACATGAGTACACTGTTCTCGGCGCTGGACATCTCGCAAATTGCCGAGCTGGAAGACAAGCCTGTGGCCTTGGTTGCCGAGACCTACTACAAGTTAGGTGCTCGTATCGACCTGCACTGGTTCCTCGAGCAGATCAGTGCGCAGCCTGTGGCGAACCACTGGCAAGCGCTGGCGAGAGCGGCATTTAGGGAAGAGCTTGATTGGCAACAACGTTCACTGAGTTCTGCAGTGCTACGTACCTGCCCATCGGTTTGTGATGCTGACGCCATTATCGATCAGTGGGTCGAATCCAATCAGGGCTTATTGGAGAGATGGTTCCACATGCTTGCAGACTTTAAGACCTCGCAGACCCACGAGTTTGCGAAGTTCTCAGTCGCCCTACGTGAGCTGAATCTGTTGATCCTTCATTGCGAAGGTCAATCGTAAAAAATAAAAATTAGTTATGAGCCCTGGCAATCGCCGGGGCTTTTTTCGGTCTAGGAGAATGCATGTTTTACAAAATCGCACAGAAAGTGATGTTTCAGATGGATCCCGAGAAGGCGCATAACCTTGCTATAGGCGGTCTGAAATCAACTGCGAATTCGCCATTAAACTGCTTTTATGCACAGAAGCTGCAAGCGGCACCTGTCGAGTTTATGGGATTGACCTTTCCTAATCCTGTCGGCCTAGCCGCCGGTATGGATAAGGACGGCGAGTGTATCGATGCGTTCCACGCCATGGGTTTTGGCCATGTGGAAGTGGGCACTGTGACTCCGCGTCCACAGCCGGGGAATGATCAGCCACGCCTATTTCGTTTAAAGCCTGCCAAGGCGATTATCAATCGCATGGGCTTTAACAATAAGGGTGTCGATAACCTGGTGGCAAACCTGAAGGCGGCCAAGTCGGGTGCCATGGTTGGGGTGAATATCGGCAAGAACAAGGATACGCCGGTAGAGCAGGGTAAAGAAGATTACCTTATCTGTATGGAAAAGGTTTACCCTTATGCTGCCTATATTGCGGTAAATATTTCATCGCCAAATACCCCAGGTCTGCGTACCTTGCAGTATGGGGATCTGCTTGATGATCTATTGGGATCATTAAAAGCCAAGCAGAAAGATCTTGCCGAACGTCACGGTAAGTATGTGCCGATCGCGTTGAAAATTGCGCCGGATCTTGAGCCAGAAGAGATAGAGAAGATTGCCGAGTCGCTCATTCGTAACGAGTTCGATGGTGCTATCGCCACCAACACCACGCTGACCCGCGACGGTGTCAGCGGCTTGGTGAATTCTAATGAAGCCGGTGGACTAAGTGGTAAGCCTTTGAATTCATTGTCAACAAAAGTAATTAAACAGCTGGCCGATTGCTTAAAGGGCCAGGTGCCTATCATAGGCGTTGGCGGTATTAATAGTGCTGCCGACGCGTTAGATAAGTTGGATGCGGGCGCAACTATGGTACAAATTTATTCTGGTTTTATTTATCGGGGACCAGAATTAATTAAAGAGATCGTCGATGCATATCGCGTCAAGAGTAAATAAGATCTTCATTTAGATCTAAAAACGATCGCGCGATCTTAATTAGATCGCGTTTGATCGCAATAACATGTTGTTATCTATATCATATTTGTAATATTTTTTTTGATATTGGCTGAAATATCATCTATTATCGAGCTGTATTAAGGTATATAGGTACACGTTATGTTATTAATGCCACAAAGGGATTGGCAATGGATATATAACGATTCGTATGGGGTTTTAAGCGTTTCGTTAGGTGCGGATATGGAATTTCTGACTCCCTATAAAACGAAAGCACTTATTCCTGATGCCCTGGCAACCACGGAGTTTAATGTCGATCACGCTAAATTCTATATTGAGTTTATTGAGCGTATTGGTAAGTCATTAAATATTGCCGACGCGGTGAGGGTACAGCTGGCACTTAATGCTACCGCGGCCCATTTTCTGTTAAAACCTCAGATGCCTAAGTCGTGGTTTTTTGAGACTTCTGCCATCTGTGTCTACAGTGAACTGGGTAAGGTGTTTCAGTTGAAATGCCAAGGCGAAGTCGTGCAGGTTCTGGTGGTTGAGTCTAATATTCAGGCCTCCTTGGTGATGTTGTTATCGCCCGAATTGCGCCTGAGTGATAGCAAGGCGATGCGCCAGTTCGATTGCATTAAGGTGATGAACGATAGATTACATCCCTTAAAGGCGAATCGTCAGATCGCCGCGGCTTAATAAGCAAGACAAAATTTAATCGAATGGGGAGCTGAGGCTCCCTATTTTTATGCCTGATGTTTTTGATCTATTTATTTTATTGCAATCATCGACCGTAAATCATTTTTTCGATCCATCAGGTTTGCCTCTCTTTTACTTTCTAATCTCTTCTCCTATTCATCACTGATACTTAACTGTCTTTTTTATGATCATTTGTTGAGTTTTGAATCGATAGATTAAAACTTAAAATAAATTCTCATTCATTAGCGGGAGCAAGGCAGGCCTAACTGCAGGTGTCACAGTTTATTGTTTTCAAATGATAGTCTGAAATTCTAGATAGCATGGCGCGCCAAGTTAACTTGGCTTTTCAAATATAGCCAGATGCACTGAGCATGGTGGTTTAATAAGCGTAAGAAATAAGATGATGGGGTGAGCATAAGAAATTGGTTGTGTGAGCCGGATGTTAACTGGGCGGCATACCGTCGACGACTGTCATCGTATGTATGGCAGACTTAAGCGTGATTTGACTGAAGTTTTTGAATTGGTTGCGGGAGCCGGATTTGAACTGGGCGGCATACCGTCGACGACTGTCGTCGTATGTATGGCAGACTTAAGCGTGATTTGACTGAAGGTTTTGAATTGGTTGCGGGTACGGATTTGAACTGGGCGGCATACCGTCGACGACTGTCGTCGTATGTGTGGCATACTTAAATAGCTTGATTTGAATAAAGTTTTTGAATTGGTTGCGGGAGCCGGATTTGAACTGGGCGGCATACCGTCGACGACTGTCTTCGTATGTATGGCAGGCTTAAATTAGGTGACTTGAATTATGTTTTTGAATTGGTTGCGGGAGCCGGATTTGAACCGACGACCTTCGGGTTATGAGCCCGACGAGCTACCAAGCTGCTCCATCCCGCGTCCGAATGTGATGCAAAGCGTTTTAATTCTTGTTTGAGGAATTGGTTAGGGGAGTGGATTAAATCGACTACCTTTGCCGCGGTTAATATTGCGAGCCCGAATGGGGCGCTTTAACCTTTTACATCACTACTTACTGTGTCAATCAGAAATTGGTTGCGGGAGCCGGATTTGAACCGACGACCTTCGGGTTATGAGCCCGACGAGCTACCAAGCTGCTCCATCCCGCGTCCGATGTGATGCAAACCGTTTTAATTCTTG
>NZ_JAKIKY010000017.1 GCF_023349185.1 Shewanella aquimarina | reverse complement strand
AGCATTGTGGCCCCACCTGATCCCATCCCGAACTCAGAAGTGAAACGCAATCGCGCCGATGGTAGTGTGGGGTCTCCCCATGTGAGAGTAGGTCATTTCCAGACGCCTAATTAAGTGAAGAAGCCACCTGAATAAGGTGGCTTTTTTGCGTTTGGGGTTTATGAAATTATCGGGTACCCTCTCGAAACCACCTTAATTAAAGTCAGGTGGCTTATTCACTTATGTAGGCATGAATGCCTACTCCCGACGTCGCCCCACCGCTGAGCGGGTTCTCCGGCTACGAAGCATAGCTTCTCCCCGTTCAAGTGAGGCTAAATACTGCGTATTTAAAGCGCCTCACTTTCACCCCCATGTGTTCGCTGCGCGAACCGAGTAGGTCATTTCCAGGCGTCTAATAAACGAAGAATCCCCAGCCACTGTGCTGGGGATTTTTTCGTTTATACGCTCGCCTAAATTGCTCCTGGCAATTTATGGCACTTCCTACATCCATGTAGGTCGCGCGAAAGTGCTACTTCACACGCAGCCCACAGCCACTTCGTGGGTGGCAGTTAAGTGCTCCATTCATAAACTGCATTTCCGCCATCCTTGGCGGTCAGGCCCCTCAGCTTGCAGCTTAGCTGCTTCGCGCTACAGCCATCCATCAAGCTTCGCTTGATAACCGGATACCTGTAGCCCCCATGTGAGGTGAGTTTTGTAGCAGTATCTGATTTTACCGCGAAGCAGGTCATGACAGGCGCATAATAAGACTCTACATGCAGCCAAAGCTATTCATGCGGTGTGGTAGTTAATTCTTCCATTCATAAACTGCATTTCCGCCATCCTTGGCGGTCAGGCCCTTCAGCTCGCAGCCAGGCTGCTTCACACTAGGGTTATCGGCCTGACGCCCACTAATTGTTACTACTCGATAACGCTATCCTTAATTTCTTAACACTCTCTCCTTAGCCCTATATCGATACCTTTACGGTCTAAGGTGAGCGCTTATCATTGAGTCGGCTCTGCTTTAAAATTTCGCCTGTTAGATGGGCTATGTTCATCAGTAGCCCTATCGAGCTGGTATGGCCCTAATGGAGTACAGGAGCGGTCTCTTAAAGCTGCCAGACGTGGCTTAGTATGGGATTATGGGCTTTGTAAGTGAGTCTTAGATAAGAGAGGGTATTTCGAGATGCTAATGCTGAGATGGCGCTTTGCTGTATTGAGCGACTTATGATAGCAAGGCTGCAATCATTAGGATGTTA
The DNA here is from genome assembly GCF_023349185.1 of Shewanella aquimarina. GTDB lineage: Bacteria > Pseudomonadota > Gammaproteobacteria > Enterobacterales > Shewanellaceae > Shewanella > Shewanella aquimarina. The sequence goes on along the minus strand of NZ_JAKIKY010000017.1, from coordinate 77,932 downwards.
CTAGCCCCTTAAGACAGTCATTAATCTAGTTTCCTCGTGTAGTCCAGGGGCTAACCTTGCGATAATCGTTGGTGTTTAGAGCAGGTTGCTGTTGGCCGAATATTAGTGTTGATGGCTGATCTTTTACTGTAAATGTGGGGATATGACTGAATATTTGCTATCTTGCATGAAAAAGCCGCAATTGAGCGAGTTAGCCTTAAAAAGTCCTTTACCTTTGGGAGGGGTTTTAGCATAATGCCCCACGTCAACAGGGGTGTAGTTCCAATTGGTAGAACAGCGGTCTCCAAAACCGATGGTTGCGGGTTCGAGTCCTGCCACCCCTGCCACATTCTAGAGAAGCCGTTCAGAAATGAACGGCTTTTTGCTTTTCTGAATTTCATTATTTCTCCCACCTTTATATCTCTGAGCATGGTGTAGTCTCTGGCCATCGTGACACTCGCGCGGGCAGAGGTTATCCTTAATGGGTTAGCATTTGTCTGGAGGCGATTTGGAACCGAGTGCATATTTAGATGCTATGGGCATTACCCGCTGGGTAGAGAAGGGAGCCGAGCTTCCCTTGTATCATATTCTGGTGGATAAGGGGGCGAGCGTATCGGCCGAACACCCGCTTATCCGTCAGGTGTTGGCGCTGTTTCCACAGCAGGACAAGCAGATCGTCGTCAGCGATTCGTTAAGCAGTAGTACACAAGTGTTCTGGGATATGCGCCGCGTCAGGCTGCCTAAGATGAATTGTATCATTAGCTCTGCTCCTATCGCGGTGCTTGAGCAGGAGTCTCAGGCCAAGCGCGAGCTGTGGCAGCATATTTGGGAGAGCGATGCTTATGACATTGGCGCTTAAGAAGATCACTAAAGAGGATGCGCCTGGCTTGCATGAGCTTGAATCAGTCTGTCATCGTTTCCCCATGTCATTGAGTAATCTCGAGACTTGTTTCGGACGTTTTTACCATGTTATCGGGCTCTTTGATGGTGAGGAGCTGTTAGGTTTTGGTATTTTGCATCAACTCTTCGAAGATGCCACCCTGATGGATATCTGTGTCAGGCCCGCTATGCAGGGCCAGGGGCTGGGTAAGCGTCTTACCGAAGCGTTAATCGAGCTGGCAGCGACTCAGGGCGCCGAACGTATGATGTTAGAGGTGAGGGCCTCTAATGAAAGGGCTATCGCCTTATATCGCCAAATGGGCTTTGAACAGACGGGGATGCGGGCCAATTACTATCAGCTAGAGCAGGGTAAAGAGGATGCTATCCTGATGGAGCGTTTGTTTTAGCGGATGGAGAATATAAAAATAGCGCCCAAGGGGCGCTATTTTTGTTTCTGAGCGTTTAAAGTTAACGCTTAATGTCCTAGGGCCTGTTGACCTTTCAAGTTAATTTTTGTTCAATCTAAACGCGTTTTGCGCGAGGCGAGAGCCATGAAGCATAGTTACTCTATGTGAATGGCGAACAACAAAGTGCAGCGCGCGTTTAGATGAACCCGTTGGGCAGCGTTTGTAGGGCATTTCTACGGTGTTATCGCCAGTTTGTGTAGGATACTACACGGCACAGGCTCTGCCTTGTATAAATCACCTTCAAACTGCTGCAAAAACAAACGGCAAAGATCAACAGGCCCTAGCCTATTTGACTTCTTTACCTTGTGCTTGCAGGTCAGCATGGTAGCTAGAACGCACCATAGGACCACATGCGGCATGGGTAAAGCCTATCTCTTCGGCATAGTCTTTCAGCTCGTCAAACTCTGCCGGCGGCACGTAACGTTCTACCGGCAGGTGGAACTTAGAGGGCTGTAGATATTGCCCAAGTGTCAGCATCTCTACCTTGTGCGCGCGCAGGTCGCGAAGCACCTCGGCGATCTCTTCGTTGGTTTCACCTAGGCCCATCATCAAACCCGACTTAGTCGGAATGTTTGGGTGTTGCTCTTTGAATTTCTTCAACAGATCCAGTGACCACTGGTAGTTTGCCCCAGGGCGAGCCTTACGGTAGTGCTTAGGTGCCGTCTCCAGGTTGTGGTTGAAGACATCGGGTGGCTCGGTGGCCAGGATCTCCAAGGCGGCGTCGATACGGCCTCTGAAATCGGGCACTAAGATCTCAATCTTGATCTCTGGGTTGAGCTTACGGATCTCGTGGATACAGTCGGCAAAGTGCTGAGCACCACCATCACGCAGATCGTCACGATCCACAGAGGTGATCACCACATATTTAAGCTTCATGTCTCTGATCGTCTGGGCCAGTTTTACCGGCTCTTCGGCATCTGGTTTGAGTGGACGACCATGGGCCACATCGCAGAAGGGGCAGCGACGGGTACAGATGGCGCCCAAGATCATGAAGGTGGCGGTACCATGGTTAAAACACTCGGCAAGGTTAGGGCAGGAGGCCTCTTCACATACAGAGTGCAGACCGTTCTTACGCAGCGCCTGCTTGATGTCGACGATACGCTGGTTCGATGCCGGGAGCTTGACTCTCAACCAATCGGGTTTGCGTAGCATGGTTTCGCGCTCGGAAGGCACGACCTTGACCGGAATACGGGAGACCTTGTCGGCATCGCGTAACTTGACTCCGGGTTGTAATCTTTCAGGCCTACTCATATTAGTCTGTTAACCCTTGATGATGTTCTAGATGTTGATAGCCCAATTCTTGGCTAAAAGTTTGTATCAGTTTCTCGCCGGCTTCTTCGACGCTTTGCGGTCCCTTGAGTGGCTTACATTGCGCCATCTCTAATCCGGCATAACCGCAGGGGTTGATGCGTTGAAAGGGGGACATATCCATATCGACGTTTAGGGCCAGGCCGTGGAAGGAGCAGCCCTTGCGGATCCTCAGACCCAGAGAGGCTATCTTTCGTTCGTCGACATAGACTCCTGGGGCATCGGCCTTGGGGTAAGCCTCGATATCGTAGAGGGCGAGCATCTTGACGATACTCTGCTCGATATCGGTGACCAGTTGGCGAACGCCTATTTTGAGGCGTTTGATGTCCAGCAGCGGATAGGCGACTAGCTGGCCTGGGCCGTGATAGGTGACTTGGCCACCGCGGTCGACTTGAATGACGGGGATATCGCCGGGGTTGAGAATATGTTCACTCTTGCCCGCCTGGCCCTGAGTGAAAACTGGAGGATGCTCGACGATCCATAGCTCATCTTGGCTATTTTCATCGCGATTATCGGTATATTCCTGCATGGCGTGCCATACCGACTCGTAATCCTGGCGTCCAAGATGACGAACATGTAAAACCGTATCTTTCAAGGGCAACCTCTCCCCTCTGCGTTTAAGTGCGCCTATTATACGCGCGAAATCAGGAAATGTAAGGTAGATCACATTTCCTAGTTTGCGGGCGCGTTTTACAGGACGCGCTTAACCCCTTCGATGGCTGCTAACTCTATGTAAAGCAACTCAATTTGTTCTTTACTGTGAACCGTTACCTTGACAGTGATAGAGTGGTAGCTGCCTTTGCTTGAGGCTCTGGAGGTTGGCATATAGTCGCCTGGCACGTGACGCTGTACAACGGCAACGACATCATCGGCGAGTGTGTCTCTGGCATCACCCACGACTTTAAAAGGGAAGGCCGCGGGGAAGTCTAGGAGTTCATGAAACTTGGTGTCTAACATAGCTGTCTATCTCTTGCCTAACTTAATGGCTTTAAAATGGGGGTTATTATACCTAATTCAAGCCTGAGAGGCTAAAAACAAAAAAGTCACCCTTAGGTGACTTTTTACTATGCGATGCATAAAGGCCGGTCGAATTAGCTAAACCAGCTGGCAAACATCTGCTTAAAGTAGTCCATTAGCTTGCTGAACCAGCTGCCTTCGTTCACTTCTTGCAGGGTGACCAATGGGAACTGGGCAATGTCTTTACCGTTTAGCTGGAAGTAGATGCGTCCCACGGTTTCGCCTTTTGCGATAGGGGCGGTCAGTTCCTTGTTCAGCTCGTAGTTGGCTTCAAGGTTCTTGGCCTGGCCACGGCTGATAGTGATTGGGGTATCTGTCATTACGCCCAGATCGACAGATTCTCTGTCACCGTACCAGATCTTCTGGGTAACGAAGCTATCGCCTGCCTTATAGGGCGTGATGGATTCGAAGAAGCGGAAACCATAGTTGAGTAGTTTCTTACTCTCGGCCTTACGAGCCGATTCGCTGGCGGTGCCCATGACAACGGATACCAGGCGCATGCCATCTTTCGTCGCAGAAGTCACTAAGTTGTAACCGGCGCCCGAGGTGTGGCCTGTCTTGATGCCATCGACGTTTAGGCTCTTGTCCCACAAGAGACCGTTGCGGTTGTACTGCTTGATGCCGTTATAGGTGAAAGACTTTTCTGAGTAGACGCGGTACTCCTCCGGCACATCGCGGATCAGCGCGGCGCCCAGCAGTGCCATGTCGTAGGCAGTGGTCTTGTGGTTTTCAGAATCCAGGCCATGAGAGTTTTCGAAGTAACTGTCGCGCATGCCCAGCTGTTTAGCCCAGGAGTTCATCAGATCCACGAAGCCATCTTCGGTGCCGGCAATGTGCTCGGCCATGGCGACACAGGCATCGTTACCCGACTGAATAATGATGCCGCGGTTAAGATCTTCGACCGACACCTGCTTACCCACTTCGATAAACATCTTCGAAGAGTCGGGGAAATTCTTCGACCAGGCATTCTTACTGATGGTCACCTTGTCTTGTGGTGAGATGTTGCCCACCTTGATCTCATGGCCTATCACATAGCTGGTCATCATCTTGGTAAGACTGGCTGGGTTCAGGCTCTCATAGGCGTTCTCTTCGGCGATGATCTGACCCGAGTTGTAATCCATCAGGATAAAGGCTTTGGCTGCAACCTTAGGTGCATCAGGCGTAACAACGGGTGCCGCGTTGGCTGCCGTGAAGGAGAGAGAGGAAGCAAGGAGAAGTGTTTTAAAGCTGTGATTCAGTAATTTCATATTATCAAGGCACGTCTTTTGGTTGAATGCAAAAATTTGGGCGCTATGTCGGGCGAGTATAACATTAGTCGACCATCGAAATCAGTGAAGGTTCCTTAATCTTAAGGAAAAGCACACCGATTTCTGGCGCTTAAGTTATTCGGTCACCAGATAGCTCTGCGGGTAGCCGTTTTGCTGTAGGGTCTGATTGAGTTGGGCGGCGATCTGCTGGCGACCTATGGGGCCGAGCTGCAGACGATAGAGGTTGCCGCTCTGCTGGATACGGGTCTTCACCTGATACTGGCTGGCCAGGGTCTGGGCCAGATGATCGATGCGTCCCTTATCGGAGGAGGCGACCACCTGCACATAATGAAGCTTGGTTTCCTGTAGCGCTGCCAGGGCCGCCGACTCTGGGTTCTCTATGTAGATAACCTCGAGTTTCACCTTGGCCGTGCCCGTCTTGAGCATATCCAAGCGGTGCGCCGCGGCGTAAGAGAGATCTATGATGCGGTTATCGTGAAAGGGGCCGCGATCATTGACTCTCACCACGACCGTCTTGTTGTTGGCCAGGTTAGTGACCTTCACATAGCTGGGCAGTGGCAGTGTCTTGTGAGCCGCCGACATGGAATACATGTCATAGGTTTCGCCATTGGAAGTGAGATGACCATGAAACTTGGCGCCGTACCAGGAGGCTATGCCAGTCTTCTGATAGCCCTTGCCTGTGTCGAGCACCCGATAGTTCTTGCCCAGCACGGTATATTCCTTGCTATTACCGCCGCGGCTGTAGGGTTCAAACTTGGGATGAGCGTCTTCTACCTTAGAGACATCGGGCGCGTCTGTGGGCGCCAGATCGTCGGCAATCTTATAGCGACCGCTCTGAGACGAGCAGCCCGCTATAGCCAATAGCAGGATGAAAGTGAGCAGTGACAGGGCGTTACTGTTTCGCATAAGCATCTTTAAGTTGTTGGCTAAATTGATAAACCGCCATGGCGTACAGCGGACTACGGTTATAGCGGGTGATCACGTAAAAGTTGTTCAGGCCTAGCCAGTAATCTTTACTGCCTGGCTGCTCAAGCTCGACCAATAGCGCCGGTTGCTGCACATCTAGGTCGACATTGCGCGCCAGGGATATCGTTGGCGAGAGGATGTCGGCGACCTTGTAGAAGAGCTTCTCACCGGACCAGGTCTTGAGATGCGCGGGCAGATGATGTGTGGTCAAAGGTAGTGTGACCAGGGCGCCTTTCTGCCAGCCGTGCTGATGGAAATAGTTAGCGACGCTGCCGATGGCATCGACAGGATTGCCTACCAGATCCCGGCGGCCGTCGCCGCTAAAATCTACCGCGAAATGACGATAGCTTGAGGGGATGAATTGACCATAACCCATGGCGCCGGCATAGGAGCCCTTGAGTGAACCTAGATCCAATCCTTCCTCTTTGGCCAGGGTATGTAACTGTGCCAGTTCCTTGCGAAAGAAGTCGGCCCGCGGCGTGTAGTGAAAGCCTAAGGTGTAGAGGGCATCGATCACCGGATAGGTGCCCATGTAGCCACCGTAGAAGGTCTCGATACCGATAATGGCGACGATGATCTCTGGGTCGACCTGGTAGGTTTTTGCCGCCTTGGCGATGGTCTCATCGTGCTTCTTCCAGAAAGCCAGCCCCTTTTCCAGACGCTTATCGGTGAGGAAGATGGGATGATACTGATACCAGGGCTTGGCCTCCCAAGGCGTGGTGATGGCGTCGATCACCTTCTGGTTGTAATGGGCGCTGGCCAGAAAGCTGTCTATCTCTGCCTGGGTGAAGCCGGCGCCGAGTTGTTGCTCGGTGAAGGCTGTCTTCAACTCACTGATGTCACCCTCTTGGGGGATCACCTTGTCATCGGCCTGGGCCAGCATGCTGGCGCCGCCCAGCATCAGGGCGAAAAATAGCTGTGAAACTGGTTTCAAATCGTCTTCCTTTAACGGTCAATGAATCGTCTATGGGTATGAATGCTCATCAGGATCCCGAAGCCTGTCATCAGGGTCAGCATAGAGGTGCCGCCGTAACTGATGAGAGGCAGAGGTACACCAACCACGGGGAGTAGTCCCGATACCATGCCAATATTCACAAAGACATATACAAAGAAGGTTAAAGTAATACTGCCAGCGAGTAAACGGGCAAAGCTGGTTTGCGCCCGCGAGGCGATCACCAGGCCGCGGCCGATCACATACAGATAGAGACAGAGCAAGATAAGGCTGCCGATCAGGCCAAATTCCTCGCCGATAACGGCGAAGATGAAGTCGGTGTGACGCTCGGGCAGGAATTCCAGCTGAGACTGGGTACCATCGAGCCAGCCCTTGCCCCAGATGCCGCCGGAGCCGATGGCTATCTTGGATTGAATAATATGGTAGCCGGCGCCCAGGGGATCCTTTTCAGGGTCCAGCAGGGTCAATACCCGGGTGCGTTGGTAGTCATGCATCAGGAAGAACCAGAGCACGGGCAGCATGGCCAGCACACCACCGATGAAACTGCCGACGATGGCCCAGCTCATGCCGGAGAGAAACAGCACGAAGATCCCTGAGGCGGCCACCAAGATAGAGGTGCCCAGATCCGGCTGTTTGGCGATGAGCAGTGTGGGGACCAGCAGAATTACCCCGGCGCCCGCCAGGTAACGCTTCTTCGGCGGCAGGGGAAACTTACTGATATACCAGGCCATGGTGATAGGGAAGGCCAGCTTAATCAGCTCTGAAGGCTGAAACTCCATGAAGCCCAGGTTAAGCCAGCGTTGAGCGCCCTTGTTGATCTCGCCAAAGAAATGCACCCCGAGTAGCAATATCACCCCGGCGATATAGATGGGGAAGGCCCAGCGTCTGAGCACCTCGGGATTGATCTGGGCGACAAACAGCATGATCCCCAGCGATAGCCCCATACGGATCAGCTGCCGCTCCATCAGCGCCATATCTTCGCCGCCGGCAGAATAGATGACGAACAGGCCATAGCACATGAGTGCCAGCAGCCCAAGAAGCAGAGGCAGATCGATATGCATACGCTGCCAGATATTGGGTCTATGGCTATGGGCGTTCATTGTGAGGGCTCCCGGCGGTTTCTAAGGGCAGGTTGTCGCGTAGCATATACTCATCGAGCAGGGCGCGGGCCACAGGGCCTGCGTTGGCGCCACCCCAGCCGGCGTTTTCCAGAACCACGGCCAGCACGATGCGCGGCGCCTCATAGGGGGCGTAGGCGACGATTAAGGCGTTATCCCTCAGGTGTTCGTCGATATTCTCGGCGTCATACTTTTCATCTTCGGCCACACTGAAGACCTGGGCCGTACCCGTCTTCATCGCCGCGGTATAGCCGGCGTCGACGAAGCGCGACTTATGGGCGGTATCTCGCATCGCCTCGTTGATGATCTGCCAGTTGTGGGGATTCTTCAGCACTACTGGCGCCATCTTGTCCACCGGCGTGTCTACCTTGACAGTGTCATTCTTGATCGATTTCAGCAAATGAGGCACGAAACGCTCGCCCTTGTTGGCCATGATGGCGGTGGCATTGGCAAGCTGCAGCGGTGTGGTGGTCCAGTAACCCTGGCCGATCCCGACCGAGATGGTATCGCCCACATACCAGGGCTGATTGTATTTGAGGCGCTTCCAGTCCTTGGATGGCATGTTACCGGCTGATTCCTCGAAGATATCGACGCCGGTACGCTCGCCAAAACCGAACTGTTGCATGAAGTTGCTGATCTTATCTATGCCTGTCTTGTAGGCCATGTCGTAGAAGTAGGTGTCGCAGGAATGCACCAGGGCGCCGTTGACATCGACCCAGCCGTGGCCCCAACGTTTCCAGTCGCGATACTTGCGCTCGACGCCGGGGATCTGCCAAAAGCCAGGGTCCCATACCCGGGTCTTTGGCGTGACGGTTTTCTCTTCCAGACCCAGCAGCGCCATATGGGGTTTAACCGTCGATGCCGGGGCATACTGGCCTTGGGTCGCACGGTTAATCAAGGGGCGAGAGCGGGCGTTGAGCAGCTCGCTGTAGGCTTTAGAGCTGATGCCATGAACGAACTGGTTGGGGTCGTAGCTGGGGCTGGAGACCATGGCCAGAATGCCGCCATCGCGAGGGTCGATGGCGACGATGGAGCCGCGGCGTCCCGCGAGGAGTTCCATCGCCTTCTTCTGCAGCTGAAGATCCAGTGTCAGGTAGATATCCTGGCCCGGCTCTGGCGCGACAGATTTAAGGGTGCGAATGGTACGGCCGCGGTTGTTGACCTCTTCCTCAAGGTGTCCCGGCATGCCATGTAACAAGGATTCATAAAACTTTTCGATCCCCTGCTTACCTATGTCCTTGGTGGCGGCGTAGTTCTGCCACTGATCGTTACGTTGCAGCGCCGCCTGATCGCGGTTGTTGATACGGCCCACATAGCCCAGCACATGGGTCAGCAGCCCATTGTAGGGGTAGTGACGTTTCAGGCCCGCGTCGATGGAGAAGCCGGGAAACCTGTGTTGGTTGACGCTAAATATGGCCACTTCCTCTTCCGACAGACGGTTTTTCACCGTTATCGGCTTGAAGCGGCGATGGTATTTTAGAGAGGCGACCAGGCTTTCTCTGTCGTCCTTGCTTAGGGCGACAACCTTGGCAAGTTCGTCCAGGGTCGCGGGGATGTCTTTCACCTTCTCCGGGATCAACTCCAGCGAGTAGAAGGGCTGGTTTTCCGCCAGCAGCTGGCCGTGTCTGTCATAGATCAGGCCGCGGCTCGGCGCCACGGGCACCACGCGAATGCGGTTATCGTTGGAGCGGGTCTCGTAGTCTTTGTAAGACAAGACTTGCAGATGATAGAGGTTGCCCAGCAGTATGCTCAGCAAGACCACCACGCAAGCAAAAGTAAAGATGGCGCGGCGTTTGAACAGCGAGGCTTCGGCGGCATGATCATGCATGGCCATCCGTTTACGTGGCGCCAATTATACTCTCTCCGGTAGTATGTTGGTTGTCACTATCATCGTCTATCCCTCGATTGACTCGAGTGCCGTGGGGCGCACTACTCTCTGTGATACGGGTGGTTGTTGTTGATGCTCCAGGCACGGTAAAGGCTCTCGGCGACCAAGACGCGTACCAAGGGGTGGGGCAGGGTCAAGGCCGATAGGCACCAGCTCTGATTCGCCGCCTGTTTACAGGCGGGGGCCAGCCCCTCGGGGCCGCCGATAAGCAGGCTAACATCGCGGCCGTCCAGTTGCCAGCGGTTGAGCTGAGTGGCAAGCTCGGGCGTGGTCCAGTTTTTACCCGGCAGATCCAGGCTGACGATATGGTTTCCCTTGGGGATAGCCGCCAGCATCTGTTCGCCCTCTTTGTGCAAGATGCGGGCGATGTCGGCATTCTTACCGCGCTTTCCGGCAGGGATCTCGATCAATTCGAAGGCCATGTCCCGGGGGAAACGGCGCTGGTATTCTTCGAAACCTGTGGTGACCCAGGCGGGCATACGAGTGCCCACGGCAACGAGTTGTAACTTCATTAAGCTGGCTTTTCAGACCACAGCTTTTCAAGCTGATAGAAGTCGCGAGTCTTGTCTTGCATTACATGAACAATCACGTCGCCCAGGTCGACCAGCACCCATTCGCTGCTGTCACGGCCTTCGACGCCATGGATATGCAGGTTGGCACGTTTGGCCTCGAGTACCACGTTCTCGGCGATAGCCTTGACGTGGGTCTTAGAAGTACCCGAACAGACCACCATATAGTCGGTGACATTTGACTTGTCGGTGACTTCGAGTACGACAACATCTTTTGCTTTTAAATCTTCGACCTTGTCGATGACAAACTGTTTAAGCTCGGCGCTTTGCACGCTAAATTCCTCATTCATTTTTAACAGCGAGGCAGTATAACAGGTTATGCCCCTAAAGTAATTGCTAATAGCGGTGCGCGAAATGCCTGTCTGCGCCCGAAATGGCGCGAGTTTGGCTAAAGGTTGAAGCCTTGTTATCTCGCTGTTAGCGATAGAGGTGATGGGCGGCGATATAGTCGGCGATTGCCTGCGGCATGGCGTCTGGTGCCAGCTGGTTTTGGGCGAGCTGCCGACGAACTTCGGTAGAGGAGTAAGGCTGCGGCGTGATGGTGACTGGGAAGATGAGGCCAGCGGTACGGCCCATGTCGATGGCCTTATCCAGCTCAGCCTTGCCTGCGCGGCGCGCATCCAGTAGCGCCGCCATCTCGCTGTCGCCACACAACGTCCAGCCAGGGCGTTGGCAGACGGCGATATGGGATAGGTCAAACAGCTCTTGCCAATGATACCAGGTCGGCAGACCGACGAAGGAGTCCATCCCCATGATAAACACCAGCTGATCCTGGCCATGGGTCTGACGCAGTTGCTTGAGGGTCTCTACCGAATAGGAGGGCTGGTCGCGGTTTGCCTCTATGTCACACAGCTTGAGCTGCGGGTATTGCCGACACACCAGCTGGGCCATCGCCAGACGATGCTGGGTCGAGGTGTTGGTGCCGTCCTTGTGGGGCGGAATATGGTTGGGCATCAGCCAGACTTCGTCGAGTCCCAGGGCGGCCTGCACCTCAAGCAATGGCTTGATATGACCATAGTGAATGGGGTCGAAGGTGCCGCCCAGTATGCCAATTTTCATCTAAACCTGCCTAGCCCAGTTCGATATGGCTAAGATGGTTGTGAGCCTTGGGATCGTACAGCAGGCAGAGGTGACTCATGGCGGTCCAATCCTCAGCCCCCTGCTGCTTGAGCTTTAGCTCGATCTTCGAGGCGCTGGCCAGGGCTGTCTCTATCTGACTTAGACTCAGGCGCGACAGCGCGCCCTGATACAGCCCCTTGCGCTTGTCCCAGATCCTGAACTGACTCCACAGACTCTGCAGCGGCGTGCCTGCCTCCTGAGCCTGCTTGAGCTGTAACAGTGTGGTCAGCTCTTTAAACTGGCCCCACAGCAGTATCGGCAGGGCCGTGCCCTCGGCTTGGAGTTGGGCCAGGATATGCTGGGCCTTCTCCTGCTGATTGGCTAGCAGGCAATCGGCCAGCTGAAACACGCTGAAACGGGACTGATCTTCGAAGTAGTTTTGCAGTTGCTCTCTGGTGATCTGGCTGCTGGGGCTGAGCAGCATCAGCAGTTGTATCGCCTGATCCGCCGCCAGCAGGTTGCCTTCATACAGACTCAGCAACAGCTGCTGGGCGTCCAGGGTGAGGTTTAAGCCGGCCTCGCGAATACGGGTCTGTAACCAGCGCTGAAACTGTGGCCCTTCAGGCGTAGCGCAGGGGATATAAATCCCTTTGTCATCCAGCTGCTTAAACCATTTCGACTTGGTCTGTTCGCTGGCAAGCTTCGGTCCTGTGATCACCAACAGAATATCTGGATTCACCTGCTGCATCAGGCTCTGTAGCTGGCTACTGCCCTCGCTGCCGGGTTTGGCCTGGGGCAGGTGCAGCTCTATGATGCGGCGACTGGCGAACAGGCTCATGGTGTTCCACTCATCCTGCAGTTCGCGCCAGTTAAAGCCTGTCTCCTGAGTGAGTTGAATGCGCTCCTCGAAGCCTTCTCGTCTTGCCTGCTCCAATATCGCTCGCTTGCTGGTTTCGCACAGCCAGGGGTCATCACCAAAGATGAGATAACAGGGCTTTAGCGGCGAGAGTTGCTTGGCGAGCTGGTCCGGGTAGACGCGCATCAGTTGGTCTCGATAGAGGCCAGGATCTGGATGATCTGGTCGGCGGCCTGGATGCGCATCTCTTTTACAAGCAGCTCCATCTCACGGCTCTTTGCCAGTGCGGTGCGGGGATCGTCCAGGTAGTCGCGGTGAATGTCGACATCGAAGGCCTTAGCCTCGCGCTCGGGATACTGCACCGCGAAACGCACATGATAGTTGAGCTCATACTCCGCTACATTCCCTGTGGGGTAGAGGGAGAGGGTGCTTCTGTCGAGAGAATCGTTGAGGATCCTAACGACAGGCACACTGGCGTCATCTTCCACCACTGTGATGCTGTTGAGACGCAGGCGTTCGCGTACCAGGCGGGTCAGCTCGCTGTATTCGTCCTGGCTGCTCAGGGTGAGCGTCTTAAGAGAATCTGGGATCGAGTAGCTGCGCTGAAGTTTAAAACCACATCCGGCGCTAAGCAGCACCGAGAGGGTTAAGATTGCAAAACATAAGCGTTTAATAAGCATAGGCTAAGCCATCTATTTCCATGTTTGATAAGACTCGGCCACCAGAGGTGGCCGAGTAGAGCGGGCAATTAGTTAGCTACGATATTGAGTAGCTTACCTGGTACATAAATGACCTTACGTACCGTCTTGCCTTCGGTGTGCTTGATAACACCTTCCTCTGCCATACCGGCGGCTTCTACCGTGTCTTTGTCGGCGTCGGCGGCCACTGTCACCTTGGCGCGTAGCTTGCCGTTCACCTGTACAATGATCAGCTTGCTGTCTTCGACCAGCGCTGACTCATCGACGACCGGCCAAAGCACGTTTTCAATCGTCTCTTCGTGACCCAGTGCCTGCCACAGCTCGAAGCTGGTGTGCGGGATGATAGGGTAGAGCAGACGTACCACTGCGCACAGGGCTTCCTGCATCAGGGCTCTGTCTTGCTCGCTTTCCATCGGTGCCTTTTGCAGACGGTTCATCAGCTCCATCACAGAGGCGATGGCGGTGTTGAACATCTGACGACGCTCGATATCGTCACCTACCTTGGCGATGGTCTTGTGCAGCTCGCGGCGAAGCTCTTTTTGAGCGCTATCGAGTGAGGCAACATCCAGGGCAACGGTTGGGCCTTGTGACACATGGTCGTGAGCCAGTTTCCACAGACGCTTGATGAAGCGGTGAGCCCCTTCTACGCTCGACTCTTGCCACTCAAGAGTAAGCTCTGGTGGCGAGGCAAACATCATGAACAGACGCACGGTATCGGCGCCGTACTTGTCTACCATCTCTTGTGGGTCGATACCATTGTTCTTCGACTTAGACATCTTGCTCATGCCGGTGTAAACCAGTTCATGACCTTGGCTGTCGACGGCCTTGACGATACGGCCCTTGTCGTCGGTTTCGGTGACCTTGGCATCGTTTGGCGATACCCAGACGCGAGCACCTTTCTCATCTGTGTAGTAGAAGGCATCGGCCAGTACCATGCCCTGAGTCAGCAGGCGCTTGGCCGGCTCGTCGCTGTTAACCAGGCCGATGTCGCGCAGCAGCTTGTGGAAGAAGCGGAAGTAGAGCAGGTGCATACAGGCGTGCTCGATGCCGCCGATATATTGGTCCACCGGCAGCCAGTAGTTGGCCTTGGCAGGATCCAGCATCTGGTCTGCCTTAGGGCTACAGTAGCGGGCATAGTACCAAGAAGACTCCATGAAGGTGTCGAAGGTATCAGTTTCTCTAAAGGCTTCCTGACCGTTAACCTGGGTCTTGGCCCATTCTTTGTCGGCCTTGATTGGGCTCTGGATACCATCCATGACCACATCTTCCGGCAGGATCACCGGTAGTTGATCTTCTGGGGTTGGCATCACAGTGCCGTCGGCCAGGGTCACCATAGGGATAGGTGCGCCCCAGTAGCGCTGACGGGAGACACCCCAGTCACGCAGACGATAGTTGACCTGACGCTTACCCTTGCCTTCGGCAGAGAGTCTTGCGTCGATGGCATCGAACGCTGCCTGGAAGTCTAGACCATCCAGCTCTGGGAATGAGTCGCCAGAGTTAAACAGGATACCCTTCTCAGTGTAGGCTTCTTCGCTGATATCCAGCTCGCCATCTGCAGGTTTGATCACGCCTTCGATCGGCAGGCCATACTTAGTGGCAAATTCGTAGTCGCGCTGGTCGTGGCCAGGTACCGACATCACGGCGCCCGTACCATAGTTCATCAGCACGAAGTTAGCGGCCCAGATAGGCACCAGCTTGCCTGTCAGCGGGTGGATGGCCTTAAGGCCTGTATCGACACCCTTCTTCTCCATGGCGGCCATGGCGGCTTCCGAGGTATCGGCGTTCTTGCACTCTTCGATAAAGTCGGCCAGCACAGGGTTGTTCTCTGCCGCTTGCTGCGCCAACGGATGACCGGCGGCGATTGCCACATAGGTCACGCCCATTACTGTGTCTGGGCGAGTGGTGTAGATGTCGAAGCTCTGATCGCTACCCTCGACCTGGAAGGTCATCTCGATGCCTTCGCTACGGCCGATCCAGTTGCGCTGCATCGTCTTGACCTGCTCCGGCCATTCGTCCAGCTGGTCGATGTCGTTTAGCAGCTCTTCGGCGTAGTCGGTGATCTTGATGAACCACTGCGGGATCTCTTTTTGCACCACTGGGGTGTCACAGCGCCAGCAGCAGCCGTCTTGTACCTGCTCGTTGGCCAGTACGGTCTCATCGTTTGGACACCAGTTGACCGAGGCGGTCTTCTTGTAGACCAGCCCTTTGTCATACAGCTTGGTGAAGAACCACTGTTCCCAACGGTAGTATTCTGGGGTGCAGGTGGCGATCTCACGACTCCAGTCGTAGCCGAAACCCAGCATCTTCAGCTGGTTCTTCATGTAGTCGATGTTTTCATAGGTCCAAGGGGCTGGCGCCGTCTTGTTGTTGATGGCGGCATTTTCAGCTGGCAGACCGAAAGAGTCCCAACCTATGGGTTGTAATACGTTTTTTCCTTGCAGACGCTGGTAACGCGCAACGACATCGCCTATGGTGTAGTTGCGGACATGGCCCATATGCAGTCGGCCTGAAGGGTATGGAAACATAGAGAGGCAGTAAAACTTCTCTTTGCTTTCGTCCTCGGTTACTTCAAATGTTTTAGTGTCTTGCCAGTGCTGCTGCACCTTAGCTTCAATCTCTGAAGGTAGATATTGCTCTTGCATTGATGATTCCCGGCCATGCCGCCTATTTATTTGATCTTGCGCATCTTGCGCGCGAGTTAGATCTGCATAGAATAAACTAGAAGTGAGTCATTAAAAAGGTTCGCATGAAGGAGTATTGAACATGAGTGAAAGAAGTACCGAGTTGCTATCGCTTTACCAGGCCCTATTCGAGCAGGTGAAATCGGATTTCTCTGAAGATAACTCAATGACTGCAAAGGAATTATATAAGACTGTCACGGCGAGTAAGGAGTTCTTGTTGCTTAAGGAGCAGGCCAAGGAGGAGGAGCTTGCCCTGGTGGAAGATTTTTTAAAGCGTGATATCGGCAGCTACCTGGCTGAGAAGAACGCCACGGATCTTAGCCACAGCCCCACAGTCATCGCCGCCGAGAATACCCTGTGGCACTGGCTGAGTGAGATAACCGACAGAAGCCAGATTGAGTGGCATGAGGTGACCCAGGACTTCAAGCATCACGGCTATTATCAGAGTGGTGAGATAGTGGGTCAGGGAGTCATGGTCTGTACCGGCTGCGGTCATGAGATGCGTATCGAATTCCCCGGCGTGATCCCAGACTGTCCCGAGTGCGACGGCGATCAATTTACCCGCGAGGCACTTGCACCTTAAGCCGTTGAGCATTTTCCGCCGATACCAGGCTTTATGGGTTAACGAAAAAATCCCCGCATCATGCGGGGATTTTTGTATGTGCTCTAAACGCCTGGAGAAAAAGGTTATACCAATCACAGTAAACATGTGATCAGAAATAGCGCAGGAAAAACGCTTGAGAACAAAGCAGGATTTTTAAATAAGTAGTTATTCTACAATTAAAAATACTAATACAGTTATCGAGCGTTTTAACAAGCTAGAATGATCAATTGTTTATTACGATTGGTATTAGAGGCGTAGGCGGCGGATCACCGCGCCTATCAAGACTATGGTGCACAGCAGCAAGAGCGGCGTCTGGCCCCAGCGGGCGAAGCCTGTACTGCCAGTAACCAGAGGAACCTCGGCCTTGAGCACGCCAGTCTCAAACTGCGGCAGGCTATGGGTTATCTTGCCGCTTGGGTTAACCACGGCAGTGACCCCATTGTTGGTGGCCCTCAGTAGCGGGCGACCCAACTCGATGGCGCGCATCTGGGCTATTTCCATGTGTTGTAACGGCCCGTTTGAGCGGCCGAACCAGGCGTCGTTGGAGACGGTGAGCAGCAGCTCTGTGCCCCCATTGACGTTGGCCCTTAACTGTTCGGGGAAGGCAATTTCATAACAGATGGCCGGTGCCACCTGATGACCCACGACATCTAAATTGGGCTGCTTAAAATCGCCCCTGGCGAAGGAGGACATGGGCAGGTTAAAGAAGGGGGCCAGCGGCCTGAGCAGATCTTCCAGGGGCACAAACTCACCTATGGGCAGCAGATGATGCTTACGAAACTTGTTGCTGCCATCGCCGCGATAATCAGGGCTCTCTTGCTGTAACTGCTGGTGGTTACCCAGGACAATCAGCGAGTTATAGAAGCGATTCTGCTGCTTGCTGATGATGCCTGTGATGATGGCGCTGTTATTCAGGTTGGCGACCTTGTTGGCGTTATCGAGAAACTCTTTCACCATATACTCGGGCGCGGGGATCGCCGCCTCCGGCCAGATAAACAGGTCGGTATCGGCCAGCGATGGCCTGGAGAGATCCATATACTTGAGCATGGTGGGCCAGAGTGCCTCGGGCTGCCACTTCATGCTCTGGGCGATATTGCCCTGTACCAGCGCCACCCTGACGGACTTACCTGTTGGCGAAATGGGCGACAGCTGTGCGCTGGCGAATGCCCCCAGGCCCGCAAGGCTAGTGATAAGCAGTAATGGCAGGGCTCTTAACCCCACTTCCCTCACTCCCTTGCCGCTAGGTGTGACGGCAAAGGCCAAGGCGCCGGCGATTATAGTCAGGACAAGGCTGAGCCCCAGGGCGCCAATGTTGCTGGCTAAAGGTGCCAGAGGCCCATTGGTCTGGCTGTAGCCGGCCCAGAGCCAGGGAAAACCTGTCAATACCCAGCCTCTGGCCCACTCGGTGAGCACCCAGGCGGCGGGGAAGACGGCGAGATAGCGCAGTGTGAGCGACTTTGGCACGAGTCTGATACTGAGGTAGGCCGCCAGGGCCGGGTAGAGAGCCAGATAGAGGGCCAGGATGGCCATGAGTCCCAGAGAGGCGATAAGCGGCAGGCCACCGAAGGTGTCCATGCTGACGTGTACCCAGCTGATCCCCACCGAGAAACAGCCAAAGCCGAAGCTTAGCCAGTAGAGAAAGGTTTGTCTCGGGGTCAGCGTGCGGCTGTGACCCAAGGCGAATGCCATGGCAAGCGGGTAGATGGGCCAGAGGCCATAGGGGGCGAAAGCCAGTGCGGTACTGGCACCCGCCAGATAGGCGAGTACCAGCCGTATTACAGCATGATGGGCAATTGCCCTAAGTCGTAGCAGCATTATAGCCTCATCAGGGGACCGAAGGTTTACGCGCTTTCTTCTTCGGTCTGGGGATCGGGAAGTTTAACCCTAAGCTGAACCAGCCTGCGGGTATCGGCGCTAATCACCTTAAATTCAATCTCATCTATGGTGATCTTCTCGTTGCGCTCGGGCAGGTGGCCGAAGGCGTGGGAGACCAGGCCGCCGACGGTATCGAACTCTTCGTCACTAAATTGGGTGCCGAAGGTCTCGTTGAAGTCGTCGATGGGGGTCAGTGCCTTGACCATGTAGATCTGTTTACCCACCTTGCGGATCTCTGTCTCTTCGGCGGAGTCGTGATCGAACTCATCTTCGATCTCGCCGACGATCTCTTCGAGGATGTCCTCGATGGTCACCAGGCCAGATACCCCGCCATATTCATCGACGACGATCGCCATGTGGTAGCGCTGAGAACGGAATTCCTTTAGCAGCACGTCGACACGTTTGCTCTCTGGTACCACCACGGCCGGGCGGATCACCTGCTCGAGAGAAAAGGGCTCTTCATTGTTCTTAAAGCCGTACTGCAGAAGATCTTTGGCCAGCAGTATGCCTTCGATATGATCTTTATCTTCGTTGACCACGGGGAAGCGGGAATGGGCCGAGCCGATGACGGTCGACAGTAGCTCCTCTACCGTGTTGTCGATTTTTAGCGCCACAATTTGTGCCCGTGGGATCATGATGTCACGCACGCGCAGATCGGAGACTTCTAAAACACCTTTAATCATTTCGCGCGTGTCTTCGCTGATCACTTCTCTCTGTTCAGCGTCGTGGATCACCTCCACTAACTCGTCGCGACTCTGTGGTTCGCCCTGGAATAACTGACTTACTTTTTCAAACCAGCCCTTCTTATGGGCGTTGCTACTCGGTGGGTTATCGTCACTCATAGTAATTTCCTGACCAGAATTGGCCGGCTATTGCTCCTTGTAAGGATTGGGAAATCCCAAACTTTCAATAAGTTGAGTCTCTAAAGACTCCATCTCTTCTGCTTCGCTATCGATAATATGATCATACCCTAGCAGATGCAGACAACCATGTACAACCATGTGGGCCCAGTGGGCTTCGAGGCTTTTTCCTTGGATTTCAGCCTCCTGTTCGACCACAGGCACACAGATCACTAAGTCGCCCAGCAGCGGCAGTTCTACCTCCGGGGGCGACTCGAACGGGAATGATAGCACATTTGTCGGCTTGTCTTTGCCTCTATAGGTATGATTTAACTGCTGGCTTTCCGCTTCATCGACCAGGCGTATGGTCATCTCCGCCTCGGGCATGACGTTGCCCAGGGCCAGACGCACCCAAGACTCAAACTGTGCCTGGCTCGGTACCTGCTTGGCCTGGGTCGCGAGTTGCAGATCCAGTTGTAGTGCGATTGGGTTATCAGGCGTCATGATGCTTAGGCTCCTCTGCCTTAAACTGGCTCTCGCGCTTGGCCTTCTCGCTTGCCACTTTCTGATCGTGTGCCTCATAGGCCTCGACGATACGGGCAACCACGGGGTGGCGCACCACATCCTTGGCCTGGAAGAAGTTAAAGCTTACCTCGTCGACTTCGCTTAGCACTTCGATGGCATGGCGAAGGCCAGACTTCTGATGCTTGGGCAGGTCGATCTGGGTGATATCGCCGGTGATCACCGCGCGGGAGTTGAAGCCGATACGGGTGAGGAACATCTTCATCTGCTCCACCGTGGTATTTTGGCTCTCATCCAGGATGATAAAGGCATCATTTAAGGTGCGACCACGCATATAGGCCAGCGGCGCGACTTCGATGACGCTGCGCTCAATCAGGCGCTCGACCTTCTCGAAACCCATCATCTCAAACAGGGCGTCATACAGGGGGCGCAAATAGGGGTCGACCTTCTGGCTGAGATCGCCCGGGAGGAAGCCGAGCTTCTCACCGGCTTCGACCGCTGGACGGGTCAACAGGATGCGTCTGACTTCCTGGCGTTCCAGGGCGTCGACCGCCGCTGCGACTGCCAGGTAGGTTTTCCCCGTACCTGCAGGGCCGATACCAAAGCTGATGTCGTGACGCACGATATTGGCCACATAATCGCTCTGGTTGGGATTGCGGGGCTTGACCACGCCGCGTTTGGTCTTGATATAGAGCTCTTTGTCGTCGCGAGGGGCCTCGGCTTCCAGGGCGATCGCCTCTTGAATCGCCATGTGCACCTTATCGGGCTCCAGGTCTGGCGTGCTGCCACGTACCGGCTGGGTCTCGACATAGAGTTCTTTGAGCAGATTATTGACCG
The DNA here is from genome assembly GCF_023349185.1 of Shewanella aquimarina. Classification (GTDB taxonomy): domain Bacteria; phylum Pseudomonadota; class Gammaproteobacteria; order Enterobacterales; family Shewanellaceae; genus Shewanella; species Shewanella aquimarina. The sequence continues at coordinate 57,550 of NZ_JAKIKY010000017.1, read as the reverse complement.
TCAGGCAGTTGCGGGCCTGACCGACAATTTGGAAATGGTTGTTGCGATAGTTTATCTCGACGCCGATGCGACGCTCGAGTTGTTTGATATTGTCATCAAAGGGCCCGCAGAGCGATGCTAGTCGACGGGTATCAGACGGCTCGAGATACAGATTGAGCGTTGTGAGTTTGTTTGACAAAAATAGCTCCAGTTGCGTTTGTCGTTAAAGCGTGTCCTGTAGGGGATAATTCCCAACAGACTATAGTGACAGTTTACGAGGCATTAAGTTTAATTGCTAATGCTATTTGATTGCACCATTTGATTGAAAATTCGCCGCCGCTAATAGGGTTTACCGATTCGACGTCCAATAAAAAAGCGACCCCTAGGGTCGCTCTTCAATTAGGCCTTAAGTGAGGCCTAAGGGATAAACTGAGTCACCCCAAGATCGTCATCTTTCTTATGCTTGGCCAGGATGTCAGACGGGCGCAGGTCGCGGCGCAGATCCATCTCATCTTCGCCACGGATAAACTTACCGCGCAGCGAGTTGGTGAACACGTCGACGATCTCGACGTCGACGAAGCTACCTATATGCTTAGGATCGGCTTCGAAGTTCACTACACGGTTGTTTTCGGTGCGACCGCGCAGCTCCATCGGGTTCTTGACCGAAGGACCTTCAACCAGAATACGCTGCACTGTGCCGAGCATCTGACGGCTGTAGCGCATCGCTTGCTGGGTGATTCTGTCTTGCAGAATCGCCAGGCGTTCCTTCTTCTCATCGAGAGACACATCGTCAGGCAGGTCCGAGGCGGGCGTGCCAGGACGCGCGCTGTAGATAAAGCTGAAGCTGTGGTCGAACTGCACATCTTCAATCAGCTTCATGGTGTCGGCGAAATCCTGCTTAGACTCGCCAGGGAAGCCGACGATGAAGTCAGAGCTGATCTGGATATCGGGTCTTGCCTTACGCAGGCGGCGGATGATCGACTTATACTCGATGGCCATGTGGCCACGCTTCATCTGGGTGAGGATCAGATCAGAACCAGACTGTACCGGCAGATGCAGGAAGCTCACCAACTCTGGAGTGTCTTCATACACATCTATGATGTCCTGAGTAAACTCGATCGGGTGGCTGGTGGTGAAACGAATACGATCGATACCGTCTATGGCGGCCACATAACGCAGCAGCTCGGCGAAGGTACAGATATCGTCATCGTGGGTCGCACCGCGATAGGCGTTCACGTTCTGGCCTAGCAGGTTAACCTCGCGTACGCCTTGCTCGGCGAGCTGAGCGATTTCTAGGATCACATCGTCCAGCGGACGGCTTACTTCTTCACCACGGGTGTATGGCACCACGCAGAAAGAGCAATACTTGCTGCAGCCTTCCATGATGGAGACGAAGGCGCTTGGGCCCTCGGCGCGCGGCTCTGGCAGGCGGTCGAACTTTTCAATCTCGGGGAAGCTGACGTCGATAACAGCCTTGCCGCCTTGCTGGATCTGTTCGATCATCTCAGGCAGACGATGTAGCGTCTGTGGGCCGAAGATCAGGTCGACACATTGAGCTCTGTCTTTGATTGCCTTACCTTCTTGAGACGCCACGCAGCCACCTACACCTATGATAAGGTTAGGGTTCTTGTCTTTTAGCGTCTTCCAGCGACCCAGCTGGTGGAATACTTTTTCCTGTGCTTTTTCGCGAATCGAGCAGGTATTGAGTAGCAGTACATCTGCTTCTTCGGCCTCTTCGGTCAAGGTGTAGCCTTGATATTCGTCGAGCAGGTCGGCCATCTTTGATGAGTCATACTCATTCATCTGACAGCCCCAGGTTTTAATGTGGAGTTTCTTACTCATCAGTTTTGCGCCGTTGTTGCAACTACTGGGAAAAATAGCGCGACATTTTACCCTCTGCGCCGCCTGCTGGCTAGCTTTTGCACGTCATAAGGATGAATTTACTCGGTGCGCGCGGATCCTTTGACCGGGAAATCCACCAGGGCGACCTGCGCCTCGGGCGTCTGAGTAAAGAAGGCATCGGCCATCGCCTGGCTGCTGTTTTTGGCCTGACGCTGTATGCTTGTTTGGATCTCCGCCCTATAATGGCTCATTAATTCAATCGTATATTGATATAGGGCATAATCAAGCGAGTTGCGATAGGTTACAGTCATTCGCTCCATCCCAGAGGTGGGCGTGGCAAGGGCCGAAGCCGAGATTAGACTGGCGGCGGTGATTAGGCTGGCTAGCAGTAACTTTTTCATAGGACACTCCGTGACACTCAGCAGTAATGGTTAGCTGTATTGCAAGTTAGCTGTGAACTGAGAGTGTAAAGGCGCAAATGGCGTTATGCGCCGCGCCTTTGTAACTGAGTGTGAGTAGTTGCCTGCCTGGTAACATTTATACACGCAATCCGTCGATGTGACATATTTGGTAATAAGAAGTAGGGAGTCGAACCCAAGGTGAGTCAGAACCAGCGCAAGACCTTAGTGAAAGATGTTGTCGTGTTAGGCGGCGGTATGGTGGGGGCGGCGACGGCCCTCGGGTTGGCGCAGCTTGGCCTGTCGGTGGCGGTGGTTGAGGCCTATGGGCCCAAGGCCTATGACAGTGAGCAGGAACTGGATCTTAGGGTATCGGCCATCAGCGTGGCCTCAGAGCAGTTGCTCGAGCGCCTCGGCGCCCTGCCTGCACTCGGCGAGATGCGTCAGGTAGCCTACAAGGGGCTGGAGACCTGGGAGATGGAAGGCTGCATCACCCAGTTTCATAGCGACCAGATTGGCGCCTCTCATCTTGGTCATATCGTCGAAAACCGTCTGGTGCAGCTGGCCCTGTGGCAGCAATTTGACCGACATGACAATCTCAGTCTGCTTTGCCCTGCCAAGGTGAGCCAGTTTGCCCGCATGGAAGGCGGCATTCGCATCACCCTGGAGGATGGTAGCGAGATAGAGACGCGGCTGCTGGTGGGGGCCGATGGCGCTAACTCTCAGGTGCGCCAGTGGGCAGGGATCGGCGTGACGGGTTGGGATTACGCCCAGTCGGCCATGCTGATCAATATCGCCACCGAGCAGGAAGAGCAGGATGTCACCTGGCAGCAGTTTACCCCTAAGGGGCCGCGCTCCCTGTTGCCGCTGCCGGGTAAGCATGCCTCCTTGGTGTGGTACGACGATGCCAGTCGTATCGCTCAGCTGCAAAGTCTAAGTAACCAGGCGCTGTATGAGCAGATAGATGCCCACTTCCCTAAACGCCTGGCCCGTGAGTTTAAGGTGCTCTCTAAGGGAAGCTTCAAGCTGACCCGTCGCCACGCCCAGCGCTACTTTGACTATCACCTGGTGATCCTGGGCGACGCCGCCCATACCATCAACCCGCTGGCCGGCCAGGGCGTCAACCTGGGCTTTAAGGATGTCAGCGCCCTGATAGACACCTTCGCCGATGCCATCGCTAACCATAAATGCTGGTGGGATAACGAGGTGCTCAAGAGCTATCAGGCTAAGCGTTATACAGACAATCAGTTGATGATGACCACCATGGATCTCTTCTACGCCGGCTTTAGTAACGAGCTCTTGCCGTTGAAACTGCTTAGAAACGGCGCCCTCAAGCTGGCTAATATCGATGGGCCCATCAAACAGAAGGTACTCAAATACGCCATGGGGCTCTAAGCATCATGGCGTAGACCTCCCGCCCCGGATAAATTTGTTGCCGACTCGATTGAGTGCTAAAATGCCGCGTTTTTTATTGGCACTTGCGAACGGACAAGGGTGAAATGAGCAATATAAAGCTTATCGTAGGCTTGGCTAATCCAGGCGACAAATATGAGCGAACTCGGCACAACGCAGGTGCATGGTATGTCAACGAGCTGGCACGGGTTTGTGGTGTCAGCCTGGTGGCCGATAGCAAATACTTTGGCCTGACCGCCAGGGCGACCCTGTATGGTAAAGATGTACGCCTGTTGATCCCAACGACCTTTATGAACCTCAGTGGTAAGTCGGTGGGAGCATTGGCAAACTTCTTTCGTATCGCCCCCGATGAGATCTTAGTGGCTCACGACGAGCTGGATATGCCACCAGGCGTGGCTAAGTTTAAGTTGGGCGGGGGGCATGGTGGCCATAATGGCCTGAAAGATATCATCGCCAAGCTCGGTAACGACAAAGGTTTCTATCGCCTGCGTATCGGCATTGGGCATCCTGGCGACAAGAGCATGGTCAGCAACTATGTGCTGGGCAAGGCACCGCAGACAGAACAAGGCCTCATCGAAGAGGTGATTGACGAGGCGGTGCGTGCCACCGAGGTGCTTTTTAAGGAAGATATGAGTAAGGCGATGCACAGGTTGCACTCTTACAAGGCCGGCTAAGCCGAGAACTCGGCAGTGAACAGCTTCATTATCGCTTAGGCGATAAGATTAATTGAATAAAGGTAATAATATGGGTTTTAAATGTGGCATCGTCGGCCTACCAAACGTAGGTAAATCGACTCTGTTCAACGCCTTGACTAAGGCGGGTATCGAAGCGTCAAACTTCCCGTTTTGTACGATCGAGCCTAACACGGGTGTGGTACCTGTGCCGGATCCACGTTTGGAGGCCCTGGCGGAAATCGTTAAGCCTGAACGTGTTCTGCCGACTACCATGGAATTCGTCGATATCGCCGGCCTGGTAGCCGGTGCCTCGAAAGGGGAAGGCCTGGGTAACAAGTTCCTGGCAAACATTCGTGAAACCGATGCTATCGGTCACGTGGTGCGTTGTTTCGAAGATGAGAATATTGTACACGTGGCCAACAAGGTTTCGCCTGCGAGCGACATCGAGGTGATCAACACAGAACTTGCGCTGGCCGACCTGGACTCATGTGAGCGCGCCATCGTGCGTCAGCAAAAGCGTGCTAAGGGCGGCGATAAGGACGCTAAGTTCGAGGTGAGCGTACTTGAGAAGATGCGCCCCGTGCTGGACGAAGGCCACATGCTGCGTTCTATGGATCTCAGCAAAGAGGAGCTGGCGGCGGTTAACTACCTTAACTTCCTGACCCTTAAGCCGACCATGTATATCGCTAACGTTGCCGAAGATGGTTTCGAGAATAACCCGCATCTGGACGCGGTACGTGAAATCGCGACCAGAGAAAATGCGGTTGTGGTTGCTGTTTGTGCGGCGATCGAATCTGAGCTGGCCGAGATGGATGCCGAAGATCGTGACGAGTTCATGGCCGACCTGGGTCTGGAAGAGCCTGGTCTAGACCGTGTGATCCGCGCCGGTTACCAGCTGCTGGATCTGCACACTTACTTTACCGCCGGTGTGAAAGAGGTTCGTGCCTGGACAGTACCTGTGGGAGCCTGTGCGCCGCAAGCGGCTGGCGTGATCCACACCGACTTCGAACGTGGCTTCATTCGTGCCCAGGTGATGTCTTATGATGACTTCATCGCCTATAAGGGTGAGGCGGGTGCCAAAGAAGCGGGTAAACTGCGCGTCGAAGGTAAGACCTATGTGGTTAAAGATGGCGATGTGATGCATTTCCTCTTCAACGTTTAGTGGTTGACGCCGTTCTTGGCGGCGAAAACCAATAAACGCTTAAGCGGCTCGATACTCATTATCGGGCCGTTTTGCTTTCTGCAGCGGCTGAAAAAAGGCGTTAATTGCGGGTTTTTAGGGGCGAATTGCATAAGGCCTGTTCACTTTGGTGAGTTTATAGGCGAACGGCTAAGATAGTTTAAATTAGCGAAAAAAAGCTGTTGACCTGCCTACGCTGAATAAGCATAATACGCCCCGTTCCTCAGCAAGAGGGGCGCTAAATTACGATGGCTATGTAGCTCAGCTGGTTAGAGCACAGCACTCATAATGCTGGGGTCGCAGGTTCAAGTCCCGCCATAGCTACCATCCTTTCAAGATGCAAAACTGAACGAGTAGCAGGGCAGTGTCCCGATTTCAAAGGCTACCATCTCTTCAAGATGTAAAAATAGAAGCAAGTGCGGGAGTGGTGGAATTGGTAGACACGCCAGATTTAGGTTCTGGTGCCGCAAGGTGTGAGAGTTCAAGTCTCTCCTCCCGTACCATTTATTTTTGATTAGAGGTTGTCTACCTTTAGTCTTAAGCAAGAAAATTGGGGTATCGCCAAGCGGTAAGGCACCGGGTTTTGATCTCGGCATTCCTAGGTTCGAATCCTAGTACCCCAGCCATTTTCTCTTGCTTACTTTGATTCTTGGGGTATCGCCAAGCGGTAAGGCACCGGGTTTTGATCTCGGCATTCCTAGGTTCGAATCCTAGTACCCCAGCCATTTATCAGTAAGATAAATGTGGCTATGTAGCTCAGCTGGTTAGAGCACAGCACTCATAATGCTGGGGTCGCAGGTTCAAGTCCCGCCATAGCTACCACCTTATTCAAGGTAAATCCGCCGTTATCGGCGCCATCTGCTCGAGATGTTAAATTAGAGATTTGCTAGTTAGTTGAATGCTGAGTTGTTAAAGCTTAACCTTCAGACATATGACTAGAACTATCCTTGTCAGGATATAAAACATAGATGCAGTGCGGGAGTGGTGGAATTGGTAGACACGCCAGATTTAGGTTCTGGTGCCGCAAGGTGTGAGAGTTCAAGTCTCTCCTCCCGTACCATTATTTAGGCTTGCAGGTATCGCCTGTAACCCAAAAAAGCTTGTTGGGGTATCGCCAAGCGGTAAGGCACCGGGTTTTGATCTCGGCATTCCTAGGTTCGAATCCTAGTACCCCAGCCATTTTTATCTAGCTTAAGATTTAAAACTAAGCCATCTGATCAGATGTAAAGCGATGCGGGAGTGGTGGAATTGGTAGACACGCCAGATTTAGGTTCTGGTGCCGCAAGGTGTGAGAGTTCAAGTCTCTCCTCCCGTACCATTATAAAATACGAAGAGCCTGTCCAAGTGACAGGCTTTTTTGTATCTGAAGCCTGCTAGTTGTTGGCCGCTTCTTAGAGATTCGATACCAATTTATTTAAAAGAGTAGTTAATCAATGATTACTCAGCGCTTTATTGGAGCGTTCATTAAATTGAGATCGACGTCGGTATTTTCAGTAGCTAATCGATTTGTTGTCCGAGTTTAGCGCTTCTTTAGTTATATTCGCCAATAGTGCCTCTGCGCTTCCTATTTTATTCATCCCTTCATAAAGTGTCTTGTCAATAAAGAAGATAGGGGCGATCTACGCATGTTAATCGTACGAAGTGCCTAGATGATACTGATGAGGAGTAAGTGAATGAGATCTGGGAGCACAAACAATATCAGACGTGTTTAAAATTGCTTGTTATGTGTTTTGCTGTGCGCCCTTCGCAAGAAGTCTTTTTATCTTTGAGTCATGACATGGGGGCAGTGTCGGATATTGGGTACTTCTTCGAGATCAATTGTAATGGTTTGCTGGTGGGATAAGTGCTGAGCGGTAATAAATCCTAATGTTTGGTAACAAATCATCCTTTTGTTAACTTTTGTTAGCCGTTTTAGTGCTAACAATCACGCTTTTTTTGTTGTGATCAACATTTTTATAACCAATATGTTTGGGGTTGTTAACCTGTATTGGTTGGGTTGTTAACAATTTCACCTTTGTTTGTGCAGTATTTCTCGTTGAGTAATTTGTTCTAAAATGCAATCGAGACGGTCACACTTTAATTGCACTCGGTTAGTTACATTTCGCTTGCCCCAATAAAGAGGGCTAAATAAAAAGTGAGTGGAACAGATGATGAAACGAGTCAATATAAAAGTTACTGCTTTAGCAGCATTCATCGGGCTGGCCTTAACGGGCTGTGGTGGCGATGATGGCGCGCCAGGCGCAGACGGTGCTAATGGCACTGACGGTAAAGATGGTAAGCCTGGTTTAACTGTGGCGACCTCTGCAACCGACCTAGCAGTGAATGTCGATAAGGTATTGGTCGCCAGTGACAGTGAAGTGACCTTTACGGTTACTAATGAGAAAGACTTACCCGTTGTTGGCCTAGAGCACTTTGGCTTTATTTTATCTGGCCTAGAACAAGGTCAAAATGGTGATGCCAATAGCTGGAAGCTACTTAGCTCTGAGTCTTGCCCTGGCAGCAAGTATGCTAAATGTGGCACATTAACCGACAACCAAGATGGCACTTATACTTATAAGTTCCTAAAGGATGTGACTACAGAAACAGCCTTTAGTGTGACAGATGACAAGACACTACGTCTCATTGTCACAACGGGTGGCGATACACTGGGTGGAAAAACCTTAGCCTATGCCAACAAAAGCCATGATTTTCGTAATAATGGCGAAGCACCGCTTTACACTAAGAGTGTGATCAACAATCAAAACTGTACTGGTTGTCACGATGACTTCACCATTCATGGTGGTCACTACAAAGAAGTGGAAACTTGTATCTCTTGCCACACAGACAATAAAGTTAGCAGTGCCTCTAAAGTCTTTCCTATGCTTGCCCATGATAAGCATATTGGTGTGATTTCTGCGCCTGTAGGTGGTTGTGATAACTGTCACTCCGAAAATGAGCAGGCTGTCGATTACACTAACTGGAAGACAGTACCGACCCAAGAAACCTGTATTACCTGTCATACCGATGTGAACTTCAAAGAGGGCGTTAACCACTGGCCATATGAAGATAATGCTCAGTGTGCAAACTGCCATACGCCAGAAGTTGTTGAGACAGTGCATTTAGCGACCTATAAGGGACAGACCTCTCGTCGTGAAAATGTGCATCTGACTGTGACCGATGCCAAAATGGTGGCAGTACCTCAAGCTCAGAAAAACATTGATTCTGGTTTAGATACGGCTAAAACCGGTTATGTACAGCTTACCGTTGATATTCTCGACAAAGATGGTAAGTCGATGAATAAGCAACTAGATAAAGTCGACTTCTTCTATTACTCAGAGTTCTACATCAACTGGGGTGGTCAAGATATGGGAATGGAGCGTGGTAAAATCCTACGCGTATTCACCAATAAGGAGAACTTCCCTGGCTATGTAGAAGATCCTATCGTACTGAGCTATGAGAACGGTAAGACGACCTATGAGATAGGTCCTTTTGAGCTAGAAGATGAGTTCGAAGGTAGCCTAACTGATAGCTATGGTATGGTCACGCCGCGTATCTGGTTCTGTATGGATAATAAGGGGGAAAACCTCGAGTCTTGTAAGGAAACATCGAGTGTTTGGGGCCAAGGTGCCGCAGGCTTCAACTGGTTACACTTCTTTGATGATAAAGGCCTTATCCCTGAAAGACCTCGCCGTCAAATCGTTACCAACGAGAAGTGTGGTTCATGCCATGGTATGACGACTCGCGATAGCGATGGCATGGCTCAAATGACACTGAACTGTCGTAGCTGTCATGCTGTCACTAAGAATGATCCAGCATACTTCGGTACTACCTGTGCATCGGGCTCAGTGGATAACGATGGTGACGGTATTCTAGATGAGATGATTAAGCTGAAAAGCTTGTCTCCTCGTGGTGAGCGTGACTGGACAACTGCATCAAATGCCGGTGAAGAGTGCTTAGCTTGTCACAATGCGAATAACCCACCGACTCAGGTAGTACGTGACTCTCATACTAAGCAAGGTGATGCTGACTATGTTGAGCAGTTAACTATGAGCCACCCTGATCAGAAAGTATGGATTCACGCTATGCATGCAAACAACCGTGCAAACCAAGGTGGTGAAGGCTGGAAGCGTAATGTTGAGTATTCAGCTGATCTTGCTAACTGTGTGAAGTGTCACGAAGGTGATAGCTTTGATGCCAAGTACTTAGTGGGTCGTAAGCCATTGGCGCTGGATCTTGATTATATGGATACCTATGACGGTCTAGACCCTGCAAATGGTAAAGATACCAGCGGCAACAAGCGTTACGCGGTGGATGCTAAAGCTGATGCCTATGTATCACCAACCGCTGCAGTTTGCTTAAGCTGTCATGGTAAACGTGCCGCCGAAGAGGGTGAAGATCGCCGTCAAGTGCGTAAAGATGTTGTGAGTCATATGAAACAAAATGGAGCACAGTTCGGTGTGGAGCTAGGTCAGTACACAGGCGAAGAGTCATGTGCAGTGTGTCATGATTTAAATAACCTAAAGGAATCACATAACCTGAAATAAAGTTTTCATCCTGCAATATTTTTGGCCCTAGCTTTTTGCTAGGGTCTTTTTTTACGGGGATCACAAATATTAACAAAGCGTCAATTGTTTAATTGGAACTCAGCATTATGTCAGATTTAGGATTAATAAAGTGCCGTAGAATACTGCTTGGGGCTGCTAAAAGTAGTAGGGGTTAGGTTGTGAAGATTACTGAATTTCTAATTATTGATTTAGATGCCAGAGAGTTAGTCGATACTAGGTTATCGACTCGCTGCGCATTATCACTGTCTGAGCTAGAAGTACTAAAAAACTTAGTCGAGCACGTAGGTGAAGTTGTTAGTAAAGAGACTTTAAATGCCGTTGGTTGGCCAGGCAGAGTGGTCGCGCCTTCATCATTGACTCAGTGTATGAGTAGCCTAAGGAAAAAGCTGCATAGCCATACAGATGTCGAGATAAAAAATATCCCTCGCTACGGGTATAGCTTGTGCATTACTGAGACGGTAGAAACTGGATCTCCTGCGGTGGCAGCTAATGTAGGCACGCTAAGTTGTCAGGAAACTCCTGACAGAAGATCAACGACAGCGATTTCAATTCAGAGTGAAAGTGAACTTAAGTCAACCAAGCTGAGATTTTATCGTAATACAGTATTGAGTATTGTTATTGTGTTAATTGCAGGGCTGCATTTTTCAGGTGGATTAAAAGCCACCGTTAATTACCTTTCTTTGCTTACTGAACCTGATGTAGCTTCGATTACTGCAAAGCCTTTCTCATTGGCGCGAAACGAATCGTTGTTATACACAGTGCAATTAGATGACCAAGCAGAAAGTATTACCACCCAAGGTGTGATTGATAATTGGTTTAACTATGACAGTATTTTTAAAAATGCCAGCGAAAAACAGTTGTTTGCTTTTGAAAATGGTCGTTATGAATCTGTGGCGTTATGTAACCAATTTAATGGTCGTTGCACTGACAAACAGCCACTTAATTTAGTCAGATCTGTGGGTGACGTTACTCCACCTCTTGATATTCAATGGTTAGCGGATACTAAGCTCAGAATGGAGCAAGTGACCTATAACAACATCCTCTTAGATAAATTTGCACCAGCAGATAAAAGCGTGGTTGAAGACGTCTATCGAGCCGATGTTTACTACTACTCTGACAGTAAGAATATAGTTCGTGCAGATGTTCGCTTATCAATGATATTTGATTCTGCAAACCGAGGTAAGTTGGTTGCAGCAGCATGTATTACCGATGACATGCTTAAAGAGATCTCTATTCGTTATCAATTTAGTGGTGACTTTAAATTGACGCAAAGTGAAGTAGATGGCAAAGCTGTTCGCACTTTCCTTGTGGATGTAGATGATAGTTCCTTCACCAGTCCACAACAGATCTCGAAAGAGTCTGCGACTATATACCGCGAGATCCGCAAACATGTACTGCAGAATGAGCGAATGGTGTTGAGGCAACTTCATCAAGATGATGATAGCGGTGTATGGATGCTACCCTTGTGGGGGGAGACTATGGTATGGGCTCATAGGGAGCAAGTGTCACTCTAATGAAAAGAGAATTGGATTGGAGATGACACAAAAAAGCCACTCATAAGAGTGGCTTTTTTCGTCAAGCATGAAGCTTGTGATTAGTGCTTAAACATCGCAGAGATAGACTCTTCATTGCTTACGCGGCGGATAGCTTCAGCCATTACACTAGACATGGTCAGCTGAGTCACTTTATCCAGTGCCGCCATCTCTTCACTTAGTGGGATGGTGTCGGTCACGATAACTTCGTCGATCACAGACTCGGCGATGTTCTTAGGCGCGTTGCCTGAGAATACTGGGTGAGTGGCGTAGGCGAATACGCGGTTAGCACCGTGCTCTTTGAGGGCTTCGGCAGCCTTACACAGAGTACCGCCAGTGTCGATCATGTCGTCGACTATGATGCAGTCGCGGCCTTGAACGTCACCAATGATGTGCATCACCTGGGCAACGTTTGCCTGTGGGCGACGCTTGTCGATGATAGCCAGATCTGAGTCGTCCAGTAGCTTGGCTACGGCGCGGGCACGTACGACACCGCCGATATCGGGTGAAACCACGACTGGGTTGTCCAGCTGCTTGGCCAGCATGTCTTCCAGCAGCACAGGGCTACCGAATACGTTGTCTACAGGTACATCGAAGAAGCCCTGGATCTGCTCGGCGTGCAGGTCACAGGTCAATACGCGGTCAACACCAACGCTCGATAGGAAGTCGGCGACTACCTTAGCGGTAATAGGTACACGAGCACTGCGTACACGACGGTCTTGACGAGCGTAACCGAAGTAAGGAATAACCGCAGTAATACGGCCAGCAGATGCGCGACGTAACGCGTCTACCATAACGATAAGTTCCATCAGGTTATCGTTAGTAGGTGCACACGTAGATTGAATGATAAATACATCCGCCCCACGTACATTTTCGTTAATCTGGACACTGATTTCACCGTCACTGAAAACGCCAACCTCAGCGTCTCCGAGTTTACAAAATAGGCGATCTGCTATCTTCTTGGCGAGACTGGGGGTTGCGTTACCAGCAAATAGTTTAATGTCAGGCACTGTATGGACCTCAGGCGTATGCTTCATTGTAATTGTCGGGATAACCTAGGCTATCCCGCATGAACTTAGCGCTGCGTTAACCGCAACGCTAATGGTGATTTATTTGTCCCCTTGGCGATGAAACCGCACAAACCCGCCGGCAATTTGGCAAAAACCTGCTCTGCCTGCTGGCGTGTGTCGAAGATACCGAATACACATGCTCCGGTTCCCGTCATTCTGGACGGCGCATATTCTATCAGCCACGCCAATGCTTTGGCAACTTGGGGGTATCGCTCGGCGACTCTGGGTTGGCAATCGTTGTGCCAGTCACTGCTCATTAAATCATCCATGGAGAGCTTAGGCGTATCCCGTGGTAGCAGGGGATCGTTAAACACCTCGGCGGTGGAAACGTGAACATCCGGGGTCAGGATCAGGTACCAATTTTCCGGCGCCTCGACCGGGATCAACTTCTCGCCGACCCCTTCGGCAAATGCCGCTAAACCATTAATAAAAACAGGGACATCAGCGCCGAGAGCTAGACCAATTTTAGCCAGTTCATCCTGCGACAGTTGAGTATTCCAAAGATGATTCAATGCGACCAGTGTGGTCGCCGCATCGGATGAGCCACCGCCTATGCCGCCGCCCATTGGTAGTTTTTTATCCAACCAGATCTCGGCGCCCTGGTGGGTGCCGGTATAGTCCTGCAAGGATTTTGCAGCTTTTAGAATTAAGTTATCGCTATTTGCAACAACAGCTTCCATCTCTGAATGCAGGGTAAGGGTACCGCTGTCGTTGACGGCAAAATCCAGGCTGTCACAGTAGTCGATGAACTGGAACAGGGTCTGCAGCTCATGGTAGCCATCGACGCGGCGGCCGTTGACGTGGAGAAACAGGTTGAGCTTAGCCGGTGCCGGCCAGGCGGTGGATCTATTGCTTGTCATTTCTCTATTCCGGTTGTGATGCTCTGATGGGCGTCGGTGTCAGCGCCTGCCATTGGCTTACCTGCAACTTTAAGCGTATCTCGTCACGTTGCAGCTGTAGCTGTCTCGGTAGCTCGGCGCCGCTTTGGGTTTGCCAACTGCTGAAGCTAACGTGCCAGGGACTCTTGCCTGTGTGATTGAGTACTTCCTTGGGACGCCCTAGCTGATCCACCGCGACCACTTCATCCTGGGGGGAGATCTGCCCTGTGATCCACAGGGGCAGGGTGTCGACCGGAATCGACCAGCCGGTGAGGCGCCTAAGCAGTTCTTCGGCATCTGTGTCCTGATACACCTTGTCTTCGATCTCAAGGCTTGCCTGGCTGGGGGTCTTGTTGAGGCTCATCACTGTGGTGCCCAGCATAGTGGTTAGGGTCAGCTCGTCATTGGTTTGGGTGTGGAACCAGTAGAGGTTAGTGCTGAATTTGTCGTCTGGGGTGCGCACCGCCAACTTGCCCTGGAGTTCCCAAGCCTTTGCCTGGTTAGCGCTTTTTACCTGCATGGGGGCATAGTCGATCGGTTTATGGGAGGCGCAGCCAGCGAGGGTTATTAGGAATAAGGCTGTAATGCTTGCCGATATTTTTGTGAAGTAGTTCAAATTATTCATCTATGACTAAAAGACTTGCGCATATCATACGAGGGCTGCCTACAAATACCAATGGCTAAGGGGCAAAATTCCTGCCAGCCTAGGCTAGGGTTAGCAATGGCTAATTTTATCTCGGGAGTAAGGGCTTGATTTTAAGCCTTAGGTTTAATAGAAAAAAGTTGTGACAAGCCAGATTATTATTCGGTTTTGTTAAGCGTATTCTGTTTTTAGTCGACTCAATTGCGTAGAATGACTGCCATTAAGTGAGATGATTCGGGCCAGCGTGCCGGTAGTCAATGAACTCGCAAGATTAACAGACCCTAGAGACCAGAAAGAGTCAGATGAGCCTTGTAGCAATCGGTATTAATCATAAAACAGCCACTGTAGACCTACGAGAAAAGGTAGCGTTTGCGCCTGATAAAATTCATGAAGCGATGAAGAGTCTTGCCAGTCGGACTAAGACGGGGGAGGCGGTGATCGTCTCAACCTGTAACCGCACCGAGCTCTATTGCAACACGGGTGACGAGGCGGATGTGATCAGCTGGCTGGAGTCTTATCATCAGTTATCCCACGAAGATGTATTGCCTTGCCTGTACAAGTATCAGGGACAGCAGGTAGTACAGCATCTTATGCGTGTCTCATCGGGACTCGACTCGCTGATTCTGGGCGAGCCGCAGATCTTAGGTCAGGTGAAGCAATCTTTTGTGAAGGCCAAAGAGGCCGGCACGGTTGCGGTGACCATGGACAGGCTGTTCCAAAATACCTTCTCGGTGGCCAAGAAGGTGCGTACCGAGACAGAGATCGGCGCCGCCGCCGTATCGGTTGCCTTTGCCGCCGTGAGCATGGCCAAACATATTTTCTCGGCGCTGAGCGCCACTAAGGTGCTGTTGATCGGCGCAGGTGAGACCATTGAGCTGGTGGCACGCCACCTGAAAGACAATGGTGTCGACTCCATGATAGTCGCTAACCGTACCATTTCTCGCGCCGAAGCCATGTGTGAAGAGTTCGGTGCCACAGCAATTACGCTCGAACAGATACCAGATTTTCTCCCTAAGGCCGATATCGTGATATCCTCTACCGCCAGCCCATTACCTATACTGGGTAAAGGCATGGTAGAAAAAGCGCTTAAGCAGCGTCGTCATCAACCTATGTTATTGGTTGATATAGCAGTTCCTAGAGATATCGAGGCCGAAGTTGCCGATCTGGACGATGCCTTCTTATACACGGTTGACGATCTGCAAAGCATTATTGAACAGAATATGGCCTCCCGACGTGAGGCTGCCGAGCAAGCTGAATTAATTGTTGAAGAGGAATCTCATCAATTCATGGAATGGATTCGATCGTTAGAATCGGTCGACAGCATTCGTGAATACCGAAGCCAGAGTATGGCAATCAAAGATGAGTTGGTGGAGCGAGCCATCAATAAGTTGGCCCAGGGTGGTGATAGCGAGCAGCTAATACTGGAACTGGCGAACAAGTTGACCAATAAGTTGATCCACGCTCCGACCCAGGCGCTCACTCAGGCGAGCCGCCGCGGTGACCTCAACAGCCTAGGACAATTAAGATCAGCGCTCGGACTAGATAAAGACTAAGGTTAGCGTTGAAATGAAGGACAGTGTTATTCGCAAGCTCGAAGGCTTGCTGGAGCGTAATGAAGAGGTTTTGGCGCTGCTGAGTGATGCGGAAATCATCGCCGATCAGGAGCGTTTTCGCGCTCTGTCCAAAGAGTATTCCCAACTCGAAGAGGTGGTAAAGAGCTTCAAGGCCTACCGCCAGGCGGAAGATGATCTTGCCTCGGCGCAAGAGATGCTCGCCGAAGATGACGCCGATCTGAAAGAGATGGCGCAAGAAGAGATTAAAGAAGCCAAGGCTACCCTCGAAGCCCTAGAAGGTGAGCTGCAGATCCTGCTGTTGCCTAAAGATCCAAAAGATGACAATAACGCCTTCATCGAGATCCGTGCCGGTGCAGGTGGCGACGAGGCGGCGATCTTTGCCGGTGACCTGTTCCGCATGTACAGCCGCTACTGCGAGGCTAACCGCTGGCAGATGGAGATCATGAACGCTAACGAAGGTGAACATGGTGGCTTTAAAGAGATCATCGTTAAAGTCTCTGGTGATGGCGTCTATGGCAAGCTCAAGTTTGAGTCGGGCGGTCACCGTGTACAGCGTGTGCCTGAAACCGAGTCTCAAGGGCGGGTGCACACCTCGGCCTGTACCGTGGTGGTGATGCCTGAGATCCCAGAAGCCGAAGCGATTGAGATCAATCCTGCCGACCTTAAGGTCGATACCTTCCGCGCCTCGGGCGCAGGTGGTCAGCACGTTAACAAGACAGATTCTGCTATCCGTATTACCCATATTCCTTCGGGTATCGTAGTAGAGTGTCAGGATCAGCGCTCGCAGCATAAAAACCGCGCCCAGGCCATGAGTGTCTTGGCAGCCCGCATTCAGGCGGTGGAAGATGAGAAGCGTCGCAGCGAAGAGGAATCTACACGTCGCAACCTGGTGGCCAGTGGTGATCGCTCGGAGCGTGTGCGTACCTATAACTTCCCGCAGGGACGTGTGAGCGAGCACAGAATCAACCTGACCCTCTATCGTCTCAACGAGGTGATGGAAGGCGACCTAGATGCCATCCTCGGCCCCTTGATGCAAGAAAACCAAGCCGACATGTTAGCAGCCCTTTCCGAAGGTTAATCTTGCTATCATTGCCGCTAGGTGATTAAGGATAAGCTTTGTTTCAGACGTTAGCACAGGCCCTCGATTGGGCAACCACTCAACTTTTTGAGGTTTCCGACAGCGCTAAGCTCGATGCCGAGGTGATGCTGCTGCATATCATTCATAAGCAGCGCAGTTACCTCTACACCTGGCCTGATGAGCGTTTGACCAGTGAGCAGGTGACCGAATACAAACAGATGGTGTCTCGGCGTAAGATAGGCACGCCCATCGCCCATATTGTGGGCGAGCGGGAGTTCTGGTCGCTGCCCTTCATGGTCAACCCCACCACCTTGATTCCGCGTCCTGACACCGAGATATTGGTTGAAACCGCGCTCAACTTACCCCTGGCAGATAATGCCAAGGTGTTGGACCTGGGCACGGGCACAGGTGCTATCGCCTTGTCGTTGGCCTTCGAGCGCAATACCTGGCAGATCACCGCGGTCGATAAGGTCTCTGAAGCGGTAGCCCTGGCTAAGGCTAACCGAGACAATCTCAAGCTACCTCAGGTAGAAGTGCTACAGAGCGACTGGTTCGATGCCATCAACCGCTATGACTTTAATCTGATCGTCTCCAATCCGCCTTATATCGATGAAGAAGATGAGCATCTGTCTCAGGGCGATGTGCGCTTCGAGCCCCACAGCGCCCTCACCGCGGGTGAACATGGCTATGCGGATCTCTTCCATATTGCCGAGGCCGCCCGTGATTATCTGGCGCCCGGTGGCTACCTGCTGCTGGAGCATGGTTTCGGCCAGGCCCTGACGGTGCGCGATAAGATGATCGAGCTGGGTTATGAGGCCGTGGCGACGGTACGTGACTTTGGTAGTAACGACAGATGTACCTTAGGCCGCTGGCCAAGATAGCCGCCTTAGACTCTATCTGATTAAAACAAAAAACGCCATGGGCCTGAGCCTGTGGCGTTTTTTTATCAACTGCCGAATGAGCACTAGTCAACAAGTTAATCCTTAATTACCAAGCTCATAGGAGAGGTGTCGGAGCACTGCGTGAAAATGACGGCAATCTGACTGACATTTACAGGTGCTTAGTCATGAAGTATTTGCAGCCCGTCGCAGGATACTCCTCCTGGGTCCACTCCAGTCGATAGCCTCTGCCCTCACATAAGGGAAAGGAGAAGGCTGAATATACTTTCAGTCAAATGGCCGTGTTAATCACTATAGGTATTACTAATGTCTAGGCCATCTGATGGCTGCTTGCAATATTGGCGCTTGATCCTATCTATACGAAAATCACATTGTGCCCAAATAATCGACAGCTGTAGGGGACGCTGAACGTGGTTTATACCCCTATTTTGATTGTTTTGAATCTAGACTGATTAACCGTCCATTATTGGCTTTATGATTTGGGCACAATTTAAGAAGTAAAGTGAGGAGGGCTGTGTTTTTGGAAGAACAATGTTTTTTGTTTGTGTTTATTGTTGACTATTTGTTTTAACTGGGTAGTTTTGTTGTTGTCAGGTTAACTCCTTGATGTATTTAAGTTTGAGAACTCGATGTGATTAAGGAAATCGAGTGATAATAATTTAATGGAATGAAGAATATGACAGCAATAAGTAATATATCAAACGCGGTAAGAGTGGCTTTATTTGCTACTACTGGCGTGGCTTTGTTGGCAAGTACCAGTGTTTATGCTGAAGAAGAACAACAAATAGAACGTATCGAAGTTACTGGTTCAAAAATTAAGCGTATTGGTGAGCTATCTCCAACGCCAATTACAGTGATTACGGGTGCACAAATGATGGAGATGGGTATCACTAACGTTGCTGATATCTTAAACAAGCTTCCGTCTTCAACTGTTGGCATTTCGCCAGAAACTTCTAATAATACTATTTTTGCCAGCGGGTTAAATAAGACTAACCTGCGTGGTCTAGGTAGTGACCGTACACTTGTTTTGGTTAACGGCCGTCGCTTTGTGGCTGGCTCAAGTGGTGACTCAGCGGTGGATTTGAATACCATTCCTACCGCGATGGTTGCTCGTATGGAGGTCATTACTGGAGGTGCTTCTGCGGTTTATGGATCTGATGCAATCGCAGGTGTGATTAATATTATTACTCGTGACGATGTTCAAGGCGTGGAGCTTGATGCTTCTTATACGCAACCAGAACAGAGTGGTGGGGAAGAGAGCCAATTTTCTGTAACCGCTGGCGGCGAATTTCTTGATGACAAACTTTCAACTGTTTTCAACTTTACCTATGCAAAGCAGAAAGAGTTACGTCCTACCGACAGAGACTTTTTAAACAACCCTGTTAATAGTATTTATAATCCTGATATGTCGGAAGGTGCTCCTGCACGAATTCCATATTATGGACGTAAACCGCTTTCTTGGATTAATGAAGCTGGTACATTCTTTGCCAATGATGGTGAACAGTATACTTTTGATAAAGACGGAAACATGAAAATCTTCGATTATGGAGAAGGTTTGATTGAAGGTCCGGGTAACAATGGTAACTACTGTGGACCAAGCTGTGAAGGCTATGATCCTGTCGATTATGGACAAATCCGTACGCCGCTGGAGCGTAAGGTGTTCACATTAAATACCGATTATGAGATTAATGATAATCATAAGCTATTTTCTGAAATTACTTATGTAGATTATCAGTCTAATGGTGAGAGTACACCTGTTTTCCATACAAGCAATAGATTATACGCGGATAACGCTTTCCTTACAGATGAAGCTCGTCAGTTGATGACAGATACAGGTATGTCAAGCCTAAACCTTTATCGTATAGATAGAGAGTTTGGTAATCGTACTTATAATCAAGACCGTGAAACACTGCGTGTTCTTGTTGGTATCGAAGGTGTTATCAGTGAAAATTGGGATTACTCTTTCCACGCCCAACGAGGTCAGCTAGATGAGACGACTGTTTGGAAAGGTGAAATTTGGGCTGATCGTTACAATCAAGCTAAAGATGCTGTTTTTGCTGCAGACGGCAGCATAGTTTGTCGTGATGCTGACGCTCAAGCTGCTGGATGTGTTCCGCTAAATCTATTTGGTGAGAACCAGGCAAGCCAAGAAGCAATTGATTGGGTTAGCACGAGTGCTGGTCGTACAGCTAAGACAACGCAAACCACAGCAGGTTTAGTGATTAACGGTACAATGTTTGAGCTGCCTGCAGGATATGTCAGTGCTGCATTTAGTGCCGATTATCGTAAAGAAGAGTCGGAAACTACACCAGATCAGGCTCTTATCGATGGTACTATTTTTGGCAACACAGCTAACCCAATGAAAGGTGAGTATGATGTTACTGAGCTTGCCGTTGAATTTAGTATTCCACTATTGTCAGATACCTTCCTTGCGTATGATTTAGGCCTAGATCTAGCGTATCGCTGGATGGATTACAGTACTGCCGGTCAAGATGATGCGTGGAAAATCGGCTTAAACTGGGCACCTATTGAAGATCTTCGTATTCGTGCGACTAAGTCAAAATCGGTTCGAGCCCCTAACATTAGTGAACTGTTTGACCCAGCAGGGCAAACATTCTCTAGCTTCACAGACGTGTGTGATAAAATTAACGTCGAGTTAGGACCCAATGAGAATCGTAAGAAAAACTGTCAAGCTGCTGGTTTACCAGCAGGCTGGAACCCAAGTGATGAGTGGTATTTAAGTAATCACCCGGGTAGCAATGCTGGTAACCCAGATCTAAAAGCTGAAACTTCTAACGATTACACAATTGGTGCTATCTATACCCCAAGCTATGTTGAAGGATTGTCTTTAACTGTCGATTACTGGGCTTTTGAGATCACCGATGCGATTGAGTATATTGACGTAGCTACTGCAGTTCGTTATTGCTACGACTCTGAATCATTGGATAATGTTTACTGTAGCCGCTTTACCCGTGACGCCTCCACTGGTGACATCATCGACTTCGTACAATCGCCAGTTAACTCAGCATCATTTGACGTTAAGGGTGTAGATATTGAAGCCGTATACGATATTCCAACGGATAATTTTGGTGACTTCAAGGTTCATGTTATCGCAACATATCTAGAGAAGTGGGAAACGAATCCAACAGGATTTGATGCAGATCTTCAGGTCGATGTTGGTGAGTATACTGATCCACGTTGGAAGGCGATGTTTAGTCTTGGATGGGAATATGATGCGCTAAGCCTAGAGGCTAGAAGCAACTACCGTCATTCAGCAGTCGCCTCTAATGATTGGAAGCCTGAGAACAACAACTATAACGACATTCCGTCGCATACAGTTTGGGACTTCACAGGTGCATATGATTTCACCGAATCGTTTTCTCTTCGTTTCGGTGTGAAGAATGTGTTCGATATCGCGCCGCCACGTAATCCATATGTTTATGATGGAGACGGTTATTATGACACTAACGGGCGTGCATTCTTCCTAGGTGCAAACTATAAGCTATAACCTAATTTTTAGGATGTAAGTTATAGAAACAGAAAAACCAGTTGTTCAAAGCAACTGGTTTTTTTATTGCAAATCAGAAAGCAAATACTATCGATGCGCCTTAGTTTTTAGCTGTAGTCAGAAATTAAAAATCACTACTTTGATAAACGCTTAGTCATGAAGTATTTGCAGCCTGTCGCAGGATACTCCTCCTGGGTCCACTCCAGTCGATAGCCTCTGGCCTCGTAGAAGGGGCGCGCCTGAAAGTTTAGGGTATCTAAGATGGCATAGATGCAGCCGCGTTCCCTGGCGATACGTTCGGCCTCTTCCAGCATTTGGCTGCCGACCTGTTGTCCTCTGAGCGATTCGCTCACCCAGAAGTTATCTATCATCAGCCAGTTGCCGAAGGTGCGAGCCGACAGGCCGGCGAGCAGCTCGCCCGCCTCATTCTCAAGCTTTAGGCCCAGAGGTAAGCGCTCGCTTACCTCCCAACGTTGCCAGTTAAATTCGGCGATTTTCTGTTTGACGGTATCGGCAAATTCGCTGGAATCGTCATGGGTAAAGTTGATTTTGCTATCTGTGTTCAAGTGACATTTCCTTTATGAAAATTATCTAGAGGCATTATCGCTAAGAATCAAGAGTATGATATTGGTGCCCCGGCCTTTGATCGGGTACACTAGCGCCTTTGTGAGCCACGAAAGAAGATATAATGGACAGTTTATACCCAGCTATTAAGCATATACACCTCACCCTGATTGCCGTGAGTGTGCTGTTTTTTATCGTACGATTTGTGCTGCATCTTAAACAATCAGCCATCATGGACAAGAAATTTGTTAAGATTGCGCCCCATGTGATCGATACCTTCCTGCTGCTCTCCGGCCTAACCTTATGCTTCATCATCAAGCAGTATCCGTTGCAGGATGCCTGGTTGACCGAGAAGATAGGCGCAGTGATCGCTTACATCTTCCTGGCTGCTATCTCGCTCAAGGCTAACCGTAACAAACTCTTCAAGACCTTCGCCGCCCTGGGCGCGCTGGCTTGGGTGATGTACGCTGCGAAAATTGCCATGTTTAAACAAGCAATATTAATGAGCTAATGACAAACCTGATCTTAAACGAGGCGCTCTCTCTGCCAGAGAGCGCCTTTGATATTTCCGAGCACCTGGGATTTTCCGATAAGGAAGCGGCTAAGTGGGCCTGGTACGAGCTGGCGGGTGCTGTACTTAGCCACTATTTGGTCGACAGAGAAGCCCGTCTTGAGGCGCTGCTGCAATGGTTCTATCAGGATCTCGGCTTCTGTGCTCGAGAGTCCTATTTCAGTATAGAGGCGGCAGATCTGGCCAGCTGTATCACCACGCGTCAGGGCAACAGTACCACGCTGGCGACTGTGCTTATGCTGCTGGGTAAGCAACTGGACCTGGTATTGCAGCCGCTGCTGTTGCCGGGCACCACAGTGCTAAGCTGTCGTATCGACGACAAGGTGCGCTATATCGACCCGCTCACCGGGCAATCGCTGACTCGTCATCAACTGCATGTGTTGGTGCGCGGCGAGTTAGGCAATGGCGCGCCCTTTAAGCCACGTTATCTGAAGCCCGCGAGCCTCAAGCGCCTGCTGTCACGCATGCTGCACGAACTCAAGGCCGGAGCCATTCTCGCGAGCAAGTTTGAGAGCGCCATGGAGTGCTGTAACTTGCTGCTGCAGTGGCACGAAGATGACCTGAATCTTAACCGGGAGCGGGCCTTTATCGCCCAGCAGCTAGGTTGTATCAGCGTCGCGGCGGCGGACCTACGACACTTTGTCGATAACAGTCCCCACGACCCTGTGACCGAGCTGGTCAAATTACAGTTAAAAGAGCTCAACGACGAGGTTGAGGTCTATCATTAACCCTCAGGGGCCAGGCCGGGAAGGCCTGACCCGGGGCTAAATTTACCATGGGCGCCACAAGCTGCCTGCGGCCATCGCTATAACTACAACAATAAATAACGAATAGAAAAATAAAAGGGAGATGAGATGAGCAGTACCGCATTAGTCAGCAATGACGCCGCAGCCTTAGTCACCAATGACGCCACGGGCCTGGGCCTGCTGGCGGTGATCTTAGGATTCGTGTTTTACACCAACAGCAGCCAACACCCATTCTGGGTGAAGTTCTACCGTTTTATTCCTGCGCTGCTGCTGTGCTACTTCTTGCCTTCACTGCTTAACTCATTCCATATTCTGGATGGCGATACGTCAAACCTCTACTTTGTCGCCTCCCGCTATCTATTGCCTGCCTGTCTGGTGCTATTGATCTTAAGTGTCGACCTCAAGGCGATCCTAAGCCTGGGCCCCAAGGCGATTGTGATGTTTTTAACCGGCACAGTCGGCATAGTGATAGGTGGCCCCATCGCCTTGCTTATCGTGTCGACCCTCAACCCAGAGATCCTCGGGGTGAGCGGCCCCGACGCGGTATGGCGCGGCATGACCACCCTGGCCGGCAGCTGGATCGGCGGCGGCGCCAACCAGGCGGCGATGAAGGAAATCTACGAGGCCGGTGGCAACATCTTTTCCATCATGGTGACGGTCGATGTGATCGTGGCCAACATCTGGATGGCCGTGCTGCTGTTTATGGCCTCTAAGGCCAAGGAGATCGATGCCAAGACGGGCGCCGATACCCGTGCCATCGAGACGCTTAAGTTGAAGGTGGAGAAGTATCACGCCGAAAATGCCCGTATCGCCAGCCTGAGAGATCTGATGATGATCGTCGCCGTGGGCTTTGGTATCACGGGTCTTGCCCATGTGATCGCCGATTTCCTGGGGCCCTTCTTCGAGGCGAACTATCCCTGGACCCGCGACTACAGCCTGACGTCTAAGTTCTTCTGGCTGATCGTGACAGTGACTACCATAGGTCTGGCCATGTCGTTCACCCCTGTGCGCCATCTCGAGGCGGCTGGCGCCTCTAAGGTCGCCTCGGCTTTCCTCTATATTCTGGTGGCGACTATCGGCCTGCATATGGATGTGTTGAAACTATTCGACCCGGCCAACCTCTGGTATTTCGCCATCGGCATCATCTGGATGGTCGTCCATGCCGGTTTCATGTTGCTGGTGGCCAAGCTGATTCGTGCACCGCTGTTTTATATGGCGGTGGGCAGTCAGGCTAACGTGGGCGGTGCCGCTTCGGCGCCCGTGGTGGCCGCAGCTTTCCATCCGGCTCTGGCACCTGTCGGTGTACTCCTGGCCGTATTAGGCTATGCTGTAGGCACCTATATGGCCTGGGTGTGTGGTCAGATTTTGCAGGTCGTCGCCCAGTAATAGGGCTCGAAATGCACTAACGTATTTGATTCCTGCCGGGGTTGCCCCGGCTTCTTAAGAGAGAAGTAGCGATGAGTAATAAAACCATAAAGTTAGGTAGCATTGAAATTGCAAACGACAAGCCTTTTGTCCTGTTTGGTGGCATGAATGTGCTCGAGTCGCGAGACCTGGCCATGCAGATCGCCGAGACCTATGCGGAAGTTACTCAGAAGCTGGGGATCCCTTATGTGTTTAAGGCATCGTTCGACAAGGCGAACCGCTCATCGGTTAACTCCTATCGCGGCCCTGGCATGGAAGAGGGACTGAAGATCTTCCAGGAGATCAAAGACACCTTTAATCTGCCACTGATCACCGACGTGCACGAGCCGTACCAGTGTCAGCCTGTAGCCGAGGTGGTGGATATCATTCAGCTACCGGCCTTCCTGGCGCGTCAGACAGATCTTGTGGTGGCCATGGCCAAGACAGGTGCCATCATCAACGTGAAGAAGCCACAGTTCCTGGCGCCCCATGAGATGCGCCACATCATCACCAAGTTTAACGAGGCGGGTAACGACGAGATTATCCTGTGCGAGCGCGGCTCTTGCTTCGGCTACAACAACCTGGTGGTCGACATGCTAGGCATGGATGAGATGAAGCAGTCAGGCTACCCTGTGATCTTCGATGCTACCCATGCCCTGCAGCGCCCAGGTGGACGCAGTGACAGCGCGGGCGGTCGTCGTGCCCAGGCCACAGAGCTAGCTCGTAGCGGCATGGCGCTGGGCTTGGCGGGTCTGTTTATCGAGGCTCATCCGGATCCAGACAATGCCAAGTGTGACGGTCCATGTGCCTTGCCACTGCATCAGCTGGAAAACTACTTGACCCAGATGAAGGCGATCGACGATCTGGTGAAGTCTTTCGACCCAATCGATACCAGCAAGTAAGCTAGACTTCACTCAGACTGCTGTAAACCGAGGTCGACATTGAGGTCGACATAATGCTGAAGCCCCGCCTGTGCGGGGCTTTTTGTTGTTCGTTAAATTGTCTCAGGCACCTGCGCTTTAGCCTGCCATCGTCCTAAAGCTTAATCACATGACTCACTGTCCATGAGCCATTTTCACTCGCACCAAGGCTGTTTAAGCGCTAGGCTAATACCCCCTTTATCTGAGTAGCGCCTATGTGGATCGTATTTACCTTTCTCGCCGCCTTCATGCAGTCCTGGCGAAATGCTCTGCAGAGTCAGCTGAGTCGTGATGTCAAGGTGGCCGGGGTGACACTGGCGCGCTTTATTTGGGCGGGTCCTATCGCCGCCTGTTATCTCATGGCCCTCTATCTCTGGCTGCCGCCTGAACAGGCCATTGGCGCCTCGCCGTTTCCCGCCCCTTTCTGGAGTTTCGTGCTCGGCGCCGCCTTGATGCAGATTGTGGCCACGGGTTTGATGGTGAAGCTGTTTCAGCTAAGAGACTTCGCCATAGGGGCGGGTCTGGCCAAGAGTGAGGCAATTGTCGCCGCTGTGTTTGGCGCGCTGTTTTTTGGTACTCAGTTAAGTTTACTTGGCTGGCTCGGCGTGGTGATTGGCGCAGTGGCCGTACTTTTGATGAGCAAGGGGGCGGGCGTTGCCAGACTTTCACCTCAAGTGTTACTGCTGGGGCTTGCCTGTGGCAGCGCCTTTGCGCTCACCTCACTCTGGGTCAGAGAGGCGAGCCTGGTGCTGGCCTTGCCCTTTCCTCACAGCGCCGCCTGGGTGCTGTTTTGGGTAATAAGCCTGCAGACAGTCATCTTGTTGCTATTTCTCTGGTGGCGGGACCATCAGACCCTGGCCGCGCTGTGGCGCAGGCCTAAGTTGACTCTGGCCATCAGCATCACCAGCTGCTTGGGTTCTATCGGTTGGTTCAGTGCCATGGCCTTAGAGGCGGTGCCTTATGTGAAGACCTTAGGGCAAGTTGAGGTGTTCTTTACCCTAATCGTGGCGGGGGGCTATCTTAAACAGAAGGTCAAGCCGAAGGAGATGACCGCCTTACTGCTTATCGCAGTGGCGGCCATCTTGGTGATCTGGGGATGATTTAGTTTAGGCGGTCTGGTAGCGGGCCAGGATGGTGCCCAGACTCTCAGAGGCCTGTGATAGCTGACTGACACCGATTGAAGACTGGTTAGCCAGCTCCTTGATCACGTTAGCCTGCTGTCTAATCTCACTCAGCTCCGAGGCGATATCGTTGGCCACGGCGCTTTGCTCCTCCGAGGAAGCCGCTATCTGGAAGCTCATGTCGATCACCGATTGCGATGATTCGTTGATGGCGCTGACGTCTGTGCCTATCTCGGTGATCAGCGACTGGCTGGATTGGGCCTGCTTAACCGTGCGCTGGGTGATGTTGTCGATATTGTTGGTTTCCTGCTGCAGGTTCTCGATCATCGCCTGGATCTCTACCGTCGCTGACTGCGTACGGCTGGCCAGGGTTCTTACCTCATCAGCAACCACGGCGAAGCCGCGGCCCATCTCTCCGGCGCGGGCTGCCTCGATGGCGGCGTTGAGCGCCAGCAGGTTGGTCTGCTCCGAGATGGCGTTGATGGTGGTGATCACCTCGTTGATCTTGGTGGCGTTGACCTTGAGGGTGCTAACCGAGTCTGAGGTCTGCTCGATGAAGCCCGAGAGCTGCTCGATATCCTTGATCGCCTTCTGCACCCGCTCGTAACTCTGACGCACAGATTGCGAGTTTTGCTCTACCTTTTCCACCGAGCTGTTGGAGATGTTAGAGACCTCTCCGGCGGAAGCCGTCATCTCTTCCATGGCGGTGGCCACTGAGTCGAGAGAGAGGTACTGCTGCTCTATCTGGCGCTCACTTTCTTGGTTTTCTGAGGCAAATGAACTGGCTGTATTATGCAAGGTCTCGGCGCTATCCTTGACCGTCACCACGAGTTCGGTGAGTGTGTCCATGGCGTTATCCAGGGCACAGCCTATGGTACCAAACTCGTCGCGGCCCGGGTGGAAGCCCAGGCGCGAGGTGAGGTCGCCCTTGGCGATATTCTTGGTGGTGGTCCACAGCACCCAGAGGGCGCCGCCGATAAAGGTGGCGTTCCAGTAGAGCAGGACGGAGAAGGGCAGCAACCAGAGATAGGTCAGCAGCAGGCTGTAGAGGGCCGATTGTCTGGCGTCTCGCTCACGGCTGGCGACATTCTGCGTCAGGGATAGATTCTGCCCCGAAGCGCTGCGCACCACGGCGGTAATGCTGTCTTGGGTGCGGCTGGAGCTGACCTGACCGCTCTGCTGGATATTCAGGCTGGCAAACTTATCGGTTTGGCCGCTGGCCTCTAGGGCGCGAACCATGCCCGATAGTTCGCCCTCTAGCGCCATCATGGAGCCTTGCTCTATGGTGTCTATGCTCTCCTGGTAGCGGCTGACGCCGAGACAGGTGATGGCGATGAAAAATAGCGCCCCGATGACCCAGAATTTATCGTTAATAGACATCTTGATGAAGAGTTTGTCTATGGTGCGAAAATTAACTTCTCTCATAGTTTTTTCCGTCTCAATTTAAGGCTGAGGCCTTAGACAATAGTAGAATAAAATGCGGCGACACCCTTAAAATTACGCCTTTTTTACTAATAAATACAGGATGGTTTAACGTTTTTTTTACATAGATCTAGGCTAGGTCGAGATTCCCATGCGTCCCTTGAACCAAGGGGGCAGCGTCAGCGCCAATTGGCTGGCGAGCAGGCCAAAGCTGGCCCCGGCGAGCAGATCCCCAAGATAGTGATAGTTCAGGCTCAATTGCCCGGCGATGACGGCCAGCATACAGCCTATCCAGAGGAGCATCAGCTTGGGCATATGGCGCCAGAAGGTGAAGGCGAGGGCGAAGGTCAGCAGGGCATGACCCGAGGGGAAGGAGTCGTAGGCAAGTCCCTGGGCAAAGGGATGAAAGGCCTCGATGCGATCGGCGACCCAGGAGGGATTGTGGCCATCGCCCAGGGTTATCCAGCTCTCAGGCCAGGTACGACCGAAACTCCATTTGGCGACCCAGCGAATGGAGAAGGCAAATATTAGGGTGAGCACCAGTTCCAGTGCCAGGGCCTGAAACCTGGCGCGAAATCGCTCGCTAATGCAGGCGAAGATAGTCAGCCCCGCGAGAAACTCCAGCAGCAGTGGCATCTTACTCAATAGTTTTAACCCTGGGTGAGAGAGCTCTTGTGCATGCATCAGATCGGCCAGCTGGCGGTCGATAAAATGAACCGAGAACAGCACCAGGGCAAGTAGCAAACCATAGAGGATCAGGGCGCCTTTGGGGCTACTGGGAAAGAGGTGTTTTAGCATGGATTTGGGTATCTATGGGAGAAGGAAGCTCTAGCCTAAGGGAAATCTGAGGGCTTGCAAAGCTTGTTGCCTCACAGTCTGCACAACTCTTGGCACAACTCTCGGCTTAACCCTCAGCCCAACCCTCAGCTTTAGTCTCTGCTGAGCTGAGCTGAGCTGAGCTGAACTGAGCTGAGCTGAGTTGGACAAGGCGATAGCTAAGCGAATGGTGATGTTCAGGGGATTGGCTTGGTAAAACTGCCTGTAGGCTAGCGAGGTGAATCGAGGATGTGAAATGGTTGGCGTCATGGTGGCTGGGCGATGCCGAGCCACCATGACGGAGGGTCAAGTGCGCAGGCTCTCGATCAGGTAGTTGAGGCTAGGGCTCTCTTCTAAGTTACTGGTCGGGAAGACGTTGTACTTAGGTGGAATCAGCCAGTCGCGCTGCACCAGCTCATCGAGCAGATCCAGGTATTGCACGCTGGTCTTACCCACGAGCAGGTTGTCCAGGCTGCGAGTCTTAGACAGGTGCAACATGTCGAGGAAGCCACTCAGGTAGAGATGATCTTTGGTGAAGCCTCCACCGCGATAGACACGGGCCGTGGTCGAGAAGGCATCGTCCTTGTCCATCTCAAGTTCATCGATCAGATAGCTATAGGTGAGGTAGAAGTCCTGCTCCTTGAGCATGGAATCAACTGCCAGCACACGCGCGGCCAGAGTATTGAGACGAGAATGTGCCATGAAACCCGCCTTAAGTTCGGCCAGGATCGCCAGGCCTTCCTGGGTATAGGTCGAACCGGGCAGTCCCAGACGCAACACCTTGAGCGATTGCTGCTTGGCGTTGAGAGTGGTGGCCATATGCACCCCCAGCTCATGCTGGATCAGCCGCTGTACCTCGCTCTCGTGAAACTGGGCATGGCTGCTGATCGCCAGCTGCGCCGGGTTTGAGCTGACCATGGCGCGGGCGACGATGGCGCCGCTGAGGCCTATCTTACAGCGCATCTGCCACTGCTCGGCGCTCTGCTTCATCAGCTCACATACCTGTTGGGCGTTAAGGCTTTCCCCTCTATCTTCTGGGATCTCCTTGGCGTACAGCAGGAACTTGGCGTTGGCAATCGCGCTCTTATCCGGGCGGCCATGGTAACGCAGCGAGTTGTAGACGAAGCCTTCCTGGCCGACACTGGTCAAGAGGTCTATCTGTTCGCCCAGCTTGTTGACGATATCCTTGTAGAGCTGCTTGAGCGCGGGATCGGCAATATTGTCTATGGGCAGACGATAGAGGCGATATTTAAACTCGTTGGCATCTATGGGGAGCTGACGATAGGCGAAGTTTGGCTTGAAGCGACTCGGAGCCTTCATGAAGCGTCGACGCTCGGCCGCCAAATTGGTCGGATTGACATATTTTAGGGTGTCGACCTTCTGCGCCAGGCGGAATAGGGCGGCATCTATCTCCAGTACCTCGGGCTCGATGGCGCTGCTGAGCATGTCGGCGCGGCGGGTCTTGCTTTGACGATTGAGCTTACGCTGGAAGTAGGCGCTGGTGGCACTAAAGGCGTTTTTCAGCCCCAGCTTAAGATCGTCCAGCACTATGGGGTAGACCTCACCGGTCAGCTCGTCCATAAACACCTTCTTGATCTCCGTCGGCAACACTAAGGTGCGGTCGAAGCGGGCGTTGGTGTGGGCGATCAGGTAGCCGCGGCCCTCGAAGGCCACGTCCAGTTCGGCATCCAGCTCTATGTTGGGCAGCGTGATGGTCTTCAGCTCTCGCTTGAACTTGTGGACCACGCTGCCCCAGCGCTCCATATCGATCTGCGAGGTGCCTATGTTAAACACGGGCGTCGGCTTCTCGATGCGCTTGTAGTTGTAGGAATGCAGGTCGAACACTATTACCATGCCGAACATGCTCTCAAGCTTGGCGATCAAGGCCTCGTACAGGCGATAGAAATCCTGGTGCTTGGCATGGCTGATGGCGCGCTGCTTGGCGCTTAGCGGCTTGCGCCAAACCTGTTTCATCCAGGCGGACTTGTAATAGGTACTCAGGCTCTTGGGGCGGTTGAGATCGTACTCGAAGCGCGAATCGCTGCCCGCCAGGGTGATCGGCTGCGAGGCGATCACCTCGTCGGTGAAGGGATCTTCTTCGAAGTAACGCTCCTCGGCGCTGAGCTGGCACTGCTTGACCAACTCAGGGCGCAGGTTGTGCCCCGCATGAATCGCGGTGCACACGACGGGCAGATACTCTTGGATGGTGATCACACAGCCGGAGGAGGCTAGCTGGCCAGAGAATGTCTCCCCGCGTTTAATCAGGGAGAGCATCTGGTCGAGACTATAGGTTTGCATTTTCTACCGCTTGACGATATGCACTCTTACGTTGCATCAATAGCTCTTTGGAGTTGATGATGTTCTCGGCGAAATCGATCACTTGTTTCTGCAGACGTACGCGGTTGAGTTTGTTGATACGCGTGATGCCTCCCGGACTGAGGACGTTTACCTCGACCAGCTTATTGCCAATCACATCCAGACCTGTGAAGTAGAGGCCGTCGCGCACCAGTTTTGGGCCGATTGCGGCGCACAACTCGCGCTCTTCACGTGTAATAGTGTGTCTGACCACGCTGCCGCCGGCATGGACGTTAGATCTGAACTCGCCCGAGGCTGGCACGCGGCGCATGGCGCCAATGGGCTCACCGTTGAGCATCAATATACGCTTATCGCCTTCCTCGGCGCCCTCGATGTAATCTTGCAGGATCACATAGTTGCTCTGTTCATCCGTGCCGATGTAGAAGTCCAGCAGTGAGCTGAAGTTTTGGCGGGCGCTCTTTTCGATCACGATAACGCCATGACCGCCGAAGCCGTTCAGCGGCTTTAGGATCATCTTATCGCTGTCGCTCTCTTCCAGTACCCTTTGCAGGTAGTCGCGGTTCTTCGACACATGGGTGGTAGGAATGTACTGGCTCGCCGCACCGCTCATGCTGGCGGTGTAGAGTTTGTTGTTTGCGACCCTGAGCCCCTCGAGATCATTGATGATCAGGGTGTCGCCTTTGACCGAATCCAAGAAGTTGAGCGCCAGGTTATCCAGTGGCGGATTGGCGCGCATAAAGATGCAGTCGAAGCCGGCCATGGGCAGGCGCGCCTTATGAAATTCGGCGGTGCGATAAAAGCGGGGAATGTTGTCCGATATCTTCATCCCTTTCTTGATGATTTGACAAAACCCGTAGACGCTACTGTCACGAATGGTCAGCCCACTGGTAGTGGTGATGGCAACGGTATGACCACGCTGCGCGCACTCATGAACTAATCTCAGGGTGGTATCTGATTCAGGATCGATACGCTCCCACGGGTACATCAAAAAACAGATGTGCATTCTTTAAGCAACCTCATCTTCTGGGGGAGATTCCACATATTCATACTGCTCAACACGCTTGTTACTCGTGCTGTTTAGGGTGTGGAACTTTTTGGGCTCGCGGGTAAGCTTGATGTACTTCAGCCATACATGCTCAAGCTTGGTATTTGCCTTGTTGGGGTGTTTTAGTACCTTAACAAAGTGTTTTTCCTCTGCAGTTTCAGGCTCAAGATCGCCTGCCTCAAAGGCTTGCATAGTGTCGCCATATAGGCTTAACAATTCAGCTTCAGACAAGGTAAACTCTCCGGACTTACTGAAGCCGCGGGGAAAGTTTTTGTCATCAAAAAAACGCTTTTGACCAAAACGAAATGACTCTTCTGACATAACAACCTCTCACTGTGATAGCAACGCTGTAACTACAGGGTTTTTCGATCGCGAAATTATGATTTTTGTCGTTAAAAGAGAAACAAAACTTTTTTATCGTCACCATTAGGATTAGTTGTTATTCTCTCGGTGAAATTGACCGAGAGACCAAAATGGACGTCAAAGTATTTAAGACCTTTCTAGAGGTGGCCAGAACAAGGCATTTCGGCCGTGCGGCAGAGAATCTCTATATCACTCAGGCGGCGGTGAGCGCCCGGATTAAGCAGCTGGAGTCCTTCTTCGATTCCGCCCTGTTTGTGCGTAATCGCAACAGCATTCAACTCACCACCTCGGGCGAGCGCCTGGTGCCCTATGCCGAGGTGATGGTGAGTACCCTGGAGCAGGCGAAGAACGAACTGGCGCTGACCAGTCACAAGGCGTTGCAACTGACCATGGCGGGCACGCCCAATATTTGGGATGCCTATTTGCAGCACTGCCTGAGCAAGGTGACCGACGCCTTCGGCGGCTACGGCTTCCTGGCCGAGGCGCTCAGTCGCGAGCAGCTAAACCGTAACTTACTTGAGCGTACCTTGGATATGGCCTTTGCCTTTGACCCGCTTAAGTCTGAGGAGTTGGTGTGCAAACAGGTCGCGGATCTTATCTTGGTGTTGGTCTCGACCCGTCCCTGCGATCAGTCAGAGGCCCTGAGCGAAAAGTATGTTTATGTGGATTGGGGGACACGTTTCGCCTCGGAGCATGCAGAGAGACACTATCGTATGCCGCCACCTTACCTGCGTACCTCTACCGGACGTATCGCCCTGGACTTTATTCTGGATAAGGCGGGGTCGGCTTATCTGCCGTTGTCGATCGTGGAGCCATTTCTACAGTCGGGTCAGCTTTATCGCGTCGATGGGGTAGAACCCTGGAATCGCCCCATCTATCTCTCCTACCGTAAAGACAGCGGCTCGCTGGAGGCGATCATCAAGATTGAGGAGCTGGTTAAGGAGATCGATCCCCTGACCGCCTTCAGTCTGCAACAGATTGGCCAGCTTGGCTGATAACCAAATAGAGGAGGCAGACTAATCGTCGGCCTCATCCCTCTGCTTGCGCCTGATGGCGATGCCGATACAGAAGGCGGCGCCCCCCCAGGTCAGGCTTAAGGCAAGCAGCATCATGATAAGGGCACTTTGACTCATGACTTGTCTCCCGGGTGTTTATCTGGATAGCCTGGTGATTTGCTGGTGAAGTTAATCAGTACGGCGAAGAAGAGCATGGTGCCCACTAAGCCCCAACCTAAGAAAAGTTGATCGGCAATGGGATAATCGCCATAGCCGTTGACTAAGGTGTTGTAGAGATTCTTTATCAGTATGGTGGCTAAGATAGCCGGGCTGATGAAGCGCAGGCAGACGACAAACCAAGCGCCTACCCTGAACTCCGAGTTTTCATTGGCATGCTCATGAATCACAGTTACCTTCAGTAGCCAGGTGATGATCAGCAGCTCCAGCAGGCAGCTCAGCAGCAGGGCGATGTTGTTGATAAAGTAGTCCACCAGATCCAGTAGCAGTAGGCCGCCATTGGTGGCAAAAGCCATGGAAACCAGATAGCCAATGCTGCACACCAGTACCGCGGCGGGCCTGCGGCGCGCATGGAACTTGTCGATGACCGCGCTGGTGACCGCTTCTATGATGGAGATGTGCGAGCTTAATCCGGCGATCACCAGGGCGATGAAGAAGAGTGGTCCCAGAATGTAGGGGGCCGGCATCAGGTTGATCGCTGTGGGTATGGTGACAAACGCCAGGCCTATGCCCGAGCTGACCACCTCGGTCAGGGGCTTCATCTGCTCCTCGGCCATGTAGCCCAGTACACCGAAGATCAGTATGCCCGCCAGAATCGAGAAGCCACAGTTGATCAACACCGTCATGAAGGCGTTGTTGTTGATGTCGGCCTTGCTGGGTAGGTAGCTGGAGTAGGCGAGCATGATGGCGAAGCCGACGCTGAGGGTGAAGAATATCTGGCCGTAGGCGGCGGACCAGACCTGGGCGTCCAACAGCCGGCTAAAGTCCGGTTCAAATAGATAGTTGAGCCCAGATAGCGCCCCAGGTAGAAACAGGATACGACCTATCAGCACCAATACCATGATAAACAGCATGGGCATCATGATCTTGTTGGCGCGCTCAATCCCTCCCTTGACCCCGGTAAAGACCGCCATGAAGGTCATCAGCCAGGCGATGCTCATGGCGATGGCTATGCCGACTTGAAAGTCACCCAGATGGGAAGGTGAGTTGTTTCCTAGTTTAAGATATTGATTAAAAAAGAAGTCATTGGGATTGTCTCCCCAGGCCAGGCTGAAGGAGAAGCCGAGATAGGAGAGGGTCCAGCCGATGACGGCTACATAATAGACGGCGATCACCGCGGCGATGAACACCTGGAACCAGCCGAGCCATTCGAGCCTGAAACCGAGGGTATGACCGAGCTGGGCGAAGATACGTGGTGAGGTCTTCTTTAGCTTATGGCCCAGGCTAAATTCCATGATCATAAAGGGGATACCGGCGGTGAGCATGGCGAACAGATAGGGAATAAAGAAGGCACCGCCGCCGTTGTCATAGGCCATATAGGGGAAGCGCCAGATGTTGCCCAGTCCTATGGCCGAACCGACCGCCGCCAATATAAAACCTACCCTAGAGTTCCACTGCTCTCGTTTCATCTATCACCTCGAGCCTCGCGCCTTTTAAGAATAATTCTAGACGCTTATGTCGAGGTCAGGGCAGAAAATCTCCTGCCTTATATATGACTTATGTGTGGCTTGATGTGCAGACGCATTTCAGGCCTTGTCGTCGCACTCGAGAGATTTAAGCTGCCGGTAGATGGCCTCATTGACAGGAGCCGCTATGCCATGGACGGCGGCGCGGCTCAGCAGGTAGCCGGTGATCGCCTCAATCTCTGTCTGGCGGCCGTGGTGGATATCCTGATGCATGGAGGAGTAGTTGCCTGCGGTCAACTCGATCACCCGATAGACGCGCTCGGTCAGCTGCTGTCGCTCCAGTGCAATCCCTTCGGCCTTTGCCACGGCGATCACCTCCCCAATCAGAGCCAGTATGGTCGGCCTGAACTGTGCATCGGCCAGTTTACCGTTAGGACAGTCATTAATGGCGGTTAGCGGGTTGATGGCGATATTGATGGCGAGTTTCTGCCACAGCATGGGCAGGATGGGCTCGCACCACTCGCTGTTGCTGATGGCCGCGAGCAGGGCCTGGCGTAGATTCGCCGCAAGGGGGGCACCCTGGGCATGGCCAAGCTGTGTCAGGCCGGCACCCGTCTGTTTAATCTGCCACCTGCCGAGTTTCAGGGCGCCCTGGGAGGTGGTGCCCAGGCTAAGACCGCGGCCTGCCAGATGTGGTGCCACACTCAGGTGGGGCCCCAGGCCGTTGTGCAGCAACAATATGTGTGTGTCGGTAGAGAGAGTCTTTAACAGAGGCAGTAGCGCCGCCTCGACCTGATAGGCCTTGACGCAGACTATTAGTAGCTCACAGCTTGCCAGCCCTGTTTGGTCGATGAACTGCGCTTGACGCTTTAGCGTCTCGCCATCGAGGTCGGTCAGCGCCAGCTCTTGGCTGCCGGCCTCAGCGTCTCTGGCCATTAGCACAGGCGCGAGCCCGTGGATGGATAGCTGGTGGAAGATAAGCTGACCTATGGCCCCGGCGCCCAGGATGACTATTTTTCCTGGCTGAGCTTCACCGGAGTGAGCTTCATCGGGCAGGGTTTCATCGGGCAGGGTTTCACCGGGATGAGTTTCACCGCCTTGAGTCTTGTCGGGTCGCATCTCGTTTTGCCTAGCCTTATTTAAAGTGGTCATGATTGGGTCTTGGCTCTGGCTTTGTTGGACTCGGCTTTATTGGCCACGTCTTTATTAGCCCCGGTTTTATCGAGCATGCTGGCCTTGATATAGCGGCGGTAGAGCCAGAGGCCGAAGTAAAACAAGAGCACACCCACCATGTCGGCGACGAAGTCGGCGGTGGAGGCGCTGCGATAGGGCAGGCGAGACTGCACCAGCTCGATAAAGAGGGCGTAGCCGGCTAGTATGCCCGCCAGGCTGTACCACTTAGGTTCGAAGGCGAGATGGGTCAATAGCGCCAGACCGAAGAAGCTGCCTAGATGACCAAGCTTATCCATGTGTGGGATCACTTGTGGGTAGTTAGGGCGGGAGAATACCAGGTAACTGATCACTATGATGGAAAGAAGAAGCGCTATCTTAAAAAAGGTTTTTCGAGAATTCACGGGTCGCTTAGGTTAAGTGGCTTTGCCCAATCATAGGAAAATGTCATCTTAAAGTCATTAAGAAACGCCTGTTGAAACATTAAGAAATTTTGGCGCTCTCTGGCCCGAGCGGGTAAACTAGCGGGCAGATAAAGTGGTTAGGGCCTATTGAACTTTTAGGTTTCATTTTTGTTCAACCTAAACGTGTTTAGATGAACCCCTTGGGCAGCGTTTGTAGGCAATTTCTACGGCGTTATCGCCAGTTTGTGTAATTTTGGTTTATAAAAAACACTACACGACACAGGCCCTACCTTGTATAAATCACCTGCAGCTGCTGTAAAACCAACAGCAAAGATCAACAGGCCTTAAATAGAGGATGATAAATATGCCTTCGATGGATATCGTATCGGAAGTAAACGAAGTTGAACTTCGCAACGCCGTAGACAATACGCGCCGTGAACTGGATAGCCGTTTCGATTTTCGTGGTGTCGAGTGCGAAGTCACCTATAAAGATCATCAGGTGACCCTGTCATCTGAGTCCGATTTCCAGTGCCAGCAGATGGTGGATATGCTGCGTAACCAACTGAGTAAGCGTAACGTAGACCCGGCTTCCATGGACGTGGCCGAGAAGGCGATTCACAGCGGTAAGACCTTCTCGCTTAAGGTGACCTTTAAAGAGGGGATCGACAGCCTGGTAGCCAAGAAGCTGGTGAAGCTGATCAAAGACAGCAAACTTAAGGTGCAGGCAGCCATTCAGGGCGACTCGATTCGAGTGACCGGCAAGAAGCGTGATGATCTGCAGGCGGTGATGGCCATTGCCCGCGAATCGGATCTGGGCCAGCCGTTCCAGTTCAATAACTTCAGAGACTAATCATAGTCAATGATGTCAAAAGCCCCGCCGATTGAGCGGGGCTTTTTTATAGCCTGTTTTCATTGCCTGTTTTTAGCGGCCTACTCGGTAAATGATGTGCTAGTCGCTTGCCTGTCGCTCCTCGGACGGATTTAAGGGGGCGGCCTGCTCGTCACCGTTGGGATGCGGCGCATATTTCTGCACCAGTAGGATGAGTCCCAGCACAGGGAAGCCGATGACGCTGGCGGCGACGAAGAAGTTCACATAGCCGTAGGCATCGATATATTGGCCCGAGAAGCCCGCTACAAACTTGGGAAACAGCAGCATGATGGAGGAGAGCAGGGCATATTGGGTGGCGCTATAGCCGCTGCTGGTCAGGCTGGAGAGGTAGGCGATAAAGGCGGCGGTGGCGACTCCGGCGCTGAAGTTGTCGATGGAGATCACCACCGTCAATAGTTCTAGGTTGTAGCCGATCATCGCCTGATAGGCGAAGAGTAGGTTGGTGACCGCCACCATGAAGGCGCCGAGGAAGAGGATCTTCATGGTGCCGTAGCGGGCCAGCAGCATGCCGCCGGCACCGGCGCCCACCAGGGTCATGATCAGGCCATAGACCTTACTTAGGGTGGCGATCTCCGTCTTAGAGAAGCCCATGTCGACATAGAAGACATTAGCCATGATCCCCATGACGATATCCGAGATCCGGTAGCAGGAGATCAGTAGTAGGATCAGCAGGGCGCTGCGGCCGTAACGCTTAAAGAAATCGACGAAGGGCAATATGCTGGCGGTATAGAGCCAGGAGGCGGCGGCCGCCACAGGTTTGGGGTAGCGCGCGGATAGGCTCTGCTGCATGGCCGATTCAATCGCGTCAGCCTCCTTGGCCTCGACCTTAGGTTCGCTGCTCATCAGTGTGGTGAAGATGCCGATGAACATGAGCCCGGCCATCACCAGATAGGCGGTCTGCCAGGAAGCCAGATCATAGGCCTCGCTGTTGGGGTCGACCCAGGCGGCTATGGTCAGGGCCCCTGCGGTAGCGACAATCATGGCGCTACGGTAGCCCACTTGATAGGCGGCGGCGAGGGCCGCCTGCATCTTCTGCGGCGCGGACTCGATACGAAAGGCGTCGATAACAATATCTTGGGTGGCCGAGGCAAAGGCGACCATGAGGGCGAACAGCGCCAGGCGCTCCAGGTCGGCCAAGGGGTCACTCTGGCTCATGCCTAAGATGGCGAGCACCAGCAGGGTCTGGGCAAATAGCATCCAGCCGCGGCGCCGTCCCAATATTTGGGTGAAGAAGGGCAGCGACATGCGATCGACCAGAGGCGACCAGGCCCACTTGAAGCCATAGGCCAGGGCTATCCAGCTGAAGTAGCCGATGGCGGTGCGATCTATGCCGGCCTCTCTGAGCCAGAAGGAGAGTGTCGAAAACACCAGCATCAAGGGCAGGCCGGCGGAAAATCCGAGAAACAGCAGGATCAATACCCGCTTGTGGAAATAGATGGTGAGGGCGTCTCGCAATCGGGAAACTCGGGATGCAATCAAAATAGCAGTCGGCTTTGTCAGGCTAGGTGGGGTTAGCTTAAACGCTGACGCGGCAAATAAAAAGTGAAAATTCGGTCATGAAAAAAGCCCAGTCCCGAGAGACTGAGCTTGGCTTTTTACGACTAGTAAAGCATTGGTTATGACATTGAGCTTGGCCTGGTACCGACACAACAACTTGGGCAGGTGCCGCCGAGACTGAGAAAGTCGCAGCAATCGTCGATCTGCTTTCGCAGGAACTGATTGCCCCGTATGGTCCAGTCGGGCCACCTGTCAAAGGCGTGTATCAAGTGCCAAAACACTCGCTCTATATCGGTTTGCGCGTCACCCTGATGATTGAACTGAGCCCACTCTTCTAGGGTGTCCCATAAGTAAAGCTGGATCTCATTGGAATCGAGTTGATTATTTAAAAACGCTTTTCCATATTGAGCCAGCTGGGGCGCTTTATTATCGATGAACTCATTTGCTGTCATCGTTCGCCTCCTTGCTACTACAGGCCTAAGTATAGCCAGTGGATTTGCCGCCAGTTGTCTGAGATAAAAAACTGTGCGTTCTGTTTTTATGGCACTTAGATGAAAGTGCCATTAATTTTGAATGAATGCAAAGCCTTATGTTTATCTTAGGCCGCTAACCTATACTTACTGTCTAGGTAGCAAGGTTGCCTTCTTGAGGATGATCGGCTGCACCGGGAAGTCGGGCCAGCCAAGCTTGGTGTTGATCTGCGTCTCTACCTCGGCCATGGCCTCGAGTACTTCCATGCCTTCCATCACTTCACCGAAGACGGCGTAACCCCAGCGGCGCTTAGAGGGATCCAGGCGCTTGTTGTCGCCCACGTTAAAGTAGAACTGTGCGGTGGCCGAGTGGGGATCGTCTTCGCGGGCCATGGCGATGGTGCCCAGGCTATTGCTCAGGCCGTTGCCTGACTCGTTGACGATAGGCTTGCCATAAGGCTTCTCTTCCAGCTTAGGATTGAGGCCGCCGCCCTGTACCACGAAACCTGGGATGACGCGATGGAACAGGGTGTTGTCGTAGTGGCCTTTGACCACATAGGTGAGAAAGTTATCGACCGTGATAGGGGCGCGTTTACGATCCAGCTCGACCACTATGTTGCCCATGGTGGTTTCCAGTTTGACCTTGGGGTAGATGGTATCGCTTTGAATGTCCAATGCCTGCGCCAGGCCGGAAAATGCGAGTAATAGTAGGGCGCCAAGCCAGATTCTCATGTGAACTTCCTTATCTTAGTTATTGTTGGATGAACTGGTTGAGTTCGGGGTCGTTGATGATCTTCGCCGTCAGGTCGCTGAGCAGATCGTTGACCGACAGCTCTAAGGTGGCAAAGTCGGCGCTAAAGGGACCGGAAACCAGGTTACGGGCCGTGTAGCGCTTGGTAAAGGTCTTGCTGGTGTTACTGGCGATGACATTGATGATGATGTCGTTGGTCGCCTGATAACCAAAGGTGGTGTCGCTGACATCGGTCAGCAGTTTTTCCAGTTGCAGCTGCATATGATTGACTGAGCTTGGGTCGATACGATATCCCGCCTTGGTAAATCCCTCTCGAAACACCTGTTCCAGCTGACGACGAGGCGACTCTGACGGGCTGACCAGCCTGGCGGCATCCCCTTCATTATTAAAGCGGGCAACAAAGTTTGCCGAGCGGGTATCTATCATCTCGATGGCGATGGGCTTAGCCGGGATCCCCTGAGATTCCACCACAGGCAGCTGTGGATTGAGCGCCATATGGGTCGGGGTATGGGTGGCGCAGCCAAAGAGCAGGCCGGCACAGGCGATGATGGGAATAATTCGTTTCATAGCGGAAAATCAAGCTGTAAAAAGGTGGCATCAGCATACCAGAATCCTCATTGGATGCCAGTGTGAGGCGAGTTTGTTAAGGCTTTGTTGTTCGCCGGGGTTTTAACTTAAACCAGAAAGCGTTAGAGTAAAAATTCCACTAAAAAGGCGCGGCCAAGTTGCCGTCAGCCAGATAACAAAGATAAGAAAGATAACAAGCAATGAAGATGGATATTCAACCCGGCGCGGTGCAGACCCTGGGGGCGCCGGATAGCCTGATCTTAAGTTCGGGCCAGGTACAGTATGGTCATTTCGACGGCCCGGTCAAATCCTTTGGCCTGGAGCACTTTCGCTATACCAATGTAATGGACAAGCCTGCCAGTCATCTCGCCCGGCATTTTCATTTCAAACAGTTCCAGTTTGTCTCTGTGGTAACGCCAAGGTATGTGATTGGGGTCGCCATCGCCGATATCCGCTACGCCGGCACAGGTTTTTGTTACCTCTATGACATAAAGGCCAATCGGCTGATGGAGACCACCTGGCTCAAGCCCCTCGCCATCGGCTGTCAACTGGCAGATTCGCCTTGGTCCGGTCGGGCGCAGCTTGCCAGCGGTAAGGGCAAGGTGACCATAGAGATAGTCGAGGGAATTTGGCAGCTCAATATCGACACGGCGCAGATAAAGGCCGACTTGCAGCTCACCCCTATGCCGCTGAGCCTGCCGATGGCCATGTGTAACCCGACCGGCTATAGCGGCTGGACCTATACCCAGAAGCACAATGGCCTCAAGGTGGGCGGCAAACTGACGATTCACCACGAGCCCCAGCCGCTCAATCGCACCCTGGCGGGCTATGACTTTTCGGCTGGCTATATGCGCCGGGAGACCAGTTGGCGCTGGGCCAGTATCAATGGCTATCAGGGGGATGCGCTGGTTGGTCTCAATCTGGCGGCCGGGGTGAACGAGACCGGCTGTAACGAGAATGTATTTTGGATCAACGGCGAGCGTCATCTATTGGGGCCTGTGCATTTTGCGTTTAGCCGCGCGCCCGAATCCGCTGATGATGTCAGCTGGCAGATCAGTTCTCAGGACGGCCGGGTCGCGCTGAACTTCCGACCGCTCAATCGTCGCCAGGAGAAGCTCAATCTCTGGTTGCTCAAGAGCAACTTCAGGCAGTATCTGGGCTACTTCGACGGTGAGATCCGCGACGGCCTGGGACGCACTCACCACATCGATAATCTGCTTGGCTTAACCGAAGATCACTTTGCACGCTGGTAAGGACTTTGCCCGCTGGTAGGGCGTGCTTAGGAAATAACTTAGGGAATATAAAGGAATAACTAGATGGATTTTAATTCACTCATCGAGCACCCCGAGGTGCTCTTACTGGTGCTCGCGCCGCTGTTTTTTGTCTGTATCCTGGCCGAATGGTATCTGGGGGATCGTCGCGGTCGCCTGCCGGACAATGCCCGTTATCATCTGCCCGAGGTGGTGTGTAACTTCACCCTGGCGGGC
Source organism: Shewanella aquimarina (assembly GCF_023349185.1). Classification (GTDB taxonomy): domain Bacteria; phylum Pseudomonadota; class Gammaproteobacteria; order Enterobacterales; family Shewanellaceae; genus Shewanella; species Shewanella aquimarina. Next base: position 15,177 of record NZ_JAKIKY010000017.1, on the reverse strand, counting down.
CTGCATCAGGGGGCGGATATTCTCACCGGGCTGCTGATCGCCAAGCTCTATCTGTGGGCATTCGGCTGGCGCCTCTTCGATATTCAGATGGGGCTGGGCAGCTTTATCGCACTGATTATTGCCCAGGACTTCTGTTATTACTGGTTCCACCGCGCTAGCCACAGGGTGCGCTGGATGTGGGCGGCGCACGTGGCGCACCACAGCTCTGAGCGAATGAACTTCAGCACCGCCTTCAGGCAGAGTCTGATGTACCCCCTTGCCGGCATGTGGATCTTCTGGCTGCCGCTGGTCCTAGTCGGCTTCGATCCTAACTGGGTGGTGTTTGCCGTGCTGCTTAACCTGGGACTGCAGTTTTTTGTCCATACCCAGGCGATCAAGACCCTTGGGCCCCTGGAGTGGGTGTTTAACACGCCATCCCATCACAGGGTGCACCATGGGCGCAACCCACAATATATCGACAAGAACTACGCCGGGGTGTTGATCATCTGGGATCGCCTGTTTGGCACCTATGTTAAGGAAGAAGAGACGGTGGAGTATGGTATCACCAAGCCGGTGAACAGTTTTAATCCGCTGGTGGTGACCTTCAGTGAGTGGCGCGACATGTTTCGTGAGGCCTTTGCGCCCGGACTCAGTATGAAGCAGAGGTTAGCGCTGCTGTTTGCGCCGCCGGCGGCCGCCGAGGCGGGTGAAGAGGTGGACGATGCTGGGCCTGAGCACAAGCTGGTCTCTTAGTATGTTGGTTTAAGAAGAGAGGGATTTAGCGAAAACTATCGCTAGGTCGAGGTCGTCAGTCTAAGCGTCACTCAGCTTTATCCAGCAAATAAAAAACAGGGCTAAGGCCCTGTTTTTTGTATTCGCTTCGATGGCTGGAGGCTCGGGCGGGTTCGCCGCGTTACTTGTCTGCCCCCTGAGGAGACTTGATGGCCCTTAAGATCACAAACTTGCCGTTAGCTGCCGCGGTTGTGCAGTTCTTAAAGATCCGCTTGAGCTTGACGTGGTACCCCAGATGGCGATTGCCGACCACCTGCAACATGCCGCCCGGCCTGAGCCTATGGTAGGCGTCTAAAAACATCTGCCAGGCGATATGGTCTGTGATCGCTTCCCCCTGATGAAAAGGCGGGTTACAGAGTACCAGATCCGGTTTCACCTCATCGCCCAGATGTGTCAGGCAGTCGTCCCAGTGAAAGTGTCCCTGAGGTTGTGGCTGCTCAGGGTCATCGAGCTTATTGGCCTGCCAGTTTTGTTTCGCCGAGGTGATGGCCATCTCAGAGTCATCCACAAAATGTACCTGTGCATTTGGGTAGCACTGCTTGGCCCTCAGCCCCAGGATACCGTTGCCGCAGCCAAGATCCACTATGGTGTCGAACTGTCCCTCTGGCAGGTTATCCAGCATGATGCGCGCCCCGATATCCAGCTTGTTGGCGGCGAAGACATTGCTGAGGTTGCTGATGGTGAGGTTAAACTCCTTCACCGGCCAGCTGACCTCTTTCGGTAGCGCTCTGGGCTTGCCGTCGGCGATACAGGTGATCACCCGGGTCTTCTTCCAGGCCAGACTGGCGGTGGCGGGGCCCAGGTGCTTGGTGATGGTCTCCAGCAGTGTCTTGTTGATTGCCTTGGTCTTGGCACCGATATAGACAGGCGTATCGGGCGCCAGGCTTTGTGACAGGCGTTGTAGCTGGTGGACAAAATAGTTGAGGTTTTTAGGCAGCTTCATCAGCACCAGGGCTATGCATTTAGGCGGCAGTTCACGACTGTTGAGCCAGGCGAGATTGGTATAGCTTAACCCATTGGCACTGAAGTTATGCAGCGTACCTAGCTGGCTGGTCTTGGCATCTGTCTCGACCCAGATGGGCCAGTCGGCCTCACTGGAAGTAAGGGCGGTGCACAGGGCGCCGAAACTGTCGTTGACAACGGCCGTGTTGGCTTTGGGTTGCTCAATCTCCTTTAGGTGTTTTATCAGGTGCTCGTCGGCCGCATCCCAGGCCTGCAGGTTAGAGACCTGATTGGCGGGATAACGGGAGAGACTCAGCTCGATATCGGCAACGGAGAATTGAGTTGTCATGGCTAGGCTGCTACTTTGAAAATTGGGGCCGAGATTATCGCAGATTTGCCCCGACAGGTATATGCCTGGCGAGATGTGATTGAGTGAGATGTGATTGGGCGAGGTATGAGCGCGTAAGCAGGAAAAGACAGATGCAACAGCGACAGAAAGGGTTTGAGTTTGGCGATATGGAGAACCAGGCCGCAGATGAAGGCGGCGAGGCGGAGCTAGCCTCTAAGCCGCCTATTACCCTGATACCAGGCTATCTCAATCAGGCGCAGCAGCAGGCGTTGATCCATGAGGCTGAACACTACCCCTTCACTCGCCCCGAGATAAGGATTTTCGGCCGCACTCATCCTATCCCCAGACGCCAGGTATGGTTTGGCGACGACGGCTGCGACTATCTCTATTCTGGCCTCTTCATTCGCGCTGAGCCCTGGCCCAAGTATGCCCTGCGACTGCGGGAAAAACTTCAGCGCGACTTTGGCCTGGTAAGCAACGGCGTCTTGGTCAATCACTATCGTGACGGTAGCGATACCATGGGCTGGCACAGCGACGATGAGGCGGAGATAGTGCCAGGTTCGGATATCGCCTCTGTAACCCTGGGGGTCAGCCGCCCCTTCTTTCTGCGCCACAACGAGAGCAAGACTAAGGTCGAGTTGATGCTCAATAGCGGCGATCTGCTGATCATGCACTGGCCCATGCAGTCGAGCTGGCAACATGCGCTACCCAAACGAGCCAAGGTGACTCGGCCTAGGCTAAACTTGACCTATCGGCATTTAATTCCACACTTTCATCAGGGATAAAGTGATCGCGCCGAGGCGGGAAGTGTAAGCTAGCTCTCACCTTTGAGTTGGTGAAAGTTTTATTCTCATCGTGAGCAGGTGTGTCGCACAATGTCTGTGGGACCCGATAATCACCAGAAGGAGTTGCTTATGAATAAGATGTTCGTGACCACGGTAACGGGTGTCGTTACCCCTGGGGTTGTTAAGGCGATGGCTAATCTGACCCGAGAGGCAGGTGGCGAGTGGTTAAGCAGCAAGGTGATCAAGATGGATGCCTGGTTTGCCGCCATGATGAAGGTGGCGATCGCTCAGGATAAGGTCTCCTCACTGCAGGCCGATTTTGTGCAGCAATTTCCTGAGCTGACCTTTAGCTTTAGCGACATGGCCGAGGTTTTGAGTGAGCACACCCGCAGCCTGAGATTCAATGTCGACTGCTCAGACAGGCCCGGCCTGACCCGGGAGATCGTCGATATCCTCTCTAACCTGGATCTCGAGGTGGAGCAGATGGAATGCAACCGGGTCCATGTGTCTACCCTGGGGCAGACGGTATTCTCCGCCAAGTTGGCCGTATCCGTGCCCGATGAGATCAGCGGCGACAGCATCATCGAGCTGTTGGAAAACGTCTCCCAAGATGCCAGAGTCAGCCTGACCTAAGCTAGAGGCAAGGGCTGTGGGTTAAGTGATCACCTGCGGAGTCTGGGTGATGAAGAGTTGATCTTTGTTGCCACTCACAGTACTCTGCGGCCACTTAAGTTTTCTATTCGATAGAGACGATAGCCATGTCAGTAAAACAGCAGATAATCGATACGCTCACCCAAGTCTTAGCCCCTGTTCATCTTGAGGTGATCAACGAGAGCGACAACCATCATGTGCCGCCGAATTCGGAGACCCATTTTAAGGTGATCGTCGCCAGCGCCGTATTTGAAGGCCAGCGCCTTATCGGCCGTCACCGAGCGGTTAATGAGGCGCTGAAGGCGCAGTTTGACGCCGGGCTGCACGCCTTGTCTATGCATACCTTTACGCCCGAAGAGTGGGACCAAGAAGTACAGGTACCTAACTCACCTAAATGCAAAGGCTAATGCCTAAATCTGGGCGATAATTGAAGACCACAAGGGCTAGCACTCTTGTGGTTTTTGTCTTTATGGCCTTGAGCTAAGTTCACTTTACTTTCCCCGGCACCTACCGCATATTGTGTAGGTCTATCGTGGCGCAAGGGAGCATCTTGTCGCCGCACGCCATACTGGTGCTCGGCATGTCGGCCAATCGATAGTTTGAGCATCACTATTTTGGGAGAATAATAATGCCGTTACTCGACAGCTTCACCGTAGATCATACCCGCATGAACGCACCTGCCGTGCGCGTTGCCAAGACGATGACCACGCCTAAGGGCGATACCATTACCGTCTTCGATCTGCGTTTTTGTGTACCCAATAAAGAGATCCTGAGCGAGCGCGGCATTCATACTCTGGAGCATCTCTTTGCCGGATTTATGCGTGACCACCTCAACAGCGATCGCGTCGAGATCATCGATATCTCCCCCATGGGATGTCGTACCGGCTTCTACATGAGCCTTATCGGCACGCCAAGAGAGGCAGAGGTGGCCGAGTGTTGGCTGGCCGCCATGGAAGATGTGCTCAAGGTAAAACAGCAGTCGGAGATCCCTGAGCTAAACGAATACCAGTGCGGTACCTATCAGATGCACTCGTTAGAGCAGGCCAAGGAGATAGCCAGAAACATCATCGCCGCCGGGGTGAATGTGAATCTCAACGATGACCTTAAGCTCAGCGATGAGATCCTAAAAGGCTTGTAATTCCGTTTGGGGAATTGGCTTTATCTGGGTGGTTAAACGTCATAAAAAGCAGCTTAGGCTGCTTTTTATCTCTCAGTATCTTCTTTTGGGCGGTTAGAGGTCGCTGCGCCAAGCGGCATTATTGCTCAAGTTAACACCGACTTCTGGATGAGTTTGGCTTATCGGGTGGTTAAACTTTAGTCGAACAGTCCGGCTTTTTGTTGGTTTTTTATGCGGTAAAAATGGGCTAAAAAAGATGCCCTCGGCGGCGCCATTTTGCTTCGTAAATCCATATAACCCTGCTAGGACAGGGGGCTAAATTAATTTCCGTTTACCTAAATCATAAAAATCTCTCTAACTGTGATCTATTCCTCACTGTAAAAATCCCCGCATCCCTTTTAAAACACCCGTATTTTTCATGGCGATAAGCATTTATTTACGGTAAAATGCGCCCGACCAGCGTGATTGCGATCGCATTTCTGTAATAAATCTGCGCTAGCTCAATGCGATAGCTGATGTTTGAAATCTATCTCATTTAGCAGGAACGCGACGCATTATCTTTCCTTCATAAACGTAGTGCTTGTGGATATGATTACAATAAAGAAAGGATTGGACCTGCCTATAACAGGCGGACCAGAGCAAGTTATCCATAATGGCCCAGCCATTAAACACGTAGCTACTTTGGGTGAAGAGTATATTGGCCTGCGCCCCACGATGAAGATCAAAGTGGGTGATAAAGTGCAGAAGGGTCAGGTGATTTTTGAAGACAAAAAGAATCCTGGCGTTAAATATACTGCTTTAGCCAGTGGCACCATCTCAGAAATTAACCGGGGCGCCCAGCGTGTTCTTCAGTCTGTCGTGATCGACGTAGAGGGAGACGACAGCGTTTCCTTCGCTAAGTACGATGCCGCAGCGTTAGACACCCTAGAGCCGCAACTTGTACGCGACAACCTGATCGAGTCAGGTATGTGGCCTGCATTGCGTACGCGTCCTTTCAGCAAAGCACCAGCAGTTGACTCAACGCCTGCCGGTATTTTTGTGACCGCTATCGATACCCAACCGCTTGCTGCCGATCCTGCCGTTATCATTAACGAGCACAAGGAAGACTTTGCCAATGGCTTAAGAGTCCTTGCACGATTGACAGAAGGTAAGGTGTATCTGTGTAAGGCACCAGGAGCCGATATTCCTGCGGCCAACGCACAAGTCGAAGAGTTTGCCGGTCCGCACCCTGCGGGTCTAGCTGGCACTCATATCCATTTTGTTCTGCCTGCATCGGCTAAGCGTACCGTTTGGCATGTTGGCTATCAAGATGTGATCGCAATCGGTCAACTATTTACTACTGGTGAGCTAAACACTCAGCGCGTGGTGGCGGTTGCAGGTCCTAAGGCGCTTAAGCCTAGACTCGTTCGTACTCAGAGCGGTGCTTCTATTACCGAGCTTACTGCCGGTGAGGCTGCCGACGGTGATGTACGCGTTATCGCAGGTTCTGTGCTTTCTGGTAAGACAGCGACCGGCCCACACGCCTACTTGGGACGTTTCTTTAACCAGGTTTCTCTGCTTGAAGAAGGCCGCGATCAAGAATTTATTGGCTGGGCAATGCCTGGTGCCAATAAGTTCTCTATCACGCGCGCTTTCCTGGGTCACCTGTCACCGTCTCGTCTGTTTAACATGACGACCAGTACAGGGGGCTCTGATCGTGCCATGGTGCCTATCGGCAACTATGAGCGCGTTATGCCTCTCGACATTCTTCCTACCATGCTATTGCGTGACCTAGTGTCAGGCGATACCGACGGCGCAGCTGCCTTAGGCGCGTTAGAGTTAGACGAAGAAGATTTGGCACTATGTACTTTCGTATGTCCTGGTAAGTATGACTACGCGTCGTACCTACGCGACTGCCTAGATACGATTGTGAGGGAAGGCTAATGGGCTTGAAACAGTTTTTCAAAAGTATTGAACCCCAGTTTGAAAAGGGCGGGAAATACGAGAAATGGTATGCGCTGTTCGAAGCGGCATACACGGTATTTTATACCCCAGGTCACGTAAACAAGGGTCGTACCCATGTGCGTGATAACTTAGACCTGAAGCGTATGATGATTACGGTTTGGGCCTGTGCATTCCCTGCGATGTTCGTGGGTATGTACAACGTAGGTCTTCAGGCACAAGAAGCCCTGATGGCTGGCTTTGCCACGCCTGATACCTGGCAGGTGGCTCTGTTTGGCCTGTTCGGTACCGAACTGACGGCTGACTCTGGTGTGGCTGCCCTGATGTGGTATGGCGCCTGTTGGTTCCTGCCTATCTACGCGGTGACCTTCGCCGTCGGTGGTATCTGGGAAGTCCTGTTCGCCACAGTGCGTGGTCACGAAGTTAACGAAGGTTTCTTCGTTACCTCTATCCTGTTTGCCCTGACACTGCCGGCAACCATTCCACTATGGATGGTCGCACTAGGTATCACCTTCGGTGTGGTCGTGGCTAAAGAGATCTTCGGTGGTACCGGACGTAACTTCCTTAACCCAGCATTGGCCGGTCGTGCCTTCCTGTTCTTCGCTTACCCGCTAAACATGTCAGGCGATACCACTTGGGTGGTTGCTGACGGTTTCTCTGGTGCGACGGCGCTGAGTCAAGCGGCACAGGGCACACTGGAATATGGCTTTAACCAAGCTTGGTGGGATGCCTTCCTAGGTTTCATTCCTGGTTCTGTTGGTGAAGTTTCTACTCTGGCGATTCTGCTGGGTGGTCTGGTGATCATCTACACCCGTATCGCATCATGGCGCATCGTTGGTGGTGTGATGGTCGGTATGATTGCCGTATCACTGCTGCTTAACGCAATCGGTAGCGACACTAACCCAATGTTTGCAATGCCTTGGTATTGGCACATGGTACTGGGTGGCTTTGCCTTCGGTATGATGTTTATGGCGACTGACCCAGTTTCTGCGTCTTTCACCAACCAAGCGAAGTGGGCGTACGGTATTTTGATTGGTGCTATGGCCGTATTCATCCGTGTCATTAACCCTGCTTTCCCAGAAGGTATGATGTTGGCCATCCTGTTTGCCAACCTATTTGCGCCGCTATTCGACCACTTCGTGGTTCAAGCGAATATCAAGCGGAGGATTGCTCGTGGCTAGTAATAAAGATTCGTTCGGTAGAACGCTGTTTGTTGTTGTTGGATTATGTTTTATCTGTTCGGTATTCGTTTCTACTGCGGCCGTACTGCTTAAGCCAACTCAGCAAGAAAACAAATTGCTTGATAAGCAAAAGTACATTCTTGAAGCCGCTGGCCTGGTAGACACTAAGTCTGGTGAAGTCAGCAAGGCTGAGATCCTCAAGACTTACGACAAGTATGTAGAAGCTAAGCTGGTTGACCTTAAGTCTGGCGACTGGGTTGAAGGCGATGCCAACACATTCGACACCGAAAAGGCGGCTCGTACTGTAGAGACCTCTTTCAAGCCAGAGAACGACATCGCTTCTGTTAAGCGTGTGGCGAACAAGGGCGTGATTTACCTGGTACGCGATGACGCTGGTGCACTACAGACAGTGATCATCCCTGTTAAGGGTTATGGCCTGTGGTCAACCATGTATGCCTTCCTGGCCGTTGAGTCTGATCTGAACACGGTTCGCAGCCTGGTTTACTACGACTTTACCGGTTCGGGTGAAACTCCTGGTCTGGGTGGTGAAGTACAGAATCCTAAGTGGATCGCCAAGTGGAAGGGTAAGAAGCTTTATGATGACCAAGGCAACCTGGCTATCAAAGTCACTAAGAACCCTGCCGTTGCAGAGACAGTTCACGGTGTTGACGCACTATCTGGTGCAACACTGACCAGTAACGGTGTACAGCACTCACTGGATTTCTGGTTGGGTAAAGAAGGTTTTGCACGTTTTCTTGAAAAGGCGCGCAACGGAGGGCTTAGCTAATGGCTGACGCAAAAGAACTTAAACAGGTTCTGACTGGACCTATCATTAGTAACAACCCGATTGCGTTGCAGATCCTGGGTGTATGTAGTGCCCTGGCGGTAACCAGTAAGATGGAAACTGCCTTGGTAATGACCATCGCTCTGACTGCCGTAACGGCCTTGTCTAACTTGTTCATCTCTATGATACGTAACCACATTCCAAGCAGTGTGCGTATTATCGTTCAGATGACCATTATCGCTTCGCTGGTGATCGTGGTTGACCAGGTACTGCAAGCTTACGCCTATGACGTGGCTAAACAGCTGTCGGTATTCGTGGGTCTGATCATCACCAACTGTATCGTAATGGGTCGCGCCGAAGCTTACGCTATGAAGACGCCGCCTATGATGAGCTTCATGGACGGTATCGGTAACGGTCTGGGTTATGGTGCCATCTTGTTGTCAGTTGGCTTCGTGCGTGAATTGTTTGGTAACGGTTCGCTATTTGGTGTCGAGATCCTAAGCAAGATCTCTGACGGTGGCTGGTATCAGCCAAACGGTCTGCTCCTGCTGCCACCAAGTGCGTTCTTCCTGATTGCATCGTTGATCTGGATTATCCGTACCATCAAGCCAGAGCAAGTTGAAGCAAAAGGATAAGCGTAATGGAACATTATATTAGTCTATTAATCCGTTCTGTTTTCATTGAAAACATGGCGTTATCCTTCTTCCTTGGTATGTGTACCTTCTTGGCTGTGTCTAAGAAAGTCACCACGGCCATGGGCTTAGGTGTTGCCGTAATCGTGGTATTGGCAATTTCAGTACCTGTTAACCAAATCATCTATCAGGGTATTTTGGCACCGGGCGCCTTGGCCTGGGCTGGCGTACCCGATGCAGACCTGAGCTTCCTTAAGTTCATCACCTTCATCGGTGTGATCGCGGCGCTGGTTCAAATCCTTGAGATGGCATTGGATAAGTATTTCCCACCGCTATACAACGCGCTGGGGATCTTCCTACCGCTGATCACAGTAAACTGTGCGATTTTCGGTGCGGTTTCTTTCATGGTTGAGCGTGACTACAACCTGGGTGAAAGTTTAGTGTTTGGCATAGGTTCAGGTATCGGTTGGGCACTTGCAATTGTGCTGCTAGCTGGTATCCGTGAGAAGTTAAAATATGCTGATGTCCCTAATGGTCTGCGTGGTCTAGGTATTACCTTCGTGACTGCGGGTTTGATGGCGCTAGGTTTCATGTCGTTCTCAGGTGTGTCTCTGTAAAAGAGACACCTTAACGGCTTCTGATTTTGAACCTTTAAGGATAAGTTAATGGGTATTATTGAATCTACTCCAATCGATGTATACCTCGGTGTGAGTATGTTTACAGCCATCGTACTGGTCTTGGTATTGGTGATTCTATTCGCCAAATCAAAACTGGTTCCGAGTGGCGATATTACTATCGGCATCAACGAAGATGCAGATAAAGCAATTAAAACACCTGCGGGCGGCAAACTACTGGGCGCACTGGCTGATAACGGTATCTTCGTATCGTCGGCTTGTGGTGGCGGTGGTTCTTGTGGCCAGTGTAAGGTGATCGTTAAGTCTGGCGGCGGTGATATTCTGCCAACAGAACTCGACCATATCTCTAAGGGCGATGCCCGTAACGGTTGTCGTCTGTCTTGTCAGGTCAACGTTAAGTCAGATATGGAGATCGAACTGGAAGAAGAGATCTTCGGTATCAAGAAGTGGGAATGTGAAGTTATCTCTAACGATAACAAGGCAACCTTCATTAAAGAGCTTAAGCTGGCTATCCCTGATGGCGAGTCTGTGCCTTTCCGTGCCGGTGGTTACATTCAGATCGAGGCGCCTGCGCACCATGTTAAGTACGCCGATTTCGACGTACCAGAAGAATATCGTGGTGACTGGGAGCACTTTGGCTTCTTCAAGCTGGAGTCTAAGGTAGACGAAGAGACAATCCGTGCGTACTCAATGGCGAACTATCCTGAAGAGGAAGGTATCATCATGCTGAACGTACGTATCGCGACACCGCCTCCACGTAACCTGTCTCTGCCTTGCGGTAAGATGTCTTCATACATCTGGAGCCTGAAGGCTGGCGACAAGGTGACTATCTCTGGCCCATTCGGTGAGTTCTTCGCGAAAGACACCGATGCCGAGATGGTATTCATCGGTGGTGGTGCAGGTATGGCACCAATGCGTTCACACATCTTCGACCAGCTCAAGCGTCTTAAGTCTAAGCGTAAGATGAGCTTCTGGTACGGTGCGCGTTCTAAGCGTGAGATGTTCTACGTTGAAGATTTCGATGGCCTGGCGGCCGAGAATGATAACTTCGTATGGCACGTGGCCCTGTCTGACCCACAACCCGAAGATAACTGGGATGGTTACACAGGCTTCATCCATAACGTACTGTATGAAAACTACCTACGTGACCACGAAGCGCCAGAAGATTGTGAGTTCTACATGTGTGGACCTCCAATGATGAACGCGGCGGTTATCGGCATGCTTAAAGATCTTGGCGTTGAAGATGAAAACATCCTGCTGGATGACTTCGGCGGCTAAGCAATCATTCTTGTGATACTATTGCCGTGATTATCGTGCTCCCTAAGGCGCCAATGGCCCTTAGGGAGTGTGTTACCGGGTTATCATTAAGGACAGTGGTCAATATGTATAAGACCTTTATCAAGGGGTTAGTCCTGGCGGGACTAGCCTTTTTTATTTCGGCCTGTAGCCAACCTGTCAAGATGATTACTATGTCTGGACAGACCATGGGCACCACCTACCACATCAAATTTGTCGGCGATAAACAGATGCCCGACGAGCAGCTGCTGCAGGCGGAGATCGACCTGGCGCTGGAGCAGGTGAACGATCAGATGTCCACCTACCGTAAAGACTCTGAGCTGTCGCGCTTCAATCAGATGACACTCGAATCTAGCCTGGCGGTATCGCCAGACACGGCCAAGGTAGTGCAGACGGGGATCGACCTCTACCGTAAGACCGACGGCGCCCTGGATATCACCCTGGGCCCGCTGGTAAACCTCTGGGGCTTCGGTCCCGACAAGCGTCCGACTCGCGTGCCGAGCGCCGAGCTGATCGCCGAAACCAAGGTCAAGACGGGTATCGAGTATCTTAAGGTCGATGGCCTTAAGCTGAGCAAGACCAATCCTGCCCTGTATGTCGACCTTTCCTCCATCGCCAAGGGCTTTGGGGTCGACAAGGTGGCCAGCCTACTGAGCAAGTATCACCCCAAAGGCTATCTGGTGGAGATTGGCGGCGAGATTAGCCTTTATGGCGTCAAGGCCGATGACAGCCCCTGGGTGATCGCCGTCGAGCAGCCAGATGAAGATGAGCGCGTGGTGCAGCAGGTGATTGAGCCGGGCAATATGGCCATGGCAACCTCGGGCGACTATCGCAACTATTACGAGGAAGAGGGGCAGCGCTTTACCCATATTATCGATCCCCGTAATGGCTATCCTATCGACCATAAGCTTGCCTCAGTTACCGTGCTGGCCAAGGAGAGCATGATTGCCGACGGTTATGCCACCGCCATGATGGTGCTGGGTACCCAGGCTTCGCTGGCACTGGCCGAGCGTGAGCATCTGGCAGTCATGTTGATCGAGAAGCAAGCGCAAGGTTTCAAGGTCTACTATAGCGATGCCTTTAAGCCCTACGTGGGTTTGTGATAGAATAGGCGCCACTGGTGCGCGGGCTCGTTTAAACATGGTGGCCGGGCGCATTCTAAAATGTTAGTTGAATAGCTAGTCAAATAGTTAGACACATAAGCGCAGCAGTGACTTATGTGTATCTGGAGTCAGTGATGAGCACTTTTTTAGCGGCTTTTGTGGTATTGCTACTGTTTTTCGTTCTTATGTCTATCGGCTACTTGGTGAAGCAGAAGGCTGTCGCCGGCAGTTGTGGTGGCTTGGGTGCCCTCGGTATCGAGAAGGCCTGTGACTGTGACGACCCATGCGATAAGCGTAAGGCGAAGATGGCCGAAGAAGAGGCCCGTCGCGAGAAGCTGGCCAAAGATCGTATTATCTAGCGAACGCCAGTGAGCGTCTGAACTAAAGGTCCCATTCGGGGCCTTTTTTGTTACCCCGTTTTTCTGCTCATGCCTATATCAAGCCCCATCTTTTTTGGGCATCGTCCTTAAGACTCTGGATTCATTGTCTTTAATCATCTTGCTAATCAAAGCGCGAATGAGAATGATTTTCTTTGGTAACCGATTGAAACTTAATGTTTATTTGTAATTGGGTGAAAATTGCTCTAGGCTTAAATATTGATTTAGATCAAATCTTACTAAGGAGATCAAATGAAGGGTCATCCGAACGTCATTCGTCAGTTAAACAAGATACTGACCTTCGAATTGACGGCCATTAACCAGTACTTTTTGCACGCACGCATGTACAAAAATTGGGGTCTGGAAGAGCTCAATGAGAAGTGCTACAAGAAGTCGATCAAAGATATGAAGCATGCCGACAAGTTGATTGAGCGTGTGCTGTTTCTCGAGGGGCTCCCTAACCTGCAACAACTTGAGAAGTTGCGCATAGGCGAGAATCCAGAGGAGATGTTGCAGTGTGACAAGACCATGCTCGAAGAGCAGTTGGTCGAGCTGCGCAGCGTGATCGCCCTGTGTGAGACGGAGCGGGATTATGTGAGCCGTGAGATCCTCGAAGACCTGCTCGAAGATGAGGAGGAGTATCTGGACTGGATAGAGGCCCAGCAAGATCTCATTAAGATGACAGGCATTCAGAATTACCTGCAGTCGCAGATAGAGTCGGAATAGGGAGAGAAGAATGAAAGGCAATCAGGAAGTGATCGACACCCTCAACAAGCTGCTCACCGGTGAGTTGTCGGCGATGGATCAATATTTCGTCCACGGCTTGATGTATGAAGACTGGGGCCTTGACGAGCTGCACGAGCGTATCTCCCATGAGTCTGACGACGAACGTGAACACGCCAAGAAGCTGGTTCAGCGTATCTTGTTCCTCGAGGGTAAGCCGGATGTCGCCAGTCGCGAGGCGCTGAACATAGGTAAAGATCCCCAGGAGATGTTGCAGAATGATCTCAACTATGAGTATCAGGTGGCGGCCAACCTGCGTGAAGCCATCGCCCTGTGCGAGGAGAAACAAGATTACGTCTCCCGTGAGCTGCTAGAGGTCTTACTGGAAGAGACCGAATCTGACCATATGTACTGGCTAGAGAAACAGCTAGGCCTCATCGACAAGGTTGGCCTGCAGAACTACCTTCAGTCTAAGATGTAAGCGGCCCAAGGCGCGCCGCTTCACCTTAGTCATCAAAGATGAAATCGAGATAAAGCCACCTTAGGGTGGCTTTTTGCTGTCAGTCATTCAATGCCTTATTGGCTGCTATTCGAGCTTAGGCTATCAACCGCTCGGGAAGTGATTGAATACTGTTTAAATGCACAGTATTCTTGGCGATGGAGGTATTAAGGTGAAAAAGATTATTCATGTAGACATGGACTGTTTCTTTGCGGCGGTCGAGATGCGTGATTTTCCCGAGCTCAGGGGCAAGCCCATCGCCGTGGGTGGACGCAGCGATCGCCGTGGCGTCATCAGCACCTGTAACTATGAGGCGCGCAAGTTTGGTGTGCGCTCGGCCATGGCCTCCGCCTATGCCCTCAAGCTCTGCCCGGATCTCATTCTGGTGCCCGGGCGTATGTCAGTCTACAAGGAGGTATCGGCGCAGATCCGTGAGGTGTTTGCCCGCTATACCGAATTAATCGAGCCGTTGTCGCTGGATGAAGCCTATCTGGATGTCAGCGATTGTAGCCGGCATCAGGGTTCGGCCACATTAATTGCCGAGGCGATTCGTCGGGAGATCTTCGAGGCTACCGGACTCACCGCCTCCGCCGGTATCGCACCGGTGAAGTTTCTGGCCAAGATCGCCTCGGATCTCAACAAGCCTAATGGCCAGTATGTGATCACCCCACAGATGATCCCCGAATTTGTGAAGACCCTGCCGCTGATTAAGATACCCGGCGTCGGCAAGGTGACGGCCGCTAAGCTCGAAGCCATGGGGCTCAACACCTGCGCCGACGTGCAGGCCTGCAGCCGTCAGAGTCTGGCGGATCGCTTCGGCAAGTTTGGTGGCGTGCTTTACGACAGGGCGCAGGGGATAGACCCCCGCGGCATTTCCCCGCACAGGGAGCGCAAATCGGTTGGGGTAGAGACCACGCTCGCCAAAGATATCTATACCTATGAGCAGTGCCAGGCGGTGATGCCCCAGCTTATCCAGGAGCTGTCCGGGCGTATCAGTCGCAGCGCCAAGTCGCGCCGCATTCATAAGCAGGTGGTTAAGCTTAAGTTTGACGATTTCAAGCAGACCACCATAGAGCAGCGTAGCGACGAGGTATCGGTGAAGCTGTTTTACGACCTGCTCACTCAGGCACTGGAGCGCCGCGCCGGCCGCGGTATTCGCCTGCTTGGGGTGTCGGTGGGACTCGAGAGTGAGCTCGCTCATGCAGGGCTGGATGAGGCCGAGCATGGTGCGCAGATGGATCTCGGGTTTTAGCGTTAACCCTATTACCCTTTTTAGCTTGTAGCTTGTAGCTTGTAGCTTGTAGCTTGTAGCTTGTAGCTTGTAGCTTGTAGCTTGTAGCTTGTAGCTTGTAGCTTGTAGCTTGTAGCTTGTAGCTTGTAGCTTGTAGCTT
>NZ_JAKIKY010000016.1 GCF_023349185.1 Shewanella aquimarina | reverse complement strand
ACCCAGCTACTTGAAATGGCAACGATGGAAAAAAATCGTCTCCAAATCATGCCTAAAGAGCTTCATAAATCAATTAATACTTTGCTTAAATCACTTAACCTGCAAATAGATAAACTTACGGAAAAACTCGATAAGCTCGTAGCCCAGGTCAAAGAATGGCGCGTCAAATCGGAAATATTGACGAGTGTTCCTGGGGTGGGGAAAGTGCTTTCCTACACTCTGCTTAGTGAAATGCCAGAGTTAGGAAAACTAAACCGAAAAGAAATTGCCGCCCTAGTTGGTGTCGCTCCCATGAACCGCGAAAGTGGTTCTTACAAGGGTAAACGCAGGATCCGTGGTGGTCGCCACAGAATACGTACAGTCATGTTTATGGCGATGATGTCAGCCATACAGTGTAATCCTGTTTTTAAGCGCTATTACCAGCGTCTCAAAGCGGCTGGCAAAATGCCAAAAGTAGCACTGATCGCCTGCATGCGAAAGCTCATCGTGATCTTGAATACCATGCTTAAAAGCGAGGAGCTGTGGTGCGCAAAAAACGGATAAATATATTGACTAAACACCACAGTCACTTGTTATGTTTGATGCTTAGGTAAAATCGAAGCTTAGTATTTCACCTGTATCGTTTAGCTCATCCCAAACACAGCTTACTTTTGTTTGGCTATTGCAGTTGTTGCATGAAACTTTGCCGGAGGCAGAATATTGAGTTGTATGGTTGCCAGATTGTTCTGAGTCTTCAACTTTTAAGTCAGAGTGACTGAACTCGATCTCTTTTCCACACTCATCATTACTACACGTTATTGTTGGCATATTTTTATCCTTGAGTTTGATTTTAAAACATAACGATCGTGGTTCACGAGCCGAAGGTCTCGTGTAACGGCTTGTTCTTTACTTTCGGAGAGAGGAGGTTATTGCTACTCAATCCGTGAGTTCATATTCCATGCCCTTTGGGCTTATGTTAGGCCCCTGCGGCGTGAGGGAAGCATCGCTTCTTTACTTGAAGTCGATTGCAGGTCTCTTAAAAGCTTCGCTTTACGAGCCTTAGCAAGTGCCTTAAAGCTATCATAAATGAGGCATTTCTTCCATCGCGTTTGGCGCTATCTACTCCTTCGGCGAGACTTAAATGTCACTTCTATTTTTGCTAAAAATCGTCTACCGCAGGTCAAGAACAACTTATCAGTGAGACCTTGCAAGGTACGCTACCTTGTAAGGTAGGAGACCAAGCATGTAAATAAATGGGGCAGAGTAAACTTTTTGAGGGATTTGATTGGCGTATGGTGGTTGGCTTTTTCATTCCCTGAATGGCGTAGTCGATGTTTGATTCGAGTTGGCCTAGCTCTGTCCTTAAGTGGTGATACTTTAATCTAATTGGTTGGTTGTAATCAACATGCTGTGTCACATATTTGCCTGTTTTTTATCGAAAATAATAGTTTGTCTTAGGGATAATTCAGTGAGGTTAAATCGAAGAGACGTTGGATACGGGTGTAAGCACACTTTTGGCTCTCGGCGGCATGGACGCCGCCGTGAAGCCTCCAGGGACGGAACCTCGGCGTGCCAAAAGAGTGCTTGCACATCCCCCGCCGGGCAGGCGTTAGGTTACAGCGAAGGTGCGACCTTCAAATCTCCTGCCAATATCAATGCAGCCAAATGTTGCCTCCTAATCGACAACAATCGACAACAATCGACGCTAAATCGAAGAGACGTTGGATACCGGGTGTAGATACGCCGGTGACCTTCGGTTTCAGGGATGAAACCGCAGAGCGGCCAGGGATGGCGCACAGCGTGTCACAGGTGTATCTGCACAACCCCCGCCGGGCAGGCGTTAGGTAACAATGAAGGTTCGACCTTCAAATCCACTTTGCCAAAGACCACGACGTGAAGCGTTAACACTCAGTTTCTGACATTAACCACAATGTCCTCCATTCCCGCCGGGCAGGCGTTAGATTGCCATGAAGGTTCGACCTTCAAATCTCCCGCCAATATCAATGTGGCCAAAATCTCCTTCCCAATCGGCAACATTGAAGCCAAGTCGAAGAGACGTTAGATACCGGGTGTAGATGCATCTGCGGACGGCGATGATAAGCGGCAAATCCCCCGCCGCGTGTTGTGGCAAAAAAAATCCCCCGGGGTGGTGGGGGATTTGGGTGCCATTCAATCTAGGCAAAGGGAGTGCCTCTAACCTGATGAGCGTCTTGCCATCGAGCTAGAGGCCAAGGTTACCATTAATGGAATTTTCTACGGATGGCCAATGGGAGGAGCAGCAAGACCAGGTATCCCAGGCTACCGCCACCAGAACTCTCTTCTTTGACCTCGATTGAGAGGTTTGCGTTTGTGCTGAGTCCCATGGTGTCGGTGGCCGTGACCACTACGCTAGATTTACCCGAGATCTTGCTGCTACCGCTGAGTTGGCCTTGTGCACTTAGGCTGATACCCGATGGTAGGCCTACGGCTGTAAAGCTCAGGGCATGACCATCGGCGTCGGCAAATGCGCTGGCTAAATCGCGAGAGACGGCTTCGCCAGCTTTGAGTGACACAGCACCCAGCCCTGAGGCTGTTGGGGCTGAATTCACCTGGATGGTAGCAGACACAGAGGCCCTGGCACCTAAGGTGTCTGTAACTGTGGCGAGCACCTGATGTTCACCTGCCTGGGTGAGTTGTCCGTAAGCCATGCCGAGGGCATTTACCTCGAGCGCCGAGCCTTCATCCGTTGTAAAGGTTAAGTCCTGGCCCTCTGAATCGCTTACCGCATCGGCGAGGTTAAAGGTGATATTCTGCCCTGGATTGATCCAATAGGTGTCGATGGCTTCAACGACAGGGGCCGAGTTAGCAAAGAAAGGCAGGCTAATGCTGAGCGTCATATCTTTGCTGTCGGTCACCAGGATGTCGAGTTCGCCCGAGTCATGGCTTGTCGTGTCATAGGTGAGCACGCCCGACTCAGTGAGTTCGGCATCAGAAGGCAGGTTGGCAGAACTAAAGATGAGTTGATCATCATTGTCGGCGTCAAATACGAACTCACTGATATTACGCTCTACTTTCTCCCCTTCATTGGCTAGTAGGGGCATGAGCGCAGAGGTCAAAATTGGACTGGTGGCGATATCGGCCCGCATCAGTAGGTTGTTGGAGTAATTGAGGCTCGCGTTAAAGATCAGGTTCTGTTTTACCGAATCGTCATAGGCTATCTTCCTGGTATTTAAGCCTGACACCCCTAAGTCCTGAGCCATGATGCTCTCTAGCTGTTTCCAGACGCCGCTCTGTCTGTCGATAGCATAGGTGTTCAGATTATTATAATTAGCGTTTACGACGTAATCTTCAGATATGAAGGTTAAGTCATTGGAATAAAGCCCTGAAACAAAAGAGGTCGACATAAATGACAGGCTGAGATCGTCATTAATCTTATAACTCGAGACTGCGGAGTCGTTTATAAAATAGATGTTCTTGCCGTTTGTGATGATCGTTGCGTTGTCGGGGACCGAACCAGAGAGATCTATGCCTTCTTCAAGATCGACGTCCTTGTTCGCAATGTCCACACCGACGAAATAGAATTTAGTGTTTTCTCTGTCCCAGACATAGGGTTTTCCGTCGACGAAGCCTATGCTCCTATAGCTGTAATAGGTATTAAAGAGCGCTGAATCTAAGGTGTCGATAAAGGTCGGATTATTGTCCGCATCCAGGCTAAAGAATGCATAGCCGCCATCTTGTGACAGAAACGCCGCGACTCCACTGCTCGGGTCAAACTGGGCAGAATTACTGTTACTGTGGTAGTAAAATGGATTTCCCGATGCGGTCAGAGGTTTCATCTCTGTCGAAATAACCCCTTTATCATCGACCTCTAGGGCCATAAAGCGCTCATTTTGTGAATTCGGTGTAAAGTTAAAATATCTCCCCGCGAGGAGTATGTTGTTGCCTTTAACGACGACCCTATCTATGGACGGCGATGCACCGTAATCGAAACCCAATTGTTCCCAAGTCGTAGAATAGAGTGGGGTTTGAGCGCTTGCGTCGGCGAGCATTGAATAGATGCCTTGTCTATCAATAGCAACAATGATATCGAGTGACTCGATAAAGGCGATTTGGGTACTTGAATCGCCGAAAATCGGCATATTTTGTTGTCCATCGACTAGGGTATCTTTTTTGACAAAGTCATAAGCCGTGGAGCTGTTGGCAAAGAGTTCGGCCTTTTCATTCTTCATTCTCCAGCCGATTCCATCTGCGACAGTCAGTTGACTCAGGTAGACACTGGTGGTGACTGTGTCTTCCAGTGTAAAAGAGGGCGAAGCACCGTCATTGAAACGATAAATTTTACCAAGACTGTTACTTTTCTGAACAAATAGTTTGCCATCAATTAGTGTGATTGAGTTGCTATTTACATAGGTATTGAAAGTATTGTAGATGGTGTCACTGTAGCTGGCCGTTAACGTCTTATTCGTCTCATCTAAGTGGTAGACGTTAATATTACCACTCTCAGTTATAAATATATTCTTGGTATTAGGATCGAACTGGATGTTATTAATATTTTGATAGGTGCCGATCAGGGGGAGCCGGGCAATTTCAGTTGTCGAGCCATTTGTTGAGTCGAGTTTGAGTGCAATTAATGCAGAGGTCGAATCATAGGTGGTGCCACGGCCAAAAAGGAGTAAAGTTTGGTTGGCTTCATCATATTCAACTCCCGATACGCTCGAAGGGAGTTTATCGCTGTCGACTAGAATAAAGGGGCTTAGCTCTCCGGTGACTTTATCCCTTTTGGCAATAGATAGGTGATTTTGGTAACTATTCCAGCTGAAGAGATAGTTTCCATCATCAGAGATCTGGCTCTTGGTACTATAATCGATAGAATGAGTACCTATGCTGGTATAGGTAAATTTGGTTTGCCACACTTTATTATCAGAATCTAAGCTCATCACCTCTATCTGATAGTGACTGTCTTCCCTTTTCTTTAAATACATAAACTTGGCGTCGGGACTCAGAGAGATATTGTCGCGGTTGTTATAGTAATCCTCTTTTCCGATGCTCTGCTTACCCATATAGCTTATGGTGTTGTCATCGTTAGCAAAAAAAGTATGCAAATAATGATTGTCTACGCCAACGGCTAGTTTGTTCGATGCATAAAATTGATAGATGTCATGAATATGACCTTCATTAATTACGCCTGTATTTTCAACGGCCAGAGCATGCTGCATGTGTTCGGTGATAGCCGTTGTTTGGGCTTCGTTATAGACAACGCCGTAAGATTGAAATGAAGACAATAGGCCGAGAGCAGCCAACCAACAGAGAGGTTTAGTGGTGATCATATGGGGCAACATCCATTTATAGTAAAAATTCCTAAAGCACACCCAAAGTCAGTGTGCTATTTATTCGCCGCTTATATTAGCGTTAGCGATTATTTTGAGCATTTCGCTTTATTGAATTAGTGGAGGAAATGAACAGAATAATTGAGCGAGAAAAATACAGACTTACACACAAAAGTGCAACATTTTTAAATAAACTTGTTAACTTTAGTATTAGCTTAAATGTCTATGTCTCTAAACTCGAAAGGGCTAATTTTCCCTTATAACGCGATATTCCGGCTAAGTAGGTGGGATGGTGAATAACTGGGGCTTGAGCAAACCTTTAAAGGTTTTTATCGATACATGTTGCTAAGTCTTTTCATTCCCAGAATGGCATGGTTCATGTCTGATTCGAGTGGGCCTAGCTCTGTCCTTGATTGGTTGCACATTAAGCGATTGGTCAGGTAGCAATCAACATCTTCGGTGACATTTTTGTACGTTTTTTTCTTAAAAATAATAACTTGTCTCAATGCCACCCAATGAAGCTAAATCGAAGAGACGTTGGATACTCAGTGTAAGCACACTTTTGGCTCTCGGCGGCATGGCCAAAAATGTTCCCTACATTTTTTGGCATTCCCTACATCCATGTAGGTCAGTACCGCCGTGCCAAAAGCGTGTTTGGCTTTTTCTATCGATAACTAATGCAGCTAAATCGAAGAGACGTTTGATACCGGGTGTAGATACGCCGGTGAGCTTCCGAAATAGGGCCGAAAATGTTCCCGACATTTTCGGCATTCCCTCCATCCGTGGAGGTCAGATGATTTCGCAGAGCCTAAAGGGATTTATTCACGGCATCTCACAGGTGTATCTGCACAGCCCCCGCCGGGCAGGCGTTAGATTGCCGCGAAGGTTTGACCTTCAAATCTCCCGCCAATATCAATGCAGCCAAATGCTGCTTCCCAATCGACAACAATGAAGCCAAATCGAAGAGACGTTGGATACCGGGTGTAGATACGCCGGTGACCTTCGGTTTCAGGGATGAAACCGCAGAGCGGCCAGGGACGGCGCACAGCGTGTCACAGGCGTATCTGCACAACCCCCGCCGGGCAGGCGATAGGTTGCCATAAAGGTACGACCTTCAATTTCACCTAGCAAACGACCACAACGCTATGCGCTAACCTTCAGTTTCTGATATTAACCACAATGTCCTCCATCCCCGCCGGGCAGGTGATAGATTGCCATGAAGATTCGACCTTCAATAGTCTTGCCGAGTATCCAATCAGCCAGATGCTAAATCCCCAACCTATGCCAAATCCCAAGCCTACGCCAACTGCTACCTGGCCAAAGCAGCGCCGAAGGTCATGATGAAATGACCTCTGTGGTAAACCGGTGCAGCGTGATGGTGTCACGCCAATAATCTTGTGGCCAGCCGCCTTTCTGTTTCAGGGCATCGACAAAGTCCCTGGGGGCGGGCAGGCTCTGCCATACCGAGGGTAGAAACAGGGCGCGGCGCTGGCCGTCATCCATCAGCAAGCCATCGACATTGGGGCGTAGCGTGGATCGCAGGGCACCTTCGCCCTGATTGTCTATGGGGACGAGTGGCGAGAGGATGGAGATCTCTAGGCTGAGGGCGTCGCGCTCGTCATCTTGTAGCGGGGCAAAGCGGCGATCCTTAAAGGCGGCGCTATAGGCATTTTCACAGGCGCATTGCCACAGGGGATCGCTGGCATCCACCCGGCCTATGCAGCCTCTGAGTTCACCGGCTTTGTGCAGGGTGACGAAACAGGCCGCTGGCGTCAGCAGGGCCTCACTTTCTGGCGGTTGTGGCAGCACCAGGCGCCCTCGGGTTAGTCCCTGGTCTATCACCTGCCATATCAGATCGAGCAGGCAGGCTTTATCGCCGGCGCTGAGTTCAATAGAGGACGAAACTGGCATAGCCGACGACCTCTTCATTGTCTCTGGGGGCGCGATGTTCATTGTGCGCCATGATATCGCCCGAATTTGCGTGGCTGACACATTGGATCTGCCAGCCCTGTTGTTTGCCATAGTCGAGCAGGCCGTTGATGGCATGACAGCCGCAGGCTTGCTGGGACGTCAGGTGGGTGTCCAGGGCCAGAATTGTGCTGCGGGTCTCCTGGTCGAGGCGATTAGCCAGAGGATAGGGGTGGTAGTGGCTGAGGTCGCTGCTGACGACGACCAGGGGCGCGGGCCTATCGGGGGCATAGCTCAGGGTGGCCTTAATCAACTTGCTGATCGCCTCACTGCCAGAGTCGCCGACCACCACGGGCACTAGGCTAAAATCTGATAGGCAGTATTGCAGCAGGGGCAGCTGCACCTCCAGCGCATGTTCCTGCTGATGGGCGGTATCTGATTCTATGGCTAACCTTTGATAGAGTAGGGCCTCGACCAATTCGCGGTCGATGGCGACCTCGCCCATGGGGGTTATAAAGCGGTCGCTGCGGGGCAGGGCGGCGCCGCTGAGACCGACGTAGTGACTCGGCCCTAGTAGCAAGACTTTGTTATAGGCTGGTTTTTTGTTGGCAAGCAGGCGATAGGCGGCTGCGGCAATGGCGCCGGAATAGAAATAACCGGCATGGGGGGCGATGATGGCCTTGGGGACGATAGTGCTATGGTTAGGCTGGTCAAAATAATTGGCGATCTGCTGTATTAAATCACCAGGGTTATCGGGATAAAAACGCCCGGCAACCGCGGGTTCTCTGTACCTCATGGCTCTCTCCCGAGCGGTGCTCAACTATACTTTCAGTGTAGGCCATCGGCAGGGGGATCGCGCCATGAATCAAACGCCGCCGAGATATTTTCCCACCCAATATTGGCATGCCTTAGACGATGGGCGTGTCTGCTGTGATGTCTGTCCGCGCAAGTGCACCCTGCGCGAGGGCAAACGCGGCGCCTGTTTCGTGCGCATGCACCATCAAGGCGAGATAGTGCTGACCAGTTATGGCCGCTCTTCAGGTTTCTGCATCGACCCTATTGAGAAGAAACCCCTGAACCATTTCTACCCGGGCTCCAGCGTGCTGAGTTTTGGCACCGCGGGTTGTAACCTGAGCTGCCTGTTTTGCCAAAATTGGGACATGAGTAAGTCGCGGCAGATGGACACCCTGTGCGATAGCGCCATGCCAGATGAGCTGGCCGCCACGGCTCGCCGCCATGGTTGCAAGAGTCTCGCCTTTACCTATAACGACCCCGTGGTGTTTATGGAGTACGCCATAGACGCCGCCCAGGCAGCCCATGAGCTGGGGCTTAAGAGCGTGGCGGTAAGCGCGGGTTATATCTGCGAGGCGCCGCGTGCCGAGTTTTACCAATATATGGATGCGGCCAATATCGACCTTAAGGCCTTTAGCGAGTCCTTCTATCACAAGATCTGTCATGGTCAGCTGCAACCTGTGCTGGAGACCCTGCTCTATCTTAAGTATGAGACCCAGGTGTGGTTTGAGATAACCACCTTGTTGATCCCCGGCGAGAACGATAGCGACCAGGAGCTCAACGCCATGTGCCAGTGGCTGGTGGAAAACTTAGGCCCGGATGTGCCGCTGCATTTTAGCGCCTTTCATCCCGACTTTAAGCTGCTGGACAAGCCGGTGACGCCCCTGAGTACATTGCAACGGGCGCGGCGTATCGCCCTCAATCATGGCCTGCACTATGTGTATTGCGGCAACGTGCACGACCCAGATTCGGACGCCACCTACTGCGCCAGCTGTCACAAACGCCTTATCGAGCGCGACTGGTATCAGCTGGGGCAATATGCGCTGGATGAGAAGGGGGCCTGTCGCTATTGCGGCGTGCCGCTGCCGGGCCGCTTTGCTAAGGGGCGGGAAGATTTCGGTTCACGGCGCATCGCGGTGCGCATTCATCGCGATGAGGCCTGAGTCTCTTCGGGCTTGCTGCCGGCCTGCCTGGGCTTGAGCGCCACCCCACGTATGGTGGGTCGAGCCAGGGGCATCGCCTTACGCATGCTCTCACGGGTGATCGATTCTATCTGAAAGCCTGCGCGGCGGATCTGCGCCTCCGTCTCTCGGTTGAGGTGGCAGTTGCCCGCGATGCGGCGCCAGATGAAGTTGACCCTGTCTTGCCAGCGTCGCCTGCGGGTGCCCTTTTCTGCGGCGACATGTTCGAGAAACAGCAGGTGACCACCGGGTTTGAGCACGCGCCAGATCTCCGCCAGTGTCGCGGGCAGATCCACCACGGTGCAGCAGACCAAGGATACAAATACCCAGTCGATACTCTCATCCTCGCAGGCCAGGGCTTCCGCCGGGCAGTCCAGCACTGTGATATTGCTATCGGGTAGCTCGGCGACAGAGCGCTCCAGGCGGCGTCTCATGTCCACATCGGGTTCGGTCAGCACCAGCTCGAGCCCAGGCACATTGGGGTAGAGGGGCAGGCTGGCGCCGGTACCCGCGCCGATCTCCAGCACGCGGCCGCCGACCTGGCTGAGCAGGATCCGGCGCCAGTCGATGAGGCAGGCCTGCTCGGGCCCGCGCATGAAACTGTCGTAACAAAAGGCGATGATGCGAGACATCTTGGCCTCCGGTTCACACGCCGCGACCAAAGAGCACGGCGGCGTATCATGAATGACTTATTTAAGTATGGGCCCTGATGTGGAAAAGGCACATCTGTAGTCCACCTTTAGGCCTTTAAGATTATCTTTAGGCCTTTAAGGCTTTCTTTGGACTTTGGACTTTGGGCTTTGGGGCTTTGGGGCGCCGTTGTGCCCGATATCTAGCTGTATTTAGTTCTCGCTGGTGGAGATCAAGAGATCAAACCTTGGGTTGTTTCTCAGGTTGGCGAAGTCATCCTCGTTGGCGGCGACCTCCTTGAAGGAGACGCTGTTTTCGATGGCCTGCTCGAGGTCAGACAGGGCGCGCTCTTCCTGTCCCAGACAGGCGAAGGCGCAGGCGCGCTGATAGAGGGCGTGGGCGTTGCTGCCGTCGACCTCAAGCACCCGGTTACACAGGCTGAGGGCCCAGTTAAACTCGCGCATCTCCATGGCCGCGTCGGCCTTGTAGGTCATGGCCTCGAGATCGCCCGGGCGTATGGTGAGGATCTCGTTATAGACGGCGATCTTCTGCTCCGGGGTCTGGGCGCTCTGGGATTGCAGCCAGAGGGTATGGATCTCGTTGATGATCTCGATCTCGCGATTGTTCTTGGTGATGATGCGGCTCTTACGCTTGAGATCTTGCTCGAGCACCTTGAACTTCTCCTCATATTGCTCGGTGATCGACTGCAACTGTTCGGCGGCGAGCTTGGCGGTGTTGGTCTTGATCTCCCTGAGGGACTGCCAGCCGATGAAGGCGATCAAGGATGCCACACCTGCGATGATGTAGAAGAAGTAGGTGACGGTGACGTTGGCATAGTTGAGGGACTTGTCGGCCACCGCCAGCTCCCGGTCGGTGATCTCGATTGTCAGGCGGCGCTCGAGATCTTGCTGCTCCATCCTAAGGGCCTTAAGCTCGTCGAGTATGTAACGCTCCACCAGCGGCTTGTCTAAAATCGGCTGCTGAGCATGGGTCAAGGCGGGCTGTGGCGGGTCAATCTTGGCCTCGTTGGCCCCCTGGACTGTGAGCGTCGTGGCGAGTGAAATAATGGCGATTAACAGGCAAAGTAAGCGTGGCATAACAGATTTCCGTCTTTAATTTAGGTCGTTAACTTAGTGTGGGTCGTCCTAATCTAGGGTCACACTAACAACATAGGGCGTTTGATGCCAATCTAATTGCCAGACGGAAAAGGTCAATTAGCCGGGCTGTTGGTCCACTAGGCTAGGGCCTGTTTATCTTTCGCGTTCATTTTTGCAGGGTTCGTCTTGAGCACGTTCAACGCTTTGTTACTCGGTTTTTATATAGAATAACTATACTACAAGCCTCATGCCGCGATTTGAACGTGCTCAATTAGAACAAAATTTGTTCTCAAAAGGTCAACAGGCCCTAGGGGAAAGCCACTTCGGGCAGGCATTCGAAGCCCGGCTTCGCAAACAGATAGCCCTGCATAAGCTCAACGCCTGCACCTTTAAGCCATTGCATCTCGCCTGGTGTCTCTATGCCTTCGGCCAGGCATTTTATCTTGAGTTGGTGACAGATACCGAGCAGGTGAGTAACTATGACCTGCCGGGTCTCGTCTCTATCTATGTTACGGATCAGCTCCATGTCCAGCTTGATGAGATCGGTCTGGAAGTTGGCGAGCAGACCTAAGCCGGCATAGCCGGCGCCAAAGTCGTCGATGGCGGTCATAAAGCCAAGTTCCCGGTAGTATTCCACTACGCGTTTGACGTGCCCACTGTCGGTTATTTTTTCGGATTCGGTAAATTCGAACATGATCCGCTCCGTCGGGAAGCCATACTCTCTTGCGGCCGCCAGAGTGGTACGAATACAACGTTCGGGTTGGTAGATGGCGTTGGGCAGGAAGTTAATGCTTAATATGGATTCCAAATTTAGCTTGGCCGCCAGTGCGATAGCCTTGACTCGACAGGATTGATCGAAGGCATAGCGGTTGTCGTCATTCACCCTTGAGATCACCGAATAGGCGGCCTCGTTATTGGGGCCGCGCACCAGCGCTTCATAACCAAATACCTTTTGCTTGGCGATATCGACGATTGGCTGGAATGCCATAGTGAAATCGAAGTCGAGAGCAACATTTTTGCTACACTGCTGACATCCTTTCATTGTCAATTGCGATTGTACAGCTTCCATTGAGTCATCCTTTAGCGCGCACTGTCTATCGTCCAATTTGTGACTCAAGGTCGTCCTTTGGCCACGTTTTTTAGACGTTAATTAGCTCAGTATAGTTATCATTTTTAGATTTAATATGTCGGGATCCATTTGAAGCCTTCGCAAGACGGCGGCAGGCCACCAAGGATATCGCCGAGTTTATCTTTCGCCTAAACATCTCAACCCATTGTAATAATTAAACTTGTCGCCTCACCAGTCAAGGGGCGTCTATCTATTTCAGGTTACCCTGAGGAGGTGACCTTGCTGGCTTTGGCCTACACTGGGTAGATAGCCAAAGATTGTAATTCAGCACTCTGGGGGAGTGTTCTCATGGATAAACGATATCTCTTAACGGCCTTTAGCTACGCCCTGCTCGGGCTGATGTTAGGCCTCTACATGGCGGCCTCCCATGACCATGGGCAGCTGGTGACCCACGCCCACATCATGATGATAGGTTTTCTGATCTCCTTTAGTTACGCCCTCTGTTATCGCTTGTGGCTAGAGGAATCCTCGGGGTGCCACAAGGGGGGATTAGTCACGGCGCAATTTTGGCTTCATCAGCTGGGCACCCTAGGGGTGGCCATCGGCCTGTTTCTGCTTTACGGCGAGTTTGTAGCGCTGGAGGTGGTGGACCCCTTCCTGGCGATCGCTTCTTTTAGTGTGTTTGGCGGCGTGGTGTTGATGATGGTGCAGCTGCTTAAGGCCAAGCAGGCGGGCTAAGCAGGCGGGCTATGCAGGCAGGTTAAGTCGGCGGACTCAGCTGGCGGGCCAAGCTGGCGGGCCAAGCAGGGGACTAGGCTTCTAAATAAACCCATTTAGGAAGAGTAAATCCCATAAAAAAAGGTGAAGCAATTGCTTCACCTTTTTTGAGTTAAACATGCCATGAGGCAGTGTTTAAGGGGAGTGCATTACTCGCCCTGTTCAACGCCTGCGCGGTTGATCAGGAACTGAGTCAGCAGCGGCACGGGGCGACCGGTTGAGCCCTTGTTGGCGCCACTGTTCCAAGCGGTACCGGCCACATCCAGGTGCGCCCAGTTGTACTTCTTGGTGAAGCGCGACAGGAAGCAGGCTGCGGTAATGGCACCGGCAGGACGACCGCCCAGGTTGGTCATGTCGGCAAACGGGCTCTCCAGATGCTCCTGATACTCATCCCATAGCGGCATGCGCCATGCGCGGTCGCCACTCTGCTCGCCGGCGTTGAGTAGCTCGTGCGCCAGCGGGTTGTGGGAGGAGAAGAGGCCTGAGGCGTGTTTACCCAGGGCGATCACACAGGCACCGGTAAGGGTTGCAGTGTCGACGACCAGCTCAGGGTCGAAACGCTCTACATAGGTCAGCACGTCACACAGTACCAGGCGGCCTTCGGCGTCGGTGTTGAGCACTTCTACCGTCTGGCCCGACATGGTAGTCAGGATATCCCCTGGACGATAGGCGTTGCTCGACGGCATGTTTTCACAGCCAGCCAATACACCTACCACGTTGATCGGCAGCTTCAGTTCGCACAGGGCCAGCATGGTACCGATAACGCCTGCGGCGCCGCCCATGTCATATTTCATCTCATCCATGGCTTCGCCTGGCTTGAGTGAGATACCGCCCGAGTCGAAGGTCAGGCCCTTACCCACAAGCACGATAGGCTTCTCTGTGCTGTCTACCGCGCCCTTGTATTCCATGACGGTCATGACCGACTCGTTATGGCTGCCGCGGCCGACGGCCAGGTATGAGTTCATGCCCAGCTTGGCCATCTGCTCTTCGCCAACGGTAGTGACTGTGAGGTTTTCATGGTTCTCGGCAATTTGACGCGCCTGAGAGGCCAGGTAAGCCGGGTTACAGATGTTAGGTGGCATGTTGGCCACGTCGCGACACAGCTGGGTACCTGTCGATACGGCCATGCCGTGCTCGATGGCGCGCTCGCCTACCGTGAGTTCGCGGCGAGTCGGTACATTGAATACCAGCTTGCGCAGCGGACGACGGGTTTCGCCCTTGCGGGTCTTGAGTGCGTCGAAGCTGTATAGGCTGTTTTGAGTCGATTCAACGGCTTCGCGTACTTTCCAATAGGTGTCACGACCCTTAACGTGCAGCTCGGTCAGGAAGCAAACGGCCTCCATAGAACCTGTGTCGTTTAAGGTGTTGATGGTCTTAGTGATGATCTGCTTGTACTGGCGTTCGTCTAGTTCTCGTTCTTTGCCACAACCTACAAGAAGGACGCGTTCACTCAACACGTTGGGTACATGATGCAAAAGTAGCATCTGACCTGGCTTACCCTCTAAGTCGCCGCGGCGAAGTAAGTTGCTAATGTAGCCTTCACTGATTTTGTCCAGTTGCTCAGCAATACCAGAGAGGCGTCTAGGTTCATAGACACCAACGACAATACAGGCCGAACGTTGTTTTTCCGGGCTGCCGCTCTTAACGCTAAACTCCATGAGCTCTCCTAGATTCTTAAAGACAAATATTATTATTTATTAGATAATGTCTGCTTGTGTCCAAAACGGACCTAAAATTGGTACACCAATGTTAATTTTTCAGGTGTTTTTCTGCCATTTTTAGTTAAAGGCTGGTCACAAAACTACCAAAAGTAGACAGTCTACATGAAAAGTGGGCTGATACCAGCATAAATATAAGTTTAGGGACTGGATCCTGCCTGTGATTGTATTTAGATACTTGATTCGTGAAGTTTTAAAAGCGCAGATGGCAGTGCTTTTAGTACTGTTAGCTATTTTTATTAGCCAACATTTTGTTCGTGTACTCGCTGATGCATCCGATGGCGAGTTTCCCGCCTCTCTGGTGATGACCCTACTCGGGCTCAATCTTCCCTATCTTGCCGTGCTTGTGGTCCCCCTGAGTCTGTTTTTGGGGATTCTGGTGGCCCATGGCCGTATGTACGCCGAAAGCGAGATGGTGGTCTTTCATAGCGTCGGCGTGAGTGAATGGTATGTCACCCGGGTGACCCTGCTGCTCGCCGTCGTCAATATGCTGTTTACCGGTTTTCTATCTATCTATGTCACTCCCTGGGCGGAAGAGACGCAAAACCGCGTGCTGGAGAATGCCCAGTCGGAAGCCGGTTTAGCGGCGCTGACCCAGGGACGTTTTCAGACCAGCCCTAACGGCCGCGCGGTACTCTTTGTCGAGCGTATCGGCCGCGACAATCAACTGGATAAGGTTTTCGTGGCGCAACTGCCCGACCCGGAAGATGGCGCCAGCCAGACCAATATCGTGGTGGCCCAAGGGGGCCGGGTGATCGAGGACGATAGCGGTGAGCAGCGCCTGGAACTTAACGACGGGATTCAGTATCAGAATAAGCCGAATCGTCTCGACTATCAGGTGGTCGAGTTTGCGGGATACGAGATGCAGATCAAGGAGCAGGAGGTGGATCAGCGTCGTCGCAAGTTGTCTGCCCTGCCTATCGACCAGCTGCTCGACACCGAGGGACCCGAGGCGGTGGCCGAGTTCCACTGGCGCCTGGCCATCCCGCTGGCGATCCCCTTCATGACGCTGATCGCCGTGCCCATGGCGCGAGTCAATGTTCGCCAGGGCAAGTTTGCCAAGATGTTCCCGGCCATCTTGCTCTATCTGGGTTATTTCGGTCTGATGATCGCCGGGCGTAAGGCGCTGGAGGATGAGGTGATCCCCGCCTACCTCGGCATGTGGTGGATCCATGCCTCGGCGCTGTGTTTGGGTATGTTACTCCTGAGTAAGGAGCGCCCAACAGGTGCCAAGCTTTCTGGCTTGATCAAGCGTAAGAAGGTGAATGCATGAGAATCTTAGACTTCTATATCGCCCGCGTCCTGGTCAGCACCTCGGCCCTGTGTTTGCTGGTGTTAACCGGCCTGTCTGGCATCATCAAGTGGGTGGATCAGCTGCGTCTCGTCGGCCGTGGTACCTATACCATGGTGGATGCCGCCATCTATGTGCTGTTTCTGATCCCCCGCGATATCGAGATGTTTTTCCCTATGGCCGTGCTTTTGGGGGCATTGATCGGTATGGGCATGCTGGCGTCGAACTCTGAGCTGGTGGTGATGCAGTCGGCGGGCCTTTCCCGCTTTCAGATCACCCTGTCGGCGATGAAGACGGCGGTGCCCCTGATGATCCTGGTGATGGCGCTGGGTGAGTGGGGCGCACCCGTGGCCGAGCGTCACGGTAAGGAGCTGCAGGCGGTCAAGCTTTCGGGCGGTAGCCTGTTCAAGTCGAGCCGAGGTATCTGGGCCAAAGATGGCGATCTGTTCGTCAATATCGGCGAGATAGAGGATATCAAGAGCCTGCACAATATCGTGCTCTATGAGTTCGATGACCATCTGAACCTGGTGGGGACCATAGAGGCGCGCCGCGGCGTCTATTCCAAGGATCATTGGCGTCTGCTGGATGTGCGTCAGACCAAGATCACGCCAGAACAGGTGAGCCTGACGGATCTGACTCTGTATCGCTGGGAGTCGACCCTGACGCCGGATAAGCTCAGCGTGGTGTCGGTAAAACCCGAGGCCTTATCGATTCAGGGCTTGGTGGATTATCTGGAATACCTCAAGGTGAACAACCAGGATTCTGGTCGCTATGAGCTGGCGCTGTGGCGCAAGATCTTACAGCCGATCACCGTGGCGGTCATGATGCTGGTGGCGCTCTCTTTCGTGTTCGGTCCGCTGCGTACCGTGACCATGGGCGCACGAGTGCTGCTGGGCGTGGTGGCGGGCTTCAGCTTCTATATCTGTAACGAGATCTTTGGTCCCATGACCTTGGTTTACGGCCTGCCAGCCGTGCTGGGCGCCGTCATGCCGCCGCTCATCTTCAGTAGCGCGGCCATCTATTATATACGCCGCTAGGCCATTCTTTAGGTCTAAGGCAGTGAGAAAAGAGCCCATTAGAAATGAGCTCAATAAAAAAGGACCCTTAGGGTCCTTTTTTATGTCTGGGTTTAGCTTATACGCCGTGCCAGTTACGCATCTGGTTGGCTTCTTTTGACAGTACTACCACTTCCGAGCGAGTCATCATATCCTGTAGTGCCAGCTTATCGCCGTTGATTAGGATCCAAAGGTTGCCTATGCCAAGTAGCGACCATACTAGGCGGGCCGTGGCGGTGATCATGCTCAGGCTCTGGCCGTTGGGGTGCTGGATCTTCAGGCGCCAGGCGCGCATGCCCAGTGTCTGGCCGCCGTAGCTCCAAAACAGCACATAGAAGAGGCCGACGCAGAAGGTGATCCACAGCTGATACACGCCCTTGTAGAGCGGTGTGCCGTTCAGCAGATCTG
Source organism: Shewanella aquimarina (assembly GCF_023349185.1). Lineage (GTDB taxonomy): Bacteria > Pseudomonadota > Gammaproteobacteria > Enterobacterales > Shewanellaceae > Shewanella > Shewanella aquimarina. The sequence continues at coordinate 82,884 of NZ_JAKIKY010000016.1, read as the reverse complement.
AGACATGCTCAAAGCCATTCATGGCCAGCAGGCCACTGCTGGTGAGGGCGGTAAAGATACCGAAGCCGATGGCACCGGCCACCATGTAGACGGCAACGGCCAGTAGCAGGTCGTACACTATCGCGCCCAGGCGGCGAAAGAAGCCGGCTCTGGGAAAATTGGCATGTTCAATATTAGACATTTAGGGCCTACATCATCTGGTAAAAGGTGAAAATGGGTGGCTTATTCTAGCTAACTTGGCCTTAGCTTTCATCCTGAGCGCTTTCATCTCGAATAAAGTGGATGTCGCTAAAGCCAAAGCGGGCGAACTCCTTCTGGCGATAGTCTTTCACCGCCTGGGAACCCTTGGAAGTCATGGCGACCTGAGCCTCCATGGCGTGATAGCGGGTCAGATCGATCCCTTCGGCCGCGGCCACGGCTTCATAGATGTCATGAAACTTGTCGTAGACGAAGTTGATCTCTTTGTATTGATTTTTAAAGGTATAACCGACTCTGCGGGCCATAGTAATCTCTTATTCTTGAAGTGAGGCGCCGGAGGCGTGCGCAGCTATGGCATACACCATATAACAGGCATCTTCCGGGTAGCTGTCCAGGGATTTGTCGATTATACGCGATTTAAAGCCCATACGTTGCCAATATGTGTGGGCGCCGCCCACGGCCACTAGAGAGATGCTGTCTAGCCCCTTGTCTTGCGCCCGCTCGATGAGGCGGCTAAACACGGCCGCCCCCGCACCTAGTCCCCGAGCCTTGGCGGAAAAGGCGATGTCATGAAGATATAGCGTTTCCTGCAAAGGTGCCTGCTCAAGTACCTGCTCCAGGCTCGGCGGCAGATCACGTTGCCAGGGATGGGCCAGGCAATAGCCGATCACCGAGTCGTTCTGGGTGACCACATAGCAGGTATCGGGGGAGAGCATCGCCTTGCTCTGCAGGGCGTCGAGGGATTCGGGCTCGATATTGGGATAACACTCATCCTGAATGTGTAAAATGCTTGGCCAGTCCTGGGCCTGAATAGCTCGTATTTGCATCGCTAATGTTTCTAGTCGTAAGGGTAAAGGTAGATGGGGCAAAGGCTAGATGTTCGCACAGCTTTCAGGCCTTATCAATGGTGTTGGCCAGGGCGTTAAGATTAGCAAAAACAAATGTGAATATTGGCTATTTACTCAATTATTCAGTCTGTTATTCTCTAATCTCGGTGGCTCGCCTACCTTGGCAAGTCGTATCTTGTCTGAGCCGCCCAGTTAGCCATTTTTTGGATAGGAACAGGCGTATAGCAATATACGTGCGCGACATTAAGCGGGCCTTAAATCCCCCTGGGGCAAGAGGCATTTTCTCATGGAGAGAGACTGTGGATTTTTTACTGCTTACCGATAACTTACCCTACAGCCTGGCGCTGGCCTTAGTGATCCTCCTTGGCCTGGTCGAGGGCTTCTCTATGGTATTTGGCCTCAGCCTGTTTGGGCTGCTGGACGATCTGACCCCCATGGAGATGGACGCCGATGTAGACACTGGCGTCTCGGGTGTCACAGGTGTCGCCGGCTGGCTCTGCCTTGACCGTCTGCCCCTGCTCATCTGGCTGGTGCTGGCCCTGACCAGCTTTGCCATCGCAGGCTTTAGCATCAACTATCTGGCGCTATCGATTGATACTGCCTTGCCAGCTTCTTTAAGCATTCCGCTCGCCATAGTGCTTGGCGCACTCTCCTGTCGATTTCTCGGCGCCCGTCTCGCTAATCTGCTGCCCAAGAACGAAACGTCGGCGATCTCTGTGGATGACCTCAGCGGCCTGGTTGGGGTGGTGACCCTGGGCTGTGCCCGCAAGGGATTTCCCAGCGAGGCCGTGGTGAAAGATGCCTATCAGCAGAAGCACTATGTGTTGGTCGAGCCTGAGCTGGCCGGGGAGGCCTTCTCTCAGGGCACCTCTGTGGTGCTGTTAAACCGTAATGGCCAGGTCTGGTCTGTGGTGCAATTTAACAATGAAATTTAGTCTTTGGCAGCCTTAAGGTTTGCCGGAAAACCTGCTTACAACAAGCTTAGATTAAGGATGAAACATGAATGAAGTGGAAGGAATAGGCGTGTCATTGGGTGGCAGCTTTGTGTTTGTCGCCGCGGGCGCGGCGTTAATTGGCATCTTGGTGATCGGCCTGATATTTGCCAAGTTATATCGACGGGCCTCGAAAGAGACCGCCTTTGTGAGAACGGGTTTTGGCGGTGAGAAGATCATCAAAGATGGCGGCGCCATAGTGCTGCCTGTGCTACATGAGACGATCGCGGTGAACATGAACACCCTGCGTATCGAGGTGGAGAAGATGCAGAAAGATGCATTGATCACCAAAGATCGTATGCGGGTGGATGTGCGCGCCGACTTCTATCTGCGTGTCGCGCCGAGTGTGGAGGGGATCTCCATGGCCGCGCAGACCTTAGGTACCCGTACTACCCGGGTTGAAGAGGTGAAGAAGCTGATGGAGTCTAAGTTTGTCGACGTACTGCGTGCCGTAGCGGCCGAGATGACCATGACAGAGATGCATGAGCAGCGCGCCGACTTCGTGCAGCGGGTGCAGAACAACGTTGCCAACGATCTGGAGAAGAACGGTCTCGAGCTGGAGTCTGTCTCTCTGACGGGCTTCGATCAGACCGACCTGCAATTCTTTAATGAAAATAATGCCTTCGATGCCGAGGGTCGTGCTCGCCTGGCGAAGATCATCGAAGAGAAGCGCAAAGAGACCAACGACATCGAACAGGAAAACCGCATCAAGATAGAGCAGCGTAACCTGGAAGCCGAGAAGGAGTCGCTGGAGATCGAGAAGGCCGAAGAGGAAGCGCGTCTGGTGCAGCAACAGGCACTGGAGTTTAAGCGTGCCGAGCAGAAGGCGGAGATCCTCAAGAAGCAGGAACAGAAGAGCCGCGAAGAGAAAGAGGCGGAGATCGCCAAGGAACGTGCGGTAGAGACGGCGCAGATCGAGAAGACCAAAGATATCGAGACCCGAGAGATCGAGAAGCGGAAGGCGATCGAACAGTCACGCATTCAGCAGCAGCGCGATATCGAGGTGGCAGAGCAGGACAAGCAGATCGCGGTCGCCGAGAAGTCGGAAGAGGAATCAGCCGCGCGCGCCAAGGCCGCCGAGGCCGAGAAGCTTAAGGTTGAGAAAGAGGAAGCGGTTATTACCGTGCGTCAGGTGGCCGAGGCTAACCGTCGCAAAGAGATCGAGGTGATCGACGCCCGTAAGGAAGCCGAGCGTGATGCGGTGGGCGTGACGGTCGAGGCGGAAGCCGAGAAGCGCGCTGCCGAGGATAAGGCCAGCGCGATTCTGACCGAGGCGAAAGCGGCGGCGGATGCCAAGAAGCTTAAGGCCGAGGCCGATGAGAAGGTATACGCGGTCGAGGCGGCCGGTAAGCAGGCGCTGCACGAGGCGGAAAACGTGCTCAGCAGCGAACAGATCGAGCTGCAAAAAGCGTTGGCCATGCTCAAGGCCTTGCCGGAAGTGGTGGCCCAGGCGGTCAAGCCGCTGGAGAACATCGAAGGGATCAAGATACTGCAGGGCTATGGTACCTCGGGGGGGACCCAGGGTAACGGCGAGGCGGTATTGAGCCAGGGCGGCATCGCCGAGCAGGTGACCTCTGCGGCGCTGAATTACCGCGCCAACGCGCCCATCGTCGATGCCATGCTCAGAGAGCTCGGCATGGTCGATGCCCAAAAAGGTGGACTCAACGACCTGCTTAAAGGCCACAACATGATCACCCAAGAGATGCTGGGCGCCGGCGAGATGAGTGACGAGAGCCAAGGGGCGCACTCTCCCTTGAACGGTAAGACCCCGCGTGAGGGTGATGCGGCCAACTAGGCGACATGACGATGACGAGTCAGCTTGCAGAATAAAGCTGTCGGTAATAGAAGGGAAAAGGCTAGCGCATTGCGCTAGCCTTTTTGTTTGTCAGTAGGTTTAACCTAACTTACCTTAAGTAGCGCTGCTCCAGATGACGCCTAAAGTGGATCGGGTTGAGCACCTCGCCGGTCACTTGAGTCACCAGCTCATCTGTGGTCAGTCGCGAACCCTGTGACCAGATGTTCTGCTCCAGCCAGTTCATTAGCTGGCCGATATTGCCGCCCTTTATCAGGCTGTCGATATCACCGAGGGTCTCTACCATGCTAGCCTTAAACTGGGCCGCGTACATGGCGCCCAGGCTGTAGCTGGGGAAATAACCCAGCTCGCCCACTGGCCAGTGAATATCCTGCATGCAGCCGTTGCGATAGTCTCCCTTGGTAGAGAGGCCCAGCAGGCTTTGCATCTGATTGTCCCAGAACTCGGGAAGGTCGGCGACCTCTAGGCTGTGGTCGATAAGGCCTTTCTCTACCTCATAGCGCAGCATGATGTGACAAGGGTAGGTCACCTCGTCGGCATCGACTCGTATGAGGCCTGGGGTGACCCGCTGCACCAGGTGTGTCAGGGACTCCTGAGTGAGTTGGCTGCCCAGATGATGATTAATCTTCTCTGTCAGCAGGGCGAGCATCGCCGGGCTTCTGGCCAGCTGCATCTCGAAGAACAGGCTCTGACTCTCATGGATTGCCATGGAGCGAGCCAGTCCTACCGGTTGACCGCGCCAGTCGATGGGCAGTCCCTGCTCGTAGCGGGCATGGCCCACCTCGTGGATGGTGCTATAGAGAGAGGTGACAAAGTCGGCCTCATCGTAGCGGGTGGTGATGCGTACATCGCCGGGCACCCCGCCAGAGAAAGGGTGGCTGCTGGTGTCCAGGCGTCCCTGATTAAAATCAAAGCCGAGTAGCTTCATCACATCCAGGTTGAGCGCCTGCTGCGACGCCGCGCTGCTGTGGGGGATGACCACCTTCTGCCAGCTCTGCTGCTTGGCTTGTACCTGCTGGATCATCTCTGGCAGCCAGGTCCTCAGCTCGCCAAATACCTTGTCCAGGGCCGCCGTTTGACAACCTGGTTCAAACTTATTGAGCAGGGCGTCATAGGGGGAGAGACCCTGCACCTCGCCGAGGATCTGCGCCTCTTCGCGTACCAGGGCGATCACCTTCTCCAGATTTGGCCTAAATCCCTGCCAGTCATTGTCTTTGCGTTGCTGACGCCAGGCATGCTCGCAGGCATAGGAGAGCGCCGTCTTCTGCTGCACCAGCTCGCCGGGCAGGGCGGTGGCCTGCAGCGTGTGATAACGCATCTCTCTTAGGTTGGCCTTCTGCTGCGCGGTTAAGTCCTCTTCGCCTGCCGGGGCTAAACCATCCACCAGAGCGGGGGCCGTCTTGAGTGTGTGAATATGCAGGGCCAGCTCGGCCATGGCCTCGCCCCTTCCTTGGCTGCCGCCGCTTGGCATCATGGTGGCCTGATCCCAGTCGCCCAGGGCCCTTAGGTGTTCGAAGTGGTGGATCTGTCTAAATGCGGCGCATAAGGCGTCGTAGTGTGGCGTCGCCGAATCTTGCTTGTCTGCTGTCATAGCCTCTGTCCATAGTGTCTGTCGATCTTAAGTTAATGGCTGACATGCTAACACGAGAATGGCCGGAAACGAGTGTCGATAAGCAAGGCCGTCTTGGTTAAGACGGCCTGTAACAGAAGGCGAGCTAAGGCGTGTTTAGGCTTTCAGCAGCGCCAGCGCCGGCTGGCGGTTGCCAGGATAGAGGCGATAGGCCTTGTGGTGCTTGATGCTGCTGGCTTTTTTGTCGCCCTGGCTGAGCAGCAGCGCATGCTTAACGGCGTGCTGGGCGATGAGCTGCTCGTCGGCGCGAATAAAGAGGGTGATGGGCTTAACCAGCTTGTCGTCCACCAGGTGCTGCTCATACTGCTCGACCGAGATCACTAGGCTATTTTGCCCGTCGCTGTCGAGCCTGAGCTTGCCGCTCACCTCACAGTCGAGGATGACCAGCCAGTCTTGGGCTTCAAGTTCGGCGATCAGCGCGCGCAGCGATTGGCCCACCTGGGCGTTTTCCATCGCGGGCAGGTATTGGCTTTCGATGCGCGCTAGTAACAGGGGTAACTGCGCGCCAGCGCCCTTGCTGCGTCCCTCTCTTATCCAGCGGGTCAGATCCTCTGCCACCAACTTGGAGAAGCGTCTTTCCTTGAGTGACTGTACCATCCAGTTGCAGAGGAAATGGCTTTCCGCCGCAGCCGTCTTGATGCTGCCAGGGTTGTCGTTGCGTGTCTTCAGGGCGGCGAGTCCCGCCTGGGCGAGTGCCACTAGGGCTTGATTGTAGCTTTGCTCTGTCATTGCGTCTCCACGCAAAAGAAAAAAGGGATGCGGCGCTGAGTATACCCTATCGGCGCGCTTATCAATATCGGCAGGATAAAGAAAACCGCCGCAGTCGCTTCAAATGCGGTGGTTTGTTGAGCCTGGCTTGGAGTTTTATGACTGGAGTTGGTTGATTGCTACTGCCTGATGAGGCTGGCCGCGGTGAGGATAAGCTTAGGCTCGGCGCGCACCTTGTAGTTAGGGTTGATGTATTGAAAGTGCACCAGTCCCGTCTTGTCTGTGATATAGACGGCGGGCACCGGCAGCACCAGGCGAGACTCGCCGGCGGCGTTCTTCCACAGCTTATTTTTCAGTTGCATCTTGGCCATGTATCTATCCGATATGGTCTGACTGGTGAAATAGGCCAGGCCGAAGGCGCGCATGGCGTTGAGGTCTGCATCCGAGACCAAGGTGTAGTTGAGATCGTTCTTGGTCATGGAGGCGCGCAGCTCCTCTGGTGCATCGGGCGAGATGCCAATCAACTGAAAGCCCATCTTGAGGAGATCGCCTTCGATCGCCTGCAGCTGACCCATCTGGGCGTTACAGAAGGGGCACCAACCGCCACGGTAGAAGAAGATCACGCTGGGTTTTCCCCTAATCAGCTGCTGTAGATCTATGTTGTCACCATTAAGTGCTTTGACTTGAATCGAAGGCACCTCTTGGCCGTTGAGTAGCGGTGAGATTGCCGTTGGGCTCTCAGCGATGGCCTTGGCAGCTATGGACTTATCGGTAACGGGCTGAGCGTTGGCAGACTCTGCCGCGAAGAGATTTGCTGCAAATGGCAGGCTCAATAATGTAAAAATCAGGGCGCTCAACAGCGCGCGCGTGGAGGAATTATTCGTCTTGGTCATAGGCTGGCCTTCTCGTGATTGTTTTAGGTGTCGAACAGACCCAGGTGACCGCGTTAATCTTTCACCCCGATGTAGAATTAATCGATGCGATCAAAAAAGACACTGTTAAGTGCCTTATTTGATTAGATAATAATTTTGTGACCGTACGTCGATTATTTTTGCTTCTTTATTTTCGCGTTGGATGAGTTCTTCACCTTCACCCGGCGAGTACCCATGTTCTTCTCGGCGATCACCTGAGCGCCCACGTTGTCGCTGCGCTGCTGCTTCTTGGCGAAGCTGCGGCGCTTCTGCAGCTGTTTGATCAGGAGGTCACGGCTGCCCACCTCGTAGCCTGGGATGGTGATCCGGCGGATCTTATTGCCGATCAGCTTCTCGATATCGGCCAGGGTGCGCTCCTCTTCACGGCTCACCAGGGAGATGGCGACGCCACTACGTCCGGCGCGGCCGGTACGACCGATACGGTGCACATAGTCTTCTGCCAGGAAGGGCAGGTCGAAGTTGACCACATATTCCAGTTCGGGAATATCCAGACCACGGGCGGCGACCTCGGTGGCGACCAAGGCGCGTACCTTACCCTCTTTAAATTCGCGCAGCGCGCGGCGGCGATTGCCCTGGGCCTTCTCGCTGTGAACCACGGCAGAGGGGATGCCATCGAGGTTGAGTTCTTTCACCAGGACGTCGGCGGCCTCACGGGTGGCGGTAAATACCAATACCTGTTGCCAGTTCTTCTTGCCGATAAGCTCGGAGAGGAGTTCACGCTTGCGACGCTGCTCTACCGGGTAGACCACCTGGCTGACGGTCACCGCCGTGGTGTTCTGTTTGTCGACGGCGATCAGCTTAGGCTTGACCAGCATCTCGTTGGCCAGTTGCTTAACGGCACTGGAGAAGGTCGCCGAAAACAGCAGGTTCTGACGGTCGCGATTGACCTGCTGCAAGATCTTCTGAATGTCGGTGATGAAGCCCATGTCTAACATGCGATCGGCCTCATCCAGTACCAGGAAGTCGACGTTAGACAGGTTGAGGTTACAGGCTTGCAGGTGCTCCAGCAGGCGACCCGGGGTGGCCACTATGATGTCGGCGCCCTTCTTGACCTTGGCCGCCTGGGTATCCATCTTGACGCCGCCATAGACTGTGAGTACCGAGACAGGCAGGTAACGACTGTACTGCTTGATGTTATCGGCCACCTGGGCCACCAGTTCACGGGTGGGGGCCAAGATCAGGGCGCGGGTGTTGGAGCGCTGGGTATCGCTTGGGGTGTCGAACATCTTCTGCAGGATAGGCAGGGCGAAGGCCGCCGTCTTGCCGGTCCCCGTCTGGGCGCTGGCCAGCACATCCTGTCCGCGGCGAATCGCCGGGATGGCCTCTTTTTGAATGGGCGTCATTTTTTGGTACCCACATTCTGAGATGGCATGCAAAATCTCGGGTGCAAAACTGAAAGATTCAAATCTCATTGGGATATCCTGTTGTTTACCTTTAAAATAACGACATATCAAATTGAGTTTAGTCCAGACTCGAGCCGTACCTTAACCCATAACGCCTCTGGGTCACAAAGGCGGGCGCGGAGTATAGCAAAATTTTCGGTTAAAACCTGCACTTTTATCTGCCGTGATTCACATGTCTCTCAACCTATTGGGTTTATTTGACACCTAAGCGCGCTGAACTAACCTTATTAAGTTAACGTTTGGAGGTTGTCACAGGCATGGAGGCTTAGGTGTATCGTTATTTGCCCCAACTGCAAGGCAGCAACCTGCTTTGGAAGAGGGGATGAGATGTCGATAAATGTCTTGATCGTCGATGATTCGCTGAGCGCCTGCCGGGTGCTCAGTCGTCACTTTTTGCTACTGGATGTGGACAAGGTCGAGTTCTGCCGCGACGCCCGTAGCGCCATTCGTACCCTAAGCAAATATAGCGATGACTACCAGATAGTGGTGGTGGACCTGCATATGCCCGAGGTGGATGGCATAGAGTTTCTGATGCGCCTGAGCAAGATGGAGTTTAAGGGAGGCATCATCATCGCGTCGGGCATGGAGTCGCGCATCGTCGAGGCGGCTTCCCAGCTGGTGGAGGCCTCTAAACTCAGGCTGTTGGGGGCCCTGATGAAGCCGGTGACTACGGAGCAGCTCAGGGTCTGTGTAGAGCGCTATCGTCTGATGTCTTTCCAGGTCGCCGGTGTGCGTCACAAGGGACAGATGAGCATCGATGAGATCCGCCGCGCCATCAACTCTAACAAGATCATCCCCTACTATCAGGCGCAGGTGGACATCGCCAGTGGCAAGATAAAGGGCTTCGAGGTGCTCTGTCGCCTACAGCAGGGCAACCGCCTGCAGCTGATCACCCCGGATAAGTTTATCGATGTCGCCGAGTGCAACAACGCCCTCAACAGCCTGACGACTAAGTTGCTCAATAATGCGATCCCAGAGTGGGCGCTGATCAGCCAGTTCGAGTCGTGCAAACAATGCCATCTGTCGATCAATCTGACCCCAAAGCAGCTCAATCAGAGTGGCTGGCATACCCGGCTGTTGCAGTACTGCGAGCAAAACCTGGTGTCGCCCTCACGGCTGACGGTGGAGATCACCGAAAATCAGGTGCTGGACAAGCAGCGCCAGCATTCGACCATCAGTCAACTGAGGATGAACAGTATCGGCGTCGCTATCGACGATTTCGGCACAGGCTATACCAATCTCTCCCAGTTATGCACCCTGCCCATCAGCGAGTTGAAATTGGACCGTAGCCTGGTGCATGGCATACACAAAGATCCCGTCTCCCAGACCATACTGCGCTCTATGCAGGCGATCAGCGGCAAACTCGGCATTCATCTGGTGGCCGAAGGGGTCGAGGATATCCATGATCTTAACTACCTGGAGCAGGTTAAAGATATCTCCTTGCAGGGCTATCTCATCTGTCGCCCTAAACCCTACAGTGAGCTGGTGCGTTGGCTAAAGGCGCGGGAGCGTCTGGTTCAGGCCTAGAAAAACAGCACCCTGGGGTGCTGTTTTTCTAATGGTTTTTTTATGCTTCTTTTTATGGCTTTTTAAGGGTTAGATGGCCTCAGTCGCCTTGAGCAGCCAGTCTAGCTCAGCGCCCTGCATCAGCGGGCTCAGGGTCTCCCTGACTCTTTGATGGTAGGCGTTGAGCCAGTTGACCTCGGCGTCCGTAAGCAGCTGTTTATCGACCAGGCGGGTGTCGATGGGGATCAGGGTGATGGCATGAAACTCATAGATCTCACGCTCGGCGCCGGCCAGCGCTTCACAGGCCTGCACAGCGACAAGGTTTTCGATGCGGATACCGAAGGCGTCGGCCCGGTAGTAGCCTGGCTCGTTCGACACCACCATGCCCGGCAGCAAGGCGACGCCATTGCTGTTTTTGGCGATCCGCTGCGGTCCCTCGTGTACGCTGAGAAAGTGGCCCACGCCATGGCCCGTACCATGGTCGTAATCGAAGCCATGTTGCCACAGATATTGACGGGCGAAGCCATCGAGCTGCTGACCCGTGGTGCCTTTAGGGAATTTGGCCTGATCAAGGGCGATATGCCCCTTGAGTACCAGGGTGACCATCTTACGTTGCTCGTCGGTGACCTCGCCGATGGCGATGGTGCGGGTGACGTCTGTGGTGCCATCCAGATACTGGGCGCCCGAGTCCACCAGGTAGATGCTGTCCATGGTCATCATGGCGGGAGTGCCATTGTTGTGGTTGTAGTGACACATGGCCGCGTTGGCGCCAGTGGCCGAGATGGTATCGAAGCTTGGCTCGCGATACTGAGGATCTTCCAGGCGGAAGCTCTCCAGTTTATCGGCCAGGGTGCCTTCGTCATAGAGACGATTTGCCGCCACTTCAGCGTCGAGCCAGGCGAGGAAACGGCTCACGGCAACGCCGTCACGAACATGGCAAGCGCTGAGCCCGGCAAGCTCAGCCGGGTTTTTCTGTGCCTTGGGCAGGGCAACCGGATCTTGACCGGCGATAAGCCTTGCACCAGCCTGTTGGGCCGTTAACTGCATCCAGGCATTTGCGCTGTCAGGGTCGGCCAGCAACTTGACGCCATCGAGCTGAGACAATACGCCTTCGAGTTCAGACTCGGCCTTGAAGCTGACGCCGTCACCCACATGAGCCTGAATTCCCTCAGGCAGCTTGGTCAGATCGGTAAAGAGTGTCATCTCACCATTTTTATGCAGCAGGGCGGTACCTAGCACCACGGGCAGGCGCGGCACGTCGTTGCCGCGAATATTCAGTAACCAGCAGAAGGAGTCCAGTGCGCTGATCAGTGCCACATCGGCACCCGCTGCGGCCACGGCCTTTCCTATCTCCTCACGTTTCACTGCGCTGCTGACGCCGGCGCTCTGCTCGCTAAACAGGCTAATAGGGGCGCTGGATGCGGCCGGTCTCTCTTGCCAGTGGCGATCGATAGGGTTTTCTTGGACGGCAACCAGCTCGATGCCGGCGCGCTGGCACTGAGCCTCGGCCTGCTGCTGCCAGCTCAGGGGATGCAGGCGTGGGTCATAGCCGATGCGGGTGCCTTCACCTAGCTCGGCGATAAGCCAGGGGATCTGTGGGGTATCGTGTAGGCTCTGATAATCGAACAGGCTATTGTCTACCTGCTGCTTAACCTGGACTGTGTAGCGACCATCGACGAAGATGGCGGCGCGCTGTTTGAGCACTATGGCCATGCCCGCCGAACCGGTAAAACCTGTGAGCCAGTGGAGTCTTTCATTACGCTCGGGGACATATTCGCCCAGATATTCGTCGGCCCGCGGGACGATGAAGGCATCGAGTGTTTGGCTGAGCATGTCGCTTCTTACGGCGTGTAGACGTTGTGCGGTTACAGATGTCATGAAGTCTCCTTTAGTACCCACTTGCGGGGCCATCTAATCGTGGCCTTCTGGGGTTAAGCGAATAGGCTTGGCTCTGTCTCTACAGATTGAGATATGGCCGAGTTGTCGCCGATTATCGCAGCTCAGGGAGGGAGTTGGAAGGGAAGCGCGAAAAAGCCCAGGGGCGACGCCGTAAAGTCTGACCAGCCTTTGAGGGGATGTGAGTCAGAGGGAGAGGATTTATTGAGGCGATTGAATCAGATAGCGGCGAAGGGGAGGGATGAAATCCCCAATAACGGCGTTCAAGGCTGGTAAATTTCGTCATGAGTCAGTATTTTGCTCGTAAGTAAAACATTTGTGATTAATTTTATGCCTAGAAATGTATGGGTGTTAACCCTGGCCCAGGCCTTTGCCATGAGTGCGACCCCCATGATGATGTTGCTCGGTGGCCTGATTGGCGCGGAACTGGCGCCAACACCCGCCCTGGCAACCCTGCCGATAGCCATCATGGTGATTGGGGTGGCTGTCTCAGTAGTGCCGGTCAGCCGTTTGATGCGCCGCTTCGGCCGTAAGAAGATCTTTCTGCTGGGGACGGGCCTGGGGGTCTGTGCCGGCGCTCTGGCGGCCTTTGCGACCCAGGCAAAGCTTTTTGTGCCTTTCTGCCTCAGTGGGCTACTGCTTGGGGCCGCCGGGGCGATAGTGCAGCAATACCGCTTTGCCGCGATGGAGTCGGTTGACGCGCTCGATAGCGCCAAGGCGGCGTCACGGGTCTTGGTCGGTGGATTGGTGGCCGCCATCGTGGGGCCTGAGCTTGCGGTGATGGGTGAGAACCTGTTCGCTACGCCCCACGTGGGCGCCTTCCTGTTTCTGATCTGTGTCTGCCTGATGGCGGGACTGGTGCTCTGTTTCTATCAGGATAATGATCAGGACAGACCCGCTCATGTAATCTCGCATCAAGGCGTACGTCCCCTTGGCAACATCTTGCTGCAGCCCGCTATCTGGACCGCCATCGGCGCCGCCACCATAGGCTATGGCATGATGAGTTTCATCATGACGGCGACACCGCTGCACATGCATCATATGGAGCACTATTCCCTGGCCGATACCAAGTGGGTGATCCAGAGCCACATCATCGCCATGTATTTTCCCTCGTTGTTTAGTGGATACCTGGTGGCCAAGTTTGGCACCAGCCGCATGATGCTGGTGGGGCTGGCGGCCTATGGCGTGACCATCACGGTGGCCTTGCTCGGGCGCGAGTTGCTTAACTACTGGACGGCTCTGGTGCTCTTGGGGATCGGCTGGAACCTGTTGTTTGTCGCCGGCACCGTCTTGTTGCCTCGTCACTATCACAGCGAAGAACGCTTTAAGGTTCAGGCCTTTAACGATGCCTTCGTCTTCGGCTCCCAGGCGATAGCCTCCTTGAGCGCCGGCTGGGTATTGCACTGGTTAGGCTGGGAGGTGATGTTGCTCACCTGTATCCCTCTGTTGGCGATACATCTGCTGTTGATGGCCTGGGGCAGGGTGCCGCTGAAGCTGGCAGGCCAACAGAAAGTGGATGAAACCTGATGGCCTTTGGTGGAAATTCAATCAAAGCAAAGTGTTAGTCGCATTTTATATAGTATCAGCCGATGCTTTTTGTGATAAAATTTAGCGATACACAACTCTCTCTACTCATGGCATCGAGAAGCGTCTTGCTGCAATGAGCGAGGCGGCTACGGAGCTCGATATGCAATCCCTGACCATAGATATTGGCGCGACGACCGCCCTGTTCGAAATTGAGACTCAGGGGCGCACCGAGCAATACAAGATAGCGACGGGTGAGCACTTTACCCTGGACGATCTCAATGGCCATATCGCCGATATCGAAGCCGACTACGACCTGAGTGACTATGCCCTCGGGGTAGCGGTGCCCGGGTTGGTGAAGCAAGACACACTCATCGCCTGTAAGGCGGCGCCTAAGCTCAACGGCCTGTCGCTGGCACAGCTCAAGACGCGGGCACGTTTTAGTCTGCTCCATAATGATATCGATGCCGGCATGCTGGCGGTATGCGAGACCAAAAACGCCTGCGAGCTGCTCTTGATGAGCGGCGCCGGCATAGGTATGGCGATCGCCATCAAGGGCGAGCCTTTTCTCGGTGCCGGTGGCGTCGCCGGTGAGCTCGGTCATTGCCGGGTGATGACCGAAGGGGGGGAGTACAGCCTGGAGCAGCTGGCCAGTGGCGAGTCGATTAGGATACGCGGCCTCAAGAGTCCGCAGGAGCTTTATCGAGCCGGCAGCTACCTGGGAATGGGGATTGCCTGGACCATCAACCTGCTAAATCCAAATCGAATCTGGCTTGCGGGCCCCATGATGAACCAACCCGACTATTACAAGGGCTGTGTCGAGTCTCTGAAACAACTGGCCTTAACCTCGCCGCTCGGTGATGTGAATATCGCCCGGGTCGACGATATGGAGACTCTGGTGTGTCGCGGCCTCAAGGTACTGCTGGCTAAGCATGCTCAGTACGGCGAGTAAGTGTTTGGGCTTATAAGCCAGTTAGGCCTTTATCCTGCACTCTGTGATAACAGGCTTTATCGAGAGCGAACGCTTAGCTCGATAGTGCCAGGTTTGTTTACATGCTAAGGGCCCTTTGGCTTCCTACAACGCTAAGGGCTCTCTTTCAGGCTAAAGACTCTCTTTCAGACTAAGGGTTTTCACGCCAAGCTGATTGCCGAGTTTTGGTGCATCTTGAAGATTTTTCTTTCTGCTAGCTACTGCTTTTTTGTATACATTATGCTAAAAAGGCTGCCTGTCATTCTTCTTTTCCATGGTGGTTGCTGGGATGCCCCGCGACTGCCGTCAAAGGTGTTAACTATGAGTGTAAATACCACGAGTGAGTTTGCCACTGTGGGCGTGGGCGGTTCGAGCCCTGAGCAGGAGCTGGCTAAGCTGTCCGATATGACCCAAGGGGTCGAAGGGATCACGGCGCAAGAATACAGGGCGCGTATCGACAAGGCGCAGCAGCTGATGCGTCAGCAGGGGATCGCCGCTATCTATCTTAATGCGGGCACTAATCTCTACTACTTCACCGGCACACGCTGGTACGCCAGCGAGCGTATGGTGGGGGCTATTTTGCCGGCCGAGGGTGAGCTTGAATATATCGCTCCCGTGTTCGAGCTAGACACCCTCAAGGATTACATGGTGATCGAGGGGCGGGTTAACTGCTGGCATGAGGATGAGAGTCCCTATGCGCTTTTCGTTAAGCGCCTGGGTGAGCTAGGCATTAGCCAGGGGAAGCTGGCGATGGATGAGTCGGCGGCGTTTTTCATCTTCGATGGTGTGCGTCAACTGGCGCCGGCCCTTGAATTTGTCAATGGTAAGGCGGTGACGGCGGCTTGTCGTATGATCAAGTCTGAGACTGAGCTGGCGCTGCTACAGCGTGCTAAGGATATGACTCTGGAGGCGCACAAGGCCGCCGCGCGTATCCTGCGTGAAGGGATCACAGTCGGCGAGGTGGAGAGCTTTATTCACCAGGCACACAAAGCCGTGGGCGCTCCCGCGGGCTCCTATTTCTGTATCGTGCTCTTCGGGGAAGACTCGGCCTATCCCCATGGGGTCAAGTCGCCTAAGGCGCTGGAGCTGAACGATACCGTGTTGATCGACACCGGCTGTCAGCTCCATGGTTACAACTCGGATATTACCCGCACCTATGTCTACGGCACGCCGAGCGAGCGTCAGCGTCAGCTATGGCAACTGGAGCAGGATGCTCAGCTGGCGGCTTTCGAGGCTGCTAAGGTGGGCGCGCCATGCTCAAGTGTGGATCGCGCCGCCCGCGACGTACTCGAACAGGCGGGTTTCGGCCCAGGTTATGCGCTGCCGGGTCTGCCTCACAGGACCGGGCATGGCATAGGGCTGGATATCCATGAGTGGCCCTATCTGGTGTTGAATGATCACACGCCGCTGGCTCCAGGCATGTGTTTCAGTAACGAGCCCATGCTGTGTGTGCCGGGCGAGTTTGGGGTGCGCCACGAGGATCACTTCTATATGACCCAGAGTGGCCCCAAATGGTTTACCCAGCCTGCTCACTCTATCGATAATCCCTTCGGATATTGATATCAATCGTAATAAATAATTGATCATTCTAGCTTGTTAAAACGCTATTTTTGATCACGAAATTACTGTGATTGGTATGAAACTAAAAACGCGCCCTAGGGCGCGTTTTTTTATGCTGTCAGCGTATAGGCATTATTTATCTATACTGATCAGCTCCACATCGAAGACAAGCACAGAGCCGCCGGGGATCTTACCTGCGCTGCGATTGCCATAGGCCAGGCTGCTAGGAATAAAGAAGCGGGTCTTTTCGCCTTCGACCATCAGCTGTACCCCTTCGGTCCAGCCCTTGATGACGCGATTAAGTGGGAAGGCGATGGGTTCGCCGCGCTCGACCGAGCTGTCAAACACAGTGCCGTCGATCAGCGTGCCATGATAATGCACCGTCACGGTATCGCTGGCCTTGGGATGAACGCTGCCGTCGCCCTCTGCCAGTACCTTATACTGGAGCCCCGAGGCGGTTTCGATAACACCTTCCTGAGTCTTGTTCTGGGCTAAAAATGCCTCGCCCTTGGCGATGTTTTCCTTAGCCGCCTTCTGGTTATTCATGTTGGTAAAGAAGTAAAACAACACGCCGGCGATCACTACGACTGCTAATATCATTCTCATCATTGATTTTCCTGAAAAAGTGCGGCCTTCATCATAGCCAATTGCGTCTCTTGGGTAAACGCGTAGGGCTCATTTGAATCAATAGGCTAGTTAACCCCGAGCCGTGTCAGCAAGGCCTGTCCCTGGGGAGAAATTACGGCGCCTAACAGGCTGAGATTGATGATGACAGTCAACCAGAGCACCAAACGAAAAGCCCGCTTGCTGGACTTGTGCCTCAGGTGTTGCTGGCCCAGCATGGCGCCCGGCCATCCCCCCAGTAGGGATAACCAATGCAGACGACTCTCTTTAATGCGCCAGGTGTCTTGCCTGGCGGCGCGTTTGTCGATGGCGTAGCTGGTAAAAGTGATGAGGCTTATGACGACGTAATAGATGAAGACTGCTATTGGTAGTCGTTGCAACAGACTAGCAAGTAGTAGGCCGATAAACAGTGCCATCATCAGCAGGAGGCGTAGTTTATCGGCTAGGGTCCATCTCGTCCCTTTTTGTCTGATCTTTCCCCCGTGAGGGCGCTTGGAGCCTGATGCCTTGGGGCCTGTTGTTTTTCCAGGCCCGCTTACGCTTTGCCTAGGTTTTGCGCTATGCCTAGGTGCTGCACTGTGACTGTTAGGACGATTCTGTCTCATTGATGCTCTTGCGTTAATTTGGGCAGTGGGCTTTATATCACTTAGAAATAGGTGATCTCCAGTTCGTATAGCGTCGCGTCGTCATCATAAGAGTCATACTTCGCCACCAGAGAAAAGTTTTTTTCATAAATATCGACGCTGTCGAATTCATCGTTAGCCTGTTCAAATTGCGCAAGCAGCTTATCCTTTTGCGATGGAACCGCCATCTTATCGTATAGCACGGCGAGATCCGCATCGTCTGCTTGTGGGTAGATGCCTGAAGCCAGTCTAACCCTATGTAAGGTGTCGCCATCAAACTTGAGTTGTAGATGGTTGCCCAGCAGCCACCACTCACCATCATTCGAGATAGCTAGCTTAGCCATGGAGGGGTAGGTTTTCTGCAGCTGCTGCAGTTTAGGCCGCTCGCCGGAATAGGAAGGCGTGAGCTGTTTAAGCAGCGGCGAGAGGGCTTTCTTGCCGGGTTGTTTGCCTTGTAACGCCAGCTTTGTCTTGTCTTGATAGAGGCTAAAACCGGTTAACTGGGATTCTGGCCTTGCCTCGCTGCCCTGGTGAAAGGTGTCAAAGTTCAGTGTGAGGCGACGATTGCCGTCACTCAGTTTGAGCTGGTCACCCTGTAGTCTTGCTTGGTTGGCGCCCAGGGATTGGCGCACCTGAGAGAGGGGCGCGCGGTAGCCTAGCTCGCCGTTAATTAACCAGGGGGCACCATCGAATCCGTCGCGATATTCGATAAGATTCAGACCTGTATTATTCATTGGGCTGAAGTCGGTAGAAATGGCACTGAGAAGTTGGTTGGTAAACACAAACCAGAGCTGTCTGCCGTAACCCCAGGCAAAATCTTGTGCCGAAAGCGGTAACTCTATGCTTGCGGGTCCCAGTAACTCGTAGAGCTCTTCGGGGCTCATGCCGAGTTTTGCGCCATAGACCCCATTGTCTAACGATACTATGGCCGGAGGCAGTGTCTTGGCCGCTGCGATCTTAGCCGCGGACTTGGGCATGATCGGCTCGAAGGTGTATTCAAAATTCGACTTGCGGATCTCGTAGCCTTTGCTGTCGTAGGCTGCAGACTCATTGGATAGGCTCTTGTCATCCTCGCATAACTGGTAGAGTTCGGCCTCCAGTTGAGTGCGCAGTTGGTAAGTCTTAACCATCTCTTGGGTGGAGCGTTGAGACAGTTTTTTCTGTTTCACCTTGCTGAGGATATGGTTACTCACCTGGGTAAGGAGTATGGCTTCGGCGCCCTTTTCCGTGGCGGTTTGTTTGAGTTGGGCTAATACTGCCGCAAAGGCTTCACTTTCCAGTGGTTTGGTCTCACTGGGGTACTTCTTGCTGGTCACCGAGAGGGTAATGGGCTCTAGGGTGGTTGCGATACACTTGGGTTTCTTATCTAGTATCTTCGCGCCTTGTGGCTGCGGGCTAGTATCACTGTTTGCAAAAACCGTTGCGGCAAGGCCGAGGTGTCCAAATAGGAGAATGCCGCTCGAGAGAGTCTTCAATGTTGGTGTCATATGGCGCGTCCCTGTTGCCAAATTAGAGTCAGTCTCTAACATGAGAGACTCAGCCAAAAATGTCAAATTTTCATGGGATTATGCAATTTTTCATTATTCTCCTGTGTGAACAAGCGACCTAAAACCGCCGCTTGTTACCGGCTAAGCCTTGGCAGGCTTGAGGGAGATCCACAGCTTGATGTGCCCCTTGACGACCACTACGTCATTTTCATCCAGTGCGGTAACAGATACTAGCATATCGCCTTCGACCCACTGCTCAGGCTTTACTTCGGCGATACAGCGGATATCGCTGCCGGCCTTGGCGGTATAGTCGACGCTCATGCCTTTGGGGATCCAGCGTAAGTGAGACGGAATCGAGGCCTCGGCCATGGTGCCCATGGCCATCTCCAGGCCATTACAGATGGCGATCACGTGTACAGTGCCGATATGGTTTTGTACTGACTTGCGTTTACGTACCAGCACCTGGCAGTAGTTGGGTCTGAGCTCTGTGATGAGGGGCTTAACGGTAGCGAAGTAGGGCGCCATGCGAGACACCATAACTGAAAAAATTTTATGGCCGAGTGGCCATTTGGTCACGCGGCGGTAGAGTGCCATCACTCTTGTCGGTTTGTTAGTCATTGGCTTACTCGTTAGTCGAAACTGTTCTTTCTTAATAGAAAGCACTTTGGGTTTAATAGAAAATTCATCTGGTCTGATGAGTTGTTAGACTAGCCCAATAACAAGCGGTTAACAATAGCGGTGTGAATCGCCTGTCTAAAGTAAACTTCATTTTCCTTTGTTTGTGCTGGGCGCGTATAATCGGCCCCTGGGGCTTTTGGCCCATAGAAAATCATTAACTTAAGGATTTTGAGTGAAATATCTGCTGACTTATTTCAAAGGAATGGCCATGGGCGCCGCCGACGTGGTACCCGGTGTTTCCGGGGGCACCATCGCCTTTATTACCGGTATTCTCGACCCCCTGCTCGATAGCATACGCAGGGTTAACCCTAGCCTTATCGGCATCATACGCCAGCAAGGCGTGAAGGCCGCCTTTATGCATATCAATGGGCCTTTCCTCATCGCCGTGTTTGGCGGCATCCTTACCAGCATCTTTACCCTGGCTAAGTTGATTACCTATCTGCTGCATACTCAGCCGATCCCCGTGTGGTCCTTCTTCTTCGGCCTCATCATCATCTCTGTGGTGCATATGCTTAAGCAGGTGAAGGGATTCTCCATGGGACGCCTGGTGCTGTTTGCCCTCGGGGTAGCCTTCGCCTGGGGGATCACAGTGCTGCATCCAATCGACATGCAGATGACCTACCTCAATGTGTTCATTGGCGGCAGTATTGCCATCTGCGCCATGTTGCTGCCGGGGATCTCAGGCAGTTTCATCCTCTTGCTACTTGGCCTCTACACCTCGGTGCTGGGCGCGGCCAAGAGTCTGGATATCCCGGTTCTTCTGACCTTCGCCTGTGGCTGCGTGGCTGGTTTGCTCTCGTTTAGTCACCTGTTGTCGGCGCTGCTGCGTAAATACCATGATGCCACGCTGATCTTCCTCACTGGTTTGATGCTCGGCACCCTAGGTAAGATCTGGCCCTGGAAGCAGGTGCTCACCTGGCGTGAAAACTCGGCGGGCGAGCAGGTACCCCTGTTGGAACAGAACCTGTCGCCCATGAGTTTCGAGCAGCTAACCGGGCAGCCGGCGCAGCTTGGTCTGGCGATTAGCGCCATGTTGGTGGGTATCGCCCTGGTATGGGCGCTGGAATACTTTGCAGGCGATAATGCAAGTGTGGGTAGCAAAGATGAATAAGTGGATACTGCTCATTGCACTCGGCTTGAGTGCCTGCTCGAGCGGAATAAGCATGAGTGTGAGGACTGAGGCAGAGCCTGAAGGGGATCCTCTCATAGTGAAAGATCCCATGTCACAGGACAATCAGCGCATCATAGATGATGCCAAGCAAGATGGCCGCCTGAACAAGGATTAACGGCGGCCAGAGCTTATGATTCGCGAAAGGTGGGCTTAGCCAGCCTGACGCGAATTATCGACGGTTTTCTTGTCGTAGTATTCGAAAGGAAATTGGTTGCGGATTCGCTGAATGATAGCATCGCTGACATTGGCCGACACATGCAGCCTGACGCTGCCGCTCTTCTCGGCGCGCACGACACAGGTCAGTTTTTCACTCTTGGCAATCGATTTACATTCCCGCTGAAACTTCTCTGGTATCTTGCCCTTGTGGGAGATGAGCCGACCATCTTTAAAATGCATCTCAAAGAGGGTCAGGCCGCGTTTGCCCGAGAAGATCAGCTTGTAGATCAGAATCAGGCCCACCAGGATAAAGGCGATTTTAAATAGGGTTTCGGTCATAGTCACTCCTTAGCGTTATAGTTTGAAGATACTCCCAGCTAAGGGTTTTTCCTAGCGGCTTAGATCAAATTTTAATAAACTGGTTATACTCTCCAAAGGAGTATCACAGGTTAAGGAAAACACTATGCATCTGTCTAATGCCCGTCGCTGGGAAAAACTCTGCCATCAGCAAGCCAATATACTACAAGGGTTGTCACAAACCTTTCCCGAGCGCGCTAAGGCGCATCAGGAGTTAGTCAACTATTGGCGGGGATTGGCCGAGCGCGTCCGCCGAGGAGAGAGCCTGAAGCTGTAATAAAAAACCGCCAATATTGGCGGTTTTTTTACAATCACTTGGTTGGGGAAGAAATGGGGTTAGAAGGCGTAGCTGGCAGTGGCCAGTATGGTGCCTTCGTTCTTCCATGGGCCATCGCTGATCTCGTTGTCGCTGCTCAGGTTAGTGTCTAACCAGGCCAATGACAGGCCGACACCAGCCACCTCGGTGGACACGCCGATAGAGTAATCGACATAGTTCTCACCCCAGTCCAGATCGGCACCGTCGCCATAGTTATAGCCCACGTGTGCATCTATGCTCCAGTTCTCGGCAAACTCATAGGAGTAATTCAGCTCACTGTAGTGCATGGCAACATCGGCGTTGGCATAGTCGTTGGTGTACCACTGAGCGAAGTGGAAGTCGGCAAAGTAGAAGCCCAGTGAGGCCTCGAGGTACTTAGTGCTCTCATCCTGTCCCGGGTAGGTGTAGTAGGTCAGGGTGAAGTCATATTCCACCGCATCGTCTTCGCCGAAGGCGCCGGCGTAACCGGCATAGAAGTCGACTTCGACATCGGCATCATAACTTTCATCATCGACATTACTGCCCCAGGCACCGATGAAGAAACCACTTTCCATGCTGTAATCTATGCTGGCTTGAACGGCAAAATCGCCTGCGGTTTGTGAGATACCGCGGAAGCGGTAATCGTTGGTGACGCCAATTTCTCCTGAGACTTCAGCCTGTGCCAAAGGTGTGATTAGCGCAGTTGCCAAGGTTAAGCCAGCTAGCTGGGCTATCCGTTTCTTATTAAATTTTTTATACACGGTGGTTTCTCCATTTCACTTGGTTGACACCGATCCACATAGCAAGCTACATAGATCAGATTAAGCCAAACAACAGCTGAACAGCTGAGACGACATGGCAATGACTTTGGTTATTTTTGTTCAAATACGACGTAAACCTTGCGGCACTCCTGCAGCACTTTCCATACGCCTTTAAAGCCGGCGGGGATGACGAAGCGATCGCCCTTGGTGACCGTCAGGCTTTTGCCTGCCTCATCAATGATCTCGCTGCTGCCCGATAAGATCTCGCAATATTCATGTTCGCTGTAGTTGACCTTCCAACTGCCGACCTGGCCCTGCCAAATCCCGGCGTGAAATTGATCGCAGGGACTGGAGTAATGATTTTCCAGCTGCTGCTTGGGATCCCCGCTGAGGATCTTTTCCTGTGCCACCTCATAGTGTTCCGCCTTAACCTTATGCTGGCCAAAGTTGATGATGGCATCGATCGTCTGTGTCATGTCGGCTCCAAAATACAGATAGACTTAAGGCGCAGCGCGGCGCCCTAAGCTTAGTTTATTTCATGGTAGGCATCACAAATTCTGCTTGGCCGCTGTTACCCTTAGGCCAGCGGGCGGTGATCGCCTTGCGCTTAGTATAGAAGCGTACGCCATCCGGGCCATGCATGTGCAACGGGCCGAAGAGGGAGCGTTTCCAGCCGCCAAAGCTATGGAAGGCCATAGGCACAGGGATGGGCACATTGACCCCAACCATGCCAACCTGCACATGGTGGCAGAAGTGTCTCGCCGCCTCGCCGCTCTGGGTAAAGATGGCGGTGCCATTACCAAACTCGTGCTCGTTAATCAGGGTCAGCGCCTCGGCATAATCTTTTACCCGGACGATGGCCAGCACGGGACCGAAGATCTCTTCCTTGTAGATGGTCATCTCTGGGGTGACATGGTCGAACAGACAGCCGCCGAGGAAGTAGCCCTGCTCGTGATCGGCGACCGTGAGTTGACGGCCATCGGCCAGTAGGGTCGCCCCCTCGCTCACGCCTTTGTCCACATAGGAGCGCACCTTCGCCAGATGCTGCGCCGAGATCAGCGGCCCCATCTCCATCTCACCCTCCAGGCCGTTGCCCACCTTGAGCGCCTGGATCTGTGGCAGCAGTTTCTCTACTAAGGCATCGCCCACATCGCCGACGGCGAGCACTACAGAGATTGCCATGCAACGTTCGCCGGCGCTGCCATAGGCGGCGCCCATCAGGGCACTGACCGCCTGGTCGAGATCCGCATCTGGCATCAACAGCATGTGGTTCTTCGCGCCGCCCAACGCCTGCACACGTTTGCCGTGGGCCGCCGCGGTCTGGTAAATATATTCGGCAATTGGCGTCGAGCCGACGAAGCTCACCGCCTGAATGTCCTTGTGGGTCAGCAGGGTGTCTACCGCTTCCTTGTCGCCGTTGACCACGTTAAACACGCCGTCCGGCAGGCCCGCCTCGGTGAGGAGTTCGGCCATGCGCATCACGGAGGTCGGATCCTTCTCCGACGGTTTCATGATAAAGGTATTGCCCGCGGCAATGGCGATGGGGAACATCCACATTGGCACCATCACAGGGAAGTTAAAGGGGGCGATGCCGGCCACTACGCCCAGGGATTGGTTGAGTGTCCAGGCATCGACGCCACCACCGACCTGTTCTGTGTGCTCGCCCTTGAGTAGATGAGGGATGCCGCAGGCAAACTCCACCACCTCCAGGCCGCGGACGATCTCGCCCTTGGCATCGTCGAGTACCTTGCCGTGTTCGCGGGTGATCATGGCGGCCAGCTCATCCATGTTGGCTTCGACCAGGGCCTTAAACTTAAACAGAATGCGTGCGCGGTTTAGTGGGGTCATCTCTGACCAGGGGCCGTGGGCCTTCTTGGCCAGCTCGATGGCCGCATCTACCTCGAGTGCGCTGGCCAGGGAGACGTTGGCCTTGTGCTCGCCGGTGGCGGGTTCGAAGACGGCGGCGTTGCGGGCGCTGGGCTGTGTGTGCTGGCCGTTGATGTAGTGGTTTATCTGCTGCATAGCGCGTAATTTCCCTGCAAAAATCTCTAATGTGTCTTGGTTATTCTGGGTTAGCCAACTGTGGTGATGGCATCGCTTAGTGTGTTGACCATCTGGTCTATCTGGGTCTCGTCGACAATCAGTGGCGGCGATAGGGCGATGGTGTCGGCCGTTGCCCTGACCAGGGTGCCGTTCTTGAAACAGGTCTCGAAGATGCCGAAGCCCCGCTTGCCTATGCCCTTATCACTCGGACTAAACTGGATACCGGCCACTAGGCCAGTGTTACGAATGTCGATAAGGTTCGGCAGGCCCTTGAGGCTGTGTACTGCTTTTTCGAAGTAGCCTTCCAGCGACTTGGTGCGCTCGAACAGCTGCTCCTGCTGATAGATATCTAAGGTGGCGATGGCGGCAGCTGCGGCTACCGGATGGCCCGAATAGGTGTAGCCATGGTAGAGCTCGATGGCGCCCTCTGGGGCATCCATGCTGGCATCATAGATGGCATCGTCGATCAGCACGGCGCCCATGGGGATGGTGCCGTTGTTGAGCGCCTTGGCTGTGGTGATCATATCCGGTGTAACGCCCCAGCGCTGGCTGGCGAAGGCGTCGCCCACACGGCCAAAGCCGGTGATCACCTCATCGAAGATCAATAGGATGCCGTACTTGCGGGTGATTTCACGCAGGCGTTTGAGATAGCCCTGAGGCGGTAGTATCACCCCGGCCGAGCCCGACATTGGCTCGACGATCACCGCGGCGATATTCTCGGCGCCATGTAGGGCAACGAGCTGCTCCAGCACCTCGGCCTTCTCTGCGCCGGTTTCCGGTAGTCCCTTACAGAAGGCGTTTTGCTGGATATCCAGAGTATGGGGCAGGTGATCGACCCCCTGCAGTAGCTGCTGGCTGAAGGTGCGGCGGTTACCGCCTATGCCACCGACCGAGATGCCGCCGAAGCCGACGCCATGGTAGCCAAGTTCACGACCGATGAAACGGGTACGGGTCGCCTCACCACGGGCCCTGTGGTAGTTGAGGGCGATCTTCAGCGCGGTGTCGACCGACTCAGAACCTGAGTTGGTGAAAAATACCTTGTTGATCTCTTTGGGGGCGATGGCGGCGAGACGCTCGGCCAGTTCGAAGGCCAGTGGGTGGCCCATCTGGAACGAGGGTGCGTAGTCCATCTCGTGGATCTGTTTGCTGACCGCTTCGGAGATCGCCTTGCGACCGTGTCCGGCATTACAGCACCAGAGACCGGCCGTGCCATCGAGGACGGGGCGGCCGTTGACATCCTTGTAGTACATCCCCTCTGCCTGCGCGAGGAGGCGGGGACTTTGTTTAAACTGTCTATTGGCGGTAAAGGGCATCCAATAGTGTTCCAGCGTGCCTGTTGCTACCTGGTCAGCTTTATTAAAATCTTCCATATCATCTACCCTGGTTCTGTGTAATTGTTGTTTTATTGAGTGGTTGATATTCGCTATGCTATGTCAGAAATAATGAACATGAAAGCTTTTTGTTCATTATTTATAGCAAAAAATAACTTTTTGTAAAAAATATTGAAATTGATTGAGGGTTGAGCGTAATCTAGGGCAGGCACAGTCGCG
This sequence comes from Shewanella aquimarina, assembly GCF_023349185.1. Lineage (GTDB taxonomy): Bacteria > Pseudomonadota > Gammaproteobacteria > Enterobacterales > Shewanellaceae > Shewanella > Shewanella aquimarina. Next base: position 57,159 of record NZ_JAKIKY010000016.1, on the reverse strand, counting down.
CCAGAGAGGGCGTGGACGTGCATTAGCATTGACGCTAGAGCAATTATCACCCGTTAAGAGGTCAGAATGAGTACTCCACAAAATCGCGAACAATGGCAAGAGATGGCGGACAACCTGGTGATTCAGGGCCAGGCATTTATCAATGGCGAATACTGCGCCGCCGATTCGAATGACACCTTCGACTGTATCAGCCCTATCGATGGCAGGGTACTGACCCAGGTGGCCAGTTGCGATCTGGTGGATGCCAACCGCGCCGTTGCCAATGCCCGAGAGGTGTTCGAGTGCGGCGACTGGTCACAGCTGCCACCGGTGAAACGCAAGCAGGTGATGATTCGCTTTGCCGATCTGCTGGAGGCAAACAGGGACGAGCTGGCCCTACTGGAAACCTTGGATATGGGTAAGCCTATCCGTTATTCCGGCGCCGTCGATGTGGCGGGCGCGGCTCGCGCCATACGCTGGTCGGGTGAGGCGGTGGATAAGATCTACGATGAGATAGCCCCAACGGCCCATAACGAGATCGGCATGATCACCCGCGAGCCTGTGGGTGTGGTGGCTGCTATCGTGCCCTGGAACTTCCCGCTGCTGATGGCCTGCTGGAAGCTGGGGCCCGCGCTGGCCACAGGCAACAGCGTGGTGTTAAAGCCCTCAGAGAAATCACCCCTGACCGCCATTCGCATGGCGCAGCTGGCGATAGAGGCGGGGATCCCTAAGGGGGTGCTCAACGTGTTGCCTGGATTCGGACATACCGTGGGTAAGGCGCTGGCGCTGCACATGGATGTCGACACCCTGGTGTTTACCGGTTCGACCAAGATTGCTAAGCAGCTGATGATCTATGCCGGCGAATCCAACATGAAGCGTGTCTGGCTGGAGGCCGGGGGCAAGAGCCCGAATATCGTCTTCAACGACGCGCCGAACCTTAAAGAGGCGGCCATCGCCGCGGCCTCGGCCATCGCCTTCAACCAGGGCGAGGTCTGCACCGCGGGTTCGCGTCTGCTGGTGGAGTCGGGGGTGAAGGAAGAACTCATTAACCTTATCGAAGCCGAGATGCAGGCCTGGCAGCCGGGACACCCGCTGGATCCTGCCACCACCTGTGGCGCCGTGGTGGATCAGCAGCAGCTGGAGAATGTGCTTGCCTATATTCGCGCCGGGGTGGCCGAAGGGGCGCAGCTGCGTCAAGGTGGTCAGCAGGTGCTAGCCGAGACAGGCGGTGTCTATGTGGCACCGACCATCTTCGCCAACGTGAAGAATGAGATGACCATCGCCAAGGAAGAGATCTTTGGCCCCGTGCTGTCGGTGATCACCTTCGATGGCATGGAGGAGGCGATCCGTATCGGTAACGATACCATCTACGGCCTGGCGGCCGGTGTCTGGACCTCTGATATCAGCAAGGCCCATAAGACGGCCAAGGCGCTGCGTAGCGGCATGGTGTGGATCAACCACTATGACGGTGGCGACATGACGGCGCCCTTTGGTGGCTATAAGCAGTCGGGTAACGGCCGCGACAAGTCCTTGCATGCCTTCGACAAGTATACCGAGATCAAGGCCACCTGGATCGCGCTATAGGAAAGCCTTTCAGGGAAAGCCACCGTCTTAGCGGCAAGCAACCCGCTTATACAAAACGCTTTAATCACAGCCCTTTAGCAATAAAGGGCTTTTTTTATGCCAGTTTGTTAGCAGGGTTAAAATAAGTCACTTGTCCTTGGCCCCTCCCATCGTATATTGTCTTTACAGATAAGCGTCATACGATTGATAAGAGGGGCGGGCAGATGCTGATTAGCCCCCACATTGGGAGTCACTATGGAATTGGAATACCCGTTAGTTACCACCGCCTGGCTTGAGGCGAATCTGTTTGAGTCGAATCTGGTATTACTCGACGCCAGTATGCAGAGCGTGGTGGGCAAGGAGCCCATTTTATACGATGAGTTCATCTGTATTCCCAGAGCGCAGAAGTTTGATATCGAACGGGTGTTTTGCGATACCACTTCTTCGCAGCTGCACGCCATGCCGACCCCTGAGCAGTTTGAGCAAGGGGCCACGGCGCTGGGTATCGACAGAGACAGCCTGGTGGTGATCTACGATAACCAGGGGATCTATAGCGCCCCCAGAGCCTGGTGGATGTTTAAGCTGATGGGGCACGAAAACGTTTATGTGCTCGATGGCGGCCTGCCCCAGTGGCTCAGCGAGGAGCGCATGACCAGCGAGAGCTATCAGCTCACGGTAATAGATGAAGAGTCTGTGCCCTATGTGGCGGATTTCCAGCCCGAGCTTATCTGTGATGCCAACTATGTGCTCGAATCTCTGGGCAGCGACAGTGTTATCTTGGATGCGCGGGCAGCGGGGCGTTTTGCAGGCGAGGTCAGCGAGCCTCGACCCGGCGTGCGCTGCGGTCATATTCCCGGCTCGGTAAACCTGCCTTTTGGCGAGCTGCTGCGCGAACATAGGATGAAGCGGGTCGAGGACCTGCAGGCCATGTTTGAGCAGTTGGTAGGAGAGCAGGTGGGTGAGCAGGAAGCAGAGCGGATCTTCAGCTGCGGCTCAGGCATCACCGCCTGTATCCTGATCTTAGCCTCTGTGGCCTCGGGACATGACAAGGCGGTGCTCTATGATGGCTCCTGGGCCGACTGGGGCAGCAATGCCGACTTGCCTATTGAGCAGGGGGCGTAATCGTTACTAACAGAAAAGGTGCCTAGGGCACCTTTTTTTTATGCTGACTGTTTTATTTTAGTTTTTAGGCTAAAACAGGTCTTTCAGCCTGTGATACAGCATGCCCGCCGCCAACATGGGGGAGCGGAATCTCGGCCCGCCGGGGAAGGTCATGTGTTGTACCCTGTCGAAGATATCGAACCTTTCGGCCTGAGTCGTCAGGGCTTCGCCGATAAGCCTGGCCGCCATATGGGTGGCATTGACGCCGTGACCGGCATAGGCCTGGGCGTAGAGGATGTTGGGGCAGTCCGGCAGCCGACCTATCTGTGGCAGGCGGTTGGCGCCTATGCCTATCATGCCGCCCCATTCATACTCTATCTTCACCCCCTTGAGCTGGGGGAACACCTTCTCCAGGTTGGGGCGCAGCGCCGCGTCGATATCCTTAGGATCTTTACCCGAATAGGTGCACAGGCCGCCAAACAGCAGGCGATTGTCCTGGGAGAGGTGGAAATAGTCGAGATCGATACGCATGTCGGCGAAGGCCATGTTTTGCGGGATAATCTCATCGCACATCTCCTGGGACAGTGGCTCGGTGGCCAACAGATAACTGCCGGCAGGCAGCACCTTACCACCTATATAGCCGTTGAGTTCATGGCCGATATAGGCGTTACCGGCGAGGACCAGATAGCGACAGTCGACGCGGCCATGCTCTGTATGTACGCAGGGGCGCTCGCCCTTGACGATTTTGGTGGCGGCGCTGTATTCGAACATCTTGACCCCCAGGCTGCGGGCCACCTTGGCCTCGCCCAGTGCCAGATTGAGGGGATGCAGGTGGCCGCTGTTCATGTCGACCAGGGCGCCGCAGTAGAGATCTGAGCCAATCACTTCGCCAAGCTGGTGCTTCTCCAGCAGCTTAAAGCCCTCACGGCCCTGGTGGAGCATCTCCTGATAGTCGGCGGCGAGCTCCTTCATGTGTCTCGGCTTGGTGGCCAGATCGCAGTAGCCCATCTGCAGGTTACAGTCGATACTGTGCTTGGCGACGCGGTTACGCACTATCTCGACCGCCTCGAAGCCCATCTGCTCGATGGCCGCGACGCCTTCTGAGCCTATCTCGTTGCGAAACTGATCGACATTATGGCCTATGCCGCGGATCAGCTCGCCGCCGTTGCGGCCAGATGCGCCCCAGCCGATCCGTTTCGCCTCCAGTAATACTACCTCGAAGCCCTTCTCGGCTAGCTCGATGGCGGTATTGATGCCACTAAAGCCGCCGCCGACGATGCAGACATCGGCGCTGATCCGTTCGGTGAGTTGAGGTAAAGCTTCCAGGGCATTGGCGGTGGCATGATAGTAAGAGTCGGGATATTGGTCACTGTGGACAGGGCGCTTGGTGGTCATTTTGGCTCCGAGTGAGGGTTTTATTCTTGTTATTCGACTAAATTGGCCAGAGTAAGTATACTTTTGACCCTTGAGTTGGTTATAATTCACACCTGTTGATTATATTTAACATGCTTTTTAGTTTGATACAAACTAGTATGGAAAATTGTTTCTTCCGGGGTCTTGTTGAATAGGAGATGTTTTTTGGATATAGGCGCAAATCTCAAAGCTGTTCGTAAAATGAAAGGGTTATCGCAACGCGAGTTGGCCAAGCGTGCCGGCGTGACCAACAGCACCATCTCTATGATCGAGAAGAACAGCGTCAGTCCTTCGGTGAGTTCCCTGAAGAAAGTGTTGTCGGGTTTGCCCATGTCGCTGGTGGACTTCTTCTCTATCGAGGAGAGCATGCCCAGCGAGCAGAAGGTGGTCTACCGCTCTGGCGAGCTGCTGGATATAGGCGATGGCAACCTGGACTACAAGTTGATCGGCAGAGACTACCCCAACCGCGCCATGTCTGTGATGAACGAGGTCTATCCCCCTGGGTCTGATACCGGCGAAGAGATGCTACAGCATGAGGGTGAAGAGGCGGCCATGGTGATCGAGGGCCAACTGGAGATCACCATAGGCGACGAGGTCTATGTGCTCAGCGAGGGCGATAGCTACTACTTCAACAGTGAGTTGCCCCACAGGTTCCGCAATCCTTTCGACAAGCCTTGTCGCATCGTCAGCGCCACGACGCCGGCAAACTTCTAACAAAATATTAGTAGGCCGGGTATCGCCCGGCCTATCCATCCTTCCCCCTCTCTATTGTTTCCCTGCCCATCTCGGTATGTCTATGCCCATATGGCTGAGCCATTGCACGCTCGATTATGTAAATAATTTTGTCCATTAAGGCCATAGGGCCCATTTCTGAAGTTGGCTTTTCTGTGGGAGCTGGTTCACAAAACCCTTGGCGTGATTTTCGCCTGTTTTCGGCTTTACATTAATTTTATTTCTCTTTTAATGTTGTTTTAATTGAGTTTTATTCTAATTGTTATTCTGTTGTATATTTTGTTTTCTGCGGGCTATTGCCTCGTCAACTATTTCAGTGTAGTGTGTGAAAAAATGAACATTGGTTGAAGTCTGTTCATTGTTATAACTATAAGAAGACGCAACAAAGCTAAAGGTGAACTATGTCCGATGAAGGACTTGCTGTTATCGGTGTCACGGCCTGTAATCAACAGGTAGGCCTGCACCCATTCAATATCGTTGGCGAGAAATACCTACTGAGTATTGCCGATGCCACCCAGGGCTGGCCCTTGGTGATCCCCGCACTTGGCCATTGCCCGGCCGAGACGATATTGCCCAGATTAGATGGTCTGCTGTTCACCGGTTCGCCCTCCAATATCGAGCCCCATCACTATGACGGTGTGGCGAGTGACCCAGATACCCTACACGATCCCAAGCGCGACGCCACCAACCTGCCGCTGCTGAAGGCAGCGATCGATGCTGGTGTGCCTGTGCTGGCCATCTGCCGGGGATTTCAGGAGATGAATGTAGTATTTGGTGGCAGCCTGCATCAGAAATTGCATGAAGTTGGCGATTATATTGAACACAGAGAAGACAAGACGGCTGACGTCGAGGTGCAGTACGGCCTGTCTCATCCGTTGAAGATAGAACCGGGGGGATTACTCCACGAGGCTTGGGGCCGCAATTTGGCAGAGGTGAACTCTGTGCACACTCAAGGTGTTGACCGTTTGGGTGTTGGATTGCGGCCAGAAGCCTATGCCCCCGATGGATTAATCGAGGCGTTTTCGGTCAAAGAGGCGAAAAATTTCGCGCTGGGGGTGCAGTTTCACCCCGAATGGAAGGTGTTAGAGACCCCTTTCTATCGCTCAATTTTCAGTGCCTTTAGTCAAGCCTGCCAAGCCAGAGCAGCTCAACGCAAGAGATAGTGAAGCATGAAGAAGTTAATCGATTATTTGAAAGCCAATAAGATCACCGAGGTGGAGTGTGTCATCAGCGATATGACGGGGATCGCCCGCGGTAAAATCGCCCCGGTGGATAAGTTTATCGACGAGAAGGGGATGCGCCTGCCTGAGAGTGTGCTGCTGCAGACAGTGACCGGCGACTATGTGGATGACGACCTGTATGACAGCCTGCTGGACAAGGCGGATATCGACTTTGTCTGTGTCCCAGATGCGAACGCGGTATTCATGTTGCCCTGGACGGTCGAAGCCACCGCCCAGGTGATCCACGACACCTTCGACAAGATGGGTAACCCCATAGAACTGTCGCCCCGTAACCTGCTCAAGAAGGTGCTCAAGCTCTATGAAGACAAGGGCTGGAAGCCAGTCGTCGCACCCGAGATGGAATTTTATCTGACCCATAGAAACTCAGATCCCGATATTCCATTGATTCCGCCCGTGGGCCGCAGTGGCCGCAAGGAGTCGGGTCGTCAGTCTTTCTCAATCGACGCCGCCAACGAGTACGATCCCTTATTTGAAGATATGTACGACTGGTGCGAGGCTCAGGGACTGGATATCGATACCCTGATCCATGAAGAGGGCACGGCCCAGATGGAGATCAACTTCAGCCACGGCGACCCTCTTTCGCTGGCGGATCAGGTGTTTGTGTTTAAGCGTACCCTGCGTGAGGCAGCGCTCAAGCATGACGTGTGTGCCACCTTCATGGCCAAGCCTGTCACCGATGAGCCGGGCAGCGCCATGCATATCCACCAGAGTGTGGTGGATATCAAGACCGGCAAGAATGTCTTTACCAACGAGGACGGCACGAAAAGTGCTAAGTTCCTGAGCTACATAGGCGGCCTGCAGAAGTATATTCCCGAGCTGCTTCCCCTGATGGCACCCAACGTAAACTCTTTCAGGCGTTTCCTGCCGGGCACCTCGGCGCCGGTCAACCTAGAGTGGGGCGATGAGAACCGTACCTGTGGCCTGCGTATTCCCGAGTCGTCGCCACAGAACCGCCGCATCGAAAACCGTATCGCCGGTGCCGATGCCAACAGCTACCTGGCCATCGCGGCCACCTTGCTGTGTGGTTACATGGGCATGGTGGAAGATGTGAAACCCTCCACGCCTATGCATGGACGCGCCAACGAGAATCGCCAGGGGATCAGCCTGCCGCTGACACTCGAAGAGGCGCTGGCGGTGATGTCGGAAAGCTCGGCGGTTAGGGAATATCTGGGGGATACCTTCACCACAGGCTATATTGCGGTGAAACAGGCGGATCTGGAAAACTTCCGCCGGGTGATCAGCTCATGGGAGCGCGAGTTCCTGCTGCTGACCGTCTAGGGGCTCTGCACCACTCTGGGGCAGGGTTGGCGACAAAATGAAGCAAGATTGCCGGGGGGATTAACCCCCTGGTTGAATCATGGATAACTAACCGGTGTAAATAGATATAAATTCATATTGATGGTGGATATGTTCGATTTTACACTAGCGATGAATGTTAAACAGGTTCGATGCAGTTGTAAGCTGTAGCATTGGCAATAATAACAATGAAAGCCGTCACAAGCGGCAATGCAATGGCAGTAATCATCAGACTACTGGCAAGCTAACAAGGAGATAGCATGAAGCTTTTAAAGAAAATGACAACACTCGCTCTGGTCACCGCCGGGGTATTTGCAAGCTCTGTCGCCAGCGCCGAAGAGGTGGTTAGAGTATATAACTGGTCTGATTATATCGCCGAAGATACCCTAGCCAATTTTGAGAAAGAGACGGGCATCAAGGTGGTCTACGATGTGTTTGACAGCAACGAAGTGGTCGAGGCTAAGCTGCTATCGGGTCGTTCTGGCTATGATATCGTGGTGCCGTCAAACAACTTTCTGGCAAAGCAGATCAAGGCAGGTGCCTTCCAGAAGTTGGATCAGTCACAGCTGACCAACCACAAGAACCTCAATCCTGAACTGATGAAGCAGCTGGAAACCGCCGATCCACGTAACGAGCACGCCGTGCCTTACCTGTGGGGCACTACTGGCATAGGCTATAACGAGGCTAAGGTGAAGCAAGTATTGGGTGAAGACGCGCCGGTCGATTCTTTGGAGCTGGTCTTTAACCCTAAGTATGCCGAGAAGATCTCTAAGTGTGGCTTTTCGCTGCTGGACAGTGCCGACGAGATGCTGCCGATGGCGATGATCTACCTGGGGCTGGATCCTAACAGCACTAAGAGCGAAGACTACGCCAAGGCGGGTGAGGTGATGGCGAAGATCCGTCCCTTCGTGACCTATTTCCACTCATCACGCTACATTACCGATCTGGCCAATGGCGATCTCTGTGTGGCATTCGGTTACTCGGGTGATGTCTTCCAGGCCGCCGCACGCGCCGAAGAGGCCGAGAATGGTCAGGTGATTGGTTATGCAATTCCGAAAGAAGGTTCAAATCTTTGGTTCGATATGTTGGCGATTCCTGCCGATGCTAAGAACGTGAAGAACGCTCACACCTTTATTAACTATCTGCTGCGCCCCGAGGTGATTGCACCTATCACTAACTATGTGGCGTACGCTAACCCTAACGTGCCTGCTCAGGAGCTGGTGGATGAAGAGATCCGTAACGACGCGGCTATCTATCCTACCCCTGAAGTGCTGTCACGCCTGTATGTGGCCGATGTGCGTCCGATGAAGGCGCAGCGTGCCATGACTCGTGTGTGGACTAAGGTCAAATCTGGCATGTAATGCCTGTATTAGAGGGCAAGGTCGCTTGCCCTCCTTTCTTTAAGATCATCTTAACTATTGCAGTAGGTGCCTTACTGGTGCTTTTTGTGGAGAAGTATTATGGCTAGCAATTCGGGCGTCACCAACAAACCGACAACAAAGACGCAAGGAGAGGTGTTGCTGAAGATCGAGAGAGTCAGCAAGCTATTTGACGATGTTCGCGCCGTGGACGACGTCTCGCTAAATATTAATCGTGGGGAAATTTTTGCATTGCTTGGCGGCTCAGGTTCGGGGAAATCGACGCTGCTTCGCATGCTGGCCGGCTTTGAGAAGCCGACCGAGGGACGCATCTATCTCGATGGCCAGGATATTACCGACATGCCGCCCTATGAGCGCCCCATCAATATGATGTTCCAATCTTACGCCCTGTTTCCGCACATGACGGTGGCGCAAAATATCGCCTTCGGTCTCAAGCAGGACAAGATGCCCAAGGATGAGATAGAGCAGCGTGTCAAAGAGATGCTCAAGCTGGTTCACATGGAGCCTTATGCCAAGCGTAAGCCTAATCAGCTTTCCGGTGGTCAGCGTCAGCGTGTGGCCCTGGCGCGTTCGCTGGCCAAGCGTCCAAAACTTTTGCTACTGGACGAGCCTATGGGGGCGCTGGATAAGAAACTGCGTACTCAGATGCAGCTGGAGGTGGTGGACATTCTCGAGGCGGTCGGGGTGACCTGTGTGATGGTTACCCACGATCAGGAAGAGGCCATGACCATGGCCGAGCGGATCGCCATCATGAACGATGGCTGGATCGCTCAAACCGGTTCGCCAATGGATATCTACGAGAGCCCGGCTAACCGCATGGTGGCCGAGTTTATCGGCAGCGTGAACCTGTTCGAGGGGGATATTGTCGAGGATGAGGTAGACCACGTGGTGATCAATGTGGCCAACATTCCTCAGCCCTTCTATGTGGGTTACGGTGTGTCGACCAGTGTGGACACCACCCAGGTGTGGGTGGCGATTCGTCCCGAGAAGACTCACATCAGCCGCGAGCAGCCAGGCGAGGCACGCAACTGGTGCGCCGGTAAGGTCGAAGATATCGCCTACCTGGGGGGCATCTCGGTTTACTATATACGCCTGTGTAACGGACAGCTCATTCAATCTGTGATGACCAACAGTGACCGCCGCGCCGACTCGCCCACCTGGGAAGAGGATGTCTTCGTCAGTTGGGAAGCGACCAGTGCCGTTGTACTGAGATCTTAACGGGGGCGTTATGAAGAAGTCATTGAAGTTTCGTTTGCCCAAGGGACAGTGCTGGACGATAGGCGTGCCCTACTTCTGGCTGCTGATGTTCTTTGCCTTGCCGTTTGCCATCGTATTGAAGATCAGTTTGTCGACGCCGGCCGTGGCGATCCCGCCCTACGAGGCGCTGTATCAATATGCCGACGAGTCGCTGCAGATCATGCTCAATCTGGGCAACTATATCCTGATCTTCGAAGATCATCTCTATATCAATGCCTATCTGGGCTCGCTCAAGATGGCGTTTGTCACCACCTTCGGCTGTCTGCTGATTGGTTACCCCATGGCCTATGCCATCGCCAGGGCACCTAAGCAGCACCAGACTGTGCTGATCCTCTTGGTGATGTTGCCATCCTGGACCTCGTTTCTTATCCGGGTGTATGCCTGGATGGGGATACTGAGTAACAACGGGGTGGTCAATAACCTGCTGATGTGGCTGGGAGTGATCTCTGAGCCGATTCAGATGCTCAATACTAATTTCGCGGTTTATATCGGTATTATCTACACCTATCTGCCCTTTATGATCTTGCCGCTGTACGCCAACCTGTCGCAGCTCGATGGCAGTTTGCTCGAGGCCGCGGCAGATCTCGGCTCACGCAGTCTCAATACCTTCTGGAAGGTGACCCTGCCGCTGTCGAAAGGCGGGGTGATTGCAGGGTCTATGCTGGTGTTTATTCCTGTGGTCGGGGAGTTTGTGATCCCTGAGCTATTGGGCGGTCCCGATTCGCTCATGATAGGTAAGGTGTTATGGCAGGAGTTCTTCAACAACCGTGATTGGCCGGTCGCTTCGTCGCTCGCCATCGTGATGTTGGCACTCTTGATCATCCCTATCACCCTATTCCATCGTTATCAGTCCAGAAGTATGGAGAAGACGATATGAGCAACAGACTAAGAAAATTGAGTTTCTCCACCCTGATGCTCTGGGGTGGGATGTTTTTCCTCTACGCGCCCATGTTCATCCTGGTGTTCTACTCTTTCAACGAGTCTAAGCTGGTGACGGTTTGGGGCGGCTTCTCGGCCAAGTGGTATGGCGAGCTGTTCCGCGACGATCAGATCCTCGATGCGGTGGCGACCAGCTTAAAGGTGGCGTTCTTCGCCTCCACCATGGCGGTGATCCTCGGCACCATGGCGGCCTTCGTGATGACACGCTTCGCTCGCTCCTGGGGCAAGATGACGCTGTCGAACATGATCACCGCGCCCCTGGTTATGCCAGAGGTGATCACGGGTCTGTCGCTGTTGCTGCTGTTCGTGCACATGGCGGATCTGCTGGGCTGGCCCGCCGAGCGTGGCATGTTGACCGTGTGGATCGCCCACTCGACCTTCTGCGCCGCCTATGTGGCCGTGGTGGTCTCATCCAGGCTGCGTGAACTGGATATGTCTATCGAGGAGGCGGCTCAGGATCTGGGGGCGACGCCACTCAAGACCTTCTTCCACATCACTGTGCCCATGATCTCTCCGGCGCTGATCGCGGGTTGGCTGCTCTCCTTCAGCCTGTCGCTGGATGACCTGGTGATCGCCAGCTTCGCCTCTGGGCCTGGGGCAACGACCCTGCCTATGGTGGTCTTCTCCTCCGTGCGTATGGGGGTATCACCTAAGATCAACGCGTTGGCGACCTTGATCATCTTAATCGTTTCGCTGATTGCCTTCATCTCTTGGTACCTGGCCCGCCGCGCCGACAAACGTAGCCGTATGGTCAGCGATTAGGCTCGCAGCGATAGCTCTAGATAGCAGGCGCCCCGCGGCGCCTGTCAACCCAAGCCATTATTATAACGATTCAGGGTGAATGATATGACCTGTACACCTCATGCAAATTCCTATTATGCGGCGTCTGCCAACACCAAGACGCTGCGCGACAAGTTAAGCGATAACATAGAGACCGACGTCTGTATCATAGGCGCGGGTTATACCGGCCTCTCGTCGGCGATCCATCTGCTGGAGGCGGGCTTTAAGGTGACTGTGCTGGAGGCGGCCAGAGTAGGCTTCGGCGCATCCGGACGCAACGGCGGCCAGATAGTCAACAGCTTCAGCCGGGATATCGACACCATAGAAAAGGTTGTGGGCACAGAGCAGGCCAAGTTGTTTGGTCAGATGGCCTTCGAAGGCGGCCGCATTCTCAAGGGGCTGGTGGCTAAATACAACATCCAGTGCGATCTGAAAGATGGCGGCGTGTTTGCGGCGCTGAACAAGAAACAGATGGGCCATCTCGAGGCGCAGAAGACGCTGTGGGAGAAGCATGGTCATCTGGGGCACTTAGAGCTGCTGGATGAGAAGGGCATTCGCGGCGTGGTGGATACCGAGCGCTACGTGGGCGGCATGTTAGACATGAGCGGCGGCCATATTCACCCGCTAAATCTGGCGCTGGGTGAGGCCGATGCGGTAGAGTCCTTGGGCGGACAGATCTTCGAAGACTCGGCGGTGATCCGCGTCGATCAGGGCGACAGCCCTGTGGTGCACACCCAGGAAGGTTCGGTGAAGTGTAAGTTCGTTATCGTGGCCGGTAACGCCTACCTCAAGGGGCTGCTGCCTGAGCTGCAGGCCAAGTCCATGCCCTGTGGTACTCAGGTGATCACCACAGAGCCGCTTGGTGAAGAGTTGGCGCACTCGTTGCTGCCGCAAGACTATTGCGTCGAAGACTGTAACTATCTGCTGGATTATTTCAGGCTGTCTGGTGACAAGCGTCTAATCTATGGTGGTGGTGTGGTCTATGGCGCCCGGGATCCTGCCAACATCGAGGCGATCATTCGTCCTAAGATGCTGGCGACCTTCCCGCAGCTCAAGGATGTGAAGATAGACTTTACCTGGACGGGTAACTTCCTGCTGACCCTGTCGCGTCTGCCGCAGGTGGGCCGTATCGGCGGGAACATCTATTACTCTCAGGGCTGTAGCGGCCATGGGGTGACCTATACCCATCTGGCGGGGCAGATACTGGCCGAGACCATCAATGGCCAGGCGAAACGTTTCGATGCCTTCGCACAACTGCCCCATTACCCCTTCCCGGGCGGTCACCTGCTGCAGGTGCCTTTCTCGGCTATCGGTGCCTGGTACTACACGATGCGCGACAAGCTGGGCGTCTAGCCAAGTTATTGCCATTAAAAAAGCCCGCGCGATGCGGGCTTTTTTGTGCCTATGAATCAGGCCGGTATAGCTAGCTTACTGCTTCTTATACCAATCACAGTAAATATATGATCAGAAATAGCGCAGGAAAAATGCTTGAGAACAAAGCAGGGTTTTTAGATAAGTAGTTATTCTACAATTAAAAATACTAATGCAGTTATCGAGCGTTTTAACAAGCTAGAATGATTAATCATTTATTACGATTGGTATTACTGGTCATGTTCCACAGCACGCTCTGGTCGCTGCCCATGATGGTGGTCGGCATCTGGCCATTCCACTGCTGGGCACGCACATAATCCACCAGAGTCTGCGATTCTCTCAGCGCCTCGGCCTTCTTCTTGATCGCCTCTGCTTCGGCGATACCCTTGAGGCGAATCGCTTCGGCTTCGGCAATTGCCTCGGTCTGAATGGCGTAAGCCTTACCGTCGGCGGTGGCCTTGGCGGCGTCACGCTTGGCGTTGGCCGTGTTTACTTCACGCTGGGCCTCCAGATTCTGTCTTTCAAGACGATGCTTCTCGGCGGCCGCCAGGTTTTTCTCTGTCTGTTTAGTCTCGATAGACTGGATATACTTCTGCGGCAGGCCGAGGTTTTCCAGCTGCGCCGAGTCGAGCTTGACCGGGTATTCCTTCATCTCTTCGATGAGGAAGTCTTCGATCTGGGCGATCACCCGGCTGCGGTTTTGGATGATCTCCTCGGCCTTATAGCGCGCAAGGGCATCCTTGGCGGCCGATCTGAGTTTTGGATCCAGAATACGAGACTCGAACTGGCTCAGGCCACCATAGCTCTTGAACAGATCGAAGGCCTGGTCACGATTGACGGTCCAGTTGATCGACACCTCGGCGGTGACCGGCATCTGCTCGTGGGTCGAGGCATTGAGCTTCTCGACGTTCTTGCGAGTACGTATCTCTAAGATCTCTACCTTATCGACAAAAGGGATCTTGATGTGCAGGCCTGGGTTGACCTGCTCTGTCGCTTGACCGAAACGCTTGATGATGCCCACATGTCCCTCGTCAACCGTGTACATGGTCTGGCTGAATAGAATCAGGGCGAAAAGTAAGCCGGCGACCAAGACAATGGCGCCTTTGCCTTTGCTCTTTATGGTCGATAGGTTGGCGATATCCTTGGGTAGTGTTGTCATGCTCTCTCCTTCGTGACGGTATCTCTAGGCCTCAATTGTACGCATGAGTAACGAGTGTTACACACTGGTTAAGGCGCTGAGGATGTTACGTTATTTCCCCTTAGAGTCAAGGGAAGAGGAGAAAGGGAACAAGGAAGGAGGGTTAGCGAATAAAGCGTTGATCAAATTCTGTTAGGGGGAGTGGCTTGCTGAACATATAGCCCTGGCCCTGTTCACACTCAAGTGAGACCAGTTTTTGCAGCTGCTCGGCATCTTCTATGCCTTCGGCGATCAGTTTGAGCTTGAGGGATTTGCCCAAATGGATCACCGCCTTGACGATATCCAGGCTCTGCTCATCTCCCATCATATCCTTCACGAAAGATTGATCGATTTTTAAGGTATTTACCGGGAAGAACTTGAGGTAGCTGAGACTCGAATAGCCGGTGCCGAAATCATCGATGGCGATGCTCAGCCCAAGTGAGGAGAGGGTGTTGAGTACATTGAGCGCCTCATCGAAATCATACATGAGGGAGCTTTCCGTCACCTCAAGTTCCAGGAAGCTGCTGTCGAGCCCAGTGAGTTCAAGCACCTTGGCCACAGAGTCACAAAAGTCAGGGTTGTTAAACTGCTTGGCGGCGATATTGACCGCTATTTGCAGTGGTTTGCCTTTATCCTGCCATGCCTTAGCAGCCATGCAGCTCTGCTTTAAGATGATCTCTCCCAGTTGATGGATCAGGCCTGTCTCTTCCGCAAGGGGGATGAAATCCAGGGGGGAGATCAGCTTGCCGTTGGGATCGTAAAGTCTGGCGAGGGCTTCGGCGCCGATGATCTCCTTGGTTTTTAGATCTACCTTAGGCTGGTAGTAGACCTCAATGGCCTCTGTATCGATGGCGTTTCGTAGCAGGGTGACCAGTTCGTGACGTTTAACCAGTTCCTGCTCCAGATCTTCAGAAAAATAGCAGAAGCGGTTACGGCCCAGGTCCTTGGCGCGATACATGGCGGCATCCACATGGGTCATCAGCTCCTCGGGCCTGAGGGCGTCCGAGGGGTAGATGCTTATGCCGACGCTGACCGACAGGGTATATTCCTGACCATCGATACGAAAAGGCGTGTTGAGGCTTCTCACGATATCCGTAGCGATAGAGTCAACCTGGCTGGTGGCGCTCAGAGAGGGGAGCAGCAGGATGAATTCGTCACCGCCAATGCGCCCCAGGGTGGCGCTGGGATCGATGAGAGACTGTAATCGTTTCGATACCTGCTTGATCACCTGATCCCCATAACTGTGACCTAAAGAGTCGTTGAGGTATTTGAAGTGGTCTATGTCGATCAACATTAGGGCGACGCTTGTGTCGTAGGAGTCGGCCACGGAGCAGGCATGATTGATCCTGTCATGTAACAGGATGCGGTTAGGGAGGTCCGTGAGTTGATCATGATTCGCCAGATGGCTCATCTTTAGCGACATGGCCACGGACTCGCTGCAGTCATGGAACACCATGATGCCACCAATGACCTCGCCCTCGCTGTCGGTAATGGGTGCCGCCGAATCTTCTATCTGAAATATGGTGCCATCTAAACTGGTGAGCTGACAGTTGAGCGCCATGGCGACGTTGCGCTTCTCATTGATGGCGATGGTGACCGGATTGGGGCTACGGTATTTTGTCTTGGCATCGCAAAGATCCATTACCTGCTCGATATGCAGGCCGATGGCGTCACGGCTTACCCAGCCGGTAAGGCGTTCGGCGATAGGGTTCATAAAGGTTATCTTCGCCTTACTGTCGGTGGCGATGACAGCGTCGCCTATGGTATTGAGCATGATCTTCAGGCGGCGATTCTCCATATCCAGCTGGCTCTTGGCCTGCTTGATGGAGGTGATATCCGTCAGGGTCAGCAGCAAGCCTGCGATACGGCCCTCGTGCTTTCTTATGGTGAGATGGGCCTGGGCATACTCGATCTTGTCTGGCTTATTTTCCAGGGCAATCTCAAATTGATGCTTGAGTTTGTTGCTGGCGATGCGCGTCAATACCTCTTCATACAGTGCCTTGGGTAATAGGCTCGAGGCCGGTTTGCCCAGCGCGTCCTGGGGGATAGTGCCGAACCACTTGCCGTTGTAGTCGTTATGGAAACGGTTGAGCAGATCCTTGGACCAATAGGAGATGTATGAGGGGATCTGATTGACCAGGGCCTGCATGTCCTGGCGTGCCTCTATGATGGTCTGCTCCTGACGCTTGAGTAGCAGGTGGTTCTTGACACGCAGGCGGCAGGTGGTGAGATCTATGGGTTTGTGGATGAAGTCTATGCCACCTGAGCTGAGGGACTTATATTCGAAGCTGCTCTCGCTATGGGCGGTGACGAAGATCACCGCGCTGTTGCAGGTCTTGGGGTTGTTCTTCAGACGCTTGCACATCTCGAAGCCATTCATATGTGGCATCTCGATATCCAGCAATATGATGGCGGGTTGATGCAGTTCTGCCTTGTCCAGCGCGTCCTGACCGCCTGTGCTACAGATGATCTCGGCCAGATCGGTAAGGGACTGTTCCAGAAGATGTAGATTTGCACTCTCATCGTCGACAACTAATATTTTTTGCCGAGCCTCTACATCGTTGCCGAAAAGCATAAAAGAATTCCTTTTCAAATCTGCCGCCTACATTTAGCTTAGCCGACTATAATCAGTTTGCTTAGGGATTTTTAATGCTAAGTGGTGAAATTGCGTTTGATTACAACTTTTGAGTTAGTAACAGCCGTGAAATGGCCATAACTTCCGATAGAGTACTGCGCAGTGCGTCGCTTATGCTTAAAGAGTATCGGTTTAATAACAGTGTGTTACTGAGGTTGGATATTAAAAGGAGTTAAAGTCCATGGTGCGACAGATTTCACGCTTATCTTCTCTCTTTGGCGGACGTTCATTGCTGCTAATCGCCTCATTGTTAGTGCTGGCGGTGGCATTGATCATCGTCGCCAGTTTCGAGTCTCAATTAAACCAGAATATCGTCGACAGTCTGCGCGCCGATCTTGAGGCTCAAAGCGAGCAGGTCAATAACCAGGCTCAGCACAGACTCAACTCTTACTTTAATAACTTACGTTTTCTGTTTGAGACGCCACCCATCTCGGGCTTGTCGCGGGCGAAAAACAATCAGGGAATCGATCCCGTGGATGAGACCCGCTACGAGCAGTGGCGTCATCGTCTCGAAACCATTTTTGTCGCGTTTCTGCAGAATAATAGTGAGTATGAACAGCTACGCATACTAAGTGCCGATGGCATGGAGCTGATTCGGGTTGACCGGCGCGGCGGCTCGGTGCAGGTGGTTGAAGATATCAACTTACAGGACAAGCAGGGGCGGGACTACTTTCAAGCCAGCAAAGCGTTGCAACAGGGGGAGATCTATACCTCACCCATCAACCTGAACCGCGAGTTTGGCAAGATTGATTATCCATACCGTCCCATGCTCCGCCTAGCGACCCCGATTTTCGACGACGGCGGGGGCAGATTTGGCCTGCTGATCGTCAACATCAATGCCGGTGAACTGCTTGCCTCCTTTAAACGCTTAGTGCCAGATCCTATCGACCTGGTGTTGACCGATGGTGAAGGCTATTTTCTGGTGCATCCCGATGAGGAGATGCGCTATAGCCGAGATCTGCAGCCCGAGTTGGTGTGGGATAAACACTATCAAGTGAGTAAGACCCTTAAACGCAATTTTGAGCTGGCGCTGGATAGCTATCATGACAATAGACCTTATTATGCCTATAGGCGCACAATTACACTGTCAAACGAAGCACAGAGTGGTCGGCTTACCGTCACTTTGATGGCTCCCAAACAATATGTGCAGGAGATGGCGGTATCTCGTCGTATAAGTGTCTACACCTTTATGTTGGCCATTGGCTGGCTGTTTCTATTTGTGGTCATTATCCTGGGGCGCAGTGCCCGCAATAGTCAGGCGCTCGCCAAGGAAAAGGCGCAATCTGCGGCCATCATAGATGGCTCCAAAGATGCCATCATAGGGGTGGACACCAGTGGGGTGGTTAATAATTGGAACCGCGCCGCCGAGTTGTTGTTTGGCTATGACGCCGATTATGCCAAGGGGCACTTTATTAGCGAGCTGGCGCTGCTGCCCGAGGTCAATCTGGCCGAGTTGGTGAGCAAGGCTAATCAGGGCAATAAGACGCTTAACCTCGAGGCGGTTCTGCCGATGAACGAGGGACGTAGTGCGGATCTCTCTGTGTCGGTTTCCCCCATCTTAGGAGAAAATAAACTTGCCCTAGGCGTGGCCGTCATCATGCGTGATGTCTCCATCGAGAAGCAGGCGGCTAAGAAGATCCAATTGGTCAACACCGAGTTAGAGAAGAAGGTGGCCGTCAGGACTCAGGAGCTGCAAAAGGCCAGCTATGTGAAGAGTACCTTCATTTCCAACATCAGCCATGAGATGCGCACACCGTTAAACGGTATCGTGGGCACTCTGAATCTGGTTCGTAAGGAGTCACTGAGCGAGCGACAGGAGCGTTATCTGGAGATGGCCGAGGTGAGCGTAAATGCCCTGTCGGCGCTGATCAATGATGTGCTTGATCTCTCTAAGATAGAGGCGGGAAAGTTAGATCTGGACATCAGTACCTTCAGCCCGCTCAACCTGGTTGAGAGTGTCTGCAGCAGCATGGCGGTGAAGGCGCAGGAGAAGGGGGTCGAGTTTGTCATCGATGTGGTCGATCTTCGTTGCCAGAGCATAGAGAGCGACGCCCATCGACTCACCCAGATCCTGACTAACCTGGTGAACAATGCTATCAAGTTTACCGAGCAGGGATATATCAAGGTGAGGGCCTATAGTCGTCTGCGAGAGACGGGAGAGCTCGAGTTTACCTGTCAGGTGTCTGATACCGGCATAGGCATTGCTGAGGAGAACCAGGCCAAGCTCTTTACCGCCTTTTCCCAGGCGACCTCTAGTATTGCGGGGCAATATGGCGGCACAGGTTTAGGGCTTTCGATCTGTAAGGAACTCAGTGAGCTATTAAACGGTAAGATGAGTTTTGAGTCTCATCAGGAGCAGGGGAGCAGCTTCACCTTCACCATGGTGTTGCATCAGGGCCAGTTTAAGTTGATGGCGCCCGAGGCGCTGCTTCATGAAATGACCTGTAGTGTCTTGCTGGTCAACGAGGCGCAGCAGGCCTGTGTCGAGGGGGCTGTCGCTCGCCTAGGTGGTAAGTTACTGCCTGGCGCGCCTATTCGTGACTGGCTTAATCAGGATGCCCCTGTTCCAGAGGTGCTTCCTCATGTGTTGATTGTCGAGCAGCGTCACTCACTGCTTACGGATCTCGATAGCCTCTGGCCGACGCTGGCGGCGACCCATAAACGCTTGCCTAGGGTGCTGGCATTTCAAAAGAGTGCCGACGGTAATAAGTCACTGCAGAATATCGAGCTTGAATATTTGAACAACCCGCTGCTGTTTTCCGAATTTATGCACAAGTTCGGCGCACAGAAATCTGCCACAGGTGTTGAATCGAGCAAGAGTAAACGTGCACTGGCGATCAGCGACGAGGAGGCTCTCTGTGTCAAAGGCGCACGTGTGCTGGTGGTCGATGATAACGAGATCAACATAGAGGTTGCTCAGGGCATCTTGTCGGAACTGTCGCTGGAGTTTGTCAGAGCCACCAATGGGCAGGAGGCACTAGCCAGGCTGAGGGAATGCGAGCAAGAAGGACTGACGGTGCAGGTTATCCTGATGGATTGTCAGATGCCGATACTCAATGGCTATGATTGTACCCGGGCGATCCGTGCTGGGGAGGCGGGAGAGGCGTTTGTCGATACCCCTATTATTGCCATGACGGCCAGCGCCTTGATGGGCGAGCGTGATAAGTGTATCGAGGCGGGCATGAATGACTATATCACCAAGCCTATCCTGGCTGAGCGTCTGCAGGAGAAGGTGGTCGACTGGTTAGTGTCGGTCTGTGAGAAAGCCGATCAGGAGGTCATGCTGGAATCCCAGCCCCATGAGGAGATCCAGGTTAACGATGAAGATTATGTCTGGAATCGCAAGCTGGCTCTGAGTCGGCTGATGGACAATGAGGTTTTGTTTGCCGAGATTTGTCAGATGTATCATGAGACGACGCCAGGGCAACTCAGGGAGCTTGAAGATGCGATAGCTGCCGAGGATTTTGAGAAGGTTCGCCAGCTTAGTCATGGGCTCAAGGGGCTCTCCAGTAGCTTAGGCGCTATACAATTGCAGGAGCAGTTTCTGAGCCTGGAAATGGAGGCTAAGATGAAAAACTGTGACAAGTTGAATCTACTCTTCGGGGTGATTAAGCCTTGCTATGAGAAGTTGATGGAACGCCTGCAGGAGACGCTCGAAAACCAGGATGAGGTACAAAATGCCTCAGCCCAAACTTAACGCATAAATTTTAACGATTAAAGGTCGATAGGTAGTTAATGGAACAGAATAACGAATTGTCTCCATTAGTTTTTTCTCGTAAGGGGAGAATACTGATCGTCGATGATATGCAGGTCAATATCATCATTCTCAGGCAGCTATTGAGCAAGGAGTATGAGATCGCTTCGGCCCTGAGTGGCCAGGAGGCTCTTGCCCTGTGCGATAGCTTTAAGCCGGATCTGTTGTTGCTAGATATCGAGATGCCGGGGATGTCGGGTTTTGAGGTCTGTCGGCAACTGAAATCTCAGCCTGATACTCAGGAGATTGCAGTGATCTTTGTCTCGGCACATCATGACGAAGAGCAGCAGGTGAGTGGCTTTGAGTTGGGAGCGGTAGATTTTATCCATAAACCGCTCAATGCGGTGATCGCCCAGGCGAGGGTTAAGAACCAGATGCAGCTGAAACGTCAGTCGGATCTCTTGCGCTTTATGTTGCAGCAGGAGGCTAGACGCAAGGTGCCGAGTTAGTCTTGGGCATGTTAAGACTTAGGATGAGGCGATACAGATAACAAAAAAGCCTACACAGGGTGCAGGCTTTTTTGTTTTAAATTGGTGGCCCCTCACAGACTTGAACTGTGGACCTAACGATTATGAGTCGTGTGCTCTAACCAACTGAGCTAAGGGGCCGACTTAAGATAGTCGTCACTATCGAAAGCGCAAAGAAGTATACGAGGTTTAAAAGCGCTTGTCACCATCGATTTGGCAAGAATTCTGAACTTTGAATTCAACTGCTTATCTGTTGTGCAATCGGCTTGTTAGGCGGAGACAAAAATAGAAAAGCCAGCACTATGGCTGGCTTTTCGGCACTGTTTTAGCTGTCTGTCTTAGCTGCTTTTAGCGAGTCTATTCATCCAGGAAAGATTTCAAGATCTCTGAGCGAGACGGGTGACGTAGCTTACGCAGTGCCTTGGCTTCGATCTGACGGATACGCTCACGGGTTACGTCAAACTGCTTGCCCACTTCCTCTAGGGTGTGGTCTGTGTTCATATCGATACCGAAACGCATACGCAGTACCTTGGCTTCACGTGCAGTCAGGCCGGCAAGTACTTCGTGAGTGGCGTTCTTCAGGCTCTCGCCGGTCGCGCTGTCTAATGGCAACTCGAGGGTTGTATCCTCAATGAAATCACCTAAATGCGAATCTTCATCATCGCCGATAGGGGTTTCCATTGAGATAGGCTCTTTGGCAATCTTGAGTACCTTGCGGATCTTGTCTTCCGGCATCAACATGCGCTCGGCCAACTCTTCCGGTGACGGCTCGCGTCCCATCTCTTGTAGCATCTGACGGCTGATACGGTTGAGCTTGTTGATGGTCTCAATCATATGTACCGGGATACGGATGGTTCTCGCCTGGTCGGCAATCGAACGCGTGATCGCCTGACGGATCCACCAGGTCGCATAGGTCGAGAACTTGTAACCACGACGGTATTCAAACTTGTCCACCGCCTTCATCAGGCCGATGTTACCTTCCTGGATCAGATCCAGGAACTGTAGGCCACGGTTGGTGTATTTCTTGGCGATAGAAATTACCAGACGCAGGTTAGCCTCAACCATCTCTTTCTTGGCGCGGCGAGCCTTGGCTTCACCGATAGACATGCGACGGTTGATGTCCTTGATGGCGGCAATGGCCAGGCCAGTTTCATTCTCGATGGCATCGAGCTTGGCGCGGCAGCGTTGCACGTCTTCGGCAACCATCTCCAGCCCTTCGGCATAAGGTTTCTTGGCGGCAATCTCTTCGTTGAACCATTCGATGCTGCTTTCGTTAGAGGTGTAGACCTTAACGAAGTTCTTCTTCGGCATCTTGGCCTGCTCGACACACAGCTTCATGATGAGGCGCTCTTGAATACGCACCTTGTCCATCATTTCACGCATGTTCTTCACCAGGCGGTCGAACTGCTTAGGTACCAGACGGAACTCTTTAAAGATCTCGCCAATTTCGAACAGGGCGGCCGTCGACTCAGGGTGTTCACGACCCTTAATCTCGATGATCTTTAAGGCTTTTTCATGTGCTTCACGCAGCTGTGTGAAACGCTCGCGCGCTTCTTCCGGATCTGGGCCTTTTGGCGAATCGTCTTCATCGCCGTCATCATCCTCGTCATCGCCCTCATCATCTTCGTCGTCGAGATCGTCGTCCGACAATTCAGAGCCGATGTGAGTCGCCGTTGGCGCCACGTCTTCGGCATTGGGGTCAACAAATCCAGAGATAATGTCCGATAGTCTGACTTCTTCAGCTTCGTAGCGGTCGTACTGCTCAAGGATCATGGCGATCGCTTGAGGGTATTCGGCTACAGACGCCTGAACCGTGTTGATCCCTTCTTCGATACGCTTGGCGATAACGATTTCGCCTTCGCGGGTCAGAAGTTCTACCGTACCCATCTCGCGCATGTACATACGCACGGGATCTGTGGTACGACCCAGTTCAGCTTCAACCGTAGCCAGTGCTGCGGCAGCTTCTTCGGCAGCATCTTCATCGGTGCTGTCTTCAGACATCATGATCTCATCGGCATCCGGCGCCTGCTCATAGACGCGAATACCCATGTCATTAATCATCTGGATAATATCTTCGATCTGATCAGAATCGACCATATCTGCAGGCAAGTGATCATTCACTTCTGCATAGGTTAAATAACCTTGCTCTTTACCTTTGGCAAGCAACAATTTGAGTTGCGACTGCGGAGTCTGCTCCATAGATATCATCCAAGTTGGGTAACTGTTACAACGACGGGCAATGTGTGCCGCGCAAATCGTCAATTATAGCCGTGTGCACTGTGCTGTGCTAGTCCAAGTGTTTACTTTATGAGACAAATTTTGCTCTAAGCTTGCCCTTGGATCACTGCAATGAGCTTTTTAAGTTGCATCCGCTCTTCTTTAGTATGGTGCTGTTTTAAGCTCAATTCCTGATAACGTTGCTCAATATATTGATTGTTCAACCAAATCAGGGCTTTTTTGAACTCTTGCTGAAGGTTTTCATCCGCCACTTGATGCTCCCATTGGGCTAATTTTTTCAGGGTGTCTAATTGTTGATCACCCCTGAACTGTTCAAGTAGTTGTGCGCTGTTGACCTTCTCGGCGCGAGTTCTGTCGAGTAAGAGGCTGAGCAAATCTATGCCAGCCATCTTGATATGTTTTAGCGCAGGCTGCACCGGCAGGTTATTGCCAAGGTGCGGATGCTGTACCAACAGGGCGATGGCCAGTCGCAATGGAGTACCGCGTCCCTTTAGCGCTTTGTTTTGCAGAGGCTTATTTGCGTCAATGCGTTTAAAGCCGAGTTTACGCTGCAATTCTTCTGCACTGTTCATGCCGAGCTTGTAGGCTAGATTCTCCAGCAATAGGCTCTGCAGAACTGTGTCTTGTACTTTCTCTATCAGGCCCATGGCTTGTTTAGCCAGGGTGCCTTTGTCCGTGCCATAGCGGTTGGCTAAGGTATCGAACAGAAATTCCGGTAGTAGCTTGGCCTCGGCAATCAGCTGCTCGAAGGCCGGTTTGCCTATCTGGCGCACCAGAGAATCGGGATCTTCCCCCTGGGGCAAGAACATAAACTTCACTTGGTCGCCGGGCTTGAGCAGGGGCAGGGCAGTTTCCAACGCCCGCCAGGCCGCCTCGTTACCCGCCTTGTCGCCGTCGTAACAGCAGACCACCTCTTTGGCGCTGCGGAGCAATAGCTGGAACTGATCCGCCGTGGTCGAGGTGCCTAGGGAGGCGACGGCATAGTCGACGCCAAACTGAGCCAGGGCCACCACGTCCATATAACCTTCGACAATCAGGATCTGATTGGGATCCCTGTGTCTCTGTTTGAGTTCATACAGGCCGTAGAGTTCATAGCCCTTATGAAATATGGGCGTTTCCGGCGAATTCAAGTATTTCGGTGTACCGTCACCCAAGACTCTACCGCCAAAGCCAATGACCCGGCCGCGACGATCGCGGATAGGGAACATGAGGCGGTCGCGAAACCTGTCGTAACGCTTGCCGCTGTCGTTCTCGATCACCATGCCCGCGGTGAGTAACTTGTCCTGGGCATCTTGGTTTTGGCGATAACGTCCCAGCAGACCATCCCAGCCATCGGGCGCAAAGCCGATGTTGAAGTGTTCGATCACCTCATCGGACAGTCCTCGGTGGGCGAGATAGTCGATCACCTTCTGCTTGTCCGTGTGCTGTTTCAGTTGGTTCTGAAAGTAGCGGCTAGCCTCTTCCATCAACTGATAGAGGTCACGGCTTAGCCCCTCGTCGCGACGTTTGCCCGTGCCTTGTTCTCTGGGCACTTCCAGACCTAAGCGGCCGGCGAGTTCTTCGATGGCATCTACAAAGTCTAGCCTGTCATATTCCATGACGAAATCGATGGCATTGCCGTGGGCGCCACAGCCGAAGCAGTGATAAAACTGTTTGTCTCTGCTGACGGTAAAGGAGGGAGACTTTTCGCTGTGGAAGGGACAACAGGCAGAGTGATTTTTGCCCGCCTTCTTCAGGGGGACCTTGGCGTCGATGAGATCGACAATATCGGTGCGAGCTACAAGCTCATTAATAAACTCACGAGGTATCGCCATTGCTGTATAAATGCCGCCTTTTCGCGAAATTAAACCGAAAGAGTAGAAACAAACAAGCCGTGCGTAGGCACGGCTCATTCATACATCGAACTTAAGGTTACTTGAGTTTTGCCTTGATCAGAGCGCCAATTGACGCCATGTCGGCTCGCCCTTGTACCTTAGGTTTCAATGCTCCCATTACTTTGCCCATATCCGCCATGGATGATGCTCCTACCGCTTGGATAGTAGCATCTACTAGCTCGGCAACTTCTTCTTCAGAAAGAGGCTTAGGCAGGAAAGTCTCGAGGACTCGAATCTCTCCGGCTTCTGCTTCTGCTAGCTCGTTGCGACCCGCCGCTTCATATTGAGCGATAGAGTCGCGACGTTGTTTAACCATTTTGGTTAAGACAGCTATGGCTTGATCATCATTTAGCGTCTCGCGGTTATCCACCTCGATCTGCTTGATGGCAGCCAGTGCCATACGAATTGTTCCCAGACGCACCTTATCTTTGGCGCGCATGGCTTCCTTCATCTGGTCTTTTAGCTGATCAACTAGGCTCATAAGAGATTAGTATAAACGTACGCGACGCGCGTTTTCGCGAGAAAGCTTCTTAGCAAGACGCTTAACTGCAGCAGCTTTAGCGCGCTTACGTGCAGTAGTTGGCTTCTCGTAGAATTCACGAGCACGAACGTCGGCTAAGATACCAGCTTTTTCACAAGAGCGCTTGAAACGACGTAGAGCTACGTCAAATGGTTCATTCTCACGTACTTTAATAATTGGCATACGCCATCACCCCTTAGGTGTAGTTTGTATTGAGTTAATTTCTTAACCCAAGTTAATTTAAAAATGGTGCGGAATTCTATACCGACTGTCGACCTTTTGTAAACCCCTTATGGCGATCCTTTCGGGATCCTTTATTGGAGCAACATCCTTAAGTTTAGCATTTCCTTGTGTCCCTATCATGACCGACCAGGTGAAGGTGCCTGGTGCATGCTCCATGGCATCTGGGCTTGGCCTTTATAAGTGGGTGAATCGACAGGGGCGCGCAATCCATTGGTATTTCCGCGGGCAAGCAGGTAAAATTGGCCGCCACTTTATTTAGCTTGATGAGGAAAAATGCGAGTTTTAGGTATAGAGACATCTTGTGATGAGACAGGTATCGCCGTCTATGATGACGAAAAAGGCCTGTTATCTCATGCACTTTACAGTCAAGTGAAACTGCACGCCGACTACGGCGGCGTAGTGCCTGAGCTCGCATCGCGCGACCATGTGCGCAAGATCATCCCGCTCATCAGGCAGGCCCTGAAAGAGGCTGGTTCGACCCAGGATGATATCGACGCCATCGCCTATACTAAGGGGCCTGGTTTGGTGGGCGCGCTCTTAGTGGGCGCCTGTGTGGGGCGCTCGCTGGCCTTTGCCTGGGGAAAACCTGCCGTAGGCGTACATCATATGGAAGGCCATCTGCTGGCGCCTATGCTCGAAGAGGATGTGCCCGAATTCCCCTTCCTGGCGCTACTAGTTTCTGGCGGCCACTCTATGATGGTGGCAGTAGAAGGCATAGGTCGTTATCAGGTGCTGGGTGAATCTGTGGATGATGCCGCCGGTGAGGCCTTCGATAAGACGGCTAAGCTGATGGGACTGGATTATCCAGGTGGCCCAAGACTGGCTAAGCTGGCCGCCCAAGGTGAGCCAAACTGCTACCGCTTTCCGCGTCCGATGACGGACCGTCCAGGCTTGGATTTTAGCTTCTCTGGCCTGAAGACCTTTGCGGCCAACACCATTGCCGATGAGCCGGACGATGAGCAGACCCGTGCCAACATCGCTCGCGCCTTCGAAGAGGCTGTGGTCGATACCTTGGCCATCAAGTGTAAACGCGCCTTGAAGCAGACCGGCTATAATCGCTTGGTGATCGCCGGCGGTGTGAGTGCCAACAGTCGTTTGCGTGAGAGTCTGGCGGAGATGATGCAGGGACTCGGCGGCAGGGTCTATTACCCCAGAGGAGAGTTTTGTACCGACAACGGCGCCATGATCGCCTATGCCGGCATGCAGCGCCTCAAGGCCGATCAGCTTGAGCCGCTTTCCGTTAAGGGGATGCCACGTTGGCCGCTGGACTCGCTTCCGCCTGTGTAATCTAATACCAATCGTAATAAACAATTGATCATTCTAGCTTGTTAAAACGCTCGATAACTGTATTAGTATTTTTAATTGTAGAATAACTACTTATCTAAAAATCCTGCTTTGTTCTCAAGCGTTTTTCCTGCGCTATTTCTGATCACATGTTTACTGTGATTGGTATAACGCTTTATTCTTGCCTTTAAGCCCTTCGAGAGAAGGGCTTTTTGTTGCGCCTTGCTTGGAGTCTGTGAGGTCTGATTGAGCAAGAGGTATGTTCTAGAGGTCGAAGCGGAACAAGGAGGGAGAAGGGGGAGGCGTTCTGCCGCTTAGCTGCCGTCGGTGCGCTTCTTACGTGAGACCTTAGACTCTTCGCCCTTAAGCAGGCGATGAATGTTTTCCTTGTGACGTATGATGATCAGCAAGGAGAGCATGGCCACGGGCACAGTAAAGCGCTCGTCGAAATACCAGGTATAGGCCGGGGCGAGTAGGGCCGTGACTATGGCGGCGAGTGAAGAGTAGCGACAAATCAACACCATAACAATCCAGGTGGCGATCAGCGCCAGTGACAGGTCGGCACCGATAGGCGCCATGGCGCCAAAGGCGGTAGCGACGCCCTTGCCGCCCTTAAACTTAAAGAAGATGGGGAAGATATGGCCCAGACAGGCGGCGATGGCGATCACCCCCAATGAGACGGCGTCGACGCCGAGACGGAAGGCGACATAGGCGGGTAGCGCGCCCTTTAGCATGTCGAACAGCAACACCATGGCGGCGGCGCTGGCACCACCTATGCGCAGCACATTGGTTGCCCCTGGATTACCTGAGCCTTGGCTACGAGGATCCGGTAATCCTCTGAGTCGACAAACTAGCACGGCACTGGATATCGAACCCGCAAGGTAAGCGGTCAATATCATCGCTAGAGTCAGCAGCGTTAAGCTCAAATTGGTTTCCTTATCCTTCTTAAGGTATTATCCCGCCCTAGTTATTGAGGCGGCTGATTAAACCTTGTATTTTACGCACTGGTTGATTGGCCATGTAATGATAACGGGCGATTTGGCATCCGTTTTCTAATCCCTGATTCGTTGTCATTACAGTCGCTTATCCTACTTGGGTTTTCGGCTGCACGAAAGGGGTAATCACAGATTATCTGTGTGATCCGAGGCATTATAACCATATTGGTCGTTGTAGCTTATTAGACCTCTTTTATTACCTAATTTTTTGCCTATCGGGAGGCATCATGGACAAGGTACTTATTTCACAGCTTAAAGTCGAAACAGTGATCGGTATTTATGAGTGGGAAAAGCAGATCCATCAAAACCTGTTGATCGATCTTGAGATGGCCTGGGACAACAGCCTGGCGGCAGCCAATGACGACTACCAACAAGCCCTGTGCTACGAAACCGTCTCTAACCGGCTCACGGCCCTGATCACCGAGAAGCCGATAGAACTCATCGAAACGGTGGCGCAGATCTGCGCCGATTGCGTGATGGATGAATTTAATGTGCCTTGGGTAAAGGTTAGGGTGATGAAGCCCGGCGCCGTCCCCAGTGCCCAGGCGGTGGGTGTCGAGATTGAGCGAGGTCATCTGTAACCTTATGGCACGCATCTTCATCAGTATTGGCAGTAATATATACCCCGAGGGCTACTTCAATGCCGCCCTCAAGGCCTTAAGTGCGCATTTCGATAACCTGTGTCTCTCCAGTGTGTTTGAGAGTGAGGCGGTCGGTTTCGACGGCAGCAATTTTCTCAACATGGTGGTTGCCGCCGATACCCAGCTTGGCATCGCCGAGGTGGTGGCCTTGTTCAAGCAGATAGAGTCAGACAATGGTCGTTTGCCGGGGGCCAAGAAGTTTAGTCCCCGCACGCTGGACCTGGATCTGCTGCTCTATGATGACCTAGTCACAGACTCCCCAATCCCGCTGCCGCGCGCCGAGATCACCACCAACGCCTTCGTGCTCTGGCCGCTGGCGGAGATCGCCCCCGAGCGGGTACACCCGGTGGCGCAGCTTTCCTACCAGACCCTGTGGGACAATTATGATAAGTCGCAGCAGAAGCTGTGGCCTGTCGAATTTCAATGGTCTTATTAATTTTTCTTACCCGACCCAAATCTTAAAGGATAATCATGGATATTTTTCAGGTAATTGTTTTGGCCCTGATCCAAGGCCTGACTGAGTTTTTACCTATCTCAAGCTCCGCGCATCTCATCTTACCCGCTCAGTTGCTCGACTGGCAGGACCAGGGGCTGACCTTCGACGTGGCGGTGAATACCGGATCCTTGTTGGCCGTGGTGATCTATTTTCGCCGCGAGCTCTTCTCCATGTTTACCGCCTGGACCGGCAGCCTGGTGACGCGTAAGCAGACCCAGGAGAGCAAGCTGGCCTGGTGGATCATCCTGGCGACCATTCCTGCGGTGATCTTTGGCTTTACCGCCAAAGACTTTATCTCGACGCATCTGAGAAACATCGAGGTGATCGCTACTACGACCATCGTCTTCGGTCTATTGCTATGGTGGGCAGATAAGTTAAACCGTGAAGGCTTTAGTGAGTTTCAGGTAGGCTGGAAGAAGGCCCTGCTTATCGGTTTTGCACAGGCGATGGCGCTGATCCCCGGCACCTCACGATCGGGCGCGACCATTACCGCGGCCTTGGCGCTGGGGTTGAGCCGCGAGGCGGCGGCGCGTTTCTCTTTCTTGATGTCTGTACCTGTGAGTCTGGGCGCGGCTATCTTAGTGGTGAAAGACTTGCTATCCAGCCAGGAGGCGATCGATTATCAGGCGCTGGTACTGGGCACGGCGCTGTCATTTGTGGCCGCCTATCTCTGTATTCATTACTTCTTGAAGATCATCAGTCGCATGGGGATGACGCCGTTTGTTATCTATCGTCTCGTCTTAGGGGCTATCCTGTGTGTGGTGATTTTTGCCTAATGGTCGATAAGTCAATCTTACTTAAGAGAGTCCTATGAAGAGTCATTACTTGTGTCCCCTCTGCCAGGCGCCGATGAATGTGCATCAAGACTCTCAGGGTCTGCACTGCGCCAATAAACACCATTTCGATAAGGGGCCGCAGGGTTACTGGGTGTTCAGCCAGCCGAAGAAGCCCCATATCGATTCGCGCCAGCTGATGCGCGCCAAACATTTCTTGTTGGAATCGGGGATCTTCACGCCCGTTATCGAGGCGCTGCAGCGTCAGCTAGGTGAGCTATTGCCGAGGGATGCCAGGCTGTCGCATCTGGATATCGACAGCGGAGAGGGCTATTACCTGCGCTCCCTCGATGGCGTGTTTAAGGCATTAGGCCTGGCTGTCGAGCAGACGGGGGTCGCCGAG
This sequence comes from Shewanella aquimarina, assembly GCF_023349185.1. Taxonomy (GTDB): domain Bacteria; phylum Pseudomonadota; class Gammaproteobacteria; order Enterobacterales; family Shewanellaceae; genus Shewanella; species Shewanella aquimarina. The sequence goes on along the minus strand of NZ_JAKIKY010000016.1, from coordinate 26,608 downwards.
GCGGATAACGCCCTGTTCGTGGCGGCGAAGGCGCAGCCTGAAGCCCGCCTGATCCAGAGCCAGCTCAAGACCTTGCCCTTCATGGATGACTGTTTCGATTTGGTGAGCCTGTTTGACAAGCCGCTCAAGGGCAAGGAGCCCCTGCGGGTGCTTAAACCCGGCGGCACATTTGTGTGGTTATCGCCGGGCCCCCGTCATCTGTGGCAGATAAGAGAGTTTATCTATCCAAACCTAACCGAGAAGGGCGGGGAGCCGCAGCAGCCTAAGGGGGTAAGCCTGGTGGCGAGCGAACGTATTAGCTACTCCCTGGCACTTAGCGGCGAGCAGGCGCTGACCCTGCTGGAGATGACCCCCTTTGCCTGGCGGGCCAATGACAAGATAAAGCGTCAGATCGCTCAGCAGAATTTCGAATCGCTTGAGATCGATCTCTATCTCACCCTGGCGACGAAAGACGCTTAGGTGAAAGTACAATTATTCACCACTAGAAAATCCCGGCGGCTCGGGTTACCCTTTGAGCCAAACCTTTAACTCGATTTTTGGAAATCCGTTTCGATGATGCGTAAATTGCTGTTGCTCATCTTGAGTCTCGCGCCATTGCAGTTACTTGCCAATGTCTACTCCCTGCCAGCCAACGGCGGTCGCCTCGTCGGCGAGTTGCAGACCCATGTGGTTCAGAAGGGGGACTACTTCAAAACCATCGCCGATAAATACAATATCGGTATCTTGGAGTTGATGGAAACTAACCCAGGAGTGGATCCTTTCTTGCCGACACCCGGCACCGAGTTGGTGATCCCCACCCAGATGCTGCTGCCAGACGTGCCCCGCAAGGGCATAGTGATCAACCTGCCAGAGCTGCGTCTCTACTATTTCCCTAAGAATGGTCGTGAGGTGCATGTTTTTCCTGTGGGCATTGGCCGTATCGGTCGTGAAACCCCAGAGATGACCACTAAGATCAAGGCGCGTATTCCTAATCCGAGCTGGACGCCGCCGGCGAGCCTGCGCGCCGAGCACCTGCGTGAGCGCGGCGAGGTATTGCCTCCCGTGGTACCCGCTGGCCCTGATAACCCGCTGGGTAAGTATGCCATGCAGCTCTCCTATGGCGATGGTAGCTACCTGATCCATGGTACAAACAAGGATTTCGGTATCGGCATGCGCGTCAGTGCCGGTTGTATCAGGCTTAATCCTGATGATATCGAGTGGCTATTCCACCAGGCCAAATATGGCGATAGCGTAAGGGTGATCAATCAAACGGTGAAGATTGCTACCGAGCCCGACGGCCGTCAGATCATCGAGGTGCATTCGCCCCTGTCTAAGACGGAAGATCAGCCCCGTGAGAAGGTGATCAGCCTGAGCAGCAAGGTGGTGAAATTCATCAGCCAGGATAGCGTCGATAACACCAAGGCAAACGATGCCCTGCTGACCCAGAACGGCATCCCCATGGTGATCTCACATCCACCGCTGACGGCGGCTCAGGATTTAGAGATCACTCCCTAGATTTTAGAAGCTTAGATTAGCAGCTTAGGTTTGAGTGACCGTTCAGTATCACTAAGGCGTCCATTGGGCGCCTTTTTTGTGGGCGCTTTTTTAGCGGAGGTCTGGAGTGAGTGTCGCGAATAGGCGCGCGTGACTAGGTGCTACAGGCCAAAACGAAAACTAAGATACAGTCGGTTTAGAAAGCTTAGAGGAAAAGCTTAGAGGATGAGCTGAGTCCGAGAAACTTGAGATGAAGAGTGGGGGATGACGAGTTTAGGAGAGAGTTGAAAGTTAATGCTGTGGGGGAAAACATATCGGCAACACAGGTGTGTTGCCGATACAGACACATTACTTCTTGTAAGAAGAAGCGATGTTGTCGATGCGGTCGTTAGCACGCTTAGCTTCTGCTTGTGCGTCCATCGCAGCAGCTTTTGCATCTTTAACGTCAGCAGCAAGAGCACCTTGCTCAGACTTCAGAGAGCTAACTTCAGCAGATAACTGGTCAACTTTGTTGCCTAGGTTAGCAACGCTTTCTTCTAGAGCAGTAGTGTTTGCGCAACCACCAAGAAGGGCAGTCATTGCTACGCCAGCAATCATCAGTACTTTTTTGTTCATTGGGAAATCCCTTTAAATAAGTTGGATTGAAATGGAGCAGCCGAAAAGTACAACTGCAACTGGTTAATTATGTCATAGCCAATTTATATTGCTATGAATTTTCACCCTAAGGTCGTAATACAATATCTCATGATTGTGCAAAATCAAGCCTGTCGAGGGTTTTTGCTCAAATTTTGGCTTATGATCACTAAAACTTAACGAACACTTAGCTATGGCTTTGCATTTAAGGCGGTTTTTCCCTTGTACTGGGCGATGGCCTCGACCCTTTGCTTGTGTAACTGCGCCTTGATCTCGGCGCCCTTAAAACCCGCTTCTATGATAGGTTTTATCGCCACATTGCGTGCCAGTTCAAAACAGTGCTGTACATAGGCCCCTTGGGGGTAGGGACTGTCCTCTAAACCTGTGCGTCCCTTGCTGTCGGCTTCGCAGGCCAGCAGGAGTTGCGGCAGTCTCTCGGGCTTACGCCAGAGATCGGCCTTGTCGAACAGCTTGACGATAGTCTCGGCTCGTAGCTCGAAGGCGTTATGGATATTCTGATGTTGGTCACTCACCAGGAGAGCCAGATCCCGATAGTCGTTGGGGACGCGAAAACGCTCGCACAGGGCGCGGATCAGCGGCAGGCCTTTTTGGCCATGGCCGTGATGTTTCGGCAGATGCTCCTTAGGCGACAGCGCCTTGCCAAGGTCGTGCACCAGGGCGGCGAAGCGCACCTGCTTATCCTGGCTGAGTCTGGCGGCTTGCTCTAATACCATGAGTGTATGTATGCCAGTGTCTATCTCTGGGTGGTACTGCTCGGGTTGGGGGATGCCAAACAGCGCCTCGATCTCGGGAAATAATATGGCCAGGCCGCCGGCTTCTCTGAGCACCTCGAAGAACACCTGCGGCGCCTCGGTGGCAAGCGCCTTATCCAGCTCCTGAAATACGCGCTCTGGCGTTAGCGCCTCAAGCTCACCGCTTGCGGCAATTTCTTGCATCAGCACCATGGTGTCCGGGGCTACCCTGAAGCCCAGCGGCTGAAAACGGGCGGCGAAACGGGCGACTCTGAGCACCCGCAGCGGATCTTCTACGAAGGCGTCGGACACATGCCTGAGCAGGCGCCGCTCGATATCGGATTTGCCGCCATAGGGGTCGAAGATCTGCCCCTGTTCATCCTGGGCGATGGCATTGATGGTGAGATCGCGCCGCAGCAGGTCCTCCTCCAGGGTGACATCCGGCGCGGCGTAGACGCTAAAGCCGCCATAGCCGACGCCTGTCTTGCGCTCGGTGCGCGCCAGGGCATACTCCTGCTGCGTCTTGGGGTGGAGAAACACGGGGAAGTCTTTACCCACCTGGCGATAGCCTTTATCGAGCATCTCTTGCACTGTAGCGCCCACCACCATGTAGTCACGATCTTTTATGGGAATATTGAGTAACTGGTCGCGGACGGCGCCGCCAACTAAATAGATCTTCACGTCTCACCAAGGGATAACTTTATATTTGGCCTAAGCTTATCATGGCAAGTCGTCGGGCCGCATCCTTTCGCCACCTCGATAGCTGGCTTTAGGTGCTGCTGTGGCGCAATTAAATGGGGGGAAGTTTTGACAACGTCTCCCCTAGGGATTAATTTGAATCGTCATTATTATTTTGGGACTGAGGCGGCATGTACAAGGCGTTTTACGGACTAAGCGATAACCCGTTTTCGATCGCACCCAACCCTCATTATCTGTTCTTGAGCGACAGACATAGAGAGGCGTTGGCACATTTAACCTATGGATTGGGTGAAACCGGTGGTTTTGTCTTGTTAACCGGCGAGGTGGGCACGGGGAAGACCACAGTGTCGCGTTGCCTGCTCAACCAGCTGCCCGAGAATACCGATACCGCCTTCATCCTCAACCCCTCGCTGACCGAACTCGAGTTGCTTGCCACCCTGTGTGACGAGCTGGGGGTGCATTATGGTGAGTCGCCTACCCTGAAACAGCTCACCGATAAGCTGAGTCAGTTTCTGCTGGCCAACCATGAGAAGGGGCGCAATACCGTCCTTATCATCGACGAGGCGCAGCATCTCCGGGCCGAGGTGTTGGAACAGCTCAGGCTGCTGACCAACCTGGAGACTGATACCAAGAAGCTACTGCAGGTGATCCTTATTGGTCAGCCCGAGCTGCAACAGCTGCTCAAGCGTCAGGAGCTCAGACAGCTGGCCCAGCGCATCACCGCACGTTATCACCTGCTGCCATTGACCCAGCAGGAGATTGCCCTCTATGTTCAGCACAGGCTACAGGTAGCCGGACGTCACGAGCCGCTGTTTCACCGCAGCGCCATCAAGACGCTCCACCAATACAGTGGCGGCATCCCGCGACTTATTAACCTCTTGTGTGAACGTGCCCTGATGGCAGGTTATGCCCAGTCTAAGGTGCCTATCGACGCCAACATGGTGAGAACCGCCGCCAGCGAAGTCCTGGGCGAGGAGCTCAAGCAGCGCAAACTGCTGTGGCCAGCGACGGCCGCAACGCTTATCCTGGCGACCTTTGCTGGCGCCTTCTACTTCTTTAACCTGCAGGGGCAGGGCGGTATAGCTCAGGCAAACACAGCTCAGGCAAATATGGCCCAGGCCGGCACAATGCAGGCCAATGAGCCGACAGCGACAGGTGCGCAGCAGGCCAATCAGAACCATTCACAAGCCGTCCAGCAACAAACTCAGCCCCAAACTCAAACCAATCTGGCAAGCCGCCAAGTCGAAGAGAGCAATGCCAGCCTGAGCGCCGATCAGCGCATATTGCGTCAGGCGATCAATCAAAGCCGCAGCATAGACACCGCCTATGCCGCCATACTCGGCCTGTGGGATAAGGCACCTTATGTTGGCCTGACCGCCTGTCAGTCGGCCAAGCAGCAGGGGCTGGATTGCTTCCAGCAGCAGGGTAACTGGCATTCCTTGGTACGCCTCAACTATCCGGCCGTGGTCTATTTGCAGGATGAGCGCGGCGAGCCCTTCTACGGCACAGTCGTGTCTCGCCAGGGCGAGCAGCTGTTGCTGCAACTGGCGGAGCAGCAGCTATGGGTCGACAGAGACTGGTTTACCCGCCACTTTGCCGGTACCTTCGAGCTATTGTGGCAGGCACCAAGCTATCAGCCTAAGGAGATAGGCCGAGGCTCGGCGCCGGCGCAGATCCAGTGGCTGGAGAATGCCCTGGCGCAGATCCAGAACAAGCCCGCCCGTCTGGTCGACTATTTCGATGCCGAGCTGGAGCAATCCCTGATGGACTTCCAGCGTCAGCATGGCCTGCGCGCCGATGCCATCGCCGGTAGCCAGACCTTAGTGCAGCTCAATCTCTACCTTAGCGATAAGGGGCCGAGATTGCAGGAGCAGCAAACAGGATTGCAGGGAAGAGTGCAAGGCGAGGGACGCTACTGATGTCTATCCTTCTCGATGCGGTGACCCGCGCGAAACAGCAAGATCAACAGCTAGACCCTGTGATCACCCCAAGGGCCCAGTATGAGGCGATGCAGCCAAGGTGGCCTCTGGTCGTCAAATTAGGTTTGTTGGGCACGGGTCTTGGCGGGGCAATCGCCCTTGCCTGGGTGCTGAGTGGTCAGGGCTCTCTCGCCAATCAACGGCAGGCTGATTCTTTATCTGCAGGGCAAGCTCAGGCAGTTCAATCCAAGGCTGTTCAGCCAAAGGTCATCGAAGCAAGGGCCGTCGAAGCAAAGGACGTCAAATCAGAGACTACTCAGCCGCTTGTAAGCCAGAGTTCTCAGTCGGGCAATGATGCCAGCAATGGGACAGGCATCAAGCTGGCGGGCAAGGTCGCACTGCCCGTGCCGGTGGAACGCCCAAGCCTGCGGGCCGAGGCGAGCAACCCCGGGACTGTCGCGCCTCAGCCAAGGCGCCAGCCGGCCGAGATACAAAGCGTTGCCAGGAATAAGGCGCTAGGCAATGACGATGTGAACGCTCAAAGCAGCGAGGAGCCGATTATCCTAGGTGCTAACGCTAATCAGCGTGGCCGCGATCTACTCAGCTCTCTTAAGGCCCAGGTGGATGAAGCGGCTGCAGATGTCGGCCTAGAGTCGGCCTATGTGGCAGAGCAGGGCTCGGAGCAGGCATTAGATCAGATGTCGCAACAGCTCCCAGAGCCTGCTGCTCAGCAGCGCCCAGTGGTGAAGGATACCAGCAAGCTGGTGGCCGCCTTCGAGGCCGCGCTTAAGGAGGTGGAGAAGGAGAACGCCGTTGCCGCTCCTGTGACTGAGCCTAAGTTAGATCCCATTCCCGCGCCCCAACCTGATGAGCTGCCAAAGTATGGTCAGTTGCCGGCAGGGATCCAGCTACAGGTGCCCGAATTCAACATTCTGGCTCATGTCTATGCCAACGATCCTAAGAACCGCTGGTTGAATGTGGATGGCGCCGAGTTACAACAGGGTGACATGATTGGCGGTAAGCTCAAGATAGTCGAGATACGCCCAAGAGACGTGGTGTTAGAGGTGGCGGGCACAGAGTTTAAGGTGCCGGCTATCTAGCGAGCATTATGCGCGACTCGTGAGCACTTTTGATGATACAAAAAAGGCGATGAATCATTCATCGCCTTTTTCATGTTTGGCTGTCGCCAACACCTCTAGCCGTAAAATTCGTAGGCCAGTAGCAGGGTCAGGCCGTAACCACAGGTATAACACAGCGCCAGCGCCGGTACGTACTTGAGGTAGGTGACGAAGGTGAGCTCTTTCACCTTACTCATGGCGATGATCCCCGCCGCGCTACCTATCACCAGCAGCGAGCCACCCACGCCCACCGAGTAGGTGAGTCCTAACCACTCTGGGGTGTTAAGCACAGGTTCTGCTTTGAGCAGCGCCGCGGTCAGGGGGACGTTATCCAGAATCGCCGAGCCGATACCCGTCACGAAGTTAGAGATGTTAGGATCAAACTTGGCATACACATCGGTCAGCAGATGCAGGGTACCAATCTCTTTCAGCATGCCCACAAGCAGCAGGATACCCAGGAAGAAGAGCAGGGTATCGAACTCCACCTGACGGATATATTCGAGGATCTGTAACTCCTCCTTGTTGCTGCGCTGCAGTGTGCCCATCAGGAACATCACCGAAAGGCCCGACAGGAAGGTCAGTACAGGCGGGATACCGAAGAAGATATTGAGCACCATGGTCATTATGATGGTGATCAGGAAGATGAGGGCAATAAATACATCCAGCTTGCTGTATTGACGCTTGATGGGGGTGGTGCTCACATGGCCTTCCGCCTTTAGCGAGAAGAGTACCGCCAGCAGCATGACGCTGATAGCCGCCGGAATAAATAGCAGGAGTAGCTGCGAGATATGGACATGGCCGCCGAGGAAGATCATTAGGGTGGTCACGTCGCCGGTGATCAGCGCCACACCGCCCGAGTTTACCGCGAAGATGATGAGTACCGACATGCGGCGCTTCATCTGACTCTCGAGTTGGAAGGTGGTCAACAAGCCCAGAGAAACCAGGGTCGCGGTCACGTTATCACAGATGGCCGACAGCACCAGGGAGAAGAGGGCCACCTGTATCATCAGCATGCGCACAGAGACCTTCTGCGGAAACAGCTTCTGCACCAAGATCTGAATCATGCCTTTGGCGTTTAGGTAGGCCACGAAGGTCATGGTCGACATCAGGAAGAGCCAGAGCGTCGCGATTTCCAGCAGGTTGTGGTCCAGCTCCTCTGCCACTAGATGCTGGTGGCTAGGATCCCGCGCCGCAACAAACAGGGTGATCCAGGCGATACAGCCGAAAAAGAGGGTGGTTTTAGCCTTATTAATGTGGGTAACTTCCTCAAAAATAATGCTTAATAGCGCTAGCACAGCAAGTGTGATCAGGAAAATGTTGAGCATACATTTGTTCCTACGGCTGATAGTAAATCTCGCCCGGCAGAGTAGAGGCGGTATGATTTACATCAAGGTTTGGTTAAGGTTGTTGTGTTAGGCGGCGATCTGACCATAGGATGAGATAATACGCAAGTGTTACCTTAGTCTAATTTCGCTGAAAAATGCGATCTCGCGCAGACCTAGCCTTTTGAACTAGCGGAATATTTTTTGATTTCTTGAATCTGTGGTGAAAGGTGCTGAATTCTCATCAGTCACCGCTTACCCCTTGGTTAATCCTGCTGATAATTTCTCATGTCGCGATAGTCTCTACTGTCAGCGACTGATCGAGTGGAATAAATTATTTACGAACGGCAGCTGGCCAGGTTTATCGAGTAAAGGCTATGTGATCTCGGGGGAATTGATCTCGGGGGAATTGAGCTTGAGCATCGCATGAATCGCCGGGTAACAAAAAAGGACGCCTGGGCGTCCTTTTGGTCATTGTCACTCTTATCACTTCACTCGCGGCGTGAGTTATTTTGCCATACGGGCAAACACACGGTCGGCAGCGGTTAGTGTCTCTTCCAGCTCCTTCTCGCCGTGTGCCATAGACAGGAAGCCTGCTTCATAGGCGCTAGGTGCCAGGTAAACACCCTCGTCCAGCATGCCGTGGTAGAAGGCGCGGAAGGCGTCTGCATCACACTGAGTCACCTGATCGAAGCGGGTAACCTTTTCCAGTTCGGTGAAGAAGAAGCCGAACATGCCGCCCACATAGTTGATGCTTAGTGGAATACCATGCTTGTTGGCCGCGGCCTTGAAGCCTTCGGCGATCCGCTTGGTCTTAGCGGCTAGCTCTTCATACAGGCCTTCGGCGCATAGCTCTTCCATCTGCGCAAGACCCGCCGACATGGCAATAGGGTTACCCGACAGGGTACCTGCCTGATACACGGGACCGGTAGGGGCGATGAACTGCATCACCTCTTTACGGCCGCCAAAGGCACCGACTGGCATACCGCCGCCGATCACCTTACCCAGTGTGGTCAGGTCAGGCGTAATGCCGTAGTGGCCTTGTGCACCACTCTTAGAAACGCGGAAGCCTGTCATCACCTCGTCGATGATCAGCAGAGCGCCATACTGGTCACACAGGGCGCGTAGACCCTCGAGGAAGCCAGGAATAGGCGGAATACAGTTCATGTTGCCGGCAACTGGCTCAAGGATGATACAGGCGATCTCTTCTGGGTACTGCTCGAACAGCGCCTTAACAGACTCCAGCTCGTTATAAACCGCGGTCAGCGTGTGCTTAGCGAAATCTTCTGGGATGCCCGGTGAGCTTGGTTGACCTAGCGTCAGGGCGCCAGAGCCAGCCTTAACCAGCAGGCAGTCGGCGTGGCCGTGGTAGCAGCCTTCAAACTTGAGGATCTTGTCGCGATTGGTAAAGCCGCGTGCCAGACGGATGGCGCTCATGGTGGCTTCGGTGCCTGAGCTCACCATACGAACCTGCTCCATCGAAGGCACCATCTCGATCACCTTCTCGGCCATACGCACCTCAAGCTCGGTTGGCGCGCCGAAAGAGAGACCATTTTCTACCGCATCTAACACGGCCTGGCGGATCTTTGGATGATTATGACCCAAGATCATCGGGCCCCAAGAGCCAACATAGTCGATATAGGCCTTGCCGTCGGCATCATAGATGTAGGCGCCGTCGGCTTTTTCGATAAAACGTGGTGAACCACCAACGCCGTTGAAGGCACGCACGGGTGAGTTTACGCCACCAGGGATAGTTTTCTTAGCCTGCTCAAATAGGGTTTCAGAACGGGTCATTCTAGATCCTTTAAAGTCGTTGCCAGATTAAAAATCGGCTTTTTGTGAATACCAATTTACCGGACATTCGTGCTGTTCCAACTGTGAATCAACACCTAATGTCAACGCAAACAGCGCCATGCGGATAAGCAATCCGTTGTCTGCCTGTCTGAAGATGGCCAAGTTTGGATGACTGTTGAGGTCGTTGTCCAGCTCGTTGGCCTGTTCTCTCGAATCGCGAGGCAGCGGATGCATGATCACTGTATTCGATTTGCAATGCTGTGTGTAAATATTGTGGTTTAATCGGAACTTACCACGATACTTGTTGGCCTCTTCCTGTGAAGGAAAACGCTCTTCTTGAATACGCGTCAGGTAGAGTATATCAGCCTGATCTAAATTGCCTTCAAGTTGATCTGTTATTGTGATCTTATGCCCAGCATTTTCAATGTCATCGATCACATAGTCTGGCATTGCCAGCTCTTTGGGGGAGATCAGGGTGAAGCTCACATCCTTGTACATGCACAGCAGGCGCGACAGCGAGTGTACCGTACGGCCAAACTTGAGATCGCCCACCATGGCAATGTGCATGCCGCTGATGGTGCGGCCACCGGCGGCCAGCTCTTTCTGAATGGTGAACAGGTCCAGCAGTGCCTGGGTCGGGTGCTCGTTGGGGCCGTCGCCACCGTTAATCACGGGCACACGACTGCCTTCGGCAAACTCTCTGACCGAGTAAGCATCGGGGTGGCGCATGGCAATCACATCCGAGTAGCTCGACAGCACGCGAGCGGTGTCGTAGAGCGACTCGCCTTTCGACAACGACGAGGTGCCTATACCAACTGTTTCGTTGACCTTGCCGCCCAGCAGGTTAAAGGCGCTGCCGAAGCTGACTCGGGTGCGGGTGCTGGGTTCGAAAAACAGATTACCCAGAATCGCGCCATCGAGTACCGTGGTACGTTTTTGTCTGAGGGCATAGGGAGTCATTCGCGATGCAACGCTAAAGATCTCTTGAACGGCATCTAGATTGAGTTGGTTTACCGAGAGGATGTGTGAACCTTGAAACTGAGTCATCAGCCTTTATTTCCAATTTCGGGGGGCAAAATGGCCGAAGCAGATGGTCATTTCGCCCTAAGTTATGTAGGGTGGCTGAGGCGACACTATACCAGACATAGCGAGGCGGTGGAATAACTTGCCGAGCATATTTGCGTGTTGGCCCAAGCTTTGCTGGGCCAAGGCTTGCGGCCAAAGCCCTTCGGGCCAAATTGGCCATCAAGCAGGGGCAAGCAACTGGCCATCGCCCCGCTTGGTAAATCCTGTTTTTCCATCGTGCGCGGCTTGCCTCCTGTTTATAACTTATTGAAAATAAATGAGTGTCATAGGCGTGTCGTGCTTATGTCGTGTAGCAGTCGTGCTAAAGTCGCTTAGGTGCCGTGGTGGGACAAACCGGCAAGGACTAAGCTGGCATCTCCAATTTAACGAGGTTAAGGAAAACAATGATCATTCGTAAATTACGTCTTCAGCGGGCCTGGTCGCAGGAACAACTAGCGCAGCATTCGGGCCTTAACGTGCGCACCATACAGCGTATAGAGCGTGGTCAGAAGGCGAGTCTCGAATCATTGAAATCTTTAGCCGCAGTATTTGAGGTGCCACTGGAGGCGCTGCAACAGGAGATGGATATGAATACGACAATGGATAAGCAAACCAAGGACGCAACTGAGGAAAGATTGCAGCCCGTGAGCCATGATGAGCGCGCCGCCATCGAGTATGTCAAAGAGCTTAAAGGCTTCTACAGCAATCTGGTGACCATGGCGATTGTCTTACCACTGCTTTATCTGCTGAATCTGATGATAAGCCCGGGTTATATGTGGGTCTGGTGGGTCCTGCTGGGCTGGGGCGGCGGGGCCGTGCTGCACGCCATCTCGGTATTCGAGCCCTTTAGCCTGTTTGGCGCGACTTGGGAGAAGCGTCAGATAGAGAAGCGACTCAAGCGTAGACTGTAATTATTTAGGTCTTTAGCAGGTGCCGCTATGCCTGGTTTATAAAAGCTGGCGCCTGCTATATCTGCCCCTGGTTGATCTCTTTTTGTAGCATCACCCAGCTGATCACCCCTACTACATTTTCACGCTTGTCCTGATAGATAAAGACCTCGCCGCGACGCTCCTTGGACAGAATATCGTACACCTCCTTCAGGGTAGCTGTGTCGACAACGCCTTCGATAGGATGGCGGGTGAGTGTGCTCATCTCCTCGGAGACCTGCAGCTCCAGGTGCAACATCTCCATCTGGCCCTGATTATTTTGCATCAATACCGAGCGGCCCTCGGCGCGTTTGAGCACTTCCAGCAGCAGCTCGTCGTTGTCTCTTACAATCACGAAGCGCTTGTCCATCACGGCGCGTACCCCCTTCTTCTGCAGGCCGAGCTTGACCGAGGAGACCTTATAGTCCAGTCCCATCAACTCTATCTGCTTGTAGAACAGCGACTTGGTATTGAACGCCTGATGGGCTATTAGAAACGCCGGAATAGTCACGAACATAGAGGGCAAGATGATGGCGGCGTTATTGGTCAGCTCCAGTAGGGCGACCAGTGCCGCCAGAGGCGCACTGAGGCAGACCCCCATCATGGCCGTCATGCCTATGATGGTGTAGAGGCCCACATAGGGGGTGATGGTGGGAAACAACATGGCGCTGACCACGGCCAAGATGGCGCCAATCAGGGCGCCGATGCCAAACAGCGGACCTATGATGCCGCCGGGAATGCCCAGGCCGATGGCGGCTATGGTGGCGATGATTTTCCCCAGCAACAAGCCGACCAGCAGCGCCAGGCTGGGGTGTTCGCTAATGGCGTGGCTAATGGCCAAGTCGCCGCTGCCCAGCGCCTGGGGCAGGAAGAAGCCTATGATGGTGGTGATAAGCCCGGCGAGGAGCAGGCGTAAGAGCAGAGGATGTTGCTGCCCCTTGGCGGTGACTTTCAGCAGGGTGTGATTAAACAGGGCGGCAATACAACCTAAGGTGACGCCACTGAGTGCCAGCACTGGATATTGCGACAGGGGAATACTGCTGACCCCTATCTGGTCATATTCGTGGATATTGCCAAATACCAGCTGGCTGGAGAGGGCACCGCAGATGGCCGAGAGCATGATGGGGAAGAAGTAATGTACCTTGTATTCCCTCAGTATCACCTCGAAGACGAAGATCACCGCCGCTAAAGGGGCGTTGAAGGTGGCGGCGATGCCGGCAGCGATGCCGCTGGCGCACATGATGCGCACGCTGTTGTCGGGCAGCTTAAACTTCTCCGCCATCACGCTGGCACTTACCGCACCCAGGTGAATCGCCGGGCCTTCGCGGCCTACGGAGAAGTTGGTCGCCAGGGCAAACAGTGCCTGGAAAAATTGCCCAGGGGCGGACTGCAGGGGGATCTTGCCGTAATGCAGTTTCATCCTTTGCATCACATAGGCGATCCCCATGCGTTTGTAGCGCTTAGATCCCAAAATGGCCACAAACCAGATTAAGATCGCCCCTAAAAGTGGCAATAGGACTCGCCAGTCACCTAAGTTGCCAGTAAACTGCCACTCTTGGGTCTGAGTGAGGTGGTTAAGCCACTGCAGCAGAAGTCGAAAGAGGATGATCACGCCAGAGGCCACCAGGGCGAAGGCGAGGGCGAGGCCACAAAGCTGAACGCTGATCTTGGCCTGGGCCAGTTTGTCTTTGAGGTCGGTATTCAGGTATTTCTGGCATTGCTGTATGGCGCTGTTTATTCTGAGCTGCACAGTAACCTTCCGGATCAATCGTTAGTAACGCTTCGCGGGGCGAATGAAGAAATTATCATAAGGGGCTAGTACTTAATGCCAAATTATCATCGCTGGGTCGATCGCATGCAAGTGCTCGAACGAAAAATTAGACCTTCGAGTGTTTATCTGTTTTGTTTAGTGATCGTCGCCTTCTTACTCGGCGTGTTAACCTGGGACCTCTGGTCAGCCAATCATTCTGTGACACCGACGCATTCCACCGCGAAAGAAGCCGAGCTACGCCAGGCGCTCAAGGAGCAGGCCGAGGTATTGGCCTCGCGCAATCTCGAGCTGTCCCTGGAGCGTGAAGCCAACAGCAACATGCAGAAGATGTTTCTCGAGCAGCATCAGAAACAGAAGTCGCTGGACAGAGAACTCGCCTTCTATCGCAGCATCATGGCGCCCGAGCATCAGGCCGATGGCGTCGCCATCCACGGCCTGGAGATGACCCCGGGCCCGCTGGCCAATCAATTTCAGGTCAAGTTAGTGCTCACTCAGCTGCAGAAACGCAAGCAGGCGTTGAAGGGCCAGGCCAAGCTGGCGTTCGTCGGCGTGCAGCAGGGTAAGATGGTGAATCTGCCACTGTCGGCGTTAACCGATGCCAAGTTTGCCTTTAGCTTCCGCTATTTCCAGACCCTGGAGGCGCAGATCACCCTGCCGACCGGCTTCGAGCTGTCCCGGGTTGAGACAGAGGTGGTAGTGCCCGCCAGCCGTTGGAGCAAGGGCGCCAAGGCGCAGCAGAGCTTTACCGCCCAGGAACTTCTTGCCACACCAGAGCCAGATAGCGAGGTGGGCGCACGCTCCGGCGGCGAGCCCAACGCGATAGAGGAGCCCCATGCGGACGAGGCTTACGCCCCCGCCGAGGAGGGCGAAGGGTCACAGATTTCAACAGAGCCACGACTATTACTTGAACAAAATAGTCAGGTATCGGATAATTCCGCTCAGCAAACCGATGTAAGAGGTAGTAATGACTGAACAAGCTGAAGATACAATGCCAATTCGTTTTACCGACGCGGCAGCAGCCAAGGTAAAAACCTTATTGGAGGAAGAGCAAAACGATGCGCTTAAGTTACGTGTATACGTGACCGGCGGCGGGTGCTCAGGTTTTCAGTATGGCTTTACATTCGATGAGAAGGTCAATGAAGGTGACTTTACCGTTGAGAAACAAGGGGTTCAACTGGTTGTTGATCCTATGAGCCTGCAATACTTGGTAGGCGGTGAAGTGGATTACACCTCTGGACTTGAAGGTTCACGTTTCTTCGTGAAGAACCCTAACGCCACCACCACCTGTGGCTGTGGTGCCAGCTTCTCGGTTTAAGCCTCCCGTAGCGAGAACCGAATGCCGCCGATGAGCGCATAAACAAAAAGCCAGCATAGCTGGCTTTTTTGTGTCATTTTTATACCAATCGTAATAAGGATTGATCACTGTAAATACTGTGATTGGTATGAGCCCAATACCGATTGGCCTATTTCATGATATTCATGCTGTTCTTGATATGGCAGTAGGCCTTCACCTTAGGGGTAAAGGCTATCCACACCTGCACCAACGCGAGCAGTATCAGTACAGTGAATACTAACCAATCTGGCAGCTTGCCCTGCCAATCGCCCAGATGAAAGGTCGACGGACCGGCCACCAGGTTGTCGGGGTCGTATAAGATCACCGGCAGCAGGCTCACCAGCGCGAGCTGGATAATGGTGTAGCCCCTTAGCATATAGAGTCCGGCTTTTTGCCGGCCCAGCACGGCAATCACCATCAGCAGGGTCAGCATGCAAAACAGTACTCCTTGCTTGGCCATCAAGCCGCTGACAGAGGCCAGGGTCAGCAGACTCAGCAGGGCCAGCAGACGCTTGGGCAGCTTAGCCTTCACCGGCTGCTGGTTAGCGGCGTTTGTGAGTTCAACGGCTTGTGCCTTGTCAGCCTGGCCGTTTGTCTCAGTCATCTCTGGCATCGACACCTTATTCTCTTCCATTATCTGAACCGATAGCTTTAACGGCGGCCGGTTAGTGACGCGGCTTAGGTGTCAGACGCTGCTCAAGCTCATAGGGCGGGATCACCACGCCTAGATCGTCCTGTACCGGGAACACGGCGACAAACAGGTCATCGTCCTGCATGCCTGGCACCCAGCGTTCCAGCCACTCGTCCAGCGGGATGGCCAGTGGGATGCAGTCGGCCCAGTCGTCGACGGCCCACTGCTTGGCGGATTCTTCACTGGGCCACATAGGGATGCAGTCTTCATCTTCTGTGGTCAGCATGACGCAGCCGTCGACATCCTGCAGCGTCCACAGTGTCTTGGTGGCCTTGGCTTGCTCGACGAGGTAGTCGTAACGGGCCTCAGGGGTCATCTGGCTAGCATCTTTTGCACTCTTGGTCATTGCAGTCTCTTCATTTATTTGTGGCAGGGCCGATTGGCGCTCATGATAACATCGCTTGCGCCCCTCGCTAACCGTTTTTTACGTGGGCTAGGGCGCAAGTTAGGGCATCATGCTTAGTTGCCGGGGAACAGGCCGCCGAGCACAGTCCCACGGCTGGCGCCCGTGACCGCAGGCAGGTTACCGGGCAGGCCGAGCTTGTGGCGCATGGCGAGCCAGGCGAAGGCGATGCCCTCTACCCATTGAGGATCTATCCCTAGGCTGGCGGTGGTATGTACCTGATAGCTGGGCAGCAGCTTGGCCAGGCGGCTGAGCAGCTCGGTGTTAAAGGCGCCGCCACCGCAGACATAGAGCTCGGCCTTATCGGTAAGCTTAAGGCAGTCGTTGGCGATGCTGTGGCAGGTGAGATCCAGCAGGGTAGATTGAATATCCGCCTCATGCAGATAGCCGAAATCGGCGGTCTGCTGCTCCAGCCAGGCCTGGTTAAACAGCTCGCGTCCGGTACTCTTGGGGGCGCTTAATGAGAAATAGGAGTGCGACAGCATCTGCGTGAGCAGTTGCTCGTCTGTCTTGCCGCTGGCCGCCCAGGCGCCGTCCTTATCAAAAGCCTCGCCCTGCATCTGCTTTATCCAGGTGTCGATAAGCGTGTTACCCGGGCCGTTATCGAAGCCGATGACCGCGCTGGCATCCCCCGGCAGATAGGTGATGTTAGAGATGCCGCCTATGTTGAGGATCATCCGCTGATGGCCGGTGCGGGCAAACAGCTCCTGATGGAAGGCTGGCACCAAAGGCGCGCCCTGACCGCCCAGGGCGATATCTTTGCGGCGAAAGTCGGCTATGACATCTATGCCGGTGAGCGCGGCGATGGTGTTGGGGTCGCCAATCTGTAAAGTAAAGCCCAGCTCCAGGTTAGGCATGTGGCGCACCGTCTGGCCGTGGCTGCCGATGGCCATGATCTGGTGTCTGTCTATGTCGCTCTTGGCCAGTAGGCCTTCGACGGCCTGGGCAAACAGCTTGCCGACGCTGCGGTCCAGTATGCCCATGCGGTTGATCTCGTCGGATCCCGACTGACACAGGCGCTGTAGTCCGCTCAGCAGATGGCTGGGTAGGGGCTCGGTATGGGTGTCAACTAGGGTGATCTTATCGTCGGTGAAGTCGACCAGTACGGCGTCGACGCCATCCATGCTAGTGCCCGACATCAGGCCGATATAGTAATGTTTACTCATCTAGGTGTCCTGGGGCCTGTTGACCCAAAAAGAGAGACTCACTGGGAGGCCAATTGCACTTGCTTATTCTGTTCAAGTTTAGCCATCAATTGCTTACTCAGGGCGAGGAAGCTGGATTTTTCCTTGCGATCTATGGGCAGAGACTGTGGCAGCTTGACCGTGCGAGGATTGCGGTGCACGCCGTTGACTATAAATTCGTAATGCAGGTGGGCACCTGTGACGCGACCGGTGGAGCCCAGGGTGCCGATGATCTGTCCCTGTTTCACCGTCTGTCCCTGCTTGACCTTGCGCTTCTTGAGATGAAGATACTTGGTGGTATAGGTCTCATTATGCTTAATGAAGACATAGTTACCATTGTATTGGTTGTAGCCGGACTTGATCACCCGGCCCTTACCCGCGGCCTTGATGGGGGTGCCGACCGCCGCCACATAGTCCACTCCTCTGTGGGCCTTGACCTGACCCGTGACCGGATGGAGGCGACGCGGATTGAAGCTTGAGCTGACATACTTAAAGTCCACCGGCGAGCGCAGGAAGGCCTTGCGCATGCTGCGCCCCTCGTCGGAATAGTAGTTGCCGTCCTTGTAGCGCACCGCCGTGTAGCGATCGCCCTGGTTGTAGAACTCGGCGGCCAGGATATTGCCGTTACGCAGGAACTCGCCGTCGGCATACTCCTCTTCAAACAGGATGGCGAAATTGTCGCCCTGGCGCAGATCCAGGGCAAAGTCGATATCCCAGCCGAAGATGGTGGCCAGCTGCATGATCTGGTTGGGGGTTAAACCCGCGCCGACGCCGGCGTTCCAGAAATTGCTGCTGATGGTGGCGCTGGCAAATTTGGTGCGGCTTTCCACCGTCTTCTTGATAATCTCTTCGCTGTATCCCTTATCGTCCTTGCAGATCTTCAGGGTCGAGATGGGGTCAAGATGGTAGACCACTCGCTTGAGCTGACCGGCATCGTCTTTGACGATACTGATCTCTTCGCCGGGCAGGATCTTTAACAGGTTCTTCTTGGCCTTGGGTAGCTGAGTGATCTCATACACGTCGCGGGCGCTCAGGCCGGCGCGCTTAAACAGGGCCGCTAGGGTGTCGCCGCTGCGCACGGTAAAGTCTTCGCTGGTCTCCCGTTCCTCTTCGGGCTCGGCGACGACTGGGGTCGCAGCTACCTGAGTCAGGGCGCTCTCATTTAGGTCGAGACTTCCATTAAGGTCGAGATTGCCGTTAAGGTCTAGGCTGCCGCTCTCTTGGGTATTGCGGGCAATCTCATCGGCGCTGGGTGGCTCAGGCGTACGAAAGGCCAGCGGAATGGGGTAGGCGTTGCCCTTGGTCTTGATGTCATTGTCTGAGTCTTCGCTGGACGGGCCGTTACCGGCCTGCTCGCCGAGGCGGATCTTGCCCGACAGTGCCGTCTTGGTGTTGCGCGATGCCTCGGCATCTTCGGAGGGGAGAAATATCACGCCTATGGTGATCATCACTAAGACACTCAATACGATTTGATGCAATCTGGGTAACAGTTTTAAGAGTGTGATGATCTTTCCCATTGACTCCGATACCAATTTCTAACACTTAAGCCGATCCTGTTAGTGTACACTCTTTCATTTGTGCTGGCTAACAAGTAACATTAGTCCCCATTATTTACCTATCGGCTCTTAGGAGTAGCTGCCAAGATGGCTAATTTAGACCAAGCATTAGCAGAAATTAAACGTGGTACCGACGAGATCTTGCTCGAATCGGATCTGCTGGAAAAATTAAAAGAGGGACGTCCTCTGCGCATCAAGTTGGGGGCCGACCCAACCGCGCCGGATATTCATCTTGGCCATACTGTGATCCTCAATAAGATGCGTGCCTTTCAGGAGCTGGGACACGAAGTGATCTTCCTGATCGGCGACTTCACCGGCATGGTGGGTGACCCGAGTGGTAAGAACAGCACGCGTCCGCCGCTGACCCGCGAGCAGGTGCTGGCGAACGCCGAAACCTACAAGGAACAGGTTTACAAGATCCTGGATCCGGCCAAGACCCGCATCGAGTTCAACTCGAGCTGGCTGGAAGAGCTGGGCGCGGCGGGCATGATACGTCTGGCCTCACAGCAGACAGTTGCGCGCATGATGGAACGTGACGACTTTAAGAAGCGTTATGCCTCGGGTCAGTCGATCGCCATCCACGAATTTATGTATCCACTGCTACAGGGCTATGACTCTGTCGCGCTGGAAGCCGACGTCGAGCTTGGCGGTACGGATCAGAAGTTCAACCTGCTGATGGGCCGTGAGCTACAAAAAGCCGCCGGTCAGAAGCCACAGGCGGTGATCATGATGCCGCTGCTGGAAGGTCTGGACGGCGTGAAGAAGATGTCTAAGTCTGCCCACAACTACATAGGTGTCAGCGAGCCAGCCGGCGAGATGTTCGGCAAGATCATGTCTATCTCAGATGACCTGATGTGGCGCTACTTCGAGCTGCTCTCTTTCCGTCCATTGGAAGAGATCGCTCAGCTCAAGAGCGACGTCGAAAACGGCACCAACCCGAGAGATGTGAAGATCGCCCTGGCGAAAGAGATCATCGCCCGTTTTCACGACGAGGCGGCTGCCGAGGCGGCGCATCAGGAGTTTATCAATCGCTTCCAGAAGGGCGCGATCCCGGACGATATCCAAGAGATTGAGATTGCTGCCGGTGACGGTATCGGCATCGCCAACGTGCTCAAAGACGCAGGCCTGGTGAGCTCGACCTCTGAGGCGATGCGTATGATCAAGCAGGGCGCCGCTAAGCTTGACGGCGAGAAGATTGAAGACAGCCGTCAGCAACTGAGTGCCGGCCTGACAGGCGTGTTCCAGGTGGGTAAGCGCAAGTTCGCCAAGATCACCCTGGTGTAATGACCTGGCTAACCCCTCGGGGGTTAATGCTTAGATGAAATCGATAAAAAGGCCTGCAGATGCAGGCCTTTTTATCGATCAATATAGCGGGCAGAAGGCAGGTGGTACTGTATTACTGGGTGGCGAGCTGGTCTTGCATGGTCTGATAGTCCATCAGATCTTCATGTTCCTTGACCCTGTGATTGGCCAGATCCAGCTTGACCGTGGTCACCCCAGGGATGGCCAGTTCGATCACCTTACCTGGCTTGCCAAACAGGCTGCCCGGGCCGCGATAGTGATAGTTGCCTATCATCACCACCAGAGAGCCCGAGTTGTACATGTGCTCTATGTTGAAGTCATACTCCAGCACGCCCCTATGGGCACGCTCGAAAAACTCTATGATGTTGCGCCTGCCCGTGTAGGTCTTGCTGGCGGTGCGATCCTTAAACACGCTGTCGCGGTTGTAGAAGGAGGCCAGGGTGCGATAGTCATGATCCGTCAGCGCCTGAATATACTTGATGGCCATCTGCTGCTCGGCAGGCATGTCACCGGGCCCAGCCTGGGCGGTGAGCGGCAACATCATCAGAATGCTAATTAAGAACTGCTTGATCATCTTATGTTTTCTTTAATTCAAACGCCGGAAGTCTTAGGTGCCACTTGATGGCCGCCAGTCGTATGACCAGCGCGCTTATCATGGCGATGGCCAGAGCCACCTTATCGGCCAAGCCCCAGGTGATGGCACAGGTATAGCTTATTCCACCAAATATCGAGGCGGTCGCATAGATTTCGGTGCGCAATATCATGGGGATCTGGCGACAGAGTATGTCTCGAATAATGCCGCCTCCGACGCCAGTTATCAAGCCCATCACCACGGCAATCATGCCGCTGAGGCCAAGATTGAGTGCCTTTTCGGCCCCGATCACGGTAAACAGCGCCAATCCGAAGGCATCGGCCACAGGTAGCGTGTACTGGGGCACCTTCTTGGGCTTGCGAATAAAGATAAGCGCGAGCAGCACGGTAGCCAATATCACTATGATGTAGTTGGGGTCGCGGATCCAAAATACCGGTGTGGTGCCCAGTAGGGCGTCGCGTATGCTGCCGCCGCCGATGGCGGTGACCGAGGCCAGCACTATCACTCCAAAGGGATCCATGCGGTGACGCCCGGCGGCTAAGGCGCCGGAGAGGGCAAATACCGCGGTACCGCAGAGGTCGAAGAAATAGATCCACTCCTTCATTGATCTAGCTCTTGCAGGTGGTAGTTGAGGGCATCGACCGAGATGCGGATCTCAAGCACAGAAAGCACCAGGGAGTAGAGCAGGAGCAGCAGGCTGGAGCCGAAGATGATGGAGCCCGTCTTGTTGAAGCCGACATAGATGAAGATCATGCACAGGACGCACAGGGCAAAGCTGGAGACGCCGGCCTCCTGCATGCGGCGAATGATGACGATGCGGCGACGCAGGTTTTTAAGCTGGCCCGAGTGCACAGGTTTACCCTCGGCGCTCAGGCTGCGGATCAGCGCCGCCAGCGAGAAGAAGCGGTTGGTATAGGCCAGGAGTAACAAAGAGATAGCCGGAAACAGCAGCGCCGGTGTGGTCAGGGAAATGTGAAGATTCTCAAACAAAGTGTTATGCCTATTATGTCGATATGTTGCCGCCAGAGGGGGAATAATACCAAGCGGTTTTGGCTTGTCTAGTTAAAAGGCGCCAAGCCAGAGGCGGCGTGACACAGAGTGGCGATTAAGCGTGCGCCAGCAGCCGCAGCATGGCCCACAGGCAGGGGATGAGCAGTACCGAGAGCACCCAGATCCCCTTGCTCAGGCGCAGCAGTTTCAGCGCCGCCGAGATGGTGTGAGGCGTGGGCTTGGGGCCAGTGCCGATACGGGCGATATCGACCCTCTTACCGGCAAATTTTTGCGGGCCGCCCAGCTCGGTGTCGAGCACTTTTGCCGCGAGGGCGCAGGTGGTTAGGTGATTGTTTATCGGCAGCGGGCTCTTGACGGGTCTTAACATCTGCACCAAGGCGCCTGGGCCACCCTGGATCGCCAGGGTGAAGTTCCAGGCCAGGGTGGGCAACCAGTAGATGAGGTAGCTCAGCAGATAGGCGGGGCGGCCGAACTCACGATATTGTGGGTTGAGGGCCGGCCAGGTGTATTCCAGCTGCTTGATCATCCGCGCGCCCAGTACCAGGGGAGCGCCGCCGACGGCGTAGAAGAGGATGGTGGCGACCGTGCCATAGATGGAGGTGGTCATCAGCTTCTCTATGGTCGTCTTACTCATGCCCACCTCCGAGAGTTCTCGGGTGTCGCGATAGACCCACTGGCTCAGCAGGCGACGGGCGCGCTGCTTGTCCTGGCGCTCCAGTGCCTGGCCTGTCTCCTCCGCCACCTTGTGAAACTGCTCGTCGCACAGGCAGAGATAGAGAAACAGACACTCGAAGAACCAGGGAAAGGCCGCCAGTTCCAACAGGAAGCTTAAGATCAGCCAGAAGGGCAACACGAGCAGCAGCACAGACAGGCTACCGGCCAGGCGCTGCTGGCCTGGGGAGCGATCAGCTCTCGCCACCTTGGCCGACAGGCTGTGCGCCAGCTGAGAAAACCAGTAGAAGGCCTGGTATTCCCTGGGTAGCGGTGCCAGTAGCGCCATGAAGATGGCCACCAACAAGATGGCAGCCCCCTGATAGAAGGGGCTGTCGAGCAGTAGCTGTTGGATGAGATCGTGCATCGCGTCGCGGTCTGTGTGCCGTCCCTGAGTCTGACAGTTACAGGTGTTTCAGCAGCGAGATCACCATCAGTGCCGAATGATGGCCCGCCTTCACTAGGTAGCTGTCAAAATCTACCGGCGAGTCGTTGTTGGCGTTGTCAGACAGCGAGCGGATCACCACGAAAGGCACCTTGAACTGGTGACACACCTGGGCAATCGCCGCGCCTTCCATTTCGCAGGCCGCCATGGTCGGGAAGTTACTTAGCATCACCTTAGTGCGCTCAGGGTCGCAGATAAAGCTGTCGCCGGTGCAGATAAGCCCTTCGATAGCCTTCACTTCGCCCAGATTCGCAACCGCCTTCTTAGCGGCCTCGACCAGTGTTCTGTCTGGCATGAAGGCTGCCGGTTGCTGAGCCATCTGACCTATCTCGTAGCCAAAGGCGGTTACGTCCACGTCATGGTGACGCACCTCAGAGGAGATAACGATATCGCCGATGGCCAGGCTGTCGACGAAACCGCCCGCCGAGCCTGTGTTGATCACATAATCCGGGGCATATTTCTCAATCAGCAGTGTGGTAGCGACACTGGCGGTGACCTTGCCGATGCCAGAGCGGGTGACTACCACCTCTTTGCCCTCAAGCTGCCCGGCGACAAACTCTATGCCGGCGATGGTCTGGGTCTGAGTGTCTGTCATAGACGCGATAAGATGAGCGACTTCTGGCTCCATGGCGCCGATAATACCAATTTTCATTGAATACCCTTTATGGTCTAGGTGGATCTGGCCGCGCCAAGGCGCAGCCTGTCTTAGATAATGGGCGCTAATATAGCAATAAAGTGGTTCGGTGGCGAGGTTGCGGATCGCAAGCTAGCTTGTTGGAAAACAAGTTAAGAAGTTTCTTTGCTGGTGGCCGTCAGCGTATGGCTTTGTATTCGCAGGTGGCAGCGTTGATCTTTATTTCTTTGAATAGCCTGCGGCAATTCTATTTTGCTATTTGAACTCTACCCGACTTGGTATTTGAGGTGTGGCTTATAACCATGACGTCAAGGTTTATCTATTGCCTGCGGCAGGCTCACGTGCAGATACGCCTGTGAGACGCCGTGAATACATTCCATGTAGGCTCTGCCGAAACATCCCTGTTTCGGAAGCTCACCGGCGTATCTACACCCGGTTTTCCATCTCTTCGATTTGACCTTGTGGGTGTGAGCAGGCAGAGTTTTAAGTGGTTGCGCTTAGTGTTATTTTTACAGCGTTTATAAAATTAAGGATGATTTGATGACAAATTTTATTAGGTTGCTGCTTCTATTGGGTTTTCTATTAGTGCCTCTAACGATAACTAAGGCCGTTGAGGCTGCCCAGCCCCAAACTTGGAACATAGTAAAAGATTGTGAGGAATTACGTGGAGAGTATCAAAATCCACAAGCTTTTAAGCGTATAGTCGAAAAGGGCTCCTCTTTAAGTGTTTGTTTTATAATCAGTGGTCAATCTGATGGTGCTTTTTTACAACTAAGGCGATTAGCGGTAACAGATAATGACAGGATGTTTATTTCTGGAATTAACAAGCCTTGGGTTGGTGACAATCCCGAGCCGCAACATGATTTCCCTCAAGTTAATACGTCGTCAAACTACACTGTAATGTATATAGATTTGAACGCAGAATTGGGTGTCACAGCGTCTGAAGAGCTAGCAATAGTGATTACTTCAAACATCGCCGACCATAGAAAGGGAGTTTTTAATTTTCTATGACGAAGACATAGATGGTGCATTCCTAGGCTCACTATTCCTTTCGACGACAGATAAAACTAGACAAGGTGGTGTTAGGAAGTAGGCGAGTCACACGTGGAGACATCAGGCGTTATTTTGAATTGCTTGCGGCAATTCGGTTTCGCTTCTTTAGCATCTACCGTAAATAGTATTTGAAGGTTAATTTATAATCATTTCTTCACGTTTTACCTATTGCCTGCGGCAGGCTCATGTGCAAACACGCTTTTGGCACGCAGCGAGTCCATCCTTGGATGCTCTGCGAAATCATCCATGATTTCGAAGGCCAAAAGCGTGTTTACACCCGGTTCTCCATCTCTTCGATGTGACCTTATGGGTGTGAGTAAGGGAGTGTCTTTTGGTCGTTTGGATTTGCGTAAGTTACTTTTGCATTGAACTTCATTGCTTTGAATTGCCCGCGGGAGGTGCTGTGCACTGAAGGAGCCTCTCATAAATCCGCCAGTGCATAGCCATCTTTTAAGAGTTGCTCAGCTAAAACCACTGCCGCAGCTAAGAGCTGTTGAGTCATAATCTCGTAGTTTGGTCGCCTGAGGACTTCCATACCTAATTGAATGGTAGACAGGACATTGCGATTTCTAACTGTATTTGCTTGAAAGTGCCTGTCCCATCCTTAGTTCTCGCATAGTTAAAAAACGACCCAATCGTGCGTTTTTGTCAGAAGGGAAAAGAGGAAATACCAACTTTTAATATATGTAGCAATCGATTAGTAACTTTGTTACTAATAAGCCTTTAGGATAAGTGAGCTATATGGGTGAGAGAGTGTAAAAATACCTGTGTAGGTGACATTATTAATTTCTTAAAAGGAATGCAGAATGCCAATAATAGACAAACTTATCGATCAGGTACTCGTTGGTTGTAATTCTCAAAATGACATTCTCGGTGAAGCTAGATTGTTTTAATAAACAGCCGCTTACACAAAATGTCTTACAGTATCTGTTTTTACAAAAGTTTATTCTTCTTCTACTAATTTAGAGTTTAATTCATTTGCGTATGCCACTTGTGCTAACAATTCACTTTTATTAGTCTTTGAAATTTTTTCGTTTCTCTCTTTGTGTTATTTTCTATAGAATATTTTCTTGTATAGTGTGGAATGCAAAGAACCAATCTCACTTGCGTTTAACTCTTTATCGTAGCCACGAGGACAGCTATCACCTTCATTCTGCCCTAGAATATTTAGTTCAGCTAACCATCCTTGACTGTTGAATAGGCTGATAGACTTACCTAATAACTTGCCATCACTCTTTCTAATAACTGATGTTTCTAAAGAGTAAACAGGCCCTATTATCGAAAGAGGAATAGACTCTTGATAATCACTAAAGATATAATCCTTTTCTAATAACTCTCTATTTATCATAAGCGAGCTATCAACTACAAAGTGAAAATTAACTTCTCTAGGATCTTTTGGGATAGATAAAAAATACTCTTCTCCCAAACCGACACGTTCATAGATATACTGACCAGTACGACCCTCTTCACTACAGTAGTTTTCAAACAAAAGGTTTGAAATAACTCTATCGCCATAACAACCTATAAAGCTACCGGCGATCAGCATGAAGCCAATAAATATTTTCATTAGTTTTCTCTACAATTGGTAAGCTAACGCTTTCGCGGCCCTTTATTCACGCCTCGGATTAATGGTGCTAGTAAAAACTTCATCAGTCGGCGGGTACCAGTATTAACTTCTACAGTGACTGACATCCCAGGTTTTAGTTTGACCCAATTTCCATTAACATTGATTTTATTTGTCGCCAAAGATGCTTTAGGCGGAAACAACAAACCAAGCTGCTCGTGCTCTATCGCGTCGGCTGAAATATTGCAATAAGTTGGGTCAGAGTAAAGTTTCATGAGCTAGAGTGGGCACAATTTATATTGGCTTCATCTTCCCTAAAAGGCGTGCTCGATGGTTGAAGTCGAGTTTGCCTAGCTTTGTCCTTAAGTGGTCACACTTTAATCCATATTGTTGTCTGAATTCAATATGCTACGTTACTTTTTATTTGATTTCTTCTTTACAAATAATAGGTTATATCTATCACGTACCAAATGAAGTTAAATCGAAGAGACGTTAGATACCGGGTGTAGATGCATCTGAGGACGTCGATGGCAGGGATGCCATCGCCGAGCCTCCACGGATGATGAGATGGACACCTCTTGTGAAGTCGGCGTCAAAAGCGCCATATTGAATTTGCACGTTCAATATCAACAAAAGGTGTCCACTATGAAAGTTACT
>NZ_JAKIKY010000015.1 GCF_023349185.1 Shewanella aquimarina | reverse complement strand
AGTTGGTTAGAATACCGGCCTGTCACGCCGGGGGTCGCGGGTTCGAGTCCCGTCCGCTCCGCCAACATTAAGACGAAAGCCCTAGCAGCAATGCTAGGGCTTTTTTCGTTTGTTTTCGTTTTGGCCCTTTTTTCGTTTGTTCTCGTTTGTTCTCGTTTGTTTTCGTTTGGCATCGCGGGTTATTTTGTTTTGGTTAGAGAAAGCCGCTGCAGTTAAAGGAGAGGCATTTCAGTTGGTTAGATTCTTACAGGAAGCGGCCTGTCTCGCGTGCCGAAGGCACACGGGCCAATGCCGGACCGTCGGTCCCGTCCTCCCCGGCTCGTTTCACTTCGCGCGCATGAGCACATCGCTTCGCGATATGCGCCCACCAACATTAAGATGAAAGCCCTAGCAGCAATGCCAGGGCTTTTTTCGTTTGTTTTCGTTTTGGCCTTTTCCAATTTCTTTCGATTAACCCTCTCTTTCCTTATGGTGTTTCAGCCTTAGTCATTGCGATGCTATCGATCGCCAATCCGAATTTCTTACTCGTAAAAGTGGCCAAGATCGCCGGTGCACTTTTGCCTAGAACCGAGAAACTGTAAAGCGGGCATAACGCCACCTTGCATGAATATCGAACATGCTGCCTTGCTCCCTATTGCTATTGCACCCGGCCTTACCTACCTTATGGCCAAGTGAAATGTCTTAGTTTCAAGGGATGGATATGAAAATAGAAATGATCTGCACTGGTGAAGAGGTGTTATCCGGACAGATAGTCGATACCAATGCGGCATGGGCAGCAAATGCCTTGATGGATCACGGCATAGAGATGCAGCAGCGGATCACGGTAGGCGATAGATTGGATGATCTGGTCGAGGTGTTTCGGCAACGCAGCGAGCACGCCGATGTCATTCTGGTGAATGGCGGACTGGGCCCAACCAGCGATGATATGTCTTCCGAGGCGATGGCAATGGCCAAGGGTGAACCTTTAGTTGAGTGTACGCTGTGGCGGGAGCGCATCGAAGAATGGTTTACGCGTAACGGTCGACACATGCCCGAGAGCAACCTGAAACAGGCGATGTTACCCGCATCGGCCATCATGGTGGACAACCCTGTCGGCACGGCTTGTGGTTTTCGCGTCAAACTCAATCGTGCCTGGCTCTTCTTTACGCCCGGGGTACCCTTCGAATTTAAGAAGATGGTGACCGAGCAGTTTATCCCCTTTGTGGAGCAGATCGCCGATAGCCATGTCGAAGTCGAGGTGCAGAAACTACTGACAATAGGTCAGGGAGAATCGGCACTGGCGGATAAGCTCGAGGGCATGCCGCTTCCCGAGGGGATGACCTTAGGTTATCGCTCCTTTATGCCCTATATCGAGATTAAGCTGTTCGCTCGAGGGGTAGAGGCTATAGCCGAGTTAGATAGGGTAAAAGATGAGGTGCTTGCGCGTTTGGGCGATGCCGTGGTGGGGCATAACGTGACCTCTCTGGCACAGGTGATCCACAACGGGCTGCTATCTTCCGGTAAGCGTTTGAGTATTGCCGAGTCCTGTACCGGCGGCATGATTGCCAACAACCTTGTGGCCTTTGCCGGCAGCTCCCAATATCTGGATCAGGGACTGGTGACCTATAGCAACGAGTCCAAGGTGCGCGTATTGGGGGTTAAGCCTGCGACCCTAGATGACCATGGGGCGGTCTCTATCGCTACGGTTGAGGAGATGGCCAAGGGCGCCAGAGGCTTGCTGGACAGCGACTATGCGCTGGCCACCAGTGGTATTGCCGGGCCCGAAGGTGGCAGCGAGGCAAAGCCGGTTGGCACTGTGGCGATCGCCCTGGCGACCCGGCAAGGCGTGTATAGCCAGATGCTTAAGTTTCCGGCGCGCTCCCGGGAGCTGGTGAGACAGCTGAGCACGGCGGTTGCGCTGGATATGCTCAGGCGTGAGCTGCAAGAGTCGCCGGTATTGGTGGACTATTCCTCTTACCCGAGATTTGCGAGATAACTAAATAGGCATGAAGGCGCCTAGCGTTACGGCACCTAGCGTTAAGGTGTTAACGTAAAGCGCCTATAACAGCGAGGTTTGAAGCCGAATTAATCCTTAAAGACGAGGTTAATTTTACCCGGGACGACCTGGATGCGTTTGGTCATCTCGGCGACAAGCGCCTGATTACCCTCCTGGGTATCGAGTAAATACACAGGTTGGGTCTCCAGAAAATGGGTGATGAAGCCCATGAGCTGCGGGCTCACTTGGCCTATGGCCTGTTCGAGATCTTTTGGATTAGAGCTCAGGCTCACCAACGCTAGGTCTCTCAGATAGAGGCTGTGCTGTTCGGCATCATACCAAGGTTTGGCTTCGAACTCGGCCGTCATGGTGGCATCGAGTGGCATCAGCGGGTTGGCCACCTTGATAAGACTGTTAGCCGTGATCGCCATGGTGTCGGCCTTGTGGCCAAGCTTGACCTTCACACCATTGATCTTCATCTCTATGCCAAAGAAGCGATTGCCCTCTTTGACCTCGAAATGCATCTCGTCGTTCAGGTAGTTGGTGAGCTGGCGCTCGCTGATGCTGTATTGACTGACACATGCAGTCAAACTCAGCATCAGCACGCCTATTAGGGCTAGGCTTCTCATTAACCCGTGTTTCTCATGCCCGCCGCCACACCGGCGATGGTGAGCATCAGTGCCAGCTCGACATTGCTTGATCCTGCCTGCTCCTTACGGGTACGCGCCAGGAGTTCGGCCTGGAGGAAGTTGAGCGGGTCGATATAGGGGTTGCGTAGCTCTACCGATTCACGATTCCATGGGGTATGCGACATCAAGGCGTCGGACTGGGTCAGCTCCAAGACCACCTTGATCCCTGTTGCCATACGGCTACGTAGGGCTTCGCCGAGATGATGTAGCTCTTGCGGCACTAGGCAGGTCTCATAGTACTTCGCCAGGTTAGGCTCGGCCTTGGCGTAAACCATCTCTAGCATGGAGATGCGCGTCTCAAAGAAGGGCCACTTCTGCTCCATCTCCCTTAGTAGGGCGAGCTCGCCGCGGTCGGCTGCCTGTTGCAGCGCCTCACCTGCTCCCAGCCAGGCTGGTAGCATCAAGCGGTTTTGCGACCAGGCGAAGATCCAGGGGATAGCGCGCAGGCTCTCGATACCGCCATCCACACGGCGCTTGGCGGGGCGACTGCCCAGTGGTAGCTTGCCTAGCTCGACCTCTGGTGTGGCAGCGCGGAAGTAGGCGACAAAGTCGGGCTCCTCACGCACTATGGCGCGGTAGGCGCTGACCGAGTCACTGGCGAGTCGTTCCATCGCCTCGCGCCACTCTGGCTTAGGTTCTGGTGGCGGCAACAGGGTGGCCTCCATCACGGCTGAGGTATATAGCGCCAGGCTCTGCACTGCCAGCTTAGGCAGGCCGAACTTGAAGCGGATCATCTCGCCTTGTTCCGTTACCCTGATGCGGCCATCTACCGAACCCGGTGGCTGTGACAGGATCGCCTTGTGGGCTGGTCCGCCGCCACGGCCTATGGTGCCGCCACGACCATGGAACAGGGTAAGTTTGATGTCTGCCTGGTTACAGACCTTAACCAGTTTTTCCTGCGCACTGTATTGTGCCCAGGCGGCCGCCATGACCCCGGCGTCTTTGGCCGAGTCTGAGTAACCAATCATCACCTCCTGGCTGCCCTTGCAGTAGCCGCGGTACCAGTCGATGTCGAATAGCGCCGAGATGCAGGTGGCGGCGTTGTTGAGATCGTCTAAGGTCTCAAACAGTGGTACCACTCGCATTGGGTGCTGGCATCCCGCCTCTTTTAAGAGCAGGAGTACAGTGAGTACGTCCGACGGCTGGCTTGCCATGGAGATAACATAGGAGCCAAGGGCCTTAGGCGACTGGCTGGCGATCAACCTGACCGTGCTGATCACCTCGGCAACTTCGGCACTCGGTTCCCAGTTATGGGGGATCAGTGGACGCTTGCCGCTTAGTTCCCGCAGCAGGAAGGCCTGTTTCTCATGTTCGTCCCAGTGGTCGAAGTCACCAAGGCCAAGGTAACGGGTCAGCTCGGCGATGACGTCGCTATGGCGCTGGGCATCCTGGCGGATATCCAGGCGCAGCATATGAATGCCGAAGCAGGCCAGACGACGCAGCATATCCAGCAGCAGGCCATTGGCGATCAGGCTCATCCCCGACTCGGTCAGGCTGCGGTAGAGCAGGGTCAAAGGTTGCTTGAGATCGTCCTCGTGCCAGATAAGGCTATCGAGATCCACCTCGGGCGAATGTCCCTCTAGGCGGGCGTTTAGATAATCTATGGTGTCGCGCAGCTTCTGCCTCAGCTCGCGCAGCACCACGCGGTATGGTTCGTGGCTGTTGTCTGTGAGGGCCAGCAGTTCCTCGTTGGCCTCCTCCATCGACAGCTCGTTGACCAGCAAGACCACATCTTTGAGGTAGAGGCGTGCAGCCGTGTGGCGGTTGCGATCCAATACTTCCTGGGTGACTTTGGCGGTGACGAAGGGGTTGCCGTCGCGATCGCCGCCCATCCAGCTGGAGAAGCGAATGGGTGCTATGTCGCTGGGCAGCTGCTTGCCGGTGCGCTCTTCGACCTGTTCGTTGAGCTGGCGCAGAAAGTCGGGAATGGCTTGCCAGAGTGACGCCTCTATGGTGCTCAGTCCCCAGCGGGCTTCGTCCACCGGTGTTGGGCGCTCGTGGCGTATCTCGTTGGTGTGCCAGATTTGGGCGATAAGCTGTCTGAGTCTGAGGTGATTCTGTTTCTTCTCGCGCTCGGTGAGCTGCGGGTTTTCCAGGGTGGCGAGACAATCGACCACGGCGGAGTATTTCTGGATCAGGGTGCGACGCGAGATCTCGGTCGGGTGCGCGGTGAGTACCAGATCGATATCCAGTGTCTGTAGGCACTCGAGCATCTTGTCTTGATCTATGCGTCCGTTGAGCATACGTCCGAGGAGCTGATCCACGGGATCGGGCACACATACCAGCTCGTCACAGTTACGGCTGATGGTATGGAACTGCTCGGCGATGTTGGCCAGGTTGAGAAATTGGTTGAAGGCCTTGGCAAAGGGGACCAACTCTTCGTCGGGTAGGGCCGCCAATAGGGTAAGCATCTGTTCCCTGGCAGTATCGTTGCCTTGGCGAGAGCTCTTGGCCAGGTGTCTGATCTGTTCAATCTTGTCTAAAAAGGGCTCGTCCATGTGTGTGCGAATGGTATCGCCTAATATTTGGCCTAACGTGCCCACATTGGATCGCAGCGACGCGTACATATCTGTCATAAATGCTCCATACCCACGAGTTAATCAATCACCTTACCTAGGCTATCAGGTTTAGGTCAATACAGCATATCTTCATATCGTATGCTTATGTGTTCTATATCACCCTGCGTGAATTTTTTAAGTGATCCTATGAGGTTTTGATGCAGGCGTGGTACATCAACTGTTTGAGTAAGTCGACGGTTTTGTTGATATAGGCGGTGTCCAGGTACTCGTCCGGCTGGTGTGCCTGCTCTATGCTGCCTGGCCCCCAGACCAAGGTTTGACACCCAAGTTGCTGAATATAGGGCGCCTCGGTAGCATAGTTGACCACCTCGGGAGCCTGGTTCGACAGTTCGGCGACCAGCTGGGACCATTGGGCATCGGCCTGCCCCGCGAAAGGTTGCGAGCCGGGATAGAGCTGGCTAATGCTGATGGCACCAGGATAGCGCTGGCTCAGCTCGGCCAGATATTGGGTCAGTAGTTGCTCCAAGGCCTCTAACGGCAGGCCGGGCAGGGGGCGGATATCCAGGTGCAGATCGCAGCAGCCGCAGATGCGGTTGGCGGCGTCGCCGCCGTGGATATGGCCAAAGTTCATGGTGGGATAGGGCACGCTGAAGGCTTCTTCGCGGTAGTGCTCTGCCAGGTGTTGCTTCAGCTTAAGGAGCTGGCCGATCACCTGATGCATGATCTCTATGGCGTTGAGTCCCTTGGCCGGATCTGAAGAGTGACCGCTGCGCCCCGTGATGCGGATGCCCTGTGCCAGGTGTCCCTTATGCATGTAGACAGGCTTTAGGCCGGTGGGCTCGCCTATGAGCGCATATTCAGGCGCGATGGCCTTAGACTGGGCGAAGGCCTTGGCGCCATTCATCGTGGTTTCTTCATCGGCGCTGGCGAGTATGTAGAGCGGCCGCACGAAATCTTGGGTCGGCATCTGGCGCACCGCCTCTATGACCAGGGCGAAGAAGCCCTTCATATCGCAGCTGCCTAGCCCATACCAGCGATTATCCTTCTCGGTCAGGGTAAAGGGATCCTGACTCCAGCGTCCCTCGTCGAAAGGAACCGTATCTGTATGTCCCGCCAGCAGCAGTCCACCGCGTCCCTGGCCGATCTTTGCCAACAGGTTGTGTTTACCACGGGTGTCGGGGACGGCCTGCATCTGGCAGTCGAAGCCCAGATCGGTGAGCCACTGGCTCAGAAGCGTCACCACGCCTTGGTTGCTCATGTCGAGTTCGGCTTCGAGGGCGCTGATGGACGGCGTGGCGATCAGCTCGCGGAAGGATTGCTTGATATCGGGAAAGGTTTTCATCATTTGACTCAAATCACCAATTTTATTTAAAAATATCTATTCAATATTATTGCATAATTAGTTTGTTGTGTTAGTCTATCAAACAGCTAAAACGAGCGCCATTATTAAAGGCTTAACTTAGAGATAAAAAATGAACAATTTCTTCTTACTTTTTGCATATAAGGTTAGCTGTAATCACTTCCTGCGACGATAATCTTGTCATATTGGTATCTATACCAGGGCTTAAGCAGTGCCCCTCTCTTTTTTACCGTTAACACAATATAGAAGTCATAAAGTATGAAAAGCATAGCGATAATTGGCGCCAGTGGTTACACAGGTGCTCAGGTTACTTCACTGATCCAGGCCGATGATCAGCTTAAGATTCAAGGCCTCTATGTTTCTGAAAACAGTCTGGATAAGGGCAAAACTTTGGCTAGCCTGTATCCGGTTTACAGCCATATCGATCTTAGCCTGGCACCGCTAACAGAGCAGGCCAAGCAGACCATAGTCGATGAGGCAGATGCCGTGGTGTTGGCGACCGATCATGGTGTGAGCCTGCACCTGGCGGCCTGGTTTTATCAGGCGGGTCTGGCGGTGTTCGACCTTTCCGGCGCCTACCGTTTTGCCGATAGCGAACAGTATCCCAAATGGTATGGTTTCGAGCATATCTACTCAGAGGTGTTGGCCGAGGCTGTCTATGGTCTGGCGGAGTGGAACGCCGAGGCGATTGCCGCGAGCAAGATGATTGCCGTGCCAGGGTGTTATCCCACGGCTTCACTGACGGCACTGAAACCCCTGAAAGATCTGATGACAGACAGCCTGCCGGTGATCAATGCCATCAGCGGCGTGACCGGTGCAGGCAGAAAGGCGCAGCTGCACACCAGCTTCTGCGAGGTGAGCCTGACGCCCTACGGTGTCCTGGGTCATAGACATCAACCCGAGATAGCGACTCACCTAGGACAGCAGGTGATCTTCACTCCTCACCTGGGCAACTTTAAGCGTGGCATCCTGGCTACCATTACCGTGCAGATGAAGCCCGGAGTGAGCGAAGCCGATATTGCCAAGGCCTATGAGGTGTATGAGTCGGCGTCTCTGGTGAATGTGTACCATAATCAATTTCCTAAGGTTGACGACGTGGTGCATACCCCTAACTGCCTGCTGGGATGGAAGTACGATCCCCTCAATGGCTACCTGGTGGTGGCAAGCGCTATCGACAATCTGATGAAAGGTGCTGCCAGTCAGGCGCATCAATGCATAAAGATTCATTTCAATTATTAATATTGTCACCTGTGAGAGAGAAGTAGCTATGTCGGCAAATAAGAAAACCTTAGTGCTTAAAGTGGGTGGCGCCCTGATGCAGTGTGAGATGGGGCTGGCGCGCCTGATGGCAAGCGCGGCCAACATCATCAAGTCGGGCCAATCTGTCATCTTGGTTCATGGTGGCGGTTGCCTGGTAGACGAGCAGCTCAAGGCCAATGGCATGGAGACGGTCAAGCTGGATGGTTTGCGTGTCACCCCCGAAGAGCAGGTGCCGATTGTGGTGGGCGCGCTGGCGGGTACCTCTAACAAGATCTTGCAGGCCAGTGCCATCAAGGCGGGCATCACGAGTGTGGGCATGAGCCTGTGTGATGGCGCCATAGTCAATGGCAGCATCAAAGATGAGCAGCTCGGCTTCGTGGGTGAAGTGTCGCCCAATGACCCGACTTACCTGAACTTCCTATTGGCCCAGGGCTGGATGCCGATTGTCAGTTCGATCGCCGTGGATGACGCGGGCAATCTGCTTAACGTCAATGCCGATCAGGCCGCGACCGTGATCGCCAAGCTGGTGGAGGGCCAGCTGGTGTTGCTATCCGACGTGAGCGGCGTGCTCGACGGTAAGGGACAGCTGATCAAGACCCTGGATAAGGCCCACGCCGATGAACTAACCAAGTTAGGCGTCATCGAGAAGGGGATGAAGGTCAAGGTCGAGGCGGCACTAGAGGTTGCCCAGTGGATGGGACAACCGGTACAGGTTGCCTCATGGCGCGACGCCGAACAGTTGAGCGCGCTGGAGAAGGGCGAGTCAATCGGCACACAGGTTATGCCACATTAATTAAACGGAACATGAGAGCAGTATTCATCTAGGAGTAGATATATGAATCACCTACTATCGATAAAAGAGCTTAACCAGCAGCAGCTGATCGACTTACTCGCCCTGGCGAAGACGATCAAGGCCAACCCAGAAGACTATCGCAAGGCACTCGACGGTAAGAGTGTGGTGATGTTATTCGAGAAGCCATCGCTGCGAACCCGCGTAAGCTTCGATATCGGTATCCATAAGTTAGGTGGTCATTGTCTCTACCTGGATCAGCAAAACGGCGCCCTGGGTAAGCGTGAGCCGGTATCTGACTTTGCCGCCAACATCTCTTGTTGGGCCGATGCCATAGTGGCGAGAACCTTCGCCCATTCGACCATAGAGCAGCTGGCCGAGCATGGCAGCGTGCCTGTGATCAACGCGTTGTCGGACATGTACCATCCCTGTCAAGGGCTGGCGGATTTTCTGACCCTGGCGGAGCAGTTCGATGACGTCAGCAAGGTTAAGCTGGCCTATGTAGGCGATGGTAACAACGTGACCCACTCGCTCATGTATGGCGCGGCGCTGCTGGGTGCCAAGATGACGGTGATCTGCCCGCAGGGCCACTTCCCCGACGGCCAGGTGGTGCTCGAGGCCCAAGCCATCGCCGAGGCCCATGGCGGCGAGTTGGTATTGAGTTCGGATGTCGAGGCGATCGCAGGCCATGATGCCATCTATACTGATACTTGGATCTCCATGGGAGACAACGCCAGTCTAGACGAGATCAAAGCCAAATTTGCTCCCTATCATGTCGATAGCGACATGATGAATAAGGCGGGAGCCAAATTCTTTATGCATTGCCTACCTGCTTACCGTGGCGTCGAGGTAGCTGCCGAGGTGGTCGATGGGGCCGGCTCACTGATCTTGCAACAGGCAGAGAACCGCATGCATGCGCAAAATGCCGTATTAGTGACCCTACTGAGTTAACGAATCTTCCCAATAGCTATTGGGCCAACGAATTGAGTATTTAGGAAAACAAAATGTCTAGCGAAAACAACAAAGCATCGGTGAAAAAAGTGGTACTGGCCTACTCAGGTGGTCTGGATACATCGGCGATCATTCCTTGGCTGAAAGAGACCTATGATAACTGTGAGATCGTCGCCTTCTGCGCCGACGTGGGTCAGGGCGAGGCCGAGCTTGAAGGGCTGCATGAGAAGGCGATCGCCTCGGGTGCGTCTGAGTGCCATATCGTGGATCTGAAAGAGGAGCTGGTGGCCGATTATATCTACCCCACCATAGCGACTGGTGCAATCTACGAAGGCACCTACCTGCTGGGCACCTCTATGGCCAGACCTATCATCGCCAAGGCTCAGGTGGAAGTGGCACGTAAAGTGGGCGCCGACGCCGTATGTCATGGTTGTACCGGTAAGGGTAACGACCAGGTGCGCTTCGAGGGATGTTTCGCCGCCCTGGCACCGGATCTTACCGTGATCGCCCCTTGGCGTGAGTGGAGCATGGTGAGCCGTGAAGATCTGCTGGACTATCTGGCAGAGCGCAACATCAAGACTACTGCCTCGGCTACCAAGATCTATAGCCGTGACGCCAACGCCTGGCACATCTCTCACGAAGGTGGTGAGCTGGAAGATCCGTGGAACGAGCCAAGCAAAGAGGTGTGGACCATGACGGTCGCGCCGGAAGACGCGCCCGATGAGCCTGAGTATGTGTCGGTAGAGATGGAAGCCGGTCGTATTACTAAGGTTAATGGTCAGTCATACACTCCTTATGGTGCCCTGATGGCCCTTAATGAGATTGCCGGCGCCCATGGCGTGGGCCGTATCGATATCACCGAAAACCGTCTGGTGGGCATGAAGTCTCGTGGTTGTTACGAAACCCCAGGCGGTACGGTAATGTTTGCCGCGCTCAGAGCGATCGAAGAGCTGGTACTGGACAAGACCAGCCGCGAATGGCGTGAGCAGGTAGGTGCCAAGATGGCGCATCTGGTCTATGACGGTCGTTGGTTTACCCCACTGTGTGAATCGCTGCTGGGGGCCTCTCAGCCACTGGCGAACCTGCTGAATGGTGAAGTGGTACTTAAGCTTTACAAAGGCCAGGCACAGGCGGTGAAGAAACGTTCTCCTAATAGTCTTTATTCTGAGGAATTTGCCACCTTTGGTGAAGACGAAGTCTATAACCAAAAAGATGCGGAAGGCTTCATTCGTCTCTATTCATTGGCGAGCCGTATCCGGGCGCTAAACGTTAAGTAGAGTCGACGAAGTAATAAAGGGGCGGCGAACGCTCCTTTATTTTAAGAGCAGATTTACGAGCTAATTTAAGAGCTGATTATAGAGGATAGTGAGATGGCGTTATGGGGCGGAAGATTTAGCCAAGAGAGCAGCGCACTGTTTAAACTTTTCAACGATTCCCTGCCGGTCGATTATCGGCTGGTGGAAGAAGATATTGTCGGTTCCATTGCCTGGGCCGATGCCATCACAGGAGTGGGCATTCTCACCCAGCAAGAGTGTCAGTCGCTCAAGCAGGCGCTACAAGCGTTGCTGGCCGAGGTGAAGGATCAGCCTGAGACAATATTGGCCTCGGGCGCCGAAGATATTCATAGCTTCGTCGAGCAATCCTTGATCGCCAAGGTCGGTGATCTGGGTAAGAAGCTGCATACCGGCCGTTCGCGTAACGATCAGGTGGCGACCGATTTGAAACTCTGGTGTAAGAAGGAAGGCCTGGCCCTGCTCGAACTGCTGGCACAGTTAAAGGCAGCCTTGCTGTCACTTGCTGAGCGTGAGCTGGACGCCGTGATGCCGGGTTACACTCACCTACAGAGGGCGCAGCCTGTGGCCTTCGGTCACTGGTGTCTGGCCTATGTGGAGATGTTTGAGCGTGATATCAGCCGTCTGCAAGATTGTTTGCAACGTCTCGATACCTGTCCGCTCGGCACCGGCGCGCTGGCCGGTACCGCTTACCCTATGGATAGACATGCGCTAGCCAAGTCTTTGGGATTTGCCTCGCCAACCCTTAATAGCTTAGATACTGTGTCTGACCGTGACCATGTGATCGAGTTATGCTCCGATGCAGCCATCAGCATGATGCACCTGAGCCGCATGGCAGAAGATTTGATCTTCTTCAACAGTGGCGAGGCGGGTTTTATCGAGCTGGACGATCAGGTCACCTCGGGCTCTTCGCTCATGCCACAGAAGAAAAATCCAGATGCGCTCGAGCTGATCCGTGGCAAGACGGGCCGGGTCTATGGCAGCCTGATGGGCATACTGACCACCATGAAGGCCCTGCCACTCGCCTATAACAAGGATATGCAGGAAGACAAAGAGGGTCTGTTTGACGTAATGGACAGCTGGTCTATCTGTTTGGAGATGGCTGCGCTGGTACTTTCTGGTTTAAAGGTCAACAGAGAGAATACCCTATCGGCGGCCCAGCAGGGCTATGCCAATGCAACCGAGCTGGCTGATTATCTGGTGGCCAAAGGCATGCCCTTTAGAGAGGCGCATCATGTGGTGGGTGAGGTGGTAGTCGAGGCGATTGCCCAGAAGAAGCCTATCGAAGAGTTCGAGCTGGCTAGCCTGCAGGCGTTCGCCGCTGTCATTGAGGAAGATGTATATCAATGTCTGACGATCGACTCATGTCTAGCTAAACGTGAGGCTCTGGGTGGTACGTCTCTCAGTCAGGTGAAGGCTGCGTTGGCTGCCAAGGGCTAGTTTAGATAAATTCTGTCTAATCAATTGATTAAAAAACCTGCAGTCGCAGGTTTTTTTACATCTAAAGTTTTATACGCTTCAAAAAATTGGCGCTATGAATTCACTAAAAAATGGCTTAAGGCTAGTGAAATTAACTGGGCTGGTGGCGAGTGGCACCAGCCCAATTGACCGTTATTGGAAGAGATCTTCCACCGAATCGTCGATAAAGATATCTTCCTGAGTCTGCGCCTCGGTGGCAAACTCCTTAGGCTCGGTACCCTGAATGAAATACTCGAACTTGGTGGTGTAGTCTGTCTTACGGCTCAACTTGCCTGTGGCCAGGTCGATACGGGCCGACACTATCCCTTCCGGTGGCGGAGAAGGTAGCTCAGGCGTGCCTTGGAGGGCATTCTTCATAAACTCGTTCCAGCCTGGGCCGGCTGTCTTGGCACCGGCCTCTGCACCCGAGATCTGATCTTTCGCGCCGTTGGTGTTCCATGCGGTGCGGCCCAGTTCGATGCTGTGATCATCGAAGCCTACCCAAACAGTGGTGGCCAGCGTCGGCGAAAAACCACTGAACCAGGTATCTTTCGATTCGTTGGTGGTACCTGTCTTACCGGCGATATCGTGGCGATTGACGACGCGTGCGGCGCGCCAGGCGGTGCCGTTCCAGCCCGTGCCTTTACTCCAATCGCCGCCGCCCCAGATAACACTCTTGAGCGCTTCGGTGATCAAGAAGGCGGTCTGTTTGCTGATGATCTGAGGCGCATGGCGAGCCGTGCTCGGACAGCTAGGATCTTCAGAAACTATCTCCTGGTCGACGACCTCCTGACTAGCGTCTTCTTGGCTGGGCAGCTCCTGTGCCATGGCGGCGAACGGATCGTCCGCTGGAAGCGTCTGCGGTTCGATTAGCTCAGGAGTACAGGCTAGGGTTGGATTGGCTTCCTCTACCGTCTGATCGTAGGCATTATCGATATGGTCGATAAAGTAAGGCTCTACTCGGTAACCGCCGTTAGCAAATACCGAGAAGGCGGTGACTACCTGTAGCGGCGTGACCGAAGGTGACCCCAGGGCCAGGGATTCATTTTGCGGTAGATCTTCGCGGTCGAAACCGAATTTCACCAGGGTCTCGATTGCGCTTTCCAGCCCCGTATAGCGCATGGCGCGTACCGACATGACGTTGATCGATTGTGCCAGTCCCACCCTTAGGCGTGTCGGCCCCGTATACTTATCGGGGGAATTCTTTGGACGCCACGCCGTGCCCTGACGAATATCGGCATTGTTGATGGGAGCGTTGTTGATGAGCGTCGCCAGCGTATAACCTTTTTCCAGTGCACCTGTGTAGATGAAGGGCTTGATGTTGGAACCTAGCTGACGTTTGGCCTGAGTAACGCGGTTGTACTGGCTGGTGTGGAAACTGTAGCCACCGACTAGGGTCTTGATGGCACCATCCTTAGGATCCAGTGAGACGATGGCGCTGGCCACCTCAGGGATCTGAGACAACTGCCAGATGTTACCATTGTTGCGGATCCAGACCTGCTCACCGGCTTTGAGGATCTCGCCTGCTGTCTTGGGGGCCTTGCCCTGGCGCTTGTTGCTGATGAATTTACGTGCCCACTTTAGTCCTTCCCACTCGAGGGTGAGGGTCTCCCCCTTGGCGTTGATAACCTTGACACTCTGCTCGGCGACCTCGGTGACGGCAGCAGGCTCGAGTCCCTGGAAGCCTTTAGTCTGCTTAAGCTGCGCAACGATTTGAGTCTCGTCTAGCTCGGTTGAGGCTTCGGCCTCCCATAATACTTTGGTGGCGCCGCGATAGCCGTGGCGCTCATCATAGGCGTAGACGTTATTGCGTAGTGCCTCCTGAGCCAACATCTGCAGGCGAGAATCGACCGTGGTGTAGACGTTGTAGCCGCCGGTATAGGCTTCCTCTTCACCGAGTGTATCAACTAGGTAGTCGCGGGCCATCTCTGAGATATAGGGGGCGTAAAGCTCTACCTCGGCGCCATGATACTTGGCGGTGATCGGAGCCCTTATCGCCTCTTGGTACTCGTCCTGAGTAATGTTCTCTTTCTCCAGCATACGGTTGAGTACCCAGTTACGGCGATTCATCGCTCGCGATGGATTACGTATCGGGTTGGCCGCAGAAGGTGCCTGGGGTAGGCCGGCGATCATGGCCATCTCTGGCAGGGTGAGCTCGTGGAGTTCCTTACCATAGTAAACCTGAGCGGCAGCGCCGACACCATAGGCACGGTTCCCCAGGAAGGAACGGTTGAGATAGAGGGTTAAAATCTCTTTCTTGCTTAGGGCCTTCTCAATTTTAAGAGCCAGAAAAATCTCTTTGATCTTACGAATATAGGTTTTCTCTCTGGAGAGAAAGAAGCCGCGGGCAACCTGTTGGGTGATGGTACTCGCCCCCTGGCTCTTCTTACCCGTGGTGGCCAGAATCACGGCAGCACGTATGATGCCGATGGGATCGATACCCTTGTGTTCGAAGAAACGGGCATCTTCTGTATCGAGTACCGCATTAATCAATTGTTGCGGCACCTGCTCATATTCGACAGGAATGCGGCGTTTTTCGCCAAATTGTGAAATTAATTTGCCGTCCATGCTGTAAATTCGTAATGGAGTTTGCAATTTTACGGTCTTAAGAGTGGTAACATCGGGGAGGTCCGGCAGCACATAAAAATAGGCCGCAGCAATTGCGCCTATTCCCAAAAGGGCTAGGCTGAACAGAGCGATGGTAATTCGTTTAAACCACTTCACCAGATAATTCCAATAAATTTAGCAGGCACAATAGTATATAAGGCGAGCAGCTATTGGTGAAGCAAAAATGGTTGTCAAAAAAATGGCAATTGTAAAAGTTACAAACATTTTGTACAAATATCTATAACGAGTTGATTTTGTGCTAATCTAATCCCTGAAACTATAACAAAAGTGACGATGGACTATGCTTTCAAATTTATGGAAGCGTCAGGCTCCGCAGATGGTTGGGATCGATATCGGTTCCCACGAGATAAAAGCAATACTGCTGAGTAAGACTGCTGATGGTTATAAAATTTTGAGTCACGCAGCGGTGCCCGTTAAAAAAGGCGCCGTTAATGATCATGAAATAAGAGATTCAGACGCGGTGTTGGAGTCCTTAAGATTGATCAAACGATCTTTGCCTAAGAGCGTAAAATATGCGGCAGCAGCGGTTTCGGGATCGGCTGTGATGACCAAGGTGATCTACATGGATGCCGCCCTCAGTGAAGAGGAGATGGAGACGCAGATCGAGATCGAAGCCGACAACCTTATCCCCTATTCGCTCGATGAAGTCAGCATAGATTTTGAAACTCTCAATGTTAACAGTGCCGACCCCTCCAAGGTGGATGTGCTGCTTAGCGCGTGTCGTACCGAGAATATCGATGCCAGGGTCGATAGCTTGGACGACATCAATCTAGAAGCCAAAGTGATTGATGTTGAAGGATATGCCTTGGGACGCTCCTTCGAGTTGGTCGCCGCCCAGTTACCCGATGGTGCCGAAGATAAGGTGGTTGCGCTGGTGGATATCGGTGCGAACATGACAACTTTTGCCGTGGTGGAGAAGGGCGAAACGACCTTTATTCGCGAACAGGCATTCGGTGGCGAGCAGTTCACTCAATCCATCTTATCTTTCTACGGTATGTCTCATGAGCAAGCGGAGAAGGCCAAGCTCGAAGGCGATCTTCCCCGCAATTATATGTTCGAGGTGCTCTCGCCCTTCCAGACACAGTTACTGCAACAGATCAAACGTACCTTGCAGATTTACTGCACTTCTAGTGGCAAGGACAAGGTGGATCATATCGTCTTGTGTGGTGGAACCTCTAAGCTGGAAGGTATGGCTAATCTGCTCACCAACGAACTCGGTGTTCATACCATTATTGCCGACCCATTCTTGGGTTGTCTGCATGCGGACGAGCAAGTGAAGACGCAACTACAGCCCAATATTAATAAATACATGGTCGCGTGTGGATTAGCGCTGAGGAGTTACTCTCAATGGCGAACATAAACTTATTGCCCTGGCGCGAAGAAGCAAGAGAAAAACAAAAACGCGATTATTTAGGGATATTAGCAGCCGTATTTATCGGCGCAGCATTAGTCGTTTATTTAGCCTTAACCGTTATCGATATGATGACCGAGGAGCAGAGAGGAAGAAATGCCTATCTGCAGGGCGAAATTCAGCTGTTAGAAAAACAAATTGCCGAAATTAAAAAGATTCGCGAGCGTAAGAAAGATATCGAGCGCCGTACCGAGATCATATTAAACCTACAACAGGCGCGAAATTTACCGACCCACGTATTGGATGAGTTGGTGCGTGTTGTGCCCCCAGGAATATACCTTTCCAGCATAGAAAAGAAGGGCAGTTTATTGTGGATAGAGGGGCGTAGTGAGTCTAATAATAACGTCGCCAACATGATGCGCAAGATCAAGGCCTCTATGTGGTTACACGATCCTAATATGCAATCGATCGTCTCGCAGAATGATGAGATGCGCCAGTTACAGCGTTTTAGTTTAAGGGTCTCTATCGGTGAAGAAGATGCAGATGATGCCAAGACGACACAAGGAGCGAGCAAATGAAACTCGATCTGAGTGAATTCAATGATATCGATTTTGAGAACATTGGCGGTTGGCCGACCCAGGTTAAGGTCGTATTCGCCTCTTTCTTGGCCATCATTATCTTCGTGGCGGGATATTTCCTGTTTGTCTCTGATGCCATCGATGTCCTCAAAGGTGAGCAAGATAAAGAAATCACCTTAAGAGATGATTTTAAAGCGAAATATCAATTGGCGGCTAATCTTAAGTTGTACCGAGAGCAGCTGGCGGTCATGGAGGTTCAGTTTGCTGAGCTGTTGAAGATGTTGCCGTCGCAAAATGAGATGCCTGGCTTACTCGATGATTTGACCTTCGTTGCCACCGATTCGGGACTGGGGATTCAGAGCCTGGAGTGGCAAGAAGAGATACAGCGTGATTTCTATATCGAGTTTCCTATCAGCATGTCGGTGACGGGTGATTATCATGAGA
The DNA here is from genome assembly GCF_023349185.1 of Shewanella aquimarina. Classification (GTDB taxonomy): domain Bacteria; phylum Pseudomonadota; class Gammaproteobacteria; order Enterobacterales; family Shewanellaceae; genus Shewanella; species Shewanella aquimarina. Next base: position 120,581 of record NZ_JAKIKY010000015.1, on the reverse strand, counting down.
TGGGGCATCTGGTCAGCGGTGTCGCTAAGTTGCCACGTATCGTGAGCCTGCATGATTTCGTCATAAAGCGAAGTGATAGCGGTGAACTTGCCATGGAAATCTTGGCTAAGACCTATCGTTTCAAAGAGGGCGCTCAGGTTCCTAAAGACAAAGCGGCGAAGGGGGCGAAGAAATGAAGAAGCTACCTTTGCTAATTCTAGGCTTGATGCTAACGGGTTGTATGGGAGATCGCAGCGATCTTGAGCTGTTTGTAACCACCACTAAGGCTCAACATGTCGCGCGTGTGCCTCCCCTGAAAGAGCCTCCTAAGTTTGAACATTTTGCCTATCAGGCAGAGTTGATGCGCAGTCCCTTCGTACCACCTTCAAGAGAGTTGACCGAAGAGGTGCTCGACACGACTAAAGATTGTCTACAGCCAGATCTGAAACGGCGCAAGGGGCGTCTAGAGACTTATGCCCTGGACAACTTAAAGATGCGTGGTACCTTGAGCGAAGATAAGAATATTTGGGCCTTGATCGAGACTAACGATGGTAGCGTTTATCGTCTAGGTGTTGGCGAATACGTAGGTTTGTATCACGGGCGAATTGCTAAAGTTACACAGCAAATGGTCGAAATAGTTGAATTAATTCCAGATGGGACAGGTTGCTGGGCTGAAAGAATGAGCAACATGGAACTGACTGGTGAATAACAAAGCGAAGGATGAGGGAATAATGGAATCTTCTGCCGCGAAAAGCGTTTTATTAAAAAAGTCGCCCCTGTTTAAAGTGGCCTTTGGCTTGGCTTTATTGTTGGGTGTGGCGCCGTATTCTTCTGCTGCGAACCGTCTGATTGATGTCAAATACCACTCAATTGTCGACCATCAGTTAGAGTTACAACTTGTCTTTGAGGAGGCTGTGAAGGAGCCTGAGATTAATCTCAATGCCTCTCCGGCACAGATCATCCTTGGGTTCGACGATAGCCTGTCTGGGCTGGAAAAAGATATCCTACCGATCAACAACGTTGGCGTTAAGTCCATGTCCACTCTGCAGGAAAGCGAGCAGCTTAAGGTGCTGGTGGATCTGGCTAAGGTCAAGGCCTATCAAGGTAAGGTGCTGGGTAATACCTATCGCCTGACCATTAACGATGAGGTCGCCAGTCGTAGCGACACGGCCGCGAATCCTTTCGTTAACGGTATCAAGAACATAGATTTCCACCGTACAAGCGATGGTGGCGGTGAGTTGTTGGTTAAATTAAATAACTCGTCGGTGGCTGCCAACGTGCAGCAGGTCGGTGCCAAGCTAGAACTTAAACTTTACAACACTGACATAGGCTCAGATCTTCTCTATGTCATGGATGTTCAAGACTTTGCGACGCCGGTGAAGAGCTTTGAGACCTTTAAGGATGAGTTGACGGCACGAGTATTGGTGGATGTCTCGGGTCAGTACGAGTACAACTACAAGCAGGAAGGCAACCTATTCAGACTCAACGTGCGTAAGGCAGAGCGCGCCGCCGTCGTCAAGGAAGAGAAGAAGTATGAAGGTCGCTCGCTTTCTCTTAACTTCCAGAGCATCTCGGTACGCACTGTGTTGCAGATCATTGCCGATTATAACAACTTCAACCTAGTGACCAGTGATACGGTCGAAGGGGATATCACGCTGAGACTCGACGATGTGCCTTGGGACCAAGCCCTGGATCTGATTCTGCAGACTAAGGGGCTGGATAAGCGCATCGAGGGCAATATCTTGATGGTGGCACCAGCCGAAGAGATCGCCATTCGCGAGAGCCAAGAGCTGAAAAACCAGCAGGAAGTGAAAGAGCTCGCGCCGCTATACTCTGAATATCTGCAGATCAACTACGCCAAGGCAACAGACATTGCCGAGCTGCTAAAAGGGGAAGATGCCTCTCTGTTATCGGCTCGTGGCACGGTTGCGGTGGACGATAGAACCAATACCCTGTTGGTTAAAGATACCGAAGAGAGTCTGGAGAGTATTCATCGTCTGGTGGAAGTTTTGGATATCCCTATTCGTCAGGTGTTGATCGAATCTCGTATGGTTACTGTGAAGGATGATGTCTCTGAAGATCTCGGTATCAAGTGGGGCATTACCGATCAGCAGGGCAACAAGGGGACTTCCGGTAGCCTGGAAGGCGCGAACGATATTGCAAACGGTGTCGTGCCGGATATTGGCGACCGACTGAATGTTAACTTGCCGGCGGCTGTGGCGAACCCAACCAGCATCGCCTTCCATGTGGCTAAATTGGCAGATGGCACCCTGCTGGATCTTGAGCTGAGTGCGCTGGAGCAAGAGAGCAAGGGTGAGATTATCGCCAGCCCGCGCATTACCACCTCAAACCAGAAGGCGGCCTATATCGAGCAGGGTGTTGAGATCCCTTATGTCGAATCGGCTTCCAGTGGTGCTGCCACTGTGCAGTTTAAGAAGGCGGTATTGTCGCTGCGCGTGACACCACAGATCACCCCTGATAATCGTGTGATCTTAGATCTTGAGATCACTCAGGACTCTCAGGGTAAGACGGTCGATACGCCACTGGGTCAGGCGGTGTCTATCGATACCCAGCGTATCGGTACTCAGGTGTTAGTGGATCACGGTGAGACCATTGTGCTCGGTGGTATCTATCAGCAACAATTGATCAATCGTGTCAGCAAGGTACCCGTACTCGGTGATATTCCGTTCTTGGGCTACCTTTTCAGAAACACCACAGATAAGAACGAGCGCCAAGAGCTGCTGATCTTCGTGACACCTAAGATTATCTCCGAACAGCTGTAGTTCGAAGCATATCTGAGATAAAGCCAGCGTTTCGACGCTGGCTTTTTAATGCCTGAGTATAATTTCACAGAATTTACTCCCTCTACTTGCCTTTGAGGGGAATTAGCTGAGATAATCCGTGGTCAAGTCTCATTAGAGCAAGGTAACATTTAAGGTCGGCCTGATTTTTTGGCTGGCGTAGGCAAACTTTCCATATAAGATTCAGACGTAAAGCAATGGCTGAAAAACGTAATATTTTCCTAGTAGGTCCTATGGGGGCTGGCAAAAGCACTATAGGCCGTCATCTGGCGCAGATGCTTCATTTAGAGTTCCACGATTCAGATCAAGAGATTGAAAACCGTACCGGTGCTGATATCGCGTGGGTATTTGACGTTGAGGGCGAAGAAGGTTTTCGTCGTCGCGAAACACAAGTTGTTGCCGATTTAACTGAAAAACAGGGTATTGTTTTAGCCACTGGCGGCGGCTCCATTCAGAGTAAAGACATTCGTAACAACTTGTCTGCCCGTGGCATAGTGGTCTATCTGGAAACCACTATCGATAAGCAGGTTGCGCGTACCCAGCGCGACAAGCGTCGTCCACTACTTCAGGTTGAAGACCCAAGAGAAGTGTTAGAAAAGCTTGCTGAGATCCGTAATCCACTGTACGAAGAGATTGCCGATGTCATAGTCAAGACTGACGAGCAGAGCGCAAAAGTTGTTGCAAATCAAATTATTGACCAATTAGGCTTCTAAACATTAGGCGGTAGAATGGAACAGATTCAGGTTGAACTTGGTGTACGCAGTTACCCTATCTTTATTGGCCAGAATCTCCTCGAAAATAGCGATTACTTTTCAAGCTATCTTCAAGGCAAAAAAATTCTAATCGTAACTAATGACACAATAGCGCCTCTGTATCTGGCTAAGGTACAGGCGCTATTGGCTTCCTACCAATGTGCCGATCCTGTCATCTTACCCGATGGCGAACAATACAAGACACTGTCGCAGATGGATGCGATTTTTACCTCGCTGCTCGCGCAGAATATGGGGCGTGATTCCGTATTAATTGCCTTGGGTGGTGGTGTCATAGGCGACATGACGGGCTTTGCCGCCGCTTGTTATCAACGCGGTGTCGATTTTATTCAGATCCCAACGACCCTGTTGTCACAGGTCGATTCTTCCGTGGGGGGCAAGACGGCGGTCAACCATCCCATGGGCAAGAACATGATAGGCGCCTTCTATCAACCTAAGATGGTTGCCATAGACACTGCGTGTCTGCACACCTTACCGGCTCGCGAATTTGCCGCCGGCATGGCCGAGGTGATCAAGTATGGCATTATCTGGGATGGCTCATTTTTCAGTTGGTTAGAGCAGAATGTTGCAGCGCTCAAATCGTTGGATGAGGCGGCGCTCACCTATGCTATCGCCAAATGTTGCCAGATTAAGGCCGACGTCGTGGCGCAAGATGAGACCGAACAAGGGGTGCGTGCCCTGTTGAACCTTGGACACACCTTTGGTCATGCCATCGAGGCGGAGATGGGTTATGGTGTCTGGCTCCACGGTGAAGCCGTGGCGGCTGGCACAGTACTTGCTGCGCAAACTGCATCTAAGATGGGGCTGGTGGATGAGTCAATTGTTTGTCGAATCGCAGCGATATTCGAGGCATTTGACCTACCAACACAGGCCCCAGAGGCGATGGACTTCGAACAGTTCATCAAGCATATGCGGCGTGATAAGAAAGTGCTGAATGGAAAACTCAGACTGGTTCTGCCAAAGGCCATAGGCCAGGCAGAGGTGTATGGCGAGGTTTCCGAGTCCCTTCTGCAAGAGGTCATTAGCCGCGCCTAGTTTGTGTGGTGATTAAGTGACAATTCAAACAGCTATTCTCTTACCCAGTCAGGAGTCTCTGCTACATAGATTGCAGCACGTGGTCTTGTATGGCCAGCAGTTGACTGTGTTGACGGGGGAAACCGGCGCTGGAAAGACCACACTCACTACGGCGCTGGTAGACACCTTAGATGATGTCAGCTCGGCCCTGGTCGTTTGTCCACAGCATGTCGATAGCGCCGAGATCCGCCGTAAGATCTTAGTCCAACTCCTAACCGAACCGGTTTTTGACGACGAATTGCCGCTGCCTGAAACCCTGTTGCGCCTCGGCGATGCCTTGCCCTCACACAGTCATATCGTGCTCGATGATGCCCAATATCTGCCTCTAGAGCTGTGGGCGGAATGTATCGTCTTGAGCCAGCTAAACATTGCGGGCAAAAAGCTTTCGCTGACACTAACGGCCCCGGCGGATTACTTAAATCAGATCTTGACCCAGCTACCAGAGACACAGCGTCCGCTCTTGCTGCCTGTCGCCATATCGCCTTTAACCTTGCCAGAGCGCGAGGGTCTCTATTATACCCTGTTGCATCGCAGCGAAGAGACGCCTTTTACGCCGCGGGATATCGTCAGAGATCAGCTGCATCGTCAGCAGGGGGCACCGGCCGAAGTCTTGAACCTGCTCTACCTGGCACTGCACGGTGAACCTGCAGCCCCCAAGAAAAATCCTTGGCCTGTCTATTTGGCCATAGGTGCCTGCATAGCCTTTCTGCTCGCCAGTCTCTATTTGTTATGGGCTGAACCTGAAGAGATCATGACCAAGTCTAAGGTGCAGACAGTTGCGGCGGTGCGCGCGGATGCCTTTAATCAAGGCTATGGGCAGATTCTGCTGAGTGGCTATTTTGCTGAACGTGGACGCTTGAGTGAGAGAGCTCAAGAGTCTGCAGATGTCGCCGTCGATTCAACCGAGTTGGCTACTCAGTCAAGGACTCAGCCTGAAGATGAGCTAGGAAGTGAGATAGAAGGAGCGTCTTCACAAGATGAAGTGCTAGCCCATCAGGATGAGCACCAAGCCGAACAAGCGCTTTCATCACAGCAAGATACTCAAGCACAAACGCAGCTGGTGCATTCGAGTCAGGCACCAAGCGATGCCAAGGCGCTTGATAAGCAAGTGGAAACCTTTGCCGTTGAGCCTGTGAGCGAGCCGAATGAATCTCGCAATCTGGGTGCATCGACTGCGTCCATGCCACATCCGACTGGCTATACGCTACAGCTGGCGACGGTGAAACGTCTGGAGTCGCTCGATGCGACGATCGCCAAGTTGCCCGATGCTAATCAGGTGCAGATAGCTCGCTATAAAAGCTACTGGGTGCTCCTCTATGGCCAATACACAGACAGGCAGGCGGGTAAGCAGGCAGCGCTCGATTTAGCCCAGACGGCTCAGTTACCGTCACCATGGTTGAGAGCCTGGGTAGATTTATCCGGTTATGAGCTGCAACAAGGGGCTGTGAGTCGTGAAATTCATTAATAAACAGAGTACAATCGACAACTTGTTTTCATTGTGCACTCAATCGATTTAGATGATTAAAAAACAGAGAGCCTTCTTAAAATGGGCCGGCGGTAAATTTAAACTGGTTGATGCGCTCACCCAGCACCTGCCCGAAGGCGACAGATTGGTGGAGCCCTTTGTCGGCGCAGGCTCGGTATTTCTAAATACCCATTACAAGCGCTATCTCTTGTGCGATATCAATCAGGATCTGATCAATCTTTATCAGATAGTGCAATCCACACCGGAAAAATATATCACCGAGGCGAAGGCGATGTTTGTCGAAGCCAAGAATGATAAAGAAGCCTACTATCAGGTGCGCAGTGAATTCAATCAGACCCGGGATCCCTTCCTTCGCTCAGTCTATTTTCTCTATATGAACCGCCATGGGTTTAACGGTCTGTGCCGCTACAACTCCAAGGGCGGCTTCAACGTGCCTTTCGGTTCATACAAGAAGCCCTATTTCCCTGAAGAGGAGATCAAGGCCTTCGCCGAAAAGGCGCAGGTGGCCGAGTTTAAGTGTATAGGTTACGAAGAGGCCTTCGAGCTGACTCAGCCAGGCGATGTGGTCTATTGCGACCCGCCTTATGCACCACTCTCCACCACCGCAAGCTTTACCACCTATGTGGGCTCTGGCTTTAGCCTGGACGATCAGGCGTTGCTGGCGCGTAAGTCTCGTCATACGGCGATCGACAGAGGCATCCCCGTGCTCATCAGCAACCATGATATTCCCCTGACGCGGGAGCTGTACCATGGCGCTAGATTCGACACCATTCAGGTGCAGCGCAATATCAGCCAAAATGGCAGTAGTCGTAAGAAGGTCGATGAGCTGATGGCCCTGTATGATGACAGCTATCATAGCGAAAACGATTAAGCCCAAGCTAAGGCATTAGTTAAGGTATTAATTAAGGCATTAGCTAAGGTTTAGTTAAGACGGTTAACTGAGTGCTAGGCCAGCACGAGTTTCACGATAAAGATGAGTGAAACGACCAGGGCGATGGCCAATAGAATCCCCATCACTATAAAGGGCAGCGGCGAGCTAGACTGAAAGTCACGTATGCGGTTTTGCTCTGTCTGCACGCCAAAGAAGGCGGCTAGGGTGCTCAAAAAGAGTTGCAGCAAGAGGTTGCCTAGAGGCGCTGTTTGCTGGTGGGGGTGACATCATCCATGGGCGTGTCTTGATGACCATGGAGCAGTTCGAGCAGATCGACAAAGTGCAGTTGATTAGAACGGCTTCGGCCCGTCAGCCAATTGCTCCAGCTGACATTATCTGCCTGTTCGGCACAGCGGTTATTGGGATGACTGGCTGGGAGAGAGGAGTTGTAGCTGGTGTTGCTATCGCACACGCAGGCCAGGTTGGTTTCATTTTCACTGAGACTCTGAACGCCAATGGCAGTAAAACCAACAACGGCGGCTGTGACGGTAAATACCGTTGCCGATTTCATCTTGGCTGAAACTTTGGCCTTATCTCTCATCTCTACATCCTGTGAATATGGAAACCCCTAATCAGCGCATTATAGCAAAGGCGTTTATATTTTGAACATAATTTTTCGGTGAGGCTATTTGCCACAGGTGAAATTTACTCAATTCTGAACCAGAACACGTTTAATCGTTTATCGCCTATAGAGGCTGGACTGGGCTATAAGGTAGAATAGCGTAATTCTTATTCAGATTAGTGAGTTTATCATGCGTCCATTTCTAATTGCTCCCTCTATCTTATCTGCCGACTTTGCCCGTCTCGGGGAAGATGTCGAGGCCGTGCTGAAGGCCGGTGCCGATGTGGTTCACTTCGACGTGATGGATAACCATTATGTGCCAAACCTGACCATAGGCCCTATGGTGTGTAAGGCGCTGCGTGATTACGGTGTGACCGCCGATATCGACGTGCACCTCATGGTGAAGCCTGTGGATCGCATCATTCCCGATTTCGTCGACGCCGGCGCCTCTATCATCACCTTCCATCCAGAGGCCTCTGAGCATATCGACCGCACCCTGCAGCTGATTAAAGAATCTGGTTGTAAGGCTGGCCTGGTATTCAACCCGGCGACTCCGCTGCACTATCTGGATCATGTGATGGATAAGCTGGACGTGATTCTGCTGATGTCGGTTAACCCAGGTTTTGGTGGCCAGTCCTTTATCCCGTCGACACTGGATAAGCTGCGCCAGGTGCGTGAGCGTATCGATGCCAGCGGTTTCGACATACGTTTAGAAGTCGATGGCGGCGTTAAGGTCGACAACATCGCCGAAATCGCGGCGGCGGGTGCCGACATGTTCGTGGCTGGCTCGGCCATTTTCAACAAGCCAGACTACAAGGCGGTGATCGACGAGATGCGCGGCGAGCTGGCTAAGGTCGATGCCTGAGTATGAAAGCCCAATCTATTAAGGCTATCGCCTTCGATCTCGATGGCACGCTGATCGACAGTGTGCCGGATTTGGCGGCTGCCACCCAAGGCATGCTCGCAGAGCTTACCTTGCCCCTGTGTGATGAGAATCAGGTACGCAGCTGGGTAGGTAACGGCGCGGCCAAGTTGGTCGAGCGTGCGCTGACCTTCGCCCGCGGTGAGCAAGCCACACAGGCCGATATCGATGCGGCCATGCCTCTGTTTAGCAGGCACTATGAGGTTAATCTGCAACAGCATAGCCGCCTCTACGATGGCGTTAAGTCTGCGCTTGAGCAGTTGGTTAAGCTGGGATATCAGCTGGCGATTGTGACCAACAAGCCCTATCGCTTCACTGTGCCTCTGCTGGAGGCGTTCGGTATCGCTCACCTGTTTAATCAGGTGCTGGGTGGTGACTCGCTGGAGAAGATGAAGCCGGACCCCCTGCCGCTGACTCACCTCAAACAGACATGGCAGCTCGATGATGAGCAGCTTTTGATGGTGGGCGACTCTCGAAACGATATTTTAGCGGCGAAAGCGGCCGGTATTTCCTCGATCGGCTTGACCTACGGGTACAACTACGGTGAAGATATTGGGCTCAGCGGCCCAACGGCCGTTTGTAACACATTTAGCGAAGTATTGGCGCAGATAACAGACAGCCAAATAGTATTGGAGCAATAAATTTTATGACTAAACCTATTGTGCTTAGCGGTGCCCAACCGTCAGGTGAATTGACCATTGGTAACTACATGGGTGCACTTCGTCAGTGGGTTGCGATGCAAGATAGTCATGATTGCCTATATTGTGTGGTCGATCTGCATGCCATTACCGTACGCCAGGATCCGCAGAAGCTGCGTGACGCCTGCTTAGATACCCTGGCCCTTTATCTGGCTTGTGGTGTGGATCCTAAGAAGAGCACAGTCTTCATCCAGTCTCAGGTGCCTCAGCACACTCAGCTGGGCTGGGCGCTGAACTGCTACACTCAGATGGGTGAGCTAAGCCGCATGACCCAGTTTAAGGACAAGTCACAGAAGCATGCTAACAATATCAACGTCGGCCTGTTCGGCTATCCGGTATTGATGGCGGCAGACATACTGCTGTATCAGGCAAACGAGATCCCTGTGGGTCAAGATCAGAAACAACATCTTGAACTGACTCGTGATATCGCGACACGCTTCAACAACGCCTACGGCGAGACCTTTACCATTCCCGAGCCTTTTATCCCAGAGCATGGGGCCAAGGTGATGTCGCTGCAGGATCCGCTGAAGAAGATGTCTAAGTCTGACGACAACCGTAACAATGTGATCGGTCTACTGGAAGACCCTAAGGCTGTCATGAAGAAGCTGAAGAAGGCGATGACTGACAGCGACGAGCCGCCAGTGGTGCGCTTCGACGTCGAGAACAAGCCGGGTGTCTCTAACCTCTTGAGCCTTATGTCGGGTGTGACAGGTCAGAGTATCGCCAGCCTGGAAGCCGAGTTCGAAGGTAAGATGTACGGTCATCTTAAAGTCGCCGCCGGTGAGGCCGTGGTTGGTATGCTAGAGCCGCTGCAGGAGCGTTTCAAGGAGTACAGAGCCGATCAGAGCTTCCTCAATCAGGTGATGCATGAAGGTGCCGAGAAGGCCCAGGCCCGCGCCGAAGTGACCCTGAAGAAGGTCTATGACAAGATAGGTCTTCTGCTCTAATCGAATGTGTGAAAAAGCCGGCAGCAGCCGGCTTTTTTTATGGGTGACGTTAAGGAAAGCCGCTAGTGCTGCTGGGTCAGCCAGTGAACGAAGGCGGCGATGGCGGGTTCCTGCAGGCGACGCTGCTTGCACAGGAAGTTAAATTCAAATCCTGTGTCGATACCCGCAAAGGGCAGGGCCACCAGACGCGCTTTGGCGATATCATCCAGCACCATGAAGTCTGACGCTAATGCCACACCCTGGCCTGCGATGGCGGCCTCGATCGCCATCAGTACATGGCTGAAGAGTTGCTGCTGTTCCTCCTGGGGTTGAGACACTTTATGATGTTCAAACCAGCGCTGCCAATCCAGTCCCAGGGGGCCCTCGTCGACAGTAAGCAGCTGCTGGGACTTGAGCCAGTCGAGATCCAGCTTGTCACCGCTATTGATGAGCTCAGGGCTGCAGACGGGGATCAAACGTTCGGTGTGCAGCAGCTGCTGCCAGTAGCCTTTCTGGTTCTGTTGACCCGTGATGAACATGTCGGCGCTGCTGTGGGACAGCACAGGGTCTTCGGTGATCATATCCAGACGTACCTGAATATCTGGGTGTAAGCGGCGAAATCCGCTGAGTCTGGGGATTAACCATTTCACCGCAAAAGAGCTGTAGACCGCTAGACGCAGCGCCTCGGGTTTCTCGCCCAGCAATCTTTGGTTCAACTCGCCCAGTTCGTTGAAGATCCTCGCCGTTTCCTGGTACAGCTGTTCCCCCTTGTCGGTGAGCCTCAGGCTGCGTCCCTCGCGCCTGAACAGAGGCAGGGCGAAGTGTTCCTCCAGCAGGCGAACCTGGTGAGACACCGCACTCTGGGTAATGCACAGCTCCTGAGCGGCACGGGAGAAGTGCTGCAAACGGGCGGCAGCCTCGAAGACCTGCAAGGCTCTCAGCGGGGGGATCTTTCTCATCGTCTGTCTCGTGTCTCGGCAATCAATAAATGAATTTAATTCATCTATGATAAGAAATCATCATTTCAGCTACAGTATTTTGCTCGCTATCATGCCGCCAGATGATTCTTGATATTGGAGCCTGAGATGCAACGCAATCTGATGTTGGGCCTTGGATTACTGCTGCTGGGCAATGTGTTTACCGCCCTCTACGATGTGTCGATCAAGTGGTTGCCGGCAGAGAGCGACGCGGCGATGTTTCTGCTGCTGCGCCAGGTGACGGCGATTGTGATGATGCTGCCGCTCTGGTTGTATGCCGGTCGGCCGAGAACCGCCTTCTTGAAGTTGCACATGATTCGGGCCAACAGCGGCGCGGTCGGTGGACTCTTGCTGATCCTCGGCTTGATCTCCCTACCTCTGGCGACCGTCAGCTCGCTGTTCTATTCAGCGCCCTTGATGATCATTGTCATGGGCATGCTGTTCCTCAAGGAGCGACTCAGTGGCCAGCAGATCCTGGCGACAGTGCTAGGTTTCATCGGTATTCTTATCATACTCAGGCCGAGCGAGATGAACCTGGCGGCGCTGGCAGTATTGGTGTCGGCCATCGTCTTTGCGGCTAATCAGCTGATGCTGAGATGGCTGCCCAGCAGCGAGGCGGCCAGCGTTACGGTGATCTGCTACAACCTCTTGAGCCTGCCTTTAGTGATAGGCTTTTCCGCCTGGCAGGGATTCGCGGGCTTTAGTTGGCCCGTACTGGGTATCGCAGTGCTGAGCAACATTTTCCTGCTCGCCTATCAGCTGTTTAGCGTGCTGGCCTATCGTAAGGCCCAGGCGGGTGAGATCGCCGTTGCCGAATACAGCGGTCTGTTGTTCTGTGTGCTGTTTGGCTGGCTCTGGTTCGATGAGTGGCTGGATCCCTTAGGCTGGCTGGGCGCCGTGCTGATCGTGTTGCCGACCATACTGTTGCCTGTGCTGACGCAAAGATGGCGTAAGGTGAGGAAAGCCAGGCTCGCCTAGGCGCAGCAAGCGCCCGGCGTGCTAGCTGTTTGGCGTATCGAAGACCTTGATGACCTTGCGTACACCGGCCGTGTTACGGGCGATATCCACCGCCAGATCGGCCTGATCGCGACTCACGACACCCAGGAGGAAGACCTCGCCATTTTCGGTGATCACCTTGATGCGGGTGACATCCAGATCTTTGTCGTTGAGCATACGCGTCTTCACCTTGGTGGTGATCCAGGTGTCGTTGCTGCGGGTGGTGAAGGAGGTCGGGTTACCTATGCGGATCTGATTATGGATCTTGCCGCCCAGGTTAAGCTTTTGCACTGTGTTGATCGCCTTGTCACGCAGCATTGAGCTGGGTGCCTGGCCTATCATGAGCACGTTGCCGTTCATCGCCACACCTGTGATATTGGTTTGGTTCTTAATATCTTCGTGTGCCGCCAGGGCACTGGCGATCTGAAAATCGGCGTTGGTGTCGTCCAGCTGGGTTGAGAAGCTGCGTTCATCGTTGGCCATCATGGCCCCACCCACTGCGCCGACCATCACGGCCCCAGCGCAGCCTTGTAACAACAGGAGTACGGTTAGGATGGGGAGCAGAGCTCTCATGCCTGGTCATCCTGCGGGAAGAGGGTGCGGTCTATGTTGTCGCACAGGCAGTGGATCACTAACAGGTGCACTTCCTGAATACGCGCGGTGACATTTGAAGGCACGCGTACTTCCACGTCGTTCACGCCCATCAGGCCCGCCATGGCGCCGCCATCTTTACCCGTGAGGGCGACTATGGTCATGTCACGGCTCAGCGCCGCTTCCATCGCCTTGATCACGTTGCCAGAGTTGCCACTGGTAGAGATGGCCAGCAAGATGTCGCCAGGTTGACCCAATGCCAAGATCTGCTTAGAGAAGATCTCGTCATAGTTGTAGTCGTTACCAATTGCGGTGATGGTCGAGGTGTCGGTTGTCAGGGCGATGGCCGGTAGTGGCGGGCGCTCGATTTCGTAGCGGTTCAGCAGCTCGGCGGAGAAATGCTGGGCATCGCCGGCGCTGCCACCGTTACCACAGGCTAAGATCTTGTTGCCGCCCAGCAGACACTGCACCATCATCTCGGCCGCCTTCTCGATAGACTCGGGCAGGGCTTCGGCCGCATCGATCTTGGTCTGGATTGAGTGGGTAAAACTGTCTTTAATACGTTCTAACATGGAATGATCCTTTAAAAATAAAACTGTTTAACAAGCCTTCATTTGCCTAGTCGTGGCTTAGTGGAGCACTAAAAGGCGTTGGTGACCCACTGAATGTCATCGCCATCTATGGCCAGAAGATCGAAGCGACACTGCGCATCTATCTGATTGAGCTGCATATAATGGCTTGCCGCTCGATTAAGTCTTGCTATCTTGCCTCGGCTAACGGCCTGTATCGCACCGCCAAATTGTCTCGATTGGCGGTATTTTACCTCAATAAAAATCCATTTGTGACCTTGGCGCATTATGAGGTCAATTTCACCAAATGGGTAGCGTACGTTTCGTTCGACCAGCGTGAGCCCCTGTTGTTCCAGGTAAGCCAGCGCGAGGTCTTCCGCCTGCTGGCCCTTGGTGAGGTGCTCGGCACTCGTCATAGGGGTCTCAAGTTGCCTCGCTGGTAACGTCCCCAGCTGAGCTGACGGTTAATCGTACCATCGGGTGATACCGAAAGCAGACCGCTGCGACCCGAGTATTGGTAGCCGGGTAGGGCGCGCATCTGTGCCAGCTTGCTCACCAGCTGTAGGGCGTCGAAACCCATTACATAGAGGCGCTTCTGGCTGTTGCCCCAGGTCGGCCACAGGCGGGCAACCTCATTGGTCTCGGCGTTAGACTCGAGCAACCAGGGAATGTCGCTGATGGTTAGGTTATTCAGCTCCTGGGCGGCGGCGCGAGACTGGCTCTCGATACGGCTGCGGCTGGTGGTGTATAGCGGCACAGGCTCGGCAAACACGCTGAAGTTGACGTCGATGAAGGGCTTGAGCAGCGGCAGATCTTGGTTGCTGGCGATCATATAGATGGCGTCGATATCGCGGCGAGAGCGGAAGTCGGCCTCGATCTTACTACCCAGCAGTGTCTTGATGCGGGCGATACGCTCCTTACTGTCGATCACTCCGAGAGACTTCTGTACCGTGACTTTCATTTCGTCGCCGCGCTTGTAGTAGTGGATCTCGGCCGCCTCATGGGTCAGCTCCTGCCACTTAGCGTTAAAGGCCTCTGCCATGCGGCGGCCCACGGCGTCGTCGCTGGCCAGTAGCAGCGGCTTCTCTATGCCGTCATTATAGAGTTTCTGCGCGGCATCTAATGCCTCGTCCGTGGGCGAGAGCGCGAAGAAGAAGCGATCATTAGACGGGGTGAGGCTGTCCACATGGTTGAGAAACAGCTGAGGCATCTTAGGCTGTATAGCTGTTTGAGCGAGCGGCTGCGTCTGGCCATCGGCTTGCTGGCTGGCTTTCGCCTCCGCCTGCATCAGAGTCTCGACTTCGGATTGCAGCAGCGGGCCTATGATGAAGTCGGCGCCGGCGGCAATCGCTTGCTGCTGGGCAACCTCGGCGCCTTGGGCCGTGTCGAAGAAGTTGACCGAAACCGAGTCGTCTGGATTGGTCAGATAGCTGGAGATGATCCCCTGCTTGACCGTATCGGCAATGGCGGCTCTGGGGCCGGTGAGCGGCAGTAGTACGGCAATATTTTTCGGCTTGTAAGGCTTAGTATTAAGCGCCCGCTCCAGATCCGTCGGCAGCTTCTTGGCCCCAGGATGGCCTAGATTGTCCTGTTGCCAGTTGCCCAGTTGCTGCACCAATAGTTGCGGGTCTATGGCATAATGCTTGGCGATATAGGCCAGCTGCAGCCAACCGGCAAAGGTAGGGTTACTGCTATCCTGGCTAAAGGAGAGTAGTGTCTGTTCGTGCAGGGGCTGCAATATGCCCCAGATCTCGTCGTTAACTTCACTCGCCTCCATGCTCGGCAGGTAATTGGCCAGCAGGGTGAGTTCTTTTGCTTGCTCGATTGGCGATTTGCTCAGCTGAAACAGACGCGCCTTGAGTTGATGGTAGGAAACCATCTGCCAGTTGGCGAGTCGCCACTGGCTGGGATAATTGAGTTGGGCCAAGGCCTGAGCATAGTTGTCGGTCTGCTCCAGTACTCTGGCGCTCAGGTATCTGTGCTCGGCCAGGATCTCAGGCTTGTTGACCAGGCTAGGTTTAACGGCGGCCAGCGTCTTACCGGCATTGCCCGTATCGCCTTGGTTGATAAAGGCGTGAGCCGCCAGCAGCATGAGACGGTTCTTGTGTTCGGCATCTTTGGCCTGCTTGGCATCTGCCAGATACTGTGCAGGGCTTTGGGTGGCATTCACCAAAGAAACTTGGCTGCTGGTTTCTTTCACTGGGGTTGGCGCCGTGGCACAACCGAATAACACTGTGGCCAACACAGCGGCGGAGATTAATTTAGTTGTATTCAGTCTTTTTAACACAGGACTTCACTCTGGTAAGATGCTGGCTGTAGTTTAACCTTCTCTTACGCCTGACGAAAGTCTTGTGACAATCATTACAGAGGTAGATATGGACCTGTCGGTCGCACTTTACATAGTTCCTACGCCAATCGGTAACCTTGGCGACATCAGCAGCCGCGCCCTGGAGGTATTGAATCAGGTCTCCCTTATCGCCTGTGAGGACACACGCCATAGCGGTAAGTTGCTGAGCCATTTCGGTATCGAGACCCGCAAGACGGCGCTGCATGATCACAACGAACGTGACCGTGCCCAGGGAATCATCCAGAAGCTGGCCGCAGGCGAGTCCGTGGCCCTGATCTCCGATGCCGGAACGCCGCTTATCTCAGATCCCGGCTATCATCTGGTGTCTCAGGTACGTGAAGCTGGTTTCAATGTGGTGCCTTTGCCTGGCCCCTGCGCCGCGATCACCGCGCTGAGCGCCTCGGGCTTACCGTCGGATCGCTTCTCATTCGAGGGTTTCCTGCCCGCCAAGGAGAAGGGACGTATCGATAAGCTGACCGAGCTAAAAGAGGACCCTCGCACCTTGATTTTCTACGAGTCACCCCATCGTATCCTTCATAGCCTCACCTCTATCGTGACAGCATTGGGAGCCGATCGTCAGGTGGTGATGGCCCGTGAAGTCACCAAGACTTTCGAGACCTTCCTCACTGGCACTGCAGCCGAGGTGCTGGCGACAGTGAGTGAGGATCCCAATCAGCAGAAAGGCGAGATAGTGCTCATGTGTCATGGGCACCGCACCGACGAAGATGCTGGTGTGCCAGCTCCGGCGCTGGAGACACTTAAGCTGCTGAGTCAGGAGTTGCCGCTGAAGAAGGCCGCGGCGCTGGCAGCCCAGATCCATGGGTTGAAGAAGAACGCCCTCTATAAGCTGGGTCTCGAACTGGATCTCTAGTCGTTTGCTTAGGCCAATATAAGGTGGTGCGCCGCGGCGCATTAGGCTATAATCCGCGCCGAGTTGGCCAGACAGTTGCTGCGTTCGCAAGAACGGGGAGGAAAGTCCGGGCTTCAAAGAGCAGGGTACCAGGTAACGCCTGGGCGGTGTGAACCGACGACAAGTGCAGCAGAGAGGAGACCGCCAATCTTCGGATTGGTAAGGGTGAAAGGGTGCGGTAAGAGCGCACCGGGCGGCTGGTAACAGTCCGTTGCAAGGTAAACTCTACCCGAAGCAAGACCAAATAGGGTCCCGTATGGCGCTGCTCGCGTTGGGACCGGGTAGGTCGCTTGAGCCTGTGAGCGATTGCAGGCCTAGATGAATAACTGTCCACGACAGGACCCGGCTTATCGGCCAACTCAACCTCTTTATTTGAAAGGCCTCACAGCGATGTGAGGCCTTTTGCTTTTATGAGCCATTAGGGCTGAGTCCCATCTTTAGAATTCGCGGGCTGTTGATTTAGTACGGAATATTCATCTCCTGATACATGGCGGGATCTAGGTAGGCTGGTTTGGCATGCCATTTGGTATAGATGGTGTCTAGCTTTCCTTGCAGGAGCATTGCGGCGAAAAGCTGATTGAATTGCCTAACGGTTTGGTGAGTGACGTATTCTTTGTTGAAGGCGATGCTGTAGTAGATTTGGCGGTCAGCGCTGAAGAAGTTGAGATCTTTCAGGCCTATTTTGGCGGCATAGAAATATCCTCCCTCCCGGTTAGCATAGTATGCGTGAAAGCGCTTTTTTTGCAGCATCTTAAGGGGGAGTTCATTACCCCTGACATACACCTCTGTATCGAAAGGGATCAGCTTAGCATCGAGCAGCTTTTGCTTTTGTAGGTTAAGAGAGCGGGCGGTATTTGATGGTCCGTAGACACCCACAGTACTCTTGGCGAGTTGGCTAAGTTCGGTAATAGGATAGGACTTGAGGGAGAAGAAACCGTACTCTGTTTGTACCAGTGGTACAGAGAACCACATGGTCTTAGCGCGATCAGGATTCCAGGCTAAGAAGCGTGCCGGCACCTCACCTGTGTCGAATAAGAACTGGGCGCGTCGATTGGGACGAATTGATACCTCACAGGGTCCCGCCCACTCCTTGCAGACCTGCTCGACCAGTTCGACCAAAATTCCCTGTGCTTTTCCCGATTGGCTGAGGTAGCTGTGTGGCGCAAACTCGTGAAACAGGACTTGAAGTGGTTCAGCATTCGCCTTGGTGACAGGACAAAATAGTAGTTGAACTAGAAGCAGTAATTGTATGCAGCGGCTTTTCATTGGCACCCGACCCTCTCATCGGCAAGGTAGAGATAAGTATAGGCGCCTCATGTTTTGACTGCGTATAAATTAGTGTTGTCGTTAAAACCGGCTCCTGACCTGGAAGCGCCACTCCCAACTGTTGACCTCTTCGCCGCTGGTAAAGGGCAGGGTCAGGTCGATGTGGGCCACGTGGCCATAGCTGGAGCGAGAGGAGTAGATACGGGCGCCTATGCCTATGCTGCCGATGGGGCCCGAAGTCTCATTGTCTTGATCCGGACCGCCGCTGGCCTGGCCGATGTCGGTAAAGACAGCCCAGCCTAGTTCGGCCAGTTGATACAGGTTGATGTTGGGATAGTTTCTGATCTCGGCGCTTATCAGCCATTGATTGTCACCATGCTGATAGTCGTTGGGATAGCCGCGCACGCCCGTGCTGTCGCCTAGGGCGAAGGGGGCATCTAAATAGTTATTTTGCGAGGTGCTTAGGCGCACCTTGTAGTAGGCAGTCCACTTGGGATTGATCTGGTAGAAATACTCGGCGGTGGCGTTGACCTTAAAGTAGTCTGGCTGGCTGGTGGCAAATACCCCCTCACCGTCCAGGCTCAGCAGGATCAGCTGGTCATCGCCCTGATAGCCACGGGACGAATACCAGTTGAGGTGGTAGCCCAAGGGATCGCTGCCGGTCGTGTCCTGGGTTTCCAGGCCGAGTTTGATATAGTGTTGCCAGCCCAGGTTGATATCTTCGTTATAGTTGATCAGATAGACGTTATTGAGCACCTTGTAGTCGTCTTCGATAAATTGATAGGCGACCCAGGGATAGAGGTAGTCCCTGTCCTTCGGCAGCTCGCTGGTGGGAAATTGCGGAATATTGGTGAAGCTGTGTTTGTCCTGGGTTACCCCGACTATGATGCGCGAGCGCCAGTCTTCGACCTTATTCAGGCGCCAGCCATACTGGGCATTAGCGTATTCCACCTTGTGTTCAAACTCATTCACGTCGAAGCCGTTTTGCTTGATGGTGTCGGTGCGTAAGTCATCGATAAAGGTGCCCGAATACATGTTTTGGGTATCGAGCCTGTAGAAAGGCTTGGTAAAGTCCAGGTAAGTGGCCTGGCCGTCGCTGTTATCGTAAAAGTTTGCCGTGAGGGTCGAGTGTTTCACCCACCAGTCGGTGGGGACACGAAAGGCCAGCTGATAGCCGGTACGATCGACACTGGACTTATATTTCAGACGGGTGCGCACTCCAAGCCCCAGCAGGTTATCTTCTTTGATGCCGATAGAGAAGGTATTCTCGCCGCCGCTGTGGCCGGCGCTAAAGGTGGGCAGCAATGACCAGTTGTCCCAGGTCTCCACCAGTATGGTGTCGCCCTCCTCAGTCTCTTCTGGACTGGCATCGGGATCGCGCTGGGTAACACTGATTCGGGCGTCGCGAATATAGGGTTCCTGGCGCAGGATGCGTTGGGCCTCGTCGAGATCTTTCTGCGATACTTTATCCTGCTCGTCGAAACTGAGCTTGCTGAGCACGGTCGATTCCCGCGTGTTGATATGTAGATAATTGGCCCAGCGATGGATAAAGAAGGCGTCGGGATCCGACTCGTCGAAGATGGCGTTGCTCACCACCACTATCTTGTTGATCGGCTTCTTATCGTTGTGCCTTGCCTCTTTGTCGAGGCGAGTTCCGTCATCTGTGCTCTGCTGTGTGTTTGCCGCTTGCTGTAACTCTGTTGTTTGCTGTGGGTCGGCCACGCAGAGGCCGCTCGCCAATAGGCAGCTAAGCAGCAGAGAGTAGCGCGCACCAGTCAGCATAGCGATCATCCTTATCTTTGCTTTTATCGTTAAGGAGAACTCTGGGGATTAAAAAGTAGACACAATTTAATAACACACCCGCAACACCAAATAGTCAAGCGGCGAAGATAAAATAAGATGATGATTTTACTTGCGCAAATCCTGATGCAGGCCCAGAAGCCGCATCAGGACTTGATTGGTCAATTAGAGGGTGCGACGGGGCGGCACGGCGACGTTGGCAAAGATGAGACCGGCGATGAGTGACATGAAGATCAGGAAGATCTGCGTGCCAATATGCGACTGGTTGAGCATGGTCTCGCCGAGGATCAGGGTGTTTAGACCGATATAGGTCTTACTGCCGGGAACCAGGATCACTATCCCTTGTAGCAATGCGATGGAGGCGGGCGATTTCATCCAGCGGGCATAGAGGTTGGAGTAGATCCCCACCGCCAGGGCGCCGAAGAAGATACCGATAGATTCGCCCAGGTAGATGCCGGCCAGCATGGCCGAGAAGAAGGCGACGATACCGGCAAAAATGCCCCAGGGAGAGTCTTTCAGCCTGGCCTTGAAGATAATTACCAGCGCGGTGGACAGCAGAGGCACGGCCGACCAGATGGCCCAACGCGGCAGCGGCTCTGGCTCGAAATAGATGGCTTCGCCAAACATGGCGTTGCCTATTACCATGCCGAAAATGGCGCCGAAATAGAGTTTAAACAGCAACATGGAGGCATCCATGATGCGCGCCGTACCCGAGATAAGATCTCGCGCCGACAGCTCGGCCAGCCCCAGGGTGAGCGCCAGCCCGGGGATAAAGACGATGATGCCTGAGAGGATCACCACAGGGATATTGATATAGGGGTCGAAGTAGGCGATGCCGCAGGCGGCGATGGCGCACAAGATGGCGGCCAGGGGTTCCAGGGTCTCGGCTATGCGCTTGGAGTGCTCGGCGCGGTAGACCAGACCATAGACCATGAAGCCGAGTATCGCCGACCAGAAGACGTCGTTCCAGCTGGTACCCATCAACATGGCAAAGGCGCCGGCGGAGCAGCCGAAGGCCAGTAGGGTCAGCAGGGGACCATAGGGATTGGGCTTGTTGGCGATCTCCTCCAGGCGTTCCAGTGCCTCGGTCAGGGTGCGCTTGCCAGACAGTACCTCTTCCACCAACTCGTCGGTACGGGCCAGGGAGCCCAGATCCATCTCGCCAGGCTTAACGCGAGCCATATGGTTGTATTCCTGATCTGTGTCGTGTTGCAACACGAAGGTCATGGAGGTCGGTGAGATGAGAAAGTAGCCTTCGATGCCTAAGACTTTAGAGATCGATTGCAGATGGGCCTCTAGACGGTAGGCAGGGGTACCAAACTTGTGCAGGGCCTTACCTAATTTTATGATAAACCTGCGTTTTTCAAGAAACTCTGCGTTATCCAATTGTACAGTCCATGATGGTGAAATCTGGGGGTGATGCTCAAGCGAGCGCATCTTAACCTATCTTGTACCAAAAAGGTTAATGGCTTGGGAATTTTTTTAAATTCGGGTTAAGTTAGCCAAGGATAGAATCTACCAGCGCGTTTCGCTGGTTTGTTCGGGGCTTTATTTAGGGCTTTTATTTGTCGGTGTTAAAGACTGACTGCCATAAGTTGGTGTCATTAAGGATAGAGATATGTCGGTAAGCGTTTCGGGATTTTATATTGCTCTCACGGCCATCATGGCGGTGTTTTTTACCTATCGCGTGGTGCGCCTCAGGCGCGGACTCAAGATAGGCCTGGGCTCAGGTGGCAGTGACGACCTACGCCTGGCGAATCGGGTACATGCCAACCTCATTGAGAACGCCCCTATCGCGCTGCTATTGTTGCTGGTGGCCGAACTCAACGGCCTGGCACCGGTTTATCTACACGGGGCGGGCACCCTATGGCTGGTGGCGCGCATCTTACATGCTATCGGTCTGACTCAGGGGCGTGGCGGCTATCACTTCGGCCGTTTCTGGGGCGTGTTGCTTAGCTGGCTGGTGATACTGGCCCTGGCGGTGGTGAATCTGTTTTATTTCATCTTGGCATAGAAAATCGCCATTATTGCTGCTTTTTTGTTCACACCTGAGCGGGTTTCGCTGTTATACTCCGCCTCCTTTTAGTGGTCGTCACGCCGAGCCGCATGGCGACTACACTTACTCTTTGGTTTGAAAGTTAGGCAGTATCATACATGCAGGTCGAATCCACACTCTTTTCCCATCCCAAGTATCTGGGCCGCAATGAGAAACCGGCGCCCTTCTTGCCCATGTCGCGCAAGGAGATGGCCAAGCTGGGCTGGGATAGTTGTGACATCATTATCGTCACGGGTGACGCCTATGTGGATCATCCCAGCTTCGGCATGGCGGTGATTGGCCGCATGCTGGAGGCCCAGGGCTTCAGGGTGGGCATCATCTCTCAGCCAGACTGGTCGAGCAAAGAAGACTTCATGAAGCTGGGCA
Source organism: Shewanella aquimarina (assembly GCF_023349185.1). Taxonomy (GTDB): domain Bacteria; phylum Pseudomonadota; class Gammaproteobacteria; order Enterobacterales; family Shewanellaceae; genus Shewanella; species Shewanella aquimarina. Next base: position 98,554 of record NZ_JAKIKY010000015.1, on the reverse strand, counting down.
AGCCCAACCTCTACTTCGGGGTGACCGCGGGTAACATGGATTCGATGATCAACCGCTACACCGCCGAGCGCCGTCTGCGTCACGACGATGCCTATACGGCCGGTAACGTGGGCGGTAAGCGTCCGGATCGTGCCGTCACCGTCTACACCCAGCGCTGTAAGGAAGCCTTTAAGCAGGTGCCCGTGGTCATTGGCGGCATAGAGGCCAGCCTGCGCCGCATTGCCCACTATGACTATTGGTCGGATAAGGTGCGCCGCTCGGTAATCTTAGACGCCAAGGCCGATATCTTGGTTTACGGCAACGCCGAGCGTCCGCTGGTGGAGCTATCTCATCGCCTCGCGGCGGGTGAAGATGTACGTGACATTCATGACGTGCGCGGCACCACAGTGATACGTAAAGAGCCTATGCCAGGCTGGAAGGGGATGGATTCACGCAAGCTGGATCAGCTGCATAAGATAGATCCTATCCCCAACCCCTATGGTGCCGATGACGTAGGCTGCCAAAACCTCTCGGGTCCAAGCGACGTTAAGGTGTTCGACAACGACGCACCTAAAGCGATCTCCGTGCAGCCGCCAAGGCCCAAGCCCTGGGAGAAGACCTATGTGCTGCTGCCAAGCTTCGAGAAGGTCGCCGGGGATAAATACCTCTACGCCCACGCCTCGCGCATCTTGCACCAGGAACAGAACCCGGGTTGTGCCCGCGCCCTGTTCCAGCCCCACGGCGAGCGCGCCATCTGGGTCAATCCACCGGCCTGGCCGCTCAACACCGACGAGATGGATGGGGTATTCGATCTCGCCTACAAGCGGGTGCCGCATCCCGTCTATGGTAACGACAAGATCCCTGCCTATGACATGATCAAGACCTCGATCAACATCATGCGGGGCTGTTTCGGTGGCTGCTCCTTCTGCTCCATTACCGAGCATGAGGGTCGCATCATCCAGAGCCGCTCCCAGGACTCGATCATCAAAGAGATCAAGGATATTCAGGATAAGGTGCCTGGCTTTACCGGGGTGATCTCCGATCTTGGCGGCCCGACCGCCAACATGTATCGCCTGGGTTGTACCTCGGTGAAGGCTGAGAGTACCTGTCGTCGACTCTCCTGTGTCTTCCCCTCTATCTGTGGCCACCTGGATACCGATCATCAGGCGACGATCGATCTCTACCGCGCCGCCCGCGACGTGCCGGGGATCAAGAAGGTGCTTATCGCCTCAGGGGTGCGTTACGACCTGGCGACTGAAGATCCCCGCTATGTGAAGGAGCTGGCCAGTCACCATGTGGGCGGCTACCTGAAGATCGCTCCTGAGCATACCGAAGAAGGCCCGCTGAACAAGATGATGAAGCCGGGCATGGGGACCTATCACAAGTTCAAGGAGCTGTTCGATAAGTATTCCGCCGAGGCGGGCAAGAAACAGTATCTTATCCCTTACTTCATCTCGGCCCATCCGGGCACCACGGATGAGGATATGGTGAATCTGGCGCTCTGGCTCAAGGGTGAGAAGTTTAAGCTGGATCAGGTGCAGAACTTCTATCCGTCACCTATGGCTAATGCCACGACGATTTATCATACCGAGCTGAACTCGCTGAAAAACGTTAAGCACAGCAGTGAGACGGTCGAGGTGCCAAAGGGCGGGCGTCAGCGTAAGCTGCACAAGGCGCTGCTGCGTTATCACGACCCGGCCGGTTGGCCTATGATCCGCGAAGCCCTGATCAAGATGGGTAAGGAACACCTTATCGGTGGCGGTGCTAACTGCCTGGTGCCGGCGGAAACCCGCCAGGAGCGCCAGGGCTATCGTGCCAAGGGCGCTAAGACGCCCGCGGGTAAGAAGGCGGTGACCCGCTTCAGCGCCAATCAGTTCGACGAGCGTAAGGGCAATGGCCAAGGTAAGTCTCAAGCTAAGCCCGGTGCTAAGTCTGGCGCTAAGGGCAAGCCGAGCGGTCAGGCGGCAGGCAAGGGCGGTTCGGGGAAAGGTGATTCGGGCAAGGGCGGCTGGAATAAGCCCGGCAAGCGTCCGGCGAAGAACGCCTGGGGCACCACGCCTAAGCATCAACGCTAAACTGCCGCTGGTCAAAGCGACAAAAAAAGGGGAGTATCTAACCACTCCCCTTTTTTATTGCATGGAGCTTACCATGAGCGACTCAAGAGGCGACTCAAATGGCAAGGCTAAGGTCGACGGCTACAGCGACGAGAGCTTTTGGCATAAGGTCAAGCAGTTTGCCAAGTTGGCCGGGCGCGAGGTGATCGACAATGCCTTGTGTCTCTACTATGCGGCCCAAAGACCTGATACCCCCAAGTGGGCCAAGACGGTGATCTTCGGCGCCCTGGCTTATTTCATCACGCCACTCGACGCCATACCCGACCTCACGCCCGTGGTGGGATTTTCAGACGATCTTGGCGCCTTAGCCGCGGCGCTGGCCATGGTCAGCATGTATGTCGATGACAAGGTGAAGCAGCAGGCCGCCGCCAAGACCTCGGCTTGGTTCGACTGACGCCTCGATTGTCAGCTTGATTGAAAGCTCGATTGCATTAGCCCGCCAATCGCGCCCGAATTAGCCAGTCGTTCAGGCTGATGGCCATAGCGCCGCCAAAGCTCAGGGAGATGAGATTCGCCGCCACCAGCTGCTCGCCGCTCAGATCTTGGCTCTCCCAGGAGAGGCTCGGCGCGGCAATGGCATCACTTATCACCTCGCACTCGAAACCTCGAGTGACGGCGCTGCGACACAGGGTCTGAACACAGGCCTGGGCCATGGCCCCGACGACCACTAGCTTGTCTATGCCCATCTCGATCAATGTCTGAGACAGAGCTGTGCCGATGAAGCTGTCCACATGATGCTTGATGATGACGGGCTCATTGCCCTTGGGCGCGACCATGTCGGCGATCTCCACACCCTGGGTGCCTGCCTGGAAGAAGCTCGCCTCGGGATCCTTGAAGATATGCTGTACATGGATCACCGGCAGTTGATTGCTGCGAAAATGATGTAGCAGCTTGGCCGCGTTGGCCGCCGCCCGTTCGCAGTTATCCAGCGCGAAGCGGCCACCCTTAAAGTAGTCGTTTTGCAGGTCTACCAGCACCAGGGCGCTGCGCATCTGTGGCGGCAGCGGCTCGCTCAGCTGGGTCAGCACGCTGAAATCATCCTCTTCCAGATACCACTGGCCATCGTCGGCCAGGGTCCACAACTCCTTGCTGATAAAACCGCTGGCGATGTTCATGCGCCAGTTGGCCGACAGTATCGCCTGCCTGTCGCTGAGCACCTTGATCTCGACATTGCGATAGACCAGCTCCCCTGGATTCTGCTGGGCAAAGCCGAGCCAGAACTGGCCGATCGCCTCTATGCCATCGAAACGGCCGAAGGGGGAGACCTGCATCTGCGCCTCAGGCAGATAGCGGGCGATACAGTCGGCAAAGGCTTGACGGTTGAAATCGGCAATCCAGGCTTGGCTGGCTTGCATGACGGCTTGGCGGATAGATTGGCTCATGTTGGCTCCTCGTTAGCTACTCGAATTAGTCGTTGGAACTAGTTGTTAGGGCTAGTCGCTTGAATCTGTTGAGACGCCAGTCTATTGTTATTTCTTATTGTGATATTTAGGTCTTGGTTGATAAGAATGTTCAGAAAAAACGAACAAAAGCGGCTGGCATATCAGATGCTGGTCTTCGATGAGGTGGTCAATCAGGGCTCCTTCACTGCGGCGGCGGATGCGCTTGGTCATACCAAGTCAGCGGTGAGCCAGTATGTGAGCCAGCTGGAGCAAGATCTCGGCATCAAGCTGCTGACCCGCAGTACCCGCCAGCTGCATCTCACCACTCAAGGGGAGGCGATGGCTCAGCGCAGTCGTCAGCTGTGGCGCCTGCTGACTGAAACCCTGGAGGCGGCCCACGACCAGCAGGCGGTGCCCGGTGGCCGCATGGCGATCACCGCGCCCCTGGCCTTCGAGGCGCCGCTGCTCACCCCCATCATTGCCGAACTCTGTGGTGAGTTTCCGCAGCTGCTGCCAGAGATGCATTATGACGATGCCCGGCTGGATATCTTGCAGCACAACCTAGACATGGCGATCTCCGTCGGGCCACAGAAAGACAGCGGCTATCATGCGATTCCTATCGGCCGACTCGACAGCGTCCTGGTGACCGCCCCTAGCTATATCAACCGCAGCGCCGCCATTACGGCGGAGAGTCTGCGGGGTCACAGCCTGATCGTCCTGCCCTGGCAGCGACCTCTGGTGCTGCAAGGCCCTAGCGGTCTGGCCTTCGAGGCGGTTAAGGAGATCAAGGTCAACACCTCCATCAGCGCCATCAACAGCGCCATTGCTGGCGTTGGCATTGCCCTGGTACCCTCTATCTTTATCGAGGCTGAGCTTGCCCAGGGCAAGCTGCAGCGGGTGCTACCCGAGCACAGCGGCCCGTCGCGAGAGGTGTTTGCCATTCACGCCTACCAGCAACAGTTGCCCCTGGCGCTGCGTCTGCTGGTGGAGAGGTTGAAAGAGGCCTTCAGGCAGAAGGCCCCGGTGAGTGGTTAGTGCTTGAGACTTAGTCGAGTTTGAACTGTCCCACTATCTGTTCCAGCTGCTGATTGGCGGTAGCCAGGTTGACAGTTTCGTTGCGGCTAGACTCGCCGCTGCGAGCCAATTCGTTGGCCATGTCGCAGATGGCGCTCATGTTGCGGGTGATCTCGGCCGAGACAGAGCTTTGCTCTTCGGCGGCGGTGGCGATCTGGGTGTTCAGGTCGTTGATCTGATTGACCGAACTGCCGATGGCGTCGAGATCCGTGGCTACTCTCTCTGTGGTGCTCGCGGTTTCCAGACAGGTCTGCTTGGTGACCTCCATCGAGTGGATCGCGCTGTTAGAGGCGTCTCTGAGATTGCTTAGTGTCTCCTCAATTTCTGCCGTGCTGTCCTGGGTGCGCGCGGCCAGGGCCCGCACCTCGTCGGCCACCACGGCAAACCCCCGTCCCTGCTCGCCGGCTCGAGCGGCCTCGATGGCGGCGTTGAGGGCTAGTAGGTTGGTTTGGTCGGCGATGTCGCCAATCACCTTGAGCACCTGGGTGATATTGATGGTGTCGCGGTCGATCTGGCCTATCTTGTCGGCGGTATGTTCCACCTCCCTAACCAGGCGGTTGACCGTCTCTGTGGCCTGGGCCACTACCTGCTTCGATGCCAGCGCCTGTTCGTTGGTGAGTTGAGTAAAGGAGGCGGTCTCGCTGCCATTTTGGGCGACGTCGTTGGCGGTGGCGCTCATCTCTTCCACCGCGGCGACTATCTGCTCTGTCTCTTTGGTGTGAGCCGACAAGATGTGGCGATTGGTCTCTGTCTCCCCATTGAGTCGCTCGACACTGCCAGAGATATGGGCCGAGGCCTGCAGCACCTCGCGCATCATGGCCTGCAGGTTGGCGATAAACTGATTGATCCCCATGGAGATCTGCCCTAGATCGTCCTCGCTATGTATCTCGAGTCGTTTGGTGAGATCGCCGTTGCCCTTAGACAGTTCGGTAACCATGGCCTTGAGCGACAAGATAGGGCGATAGAGGAGGTACAGGACCCCAAGCAAGATGCTGATGGCGCATAGCAACATGACGGCGGAAGAAACTAGGGCGCTGGTAAGGGCCTGATCGACCACGGCATAGGCGTTCGATTTATCCAGGCCGATGAAGAGGAACCACTGCTTGCCATTAACCAGGGGGATGGCTTTAGAGAAGCCCAGCTTATCGACGCCGTCGATGCGATATTCCTGCATCACCTCGTCGTTGCCGATGATCTTCTGCTGCACCTGAGGCAGACCGAAGTCGCTGAAGCGGCTGCCACTGACTAGGGTGGGGGACTCAGACGCCAATACCTTGCCAGTTTGATCTGTGATGAGGGCGACCGCCCCGGGATAATCGATGGCGCTGACAACATCATGAAGATAGGTGAGTTCTATATCACCCAGCACCACGCCGTCGCCCAGATTCTTCAGGATGGAGATCACCTTGTGGCCTGTACCGTCGTCTATGTAGATGTCGGTGACCTCCAGCTGAGTTGTGGCCTTACCCTGCTGATACCAGGGGCGGGTTCTGGGATCGTACTTGCCGGGGATCGCCTTGCCGTTGAGCCACTTGTCGCCGGTTTCGGTGGAGTAGGCGCTGCCGTCATCGAAGCCGAAATAGATGCGGGCGACCCCGGAGAGATCTGTGGCGAGACGCGCGGTGTTGACATAGTTGTCCTGGTAACTCCCCAGACGGTAGTGCTGGGCCAGTTCATCCATGGCCTGGGCCTTGGCGCCAAACCAGGTGGCAACCTTGGCCGACTCGTTACGGGTGACGCCGGTGAGTTTGTCGTTAACCCTGGCGATGGTGGCCTCTTTAATCTGGACGTAGGAGAGCCAGTTCGAGATCAACAGGCAGAGGGCGACTAGGGTGACCATGGAGGCCACGAGTGATTTCTTGAATCCCATCAATTACTAACTCCATGAGGTGTGGAATAGAAGAGGCCAGAGATGGCCTCTTCTGGAGGGAGCCTGGTCGGGAGGTTAGCCTTTCCAGTTTAAGTTGAAGTCATAGCGGAAGCCGACGGTAACGGCGCGATCGTCGTTTAGGTTGTCGTAGTTCTTATCCAGGTACTCCAGGTGTACGCGCACGTTGGCCAGTGGGTTCCATTCCAGGGTGGTGTTGAAGCCGTCATAGTCCATAGAGCTGATATCCTCGATACCGTCTTTAAACTGGAAGTAGCCCAGCTTGATCTTGTACTCGTTGCTGAGTGGGTAGGCCAGGGCCGTATCTAAGGTGCTGCCGCTGCGATCGCCATGTTGCACCTGATTGTCGAAGTTGTATTGCTTGTCCTGGTAGCTCGCGGCCAGGTAGAGACCGTTGTCGAAGGTGTAGGCGACCACGCCGCCCATGGTCTGGTTGTCGCCGTTTACCTGGCCGTTCTCCAAACTGTCTTGGGTGACATAACCCAGGCCAAGATGCAGGGCACCGACATCGTAACCTACGCCTAGGTTGACGAAATCCGCGCCTGTGTCGCCCTTATCGCCGTCAAACTGGGCGCCGGCCATCCAGGTGAAGCCGCCAGTGACCAGCTTGTAGGTGACGAAGTTGTCGACGAAGAAGGGACTTTCATGGTCGTAGGCGTAAGGGCTGTTGCCGTGGTTGAAGATATCCACGTATTCGGCGATCAGGCTGTATTGGGCCGGACGCTGTTTACCTATGCCCACCTGGCCGTAGGGGGATGCGATGGCCACATAGGCCTGTCTCGCCTTGCCGAAGTTGCCTGAGTTGGCGATATCGACACTCCATTCACCCTGGGCGATGGCGCGCCAGCCGTCGGCAAACTCAGTGCTGGCCTTGATGCCGACCCGAGAGAGGGCGTCTCTCACGTCCCAGGTTTCATCAGTGCTGTCGTCGAGGTAGCTGAGTGTCGGACGAATCGAGCCGTACAGGCTGACTTCGCTGTTCTTGAACTGTGAGGGAGCGGCCTGAGTTTCCAGCTGAGCGATACGCTGGTTGAGCGCCTCGACCTGCTCGGCCAGGGGCTGCTCGGCGGCGTAGCCGTTAGTGGCGGTGAGTGCCAGCGCGGTGGCGATCATTGAGGTGCGAAAAACAGTATTATGATTTTTCATGGCTTTCTGCCTTCAATAGGGTTTTCTTGGCATGCGAGTCTCCCTCCTGCCATCGACTCGACGGAGGATAGGGGCGCCGCAGGCGTTTAAAAAAAGGGAGTTAATAGGCCCATGACATCTGCCATGGGCCGGGTTTTGGTTAAACCTTGCCAGCCTTCTTCAGGTCGGCGAACCAGAGGTTGTGATGCTGTTTGGCCCAGTTTTCGTCACAGTAGCCAGAGGTCATGTTTGACATGCCGCCTTCGGACATCACAGTCGCCATGAAGATATGCACCACAGAGAAGGCGCTGATGATGACGGTTGAGGCAATATGCAATACCAGCATCAGGTTGGCCGTGTTCTTGGTGACGCCATAGGTCTCGGGGAACATCATCGCCAGGCCTGAGACCACCATGACACCACCGAACAGGGCGAATACCCAGAACCACAGCTTCTCACCCGCGTTGGCAAAGCCCGCATCGGGGTGCTGTTTCTTGCCGAAGTTGATGTAGCCGCCCAGTACGGCAAACCATTTCAGGTCATAGCTTGCGGGGAACTGCTTAGGCGCCCACATCAGAACCATAAGCACATAGCCGAGGATGAAGGGGAAGGCCATCAACTCATGTAGGCTGCTGGATAGACCCACCAGGGCCGACCAGGAACCCGCGTTCATGCCGGGCTCAAAGTAGAAGCGGCCGCCGCCTAGTACTAAACCAGTAAGGATCAGCAGGATACAAGGGATGGCACCCAGCCAGTGCACACTGACGCTAAGGCCAGACCAACGCTTGATCAGCTTACCCGAGAAGCCATGGTCCAGCTTAGAGACGCCGTTCACCACTACAAACACAATAAATAGTGCGGTGACGCCAAATAGACTGGCAAACAGGGCGAAGGCGATGGTATCGGTCGCGCCCAGGTAGCCAAGCAGCGACTCGTCGGCCTGCTGTGGAATGGACGCAGGCATCAGCAGCTCAGGCTGAGTCGGCATGCCACGGATCTCAGGAATATCACCAGGAATGGCGTGCTCCTGAATGGTTTGCCACTGCTGCGGCTGCAGGGTGGCGGTCTCTTCGGCTAGCGCATAACTGGATGCGAATAGACCGAGCACAATAAGGCTTAACCATCTTATTGCTTTACTCATTGAAAACTCCTTGCGACATCGCTTGTCGCGTTGGAATCTGCCTGTCGCCAGGTAGATTCGTCGATCATTAGGCGCCGTCTAGGCTGGGCGCCGCTTGAAGTTGTTGATTGATAAACTGCAGTAGCTCCTGAGCCAACAGTTGCCAGAAAGGTTGTTTCGCATGTTTGGCTATGCCCTCGCAGAAGGGAGTTATCCAGCGCCCTAGATGGGTTTGTAGAAACTCCGCCGCGAGCTCATTGAGTGCCTCGACATGTTCACTGTTTTCAAGCGTTTGTTGCTCGGCGGCCATGGCATGCAGGCAGTAGAGGAACTCGAGTTCGTTACCAATAAAGTCGGCCGGCTCGTTGAAGCTATCGTCGATGACCAGACCAATTTGTTGGTAGAACTCGGCCACACGAACGGTCTCCTCGGTGAAGATCTGATGATTGCCACTGAGGTAAACCGATTCATAGGGGGCGACTAACAGCTTGTATGGCCCGATACACATGCGATTAAAATCAAATTCCAATTCGGATGCGTCGTCACTGAACTTGCGTGCCTCTATGAGTAGCGGACTGTCTGGCGACTCCTGCTCCAGATAGGCGATTAAGCCTGCGAGAGCCTGAGTATCCGAGGGCGCGAACATCATAGATTTAAAGGCATGGTAAGCCATTGCCGTTGGGCCATATTCTGCTGTCATTATGCGCGTTCCTTAATGATCACTAGGTTAGGTTTGGTGATGCAATCGCCATAGCCTATGCCTTGCTTACTTGCCGATGGACGCTTGAGCACCTCTTGCAGATTGCCGACATCCAGGCACTCTACCGGGCAGCCACTCACACACGCGGGTTTCATGCCGCGATCCAGCAGTTCCACACACATGTTGCACTTGTCTGCCTTGCCGTCGTCCTCGCGGATACTTACAGCCGCGTAAGGACAGGCGCTGGCACACAGGCCACAACCCGTGCACTTCTCACGGTCCAGTACCACGATACCGTCATCGCGCACATGGTAGGCTTTCGCCGGACAGACCATGAGACAGGCTGGGTTTTCGCAGTGCATGCAGGCGTGGGATAACCAGACATCGATAGCGCCATCGTCACGCTGTACTTCATAGCGATCGACTTTACGGAATCTATGGTTCTCGGGCAGTTCATTGTGGATCTGGCAGGCAACGGTACAGGCACCGCAACCGACACAGTTTTCTTGTCTGAACACAAAGCCCACTTTCTTATTTAACGACATCGTTTACTCCTTAGGCTTTGGCAATCGCGACGCGAGTGGAATGATACGCAGAGCATCCACCCATATCGGTCAAGGTGTCGGTGGTGAGGTTGTTGGTACAGCTGTCTTTGCCCTGTGGGTCCATGCGACGCCAGTTATTCTTCGGCGCCATAACTGTTCCTCTGACCACCTGGGTAGAGACCTGAGCGATAAAGTGAGCCTCACCACGTTGGTTGCTGAGCCTTACCCTGTCGTTGTTCTGAATGCCCAACTCTTTGGCATCTTCGGCGTTGATCTTGGCGAAGTAGGCCGGGAAGTTACGAATGTACTTCACGTTGTAGAAAGAGCTGTTGGCACGCTGCGGAATGGCAGGAGACAGCAGACGGAACGGCAGTGTCTTCTCTTCCTGTACCATCTCATCTTCCGGCAGGCCGAAGTCGATCACTGGGTGGTAGCCGGCTTCTTTCATCATTTCTGAGTAGAATTCGATCTTGCCGCTTGGCGTCTTATATTTGCCATCGCCGAAGTAAGGGCGTTGGTCATAGACGGTGACAAACTTGTCGCGAATGATCTGCTCATAGGTGATGTTATTGTGTCTGAAGGCGGGCTCTTCCGTGTCGAGGAAGTCACGCAGGATCTGCTCATAGTCCACACGCATCTCAGGGAAGCGGTCTAGCCCCATGCGGGCGCCCAGCTCCTTGAAGAAGATCCAGTTGTCTTTAGACTCGCCGAGTGGTTCGATCACCTTCTCAGAGGTCTGCATGTGATAGCAGTTGTAGTCGGTACCCATGTCTGGGAACTCGAACTGGGTTGCTGCCGGTACGATAATGTCTGCCAGCTCTGCGGTGTCTGTCATCAGGAAGTCGTGAACCACCAGGAAGAGGTCATCACGCATCGCGCCACGGCGACAGGCATTCGAGTCCGGAGCAACCGAGACGAAGTTACCGTTGTAGTTGATCACCGCCTTAATCGGTTTGATCGGCTTGCCATAGGCCGTTGGGTTCTCTGGGTCGAGCGCCTTGGCGATCTCCGTCATGTTGACGTGGCCAACCGTGTCTGGGTTCGGGTGAATATGATCCGCACGGCCCTTGCTGTAGTTCAGGCTGTCATCGGCCTGGGTGTTGTCATAGATGAAGCCGTTACCTATCTTGCCGTACTGGCCGGCAACCGCGTGCATCATGGCGATGGCGCGAGACATGCGGGCACCGTTGTAGTTACGCTGCATACCGTAACCCAGACGCAGTACAGACAGCTCTGACTCGCCATAGACGCGGGCGAATTCGAACATCTTGGCCTTAGGCACGCCGGTGACACGCTCGATCTCTTCGTAGCTCATGGTGTTGAGGCGCTCGAGCAGCTGGTCGTAGCCAAGGGTGTTGGCTTTGATGAACTCGAGATCCGCCAGATCATTTTCCACCAGGTACTTCATGATACCTGTCGCCAGGTGGGTGTCGGTACTCGGTTTTGGCTGTAACCAGATATCGGCCTGAGAGGCGATAGGGGTGCGCACAGGGTTAACCACCAATAGCTTGGCACCTCGGTCACGGGCCTGGTTGATGAACTTGATGCCGTGCACGTTGGTGGCCGTCTCGTTCTGGCCCCAAGAGATGTAGCAGTTGGTGTAGATGTTGTCGTATGGATCCGGGCCCTGGTAGGTACCAGTCACCGACTTCAAGCCTTCATAGGCGGCGAACACACACACCTTACGGTCGAGCTTGCGGGCACCGACGGCGTTGAAGAAACGGCTAGGTCCGCCGTATTTACCGATAACCCCTTCGTGGCCCGAGTAGCTGTAGGGCAGGATAGAGTCGGCGCCGTGATCTTTAATGATCTGCTGCAGACGGCTGGCTATTTTGTCATAGGCCTCATCCCAGGAGATGCGGCGCCATTTGCCTTCGCCTTTCTTGCCCGCGCGTTCCATCGGGTGGAGGATACGGTCGGCGGCATAGGTGTATTGCACATAGGCATGGCCTTTCACGCAGGGAGAGGTACCCATCTTCTTCAGTTCTGAAGCGCCTTCCACGTAGGTCATGCGGCCGTTTTGTACCGTGAACTTCAACAGACAGCGGTCGGCGCAGTTACGTTGGCAGGTGTGGTACTTAATTTCTCCTTGGCGTTTCAATAGTTTGTCGGGCGCGCCGCCTTTTTCGCCTGCACTGGCTATGCCGGGCATAAGGCCGGATAGCGAGCCGACGACGGAGCTGGCTCCGACACCTTGCAAGAAGGTGCGTCTGTTCATTTTCATAAGTGTTCCCCATCTTGATGCGTCTTAAGACGCTTTTTACAGACATTGCTCAAATGTTTGTGAGTCAAAGACTCGCTGCATACCTGTTTTGTTATCGTTTTTCGATTTAAAAAGATGGCAAGACCAGCTGCGAAAGGGGTATGCAAGGGTGCCTCAAGTAGCCTGTCGGTCTCGCCATCAAAACCTTTGTCAGCGTTCCGCCGCCCTGCGCCAGGCGCTTTCCAGGCCGCAGATGAGCTTAGACTTCACCCAGTTGAAGGCGGCCGACTGATTGACGTTGCCATATAAGAGGTAATTGCCTATCTCGCGGTTTTCCCGGCGACGAATGCGGCAACGCTTGGCCAGCTCTTCGGGCAGCTTGACCCACTGCACTGCGGGTAACATGTCGACGAACTGGCGGGTAAATTCGTTGCAAACTAAGGTGATGGCGTCAGACTCGCTCAACAGGCGCATGGCGGTGGCCACGCTGTCGGTATAGCCGTCTACCTCCATGCACAGCTCCTCTTCGCGGCAGAGGTTCACCAGCAGCGGGCAGCTCAGGTCGTCATAGTTGTCTATCTCAAGGCAGGCATATTGGGTGATGTTGTCCAGGGTGAGTTCCTGCTTAAGGATCGGATGGCCGCTGCGCGCTAGGATGTAGAGATTGTCGGTGGCGGAAAACATCTCGGCGTTGAGGTTTTTACCGTTGAAGCCTTCATAGACCACCACGAAGTCGACATCGCCATTGGCGAGATCGCTGCTGCAGTCATGGGTCAGCACCCTGACATCAAACTTCATGTTGGGCGCCTCGGTGAGGATCTCGTTGCGGATCACCTGTTGTACCGGGTAGATAAACTCATCGTAGGCGTGAATAACATATTGGCCGCCCGATTCTTCCGGGGTAAATACCGAGTGCTGCATCTCGAGTTTTTGATAGTGAGCCACCAACTCTCTGGCCATAGGGATCAGCTGGTGGGTCTTCTCCGTCGCGACAAAACCGGAACAACGACGAATAAAGAGTGAGTCTTTAAATATGTCTCTTAAGATCTTGAGGGTGCGGCTTACACCTGAAGGCGTAATACCCAGTTCATTGGCAGCCTGATGGCTCTGCCCGTGTTCATAGACGGCGATGAACACTTTTAATTGATTGTAATTAAGTTGGTCAATCTTATTCATGGTTGTGAACTGGGTAAATATATTGAGTTATTATCATCTATATATATCTACACACGTTCAGTGTTGAAAGTCACATTTTTTATATGGTCATTATTTAAAGTTTGCATTACTTCTCATGTTTTAATATCTGCATTTTGCAAAATGCGATATTTAAAATTTGCAGACTCTATATATCTTTCAGGGTAACTGGTACGAACGAACAACTTGTAGGCGGGCTATAGGCTAGGCCTTGCTATCTCTAGGGTACGACTAAGTATCTGTTTAGGTGGGATAACTGTTCGATTTGTGAACTTTCGATTTTATTTCACCAAATTTAAATTTATTTTTAATATGAGATGTTCGTCTTTTTACCGCTACTATTATACCCGCGCTCTATAAATAATTTCATCGAATTTATATTTTTATTTTATTCGTGATCTCTATTTGGTTTTCAATTTATAGCTTTATTGTCTGTTGCAAGTTTTATTATTGCCTGTGTATTTTAAATAATAAGAAACCTTCCAGAAGTCATGTTTTTATTTTAGAAAAACATAGTTAAGGAACTCGTTATGTTAGATCGGCGCTCGATATTAAAAATGGCGGCAGGTGGAGCACTGCTCTCATTGGTGCCCGCCAGCACGCTACAAGCGAAAACCCTTGGGAAACGCTATGCCATGGTGTTTGACGTCAGACGTTGTACCGGCTGTCTCTCTTGTACCGTTTCATGTTCCGTTGAAAATCAAACCGAGGCGGGTCGATGCCGTACCCGCGTCAATCAGGCGAGCCTGAGTCTAGGCGAGCGCATCGCCACCCTTGCGGTGCCGAATCAATGTAACCAGTGTGATAATCCTGTTTGCACTCAGGTCTGTCCGGTGGAGGCGACCTACAAGCGCAAGGAAGATGGCATAGTGGTGATTGACCATGAAGAGTGCATTCATTGCCAGCTGTGTGTCGATGCTTGTCCTTATGGTGCCCGTCGTAAAGACGAGAGCCTGGATAACCCGCCCGAGAAGTGTAATTTCTGTATTCACCGCGTCACCCAAGGGCTGTTGCCTGCCTGCGTCGAGACCTGTATCGGCGGCGCCCGTACCTTTGGCGATCTTAACGATCCCGACAGCCAGGTCTCTAAGCTGGTGCGGGACAACAAGGTCTACGCCATGCTGTCCGAGGCTGGCACCTCGCCCAACATCTTCTACATTGGCTTACCGACATCGACCGATGATCAAGCCATTTTGAATCTCAATTACCTCGATTGGCAGCGCTAGGAGTCAAAGATGGATAGACGTAAGTTTTTAACTCAAGCCGGTCTGGTATCTGCCGCGACCATCACAGGTGCCGCATGCAGTCGAGTCGATGCCGAGTCTGAGCCTAAGAAGACCCAGGACATTTCACGCTTTGGTCATCCCGTGGCGGCCGAGGGTGGCTTCGATAGCGAGGGTAAATGGCAAAAAACCGCAGGGGTGCGCACCGCCTATTCCCGCTGCTTTAGCTGTTACAACATCTGCGGCCTCAGGGTGCGTGTGGATGAGAAGACGGACAGAGTCTTGAAGGTGGGAGGCAACCCCTATTGTGAGAACAACTCTGGCTCGCCGCTGCCGCTGAGCACAGAGGTGAAGCAGAGCTTTATCGCCCTGGCGGGTGAGGCTGGGCTGAATAATCGCGCCACCACCTGTGCCAAGGGAGCAAGCTGTGTCGATTCGGTGGACGATGAGCGCCGGGTGACCCGGGTGCTGAAACGCGCGGGCAAGCGCGGCAGTGGCGAGTGGGTCACCATCAGCTATGAACAGGCACTTGCCGAGATCATCGAGGGGGGCGATCTCTTTGGCGAAGGTCATGTGGATGGCCTGCGCGCCATTCGCCAGCTGGATCAAGAGGTGAAGCCGGGCCACAGTGAATTTGGCAGTAAAGCGAATCAGCTGTTTGCCACCTTCTGCGCGGAAGACTATTTGCGCGGAAGCTTCTATTCTCGCTTCATGATGCAGTCATGGGGCACGGTTAACCTGGGGACTAAACACGCCTACTGCGGCGCCGCCCAGGCAACGGGTTATAGCCTGGGGATGGCGGCCGGATTCGAAGAATGGCTCAACGATGTCGACTGGGAAAACGTCGAGTATGGCCTGTTTATGGGCACCAGCCCAGGCTCCTCGGGTGTCAGCCTGAACCGCGTCGGTCGAGGTCTTGCCAACAGCCGTGTGGATCGCGGCTTTAAATATGTGTGTGTCGACCCCCTGCTGCGTACCACGGTCGCCGCCGATACCAATGCCACCTGGCTACCGGTCAAACCCGGTCAGGATGCGGCATTCTCCTTTGGGGTGATCCGCACCATGCTCGAGGAGCAGTGGTTTAACAAGGCGCACCTGGAAAATCCGAGCCAGAAGGCGGCCGAGGCCGCGGGTGAGCTTAACTACACCAACGCAGGTCACCTGGTGGTGATGGATCCTAAGCACCCAGAGTATCGCAAGTTTGCCAAGGCAAAAGATTTCGGTTTAGGTGGCGACGAGGCGCTGATCATCAAGGCGGGCACTCAGACCTTAGCGTCGGCGGAGTCAGGCGATAAGGCCGAGCTGTTTGTCAGTAAACGCCTCACCGACAGCCGTGGCCGTAAGGTGACCCTGATGTCGTCTCTCTATCTGCTGCGGGCCGAGGCTCAGCGCACCAGCATGGAGGAGTACGCCAAGCGCAGCGGCATTGCGATCAAAGAGATGCGTCAGGTGGCGAAAGATCTGGCGCACTATGGCCGCAAGGCCTGTGTGGCAGGCAACGGCGGCACCAACTCATCTGACGGTTTCGTGATGGGCTGGATCTGGGCGACACTTAATACCCTGGCGGGTTCCCACGATGCCAAGGGTGGCGCCATCTATGGCAATGGCCCTATCGGCGGCATGGAAGGCTTGTATGATCTGGCCAACATCGAAGGTGGCGTGTCGCTGGACGGTATCGTCAACGCCTGTCGCGATGGCGCCTACGAGGCCTCGACCGAATATCGTCTCAAGGTGGAGCAGGGCAAGAACCCTTATCCCGCCAGCACCCCATGGCATGAGGTGCTGCCCGCCATGAATGCGGCCGAACAGTGGACCAGCCATGCCAACGGCGACCCCTATAGCGCCAAGGTGCTGTTCAACTGGCGCAACAACTTCCTCTACAGTGCGGCGTCTATCAGTCAGGAGGTGGTGGCCAGCATCGCCGATCCTAAGCGACTGCCGCTGGTGGTGGGGATTGACTGTCACATGAACGAGACCAACCGCTACGCCGACTACCTGATCCCGGACCGTTCTATGCTCGAAGAGTATGCGGCGGATCGCATGTGGGGCGCCCATAAACTGGGCGTGGTGGCGGCATCGCCTGTGGTGACCCCGAGAACCGAGAAGAATGAGGCGGGTGAGCATATCTGCATGGAGCAGTTGCTGATCGATATCGCCCTCAAACTCGACTTGCCTGGCTTCGGTAAGGGTGCCCTGGCGACCAGTGATGGCCGTAAGGTGGACCTGTTAACCTTCGAAGATTGGCACGCCAGATACCTGGCCAACGTGGCGGCGCAGTGTGAGCAGCTGCCTAAGGTGACCGAGGAAGATCGTCTCTGGGCCGGGTTGGATTACGCCATGAAGCCACTCAAGCCAAGACTTACCGCCGACGAGGCCGCCAAGGTCGAGGCCTTGCTGTCACGCGGCGGCTACTACCAAGATGACGATCGCTACGAGGGCGACTTCATCAAGGGCGCGGGGGCCAAGTGTCTGCAGATCTATCATCAGGAGGTGGCGCAGCTGCGTCATGCCTACTCGGGTGAGTTTTATCCGGGCACGCCGACCCTGCAAGAACATAAGTTCTGGAACGGCGATACCTGGGAGAGCCATTGGCCCCAAAGCGAGTATCCGCTGCTGTTCTCCAGCTATAAGGCGACGGTACGCTCTAACTACGCGGTGGCCTTTAAACGCATCGGCGAGATCAGCCCGACCAACTTCGTCTACATGCATAGCGATACGGCCAAGACCCAGGGGCTGAGTGATGGTGACCAGGTGCGCCTAATGACCGCTAACGGTAAGCCCTGTGTCGGCACTTTGCAGACAGATATCGGGGTCGCCAAAGGCGCCGTGTGTGTCTCCCATGGCTTTGGTCATAGCGAGGGCTTCGGTGGTGACGATCGCATCATCAATGGCAAGCGGTTACCCGGTATTGCCAGCCGCGCCGGCGGGGTGGCGATCAACCAGATGATCCCGGCGGACCCGACCCGTAACGGCGCCGCCAGTATGCTCAACGATTACTGGACCGGAGCCAACTGTCGTCACGGTATTCCGGTGCGGGTGGAGAAAGCCTAATCCTTGAATCGAATCATTAACCAAGCATAGTTTTAACCATAGTTTTTCTAAACATAGTTATCCTGTAAACCTTTCCCCCGTCGCCTCGGCTTCGGGGGCTTTTTTTATTCAGCTTCAATTTATCTCTTCGTGCTAGTGTGAAGGTTCAATTTGATGGAGCATAAAAACAAGATGACTCATTCCCTATCACTATCCTTATCACTATCTCTTGGCGCTAGTTTTTCCCTATTGTTAGCCGCCCCTACAATGGCGACCACGACCAAGCAGAGTCAATTTTTCGATGCGATTGCCGCCCATTGCGGCCAGGCCTTCGAGGGCAAGGTGACCGCGGGCAACAGCGCCGACTCGGCTTTCAGTGGTAAGAAGCTGGTGATGCATGTGCGCGAGTGTAGCGACAGCGAGCTCAAGGTGCCGTTTCATGTGGGTGAGGATCACTCTCGCACCTGGGTGATCACCAAGACAGACACAGGACTGCGTCTCAAACATGACCACAGACATCAAGATGGCAGCGAAGACAAGGTCACCATGTATGGCGGCGACACCCAAGATGGCGGCAGCGCCGAGCTGCAATCCTTCCCCGTCGATGCTTTCTCTATCGACAACTTCAAACAGAATGGCCTGACCCAGTCGGTCACCAATGTGTGGCACATGGGGATCACAGACAGCCAGTTTATCTACCGCCTCACCCGAGAGAATCGCGACTTTAAGGTGACGTTTGATTTGACCAAGCCGGTTGCCTTGCCGCCGACTCCTTGGGGGCATGAGTAGCCTTGCAATGAAGGCTGGGCATTTTGTTTTGATGCCTGGCCGAGTTGGTATTTGATAGGGTTTTGAAGGTCTAACCTTCTCTGATATCTAGCGCCTGCCCGGCGAGGGATGTGCAAGCACTCTTTTGGCACGGTGAGTGAAGCAAAGCTTCGAGTTTACGAACGAGAGGCATGGATGCCGAACTGGCAGTTAAACAGGGACGTTGTTGGAGTGGGTCCGTATACGCTTCACGGCGGTACTGACCTACATGGATGTTGGGAATGCCAAAAAATGTATGGAACATTTTTGGCCATGCCGCCGAGGGCCAAAAGTGTGCTTACACTAGGTATCCATCGTCTCTTCGATTTAGCGGTTTTGTTGCCGTTGCGGATTAAGTTTTACTGGTTTCGGTAGAGGGGAAGCGGTGTGCAGGTTTGTGGGTGTTGTGCTTGCAAAGGGGGGGTAGAGGAGTAAGCTGGTGGGCTTTCAGAATGGAGTTAGGTGATAATCCTTATCTCTTCTTGCCAAGGATTGCGTCCCTCGTTTCGCATAAGGACATAATGAATACGCTGTTTACCTACATTAAGGCTATCCATCATCAAGCGAGTGATGTGGCCATCATAGATAAGCTCACTAAAACAAATTGTTATTGCGATGATGGTGTGAAGGTTGATGAGGAAGAAACGAGCTATCGCTTCGATAACGACGTGGTGATACGCCACCGGGTCGAGCGTGACAATGCGCCGAGCGAGCAGCTGTGCGAAGAATGCTGGATAAGCTATGAGGTGATCGATAGCGCGCAGCATGCTATCACCCCCTGTAGAAAGACCTTTCATAACGCCTGCCAGGAAAGCTTCTGGCTAAAGATGCAGGCGAGCATCGCCTAATCACACTAGGCTTTAATGTTCCCCCTTTGAGCAAGACCTCCCATGACGACTGAATTGACTACCGAGCGCACCCGCATCCGCCTCTTGGAAGGTCACGAAGCTCAGATGCTGCTGCGATACTATCTTGAAAACCGTGAACATCTGGCCCCCTGGGAGCCCGAACGCCGCGACGATTTCTTCACGCTTGCCCATGCCCAATCTGTCGTGGCCGAGAATACCCGCCTGTATAAGACGGGACTCGCCTTCAGATTCGCCATCCTGAACCGAGAGCAGACAGAGATCATAGGGCTGTGCAATATCACCAACCTGGTGATGGGGATTTTCAAGGCGGCTAATCTTGGTTACTCGGTAGCCGAGCGTTATCAGGGCCAGGGTTATATGACCGAGGCGCTGCGGGCGTTACTCGACTGGATGTTTGACGAGGTGGGGCTGAACCGCGTGATGGCCAACTACATGCCGCACAATGTAAGCAGCGCCCGCTTGCTTGAGAGGTTGGGATTTGAGCGTGAAGGCTATGCCAAGTCATATCTCAAGATTGCAGGAGAGTGGCAGGATCATATTTTGACTGCCAAGTTGAATCCCAATCGGGATAAAGTTTAGGAGGTGGAATCCTCCTTTGATTCTTATCTGGAGGGGGAAGGTTCCCCTTAACATGGTGATGGTTTTTTGGGATTGTTGTTTCTGGCGGAACTGCTCTTTGATGGATTTCTGAAGGTCGAACCTTCATTGCTATCTATCGCCTGCCCGGCGGGGGATGTGCAAGCACTCTTTTGGCACGCTGTGAATATGTCCTTATACGCTTCACGGCGGCGTCCATGCCGCCGAGAGCCAAAAGCGTGCTTACACCTGTATCTAAACGTCTCTTCGATTTGACTGTGTTTAGTGTGATGAGGGAACCAAAAGCTTGCCATCGACTATTACTCTGTAGCAGTCAATACGATTAGTTTTATATAACTCTAACGTGTGCGTGGTAGGTACACCATTGTCGTAATCTGTAATTTCGATAATTCTACGAAGCTCAGGTATGCGTTGAACCGACACATCCCCCTGTTCGCATTGTGCCGAGGCAGTATTTACTTTACTGTATGATTTACGAAAATTTTTTGAGTCTTACTAGTGCGTCTATACATGCTTGGCCTCCTACCAGACAAGGTAGCGTACCTTGCAAGGTCTCGCTAATAAGTTGTTAGCATCCCCAAGCGTAGATTGTATCTTAACGTTGGACTTTAAATTACGAAGATATGGAATATGTTTAATTTACTAGTTACAGGATCTGCTGGGTGGGGCTCGTCTCGTGACACAATGTCCCAAGGGCGAGCTCTCGAATTTACTGCTAGGCATATTGAGGAAAAATTTATGCAAGGCAGTGTCTTAGATATTGAAGCAGTTTTGCGATTACCAACAATTTTCGCATGTGAAAATAGCCGGGATGGAAATCATATACCAGCTCGCGTTGGTACATTAACCAGGGTTCAGCTTTTGAGCGGGGACTATCAATTAGAGTATGTTTTAGATCCAGACATCCCCCCATTCCAAATGAAATATTATTTGGTTCTGCGGCAAGAGACCTTGATATAAATACAACGGCTTCCATCCCCGAATCTTCAAGGAACCACTGGTCGATAAAAGATGTCGACCTATTTAGAACAATATTAAAACACCAAAGTGGTTTTAGGGTTCAGCCAAAGGAATTTAGCATACCAAACGTCGCCGTAGATGGCAGTTTAGTAGCGGTAATGATGCCTTTTGCCGGGTTTGACTCTGTTTACCAATCGATTCGAATGGCATGTTCTGGTGCGGGATTGAATTGCTTGAGAGCTGACGATATTTGGGAAAATTCTTCAATCATCCAAGATATATTTAGTTTGATTTATCGTGCGAAAATAGTTGTTGTTGACTTCTCAAACAAAAATCCAAATGTAATGTACGAAACTGGTATTGCTCATACTCTAGGAAAAACCGTGATCCCAATAGCTCAGTCCATACAGGATATACCATCTGATATGGTTCATCATCGAGCTTTGATATACCACAATAATGGTGAGGGCTTGCAATATCTAGAGCGAGAATTAACTGAGAAGCTAAGAAATTCGCGGTTTTAACACAATGCTAGTAAAAAATGCTAACAAAGTGCTGCTAGGGACAAACCTACGCTGCACTTCGGTTTGCCCCAGAGCACGGCGTTATATGTAATCTGAAAATCGGAGGGTGGATGGATAGCAGAGGGTTGTTAGGTATCTATATTGCTTTCGCAGCGATTTCGTCTGCGGTACTTAGAATTCTGTTAAAGGCTGACTCTGTTGCTGCGAACATACTTGTCACATTATTGGTGTTTACGACTGCTTTATTTGCTTGGTTGTTCCACAAAGAAAAGCGCAGCAGCCGTGCAGATTATGATTTAGATTGAATGGGTTTGATTATAGCGCCTAGCAGCTATGCTTATAGTTGCTTAAGTTCACACCGGCCACCAAAAGTGTGGCCTCTACGGGACTGCCTACGCTTCGCTTTGGCGGCTCCTTAGCAAGGCGTTACCCAACAGAAATTTCTATTCGAAAGCCAAATTTTAGCGCGGTAAGCCTAACGGGCTTTTGTCCAAATGAGCTTTTGCTTTTGATTGTCCGGTGAGGATCAAAGCGGTCTAATCGAAGAGACGATAGATACCAGTGCAAGCACGCTTTTGGCTCTCGGCGGCATGGACGCCGCCGTGAAGCCTCCAGGGACGGAATCTCGGCGTGCCAAAAGTGTGCTTGCACATAAGCCTGCCGCAGGCAATTTATACACCATGAAGCCATGGTTCAATGTTAACCTTCCAAATATCAAAATAAGTTTGATGCTCAGTTAATAAGCCCTTCGATGAAATGCAGCTAGATAGCCTAGTGTTGCACATTCCGCAGGCAATAAGTTCACCATGAAGCCATGGCTTCAAATCCCCTTTATAAACCCCTGAGCTGGTCGAAGATTCACCCCCTAGAAAACCGAGCTGATTCACTATCAAGCCGACTATCGGAGATGTCCCAGAGATTGGAAGAAAGGAGGGAGGGAGCCATCTGACTCCCTACCAGATGCCCGTTATTTGGGTTCAAAGGTAAAAGACTGCCCGGCCAGTGCGGCCTCATACATCAGGCCACCTTTGGCGGCGGTGAAGATTGCCATGCCGTTGATGTAGGCGGCGCTGGCGGCCTTGTTGCTGCCGGACTTGCCTGCGCCCGCCGAGTTACCTGTGGTGCCCACCTGGGCGTTGGCACCGACATTGATGGCGACGGCCGAGGCGGTGGCGCCAAACTCGAAGCTGCCGCTGGTAAATTCTTGATAGGATTTGGCATCCTTGAAGAAGATGATCTCGCTATAGGCCTGTCCGCCGAGCTGAAAGCCGATGGAGAGTTGTGACAGGCTGGAATCGCCGGTATGCACACCGCCCTTGTAGACCCGGCCCTTACCGTAGGCGGCACCTATGCCGATACCGCCCTTGCCGACTGTGGGAAAGATGGCGTAGCCATAGGCGGAGTTGAAGAACTTCTGGGTGTCGGGGGCTTTCTTGAAGTTGGCGATGGTTTCGCTATAGCTGTCGGCGGCAAGTGTCATGGGGGACGTCAATAATCCCAATGCCACATAACAGCTTAGAATTAAGGTAGACAGATACTTTTTCATGATGACCTCCATTGATTTGGATGGTTCTAGCATAGTCCTCCTGAAGTGGGATGAAAATCAATTTTGCATAAAAAAGCGCCAATATTGGCGCTTTTTCGATTGATGTCAGCTCGGGTTCAGTTTATTTGGCTTCGTCCTGGTTTTTGCCCAGCACATAGTGCTCGAACCACAGCTTGTCCCAATCCATCTTGGCCTGTCTGTGCTGGTATTTGCTCAGACCATGGCCTTCACCCGGGTAGACCACTAGCTCGACCGGCACATTCAGGTAGTGCTTGAGGGCGCGGTAGAGGCCTTGGGCATGACCCAGAGGCACACGCTGATCGTTTTCACCTATGTGGATCAGGGTCGGTGTCTTGATCTTGTCGGCGTGGGTCAGCGACGAGCCATGGGTATAGGCCTCTGGCTTCTCCCAGGGCAGGCCCTGCATGAAGTTGATCACATGGCCTGGGGTGTCCTCTAGCATCCATTGCAGACGCTGGTCGAACACGCCGGCACCCGAGCTCGCTGCCTTGAAGCGGTTGCTGGTGCTGATGAGGGCGTTGGTGAGGTAGCCGCCGTTACTCCAGCCCATTACCGCCATCTTGTCACCGTCGGCGATGCCTTGGGCGATCAGATGATCGACGCCGGCCATGATGTCGGCCACCTCGATCTCATGCTCCTGGCCCACCAAGTCCGTGAGGAACTTGTCGCCATAGCCGGTTGAGCCGCGGTAGTTAGGCGACAGCAGCGCCCAGCCGTTGGCGGTGAAGGTCGAGCGGCCGTAGGATCTGTGCTGCAGCGCATAGGGGGTGGCCGAGGTGGGGCCGCCGTGGATCTGTACGATCAGCGGCAGCGGGCCATCGCTCTTCTTATAGCCTGCGGGAAGATCCAGGATCCCCTCGACCTGGCTGCCGTCGGGCGCGGTCCATTTCACCACAGAGATCTCCGGCAAGATCCAGCTGTCGGTCTGCGGGTTGATGTTGGTCAACCGCTTGTATTTGGCCTTCTTGCTGGCGGCATCGGCGATGAAGAGATCGCTGAAATGATCCAGGCCGTTGTGGCTGAAGGCCAGTTTCTTGCCATTGTGGCTGAAGCTGTAGCTGCCCATGACCAGATCGCCCGCCAGCACAGTGCGTGTGTCGCCTTGTGCCCGGCTATCTATCTCGCTACAGAAGAGTTTGACCCTGGCATGGTCGTAGCCGCGATAGCAGAGTTCGTCGCTGCCCGGACGCCAATGGATGTCGCTTGAGTTGAAGGTGACATCGCCCTCGGCCTTCACCTGGATTGGCTTGGCCTTGTTATCCTCAGGCTTAACCACAAACAGCTTGCCCGGGTGGCCGTCGAAGTCGATGCGAAACGCTAGGCGTTGGTTGTCTTCATGCCAGGCCAGGCCCAGTAGCCAGCCGTAAGGTGAGGGCGCCTGCTCGCGCCAGGCGCTGTCTTCCAGCACCTTGTTCTGTTGTGACTGGGTGTTGTACACCTCGATGTTCGACCAGCCTTCGAGGTTGACCAGTTCGTTGTCCTGGGTGGTGATACGGGCAATCTGGCTGGCGTCCTGGTTGACGCTGAAGTGCCATACCACCTTGTCATCGTCCAGCACCAGGCTCTGTTGGTAGTGCTCGAGATCTAACTTGTAGAGCGGGTTGGTGGTAACCTTGCCGTGGCCATACTTAGGTGCGCCATGCTTGGCGCGGACCTTGGCCCAGATATCTTTGTCTGTGGTGCTCTTGTTGGCGAGGAAGTAGAGGCTCTTGCCGTCTTGGCTGAGCTGAAACTCTTTTACCCCTTCGGCCTCTTTGGTGACAGGCACGGCCTCAGTGCTGCCAAGGGCGATTCTGAACACCTGCGCCTTGCCGTTGTAGGGAGCCTTGTTGTCTTCACGGCTCTGCTTGACCAGGTAGTAGATGGCGCTGCCGTCCGGGCTCCACTGAGGGCTGGATTCGCTCTCGTTGGTGAAGGTCAGGCGGTTGGTCTTGCGTGACTTGGTGTCGATAAGCCAGAGATCTTTCTGCGCCTTGTCCAGCTCCTTGTCCCAGCGGGACTCCAGCCAGAGTGCGTGTTTACCATCTGGGCTGAGCTGAACATTGCCCATGTTGCCTATGGTGAAAAAGTCATCCGTGGTGATCTGGTGAGTACGCTCGGCGGCCAACAGGTTGCCGCTTAGTCCCATGGCGCCCGCACAGAACGCTGCCAATACGGTGAGTTGATATCCCCTTCCCATCTTGATCCCTTCTCTAGTGATTGCTTGAGTATTTCTTGTTAATTGAGGTGTTTAAGCTCGGATACATTAACGTAAAACCGCCCTGGTATAAATTGGGTTAATTATTTTTTGTTGGAATGCATCAGTTGTTGCAGATAATTGAGTTCTTCGGCGCTCAGCAGCTGACGGCTGCTGTTTGGATGAGCTTGGGCTTGTAGGTCTGGGGAGAGCCGGCCCCTGAGATAGGCCGACATGGTGATCTGCTTGAGGCCATAAAGCGCCAACAGGTAGAGGCTGAGGAGTAGAAACAGCCGGGTACTCGCCTGAGCCGCCAGGCTGACCTTGTCGCCCAGCAGGTAGGGCATGATAACTAAGGCCATGCGTACCAGCCAGTTGGTCAACATGGCCAGCGTTAGGGCCAGCAGCCACCTGAACTTGATATCCTTGAGGCTGTCTTGATGGGCGCGGTGTACCCGTCCCTTGAAGCGGCGCAGCAGGCGCAAGATGGCATAGAAATAGAGGCCGGTCTGCAGCACCAATAGCAGAGGCAGCAGGGTGCCCAGTAGGGTGACATGGTTAAACTGGGCGAAGCTACTGGTAGCCAGTAGCTGGCGCATCTCGCTGCTGAGCAGCACGCTGAGACCGATCAAGAGTACCAAGATGATAGCCGGCGCAAAGTGCCGCGACAGGCCGATAGAACCCTTGATGTCGTGCAGGCTGCGATAGCAGTAGAGATAGAGCATGGGCATCATCAGGAAATAGGCCGGAATCAGCAGGATAAACAGCTGTTGCAGCGGCAGCGGTGAGTTGTCTTTGTTGAGCAGGCCGGTAAGAAAATAGAGCGCCAGCAGGCTGAAGATGGCGCCTAGTAGCTTGTGATTGTCGTTGCGGTCACGGTAGAGATATCTGAGGTAAAGCCCCAGGCCGATACAGTGCAGGCCACCCAGTAAGGAGAGCCACCAGTATCCTTCGAATAACAAGCCGTGAGAGTGCGTATCCATAGCCTCATTGTTGACTTAAAGTGGCCGACGAGGCAAGCATGAAGTGGCATTTCGAGGCGAAATCTCACCTAGGGTTAAGGCCCTGATCTCACCTTGGAAATAACGGGTTAACTTAAGGTGATTTTTGGGCCTTATCGTAGCGTTTATTAGTGGGTTTTTCGCTCTGGGTTAGGAGGACTGCTGCTTCTCCTTGGCCAGGCGAAGGTGACGATTGGACGCCGCCGCGGGTGGCTTACCCGGCACCGGACCGCGTTCGGCCCACAGGTGGCGAATGGCCATGATGGGGTGGGGCAGTAACATGCGTGGGCCGGCATAGATCATGATCTCTCTCGCCTTGGCCTTTGGCTCAGGCTTATAGCAATGCACAGGGCACTTGTTGCAGGTGGGCTTGTCCTGGCCGTAGGGGCAGCGATCTAACCTGGTGTGGGCATATTCAAGAAACTCGCTGCACTCTGGGCAGTTGGGCACATCGCCCTTGGCTGGGCAGTGGTCCTTGCAATAGATATGTACCATGGCGGCGATCGTCTTGAACTCTCGCAGCAGCTTACCACTTAGGATCTCTTGGCTCATGATATATCCGACTCATTTACTAGGTTATAGCTAGCCTAGCCCGAGGGAAGCCGGAACACAAAAGCAAGGCGTGAAACTATGAAGATGCGCACAAAATGCTATTTAGTACCCGCCATGTTTGACCAAGGGATATGAGCAAGGAAAGGGGGATTTTTGCCCCCTAAGCATGATTTTACCTGCTGTTTTTGATACCCGAGCGAAAAAGAGGTATAAATATTTGATTTATAGCAAGAGAATCGACTAATAATATCGGTTAATATCTAGACATATTTGCGATATGAAACTGCCTGATACTGGGCGCGATTAATCAACGGTGGATGATAATGAAATATATAGCCATTATTTTGCTGGTAGCGGTGGGCGTTTACCTGTACAAACGAGCGCAGCGACTGGCACAGGAAGAGCAACAAGCAACCCAGAAACCGGTTGAGAAGGTAGTATCGGGCGAAGCCGTGGATGTGCCGAGCCAGGAAGCGGAGAAGGTGGTCTCGACGCCAGCCGACGAGGGCGTCACCTTCGAACCTGTCGAGCCCGTTGAGACAGAGGCTGTTGAAGAAACTGTTGTCGAGCCTGCTGAGCCGGTAGAGAAGGCAGAAGCCGTTGAGGCTGTCGAAGAGCCGGTCGAAGTGGTTGAGGCTGCTGAAGAGACTAAGCCGGCCGAAGTGGTTGAGGCGGAGAAAGCCCCTGAACAGGCTGTTGCAGAGCCAGAGCCAGAGCCAGAGCCAGAGCCAGAGCCAGAGCCAGAGCCAGAGCCAGAGCCAGAGCCAGAGCCAGCCTTCAAGATGCTGGCGGTGACCGACGAGTCCTGGGCCAATGACAAGCTGACGGCTTCCTTGGCCCAGTATCGCGCCGAGCCTGAGACTGAGGGTAAGCATGTGGCCCTGCTGCAGGCGATTGCCGAGTGTT
Organism: Shewanella aquimarina; assembly: GCF_023349185.1. GTDB lineage: Bacteria > Pseudomonadota > Gammaproteobacteria > Enterobacterales > Shewanellaceae > Shewanella > Shewanella aquimarina. Next base: position 71,018 of record NZ_JAKIKY010000015.1, on the reverse strand, counting down.
ACAAGCAGCGCAAGCAGGAAGATTACCGTGAATATGGCGCGGCATTGTCGCCTTATTATCAGTCGCTGTTTGCGGCCCTGCCTGAACCTACCAAGGAGAAGGGGGTCGGCTTCATGCAGTTGGCCACCCTGCTCAACGACTGTGGTGACTTCGATGGTGCGATCAAGACATGTCAGGCGGCCATAGGTTATGGCCTCTCAGACGGTACGGTTACCGGCTTCGAGGGGCGTATCACCCGTATCGAGAAGGCCAAGACCAAGGCGCAGTCCTAGGCAGTAATCTACTGCACTTCGGCGATTAGCCGTGTAAACTAATCAAGCAATACTAAAGAGGCGAACCGAGTGTCGCCTTTTTTATGTCTGGAACATTTATGCCATTTGCCCAGGGATGGAAAGGAAATGGCGTTATGTCTGGAACATTTATGCCCTATCCGCAGGATGACTGGTAAGAGTCCCAGGGATGGAAAGAAAATGGCGTTATGTCTGGAACATTTATGCCCCATCTGTAGGATGACTGGTAAGTGCCCCAGGGATGGAAAGAAAATGGCGTTATGTCTGGAACATTTATGCCTCTGGTCTATAGACCATAATCGCGTTCGTTTAGATTGGATAATCTGAGGTAACAGGAGATCAAAATGCGCAGCATGATGGCTTTCGCGGCGTTACTATTAACTATGACGGCTTGTACCCAGGTGCCACAATGGACACTCTTCTATTTTCCCGATGCCGAGTCGGGCGCCGCCGAGGCGTTGCTGCAACAGGGAGAGCTGGATCAGCATATCTCTGGCTATTATCAGCAGCTGGATCAGTGCCTGGCAAAGGGCGCCGGTATGGTGAAGCTGAGTCAGACGGGCAGCGGCAGTTATCTGTGCGGTGAATTATGTCAGCGCAATGAGGCGGGCGAGCTTAAGTGTCAACGCCTGGAAACTCTGGCAAGCCAGTGAAGCATAAGGGTTAGCCAATGAAGTTTAAGCAAGATTATTTCGACCAGCTAAGCGGGTTTTATTCCCAGGTGACCCCTCAGGGGCTGCCGCGCCCTCAGTGGCTGGCATGGAGTGAAGATGCCGCCGCGCTAATTGGGCTTAAGCAGCCCGATGACGAGTTGCTACAGGGGCTGGCGGGCAATCAGGCGATCCCGGGTGCCAGCTATTATGCCCAGGTCTATAGCGGTCATCAGTTTGGCGGCTACTCGCCTCAGCTTGGCGACGGCCGCTCCATCATTCTCGGTGAGGCCGAGGGTCCACAGGGCTACTGGGATGTGGCGCTCAAAGGCGCGGGCATGACTCCCTATTCCCGCCATGGCGACGGCCGCGCCGTGATGCGCAGCGCGGTGCGCGAGTTTCTGGTTTCCGAGGCGCTGCATCATCTCAATATCCCCACGACACGCGCCCTGGCGGTGATCGGCTCTGACCTACCCGTGTGGCGCGAGACTCAGGAGACGGCGGCCATTACCGTGCGTCTGGCCAAGAGCCATATCCGCTTCGGTCATTTCGAGTTCTTCTGCCACAGCGAGCAGGGCAGCAAGGATAAGCTCAAGCAGCTGCTCGACTTTACCCTGAGCCAGCACTACCCAGAGCTGAGCCGTGATCAGGCCGGCTACATCGCCTGGTTTAATCGTGTGGTGGCCGATACCGCCAAGCTGATCGCCCACTGGCAGGCCGTCGGCTTCGCCCATGGGGTGATGAACACAGACAATATGTCGATCCTCGGCGATAGCTTCGATTTCGGCCCCTTCGCCTTCCTCGATACCTTCGAGGAGGACTTTATCTGTAACCATTCGGATCCCAATGGTCGCTATGCCTTCGGTCAGCAGCCGGGCGTCGGCCTGTGGAACCTGCAGCGTCTGGCCCAGGCCCTAGTGCCGATTATCGCCTCGGACGATCTAATCGCCGCCCTCAATACCTACCAGCATCACCTGGTGCAGGCCTATCTGGTCTTGATGCGCGATAAGCTGGGCATCAAGTTGGTTGAGCCGGCAGGCAGCGAGCAAGATGAGGCCGACCTGCAGCTGATCGGCGGCTTTACCCAGCTGATGGAGGCCAACCGCTTGGATCATACCAACACCTGGCGCCGCTTCGCCCAGCTGGACCCCAATAGCCAACACTCGTCCTTAAGGGATGACTTTATCGACCTCGCCGGTTTCGATACCTGGTATCAGGCCTATCGCGAGCGCCTGGGACAAGTGAGTGATGTGGCCGGCTGGCAGGCGGCGCGGGCACAGGTGAATCCAAAGTATGTGCTGCGCAACTATCTGGCTCAGGAGGCGATTATCGCCTGTGAAGAGGGCAATACCCAGCCGCTGGCCGATCTGCACCAGCTGCTGACACGTCCCTTCGACGAGCAGCCGGAGAAGGAAGCCTATGCCAAGCGTCCACCCGAGTGGGGGCAGGGGCTTATCATGTCCTGTAGTAGCTAGCCGCCTGAGATAGCCGCGCGTGGGCCTAAAAGAATCAGTTTGAAGAGGCAGGGATAACCCTGAGTAAGTTATGAATCAAGAGTTGAAGATCAGCGCCATTAAGGTCGAGCCCCAGGCCAAGAGCCTGTCGATTCTGGCCGATGTGGATTTTGACCGCTTCGATCCTTTTGCCGAGGCGCTCGTTAAGGCGCTGGATTGCCGGGTGATCCAGCGTCATTGGGGCGCCGACAGGCATCAGTGGCTGCTGGAGTTCGAGGGCAGCCTGTTGCAGCTAAATTATGAGTTTTACGGCGATGTCTGCTGGCTGTCTGTGGAGCGCGACGATGAAGTCGAGGTGCTCGTCTATCTGGCCAGCTTATTGGAGTCACAACTATGACAACGTCGATGCAAGGGGCAGGGTTTCATTTTCAGGCGTTGACGCCGGATCTCATCCTGGATGCCATCGAATCTGTGGGCATCTACCCAGAGACAGGGCTTTTGGCGCTCAACAGCTATGAGAACCGCGTCTATCAGTTTCGCTGCGATCTGGGTAAGCGCTATGTGGTGAAGTTTTATCGCCCCGAGCGTTGGAGCAACGAGCAGATCCAGGAGGAGCACGACTTCTGCGCCGAGTTGGTGGAGGAGGAGATCCCCGTGGCGGCGCCCGTGATCATCGAGGGGCGCTCATTGCAGGAGTATCAGGGTTATCGCTTCGCGCTGTTTCCCTCCATGGGCGGGCGTGCCTTCGAGGTGGATAACCTGGAGCAGCTCGAGGAGGTGGGACATTTCATCGGTCGCATTCATCAGTTGGCCAAGCAGCGTCCCTTTAAGCATCGTCAGACACTGACTCCTAAGCTGTTGGGCGATGAGTCTCTGGCGTGGCTCAAGGGCTCAGATCATGTGCCACCTAGCCTGGAGACCGCCTACTTCACCATAGTGGAGCAGGTGCTCGACAAGGCCAAAGCCATCTGGCATCACTACCCCTGCGAGGCGATACGCCTGCATGGGGATCTGCACCCCAGCAACATCCTATGGACCCCAGACGGCCCAGGATTTGTCGACTTGGATGACGCCAAGATGGGACCTGCGGTGCAGGATATCTGGATGATGCTCTCGGGCGAGCGCTCGCAGCAGACCCTGCAGCTGGAGGTGTTGCTGGAGGCCTATGAGGAGTTCTGCGACTTCGACAATCGCCAGCTGCATCTGATCGAGTCGCTGCGGGCGATGCGTATGTTGCATTACAATGCCTGGCTGAGTCGGCGCTGGCAGGATCCGGCCTTTCCGATGCATTTCCCCTGGTATGGCGAGGAGAAATATTGGGAGCAGCAGATCTTGGCGTTCAAGGAGCAGCTGGCCAAGTTGGACGAGCCGCCGCTCACCCTGATCCCCTATTAGCCCGGCAAACCTGGCTGTAATTTGTAACAGAAAAATGAACTTATCCGCTTGAGGTGGACTCCAAACCACTTTAAGGTATGGTCAATCTATTTGTCATAGTGGTGCTTAGGCACTGGGAAGGAAACATAATGAAAAAAGCGTTATTGGTAGCACTGGCACTCTTAGTTGCCCCTATGGCGGCACTGGCCGCCGATTACAAAGAGGGAGTTCATTACACAGTGATCAACGATGGCCCAGCTACGGCTAAGCCAGAGATCGCCGAGTTTTTCTCTTTCTACTGCCCACATTGCTACAACTTTGCCAAGACTCAGGTGCCTAAGATCAAGGCTAACCTGCCAGAAGGTGTGGTGTTTAAGCAGAACCATGTTGAATTTATCGGTCGTGAAATGGGTCCAGAGATGTCTCGTGCCTTCGCCGTAGCGAATCAGCTGAAGGTTGAAGACAAGATGGAACACGCGCTGTTTGCCGCTATCCACGACAAGAAGCAACGTTTCGTTAGCCGTGACGATATCCGTCAGCTGTTCATCGCCAATGGCGTAGATGGCAAAGATTTCGATGCCGCCGCCAACTCTTTCATGGTGAGCGCACAGATGGCGCAGATGAAGCGTGCGACCGAGAATGCCAAGCTGTCTGGAGTACCTGCCCTGGTGGTAAACGGCAAGTATCGTGTGGAAACCGGTGCGATTAAGTCTTATGACGAGTTGCTACAGATCGCTTACTATCTGACTAGCTTGAAGTAATAGCTAGCTTGTCATCGAAAGGGGCTTAGGCCCCTTTTTTGTTGCCCAGAATAAAAAAAACCGTATTTCCGGTCGCTATGGAAATACGGTTATTGAGCTAAAAAGCTCTATTTACCCTGAGTAACTATTCCAATCTACCAGTGTGTCAAAAATTTGGCAAGTGACAATTTTTGTTTAGGCTAGTCTATTAGTCTGATAGACAAGGTAAAAATTTCGCACTATGGCATGAAGGTCAAATTTAGCGAAAAAAATGCTCAAAAAATTGAAACTAACATGGTAAAAGACCTGTCGAATCTAAGTATAAAAATAAGAACGCAGAGTCTTGCTTGGAGGTCTCATGAGAGTTTTTCCTGTCTACGCGCCGAAATTGATTGTTAAACATGCCCGCATTTTTGTTTCTGGGGTGATCTGGGTAAAGGACCTGGGACGATTAGAGTTCGAGAAAGGAAAATTTTTGCTGCCGCGTCAGAGCCTGCCTCAGGTAAAACGCGCCATCATGGAATTGAATGAAATGATTGAGCACCAACATAACGAGGCGAAGACGGCTTAGGTCTTCGCGCATCGAATGCGCTTATCATAAGAGCTTCTGCCTCCTTGTATAAGCGCCTCTCCTCTGAAGTTATTCGCTAAGGTTATTCGCTAACTTCGTCGTTCAGCAGACCCACAAGCCCGGTCACTTTTTCGTTCCAAGAGTTGAGATCTTGACTCAGCTGTTGGTTCTGTTCGTTCAGGGTGTGGTTCTTCTGCTTCTCTTCTTCAAGCTCCATTTTCAGTAGCTCAATGGTTTCGAGTGCCGCTTGGATTTTTGTCTCCAGCTTGGACAGTAGTTCAAGGCTCATGGGGAGGTCCTAATAGTTTCTGGATGGTGCTTCGATTCTATCAGTGCGGCTATCTGAGTGAATAGCTAATTCGTGCTAAATGTCTAAAAATCCATCTATATATGGATTAAACATTGTTTATTTCGTCGGCGCGGCGAGCATACTGCGCTAAAGGGCTTGTAAGTGACTCGCCGGCGGCCCCTGGCGTTAATCTTGTTAGGGTTTCTTGGCTGCGGCGATCATCACACGATCGAACGCCGCGCCCTGGATTAAGGGGGTGATGGCCTGAATATGATCCAGGCGGATCGCCTGCTCGCCCGCCTCGTTTCTCACGGTCAGGTACTCGCTCTTATCCGCCTGGGTGGTGAGTGTGATGGCGGTGGCACGAATGTCGCCTTCTGAGGTCTCGATAAGCAGTTGGTAACCCCTGATGCAAGCCAGCTCCAGGTGGTCGTGAACATGACAGTCTATGATGCGATAGGGTTCCATAGGTTTTCCTTTGATTGAAGAGGGCATCTTTGAGTGTAAACGGTCCGTGAATGTAAATGGTTCGGCGCCGGGTCTCTTAAGTAGATGCCTATCATCTTGGAGGATAACCCGTGCCGAGTAAACTTGCCTTATTGCTCTTGCTCAGTCTGTTTACTCAGCCGCTTTTGGCGGCGCAGACGCAGACGCAGTTTCACAAGCGCAGTGGTGAGCTGCAACCGCTTGTGATAGAGCTGTTTACCTCTCAAGGCTGTAGCAGCTGTCCGCCCATGGATCGTTGGCTCTCGGGTTTCAAGCGGGAGACCGGCCTGTGGCGCGATTACTTTCCCTTGGCCTTTCATGTGACCTACTGGAACTACCTCGGCTGGCGGGATCCCTTTTCCAGGCGTGCCTTCAGTCGCCGCCAGTATGACTATCTCAACCACAAGGGCATCTCCCAGGTCTATACGCCGCAGCTGGTGATCAATGGCCGCGAGTGGCGCCCGGGTGGCCAGGGTTTACTGCCCGATGAAGCCGTTATGCGCCCGTTAGTGGGCAAGCTAAGCGTGACCATAGCGGGGCAAGCTGTGACGGCGACATTTGACAGTCAGTTGCCCAGTAATGAGGGGCTCTCGTTGCACCTAGCCTTGCTGGGCAGTGGTATGGCGACTCAGGTTGGCAGGGGAGAGAATCGCGGCAAATATCTGCGAGAAGATTTTGTGGTCTTAAGTCACCAGCACTTTCGAGGCATTGACGCTACCCCGGTAAGCTTCTTAGGCACTTTGGGTGCCTTACCCGGTGAGGCCAGAGAGGCGAAGCGCTTGGCCTGGGTAGCCTGGGTAGAACAAGATTATCTCCCCCTGCAGGCGGTTGGGGATTGGCTGGAGAATGAGCCAATAGATGAATAATAAAAAAGCCCCTTGCGGGGCTTTGTTGTAAAGACTTGGCTTAGAAGCGGTAGTCTACAGACAGGTAAACCTGCTGGCTGTCGTCTAGTGAGAATGATGCCTTGTCACCTGATTCTGAGGTGAGGGTCTTGTCATAGTCTTGCTTCAGGTAACGGTAGCCGATCTCTGTGCTCACCTTGTCGTTGATCTTGTACATGAAACCGGTTTGACCACCCCATACGAAGTTGTTTTTTGATTCCAGCATATCGACATCTGGACTCGTGTGGTTAACACCCGCGGTTGCACCGATGAACCAGTTGAACTTGTTGTTCGCATCCAGGCCGACCAGGTAGTCGTAAGACATCAAGAAGCTCTGCTGCTTAGCGAAGTCATCTGAGTTGTAAGAGTAAGTACCGTATACGCGGTTGTTGTCATTGAGGTAAACACCGCCACGTAGCTCATAGATCATGTCGCTATCTGAATCTTTGAAGGTGCCCTTGCTGAAGCCTGGATCGACCGCTTCGGTGATCTCTGCCTTGTAGTTGTTCTCTTGTGAACCGATACCGCCACCGATGAACCAATCAGCGGCCATAGTTGGCGCTGACAATGCTGCGGTGATGACTGCGGCTACTGCTAATGTCTTCTTAGTCATAATATGCTCTCTCTTAAAAGGTGGTGTTGTTTTCGTTGAGGGCATAGTAAGTTAGCCTTGCTGAACCAAAACTGAATGAGATCTGCAAGTTAGATTGCAGGTGTCGTGTCTATAGATGTGGCGCCTGTGGAGCTTAAGGTCCCCGATGAGCGTCGAGACAAATGAAGGAGTGAGACGATGAAACTGGTGTTTGTGCATGGATGGAGTGTCACCAGTACCCAGACCTATGGCGAGCTGCCCCAGGCGCTGCTTAAGCTGGCCCCCGAGGCGCTAGATCTGGATATTCAACACATCTATCTGGGGCGATATATCAGCTTTAACGACGCGGTGACGCTGGAAGATCTCAGTATCGCCTTCGAGTCGGCACGCCTCGCTGAGCTGGGGGATGAGCCCTTCTCTGTGATTACTCACTCCACCGGCGGTCCACTGATTCGCCACTGGTTGTGCCGCTATTACCAAGAGGCAGCGACGACGCCGCTACAACACCTGATCATGCTGGCGCCCGCCAATCATGGCTCGGCATTGGCGCAGCTGGGTAAGTCAAGGGTGAGTCGACTCAAAGCCTGGTTCGATGGTGTCGAGCCGGGTCAGCGAGTATTGGATTGGCTGGAGCTGGGCAGCGACGGTCAGCATCAGCTCAATCTGAGCTGGCAGCAAAAGGATTGGCTTAGCAGCGACGTCTATCCCTTCGTGCTCACTGGAGAGGCCATAGACGGTGCGCTTTACGACTATATGAACAGTTACACCGGCGAGGCGGGGTCTGATGGCGTGGTGCGGGTGTGCGCCGCCAACATGAACTTTGTCTATGCCAAGCTGGCGCAGCAAGTGGGCGTACTCTGCGACAGCTTCGACGGCGAGTGCGCCGAGACTCTGGCGCTAACGGAGCTCACCCAGGCCGTTGAGCCTTGTGTCTTAGGGATTGTGCCTAAGGCGAGTCATAGCAATCGCAAGATGGGAATCATGAACTCAGTGACCCAGAAAAATGCCGCTAACAAGCCTGTGGTCGCCGATATTCTCGATTGTCTGAGGGTAAAAGATCGCCAGGGGTATCGTAAGCTGAGAGAACAGATGGCGCTCGAGTCCGAGGCGAGTCGTAAACCACCCCGTTACTGCATGCTGGTGGTGCGAGTGTTCGATAACCTGGGCCATGCCGTCACCGACTTCGATTGCTATCTCTTGGCGGGCGATGAGTACCATGCCTCGCGGTTGCCCCACGCCATGGTGCTGGATAAGCAGCGTAACAGCGTCAACGGTAACGTGATCACCTTCTATTTGGATGCCAATAAGCTCTCCAAGATAAAGGCGGGTAAGCTGGGGCTTAAGCTGATCCCAAGGCCCGCAGAGGGTTTTTGCCATTACAAGAGCGCCGAGTTTCGCTGTGAGCCCGAGCAGTTAACCCAGCTGTTTGGCGCCGATCAGACCCTGATGCTCGATGTGCAGCTTGAGCGCTATATTGCCCCCAATACCTTCGGCTTTGCTAAGATTGGCGAGAAAGCGGACTTTAAGCAAATACCGCCGCAGGATTAAAGGTGGATAAAACAAAATGCGGAGCCAGAGGCTCCGCTTTTTAGATTGAGTAGACGAGCTTATACCAATCGTAATAAATAATTGATCATTCTAGCTTGTTAAAACGCTCGATAACTGTATTAGTATTTTTAATTGTAGAATAACTACTTATCTAAAAATCCTGCTTTGTTCTCAAGCGTTTTTCCTGCGCTATTTCTGATCACATGTTTACTGTGATTGGTATTATTTCTTAAAGAAGGCTTCGTTGGTGCCGTAGGGGCCTAAGTTAAGATCACGCTTACGGATGGCATCGACGCGATCGAAGGCTTCTTCGGCAACACGCAGGTTTTTCACGTCTTTACGCCAGTAGTATTTGAAACCGTCGAAGTGGGCGTTGTTCGGATACCAGTAGATCACCCCCAGGCCTTTCTCAGACATGATAGGCGTGTTGTGGATAGTGGCGCCTGGAATATAGAAGTATTGGCCGGTGCCGAGTTTCTTAAACTGGTTGTCTGCCAGGGTTTGTCCCTCGCCGTTGACCACGTAGTAACATTCTGGTTGACCGTGGAAGTGAGGCGCATGGTCTGACTTGCCACCATCGGTAATACCAATCACCACAGGGCTATCAGATAGCTCTTTCCAGATATAACCCACAGGGGATTTAGTGCGGTCACAGTCTTTGACTTCTAAGATGTTGCCGTCATCATCTAGGGTCTTACAGAAGCGTTGATCGGCGGCGATACTGTCGTTGGCTTGAATCGTGGTGAAGTCGATCTTGCCCGCTTCCCAATCGGCAATATAGGCCTCGACCTCAGGGTTACTGCACTGCTCTGGCATAGTGTCTTGCGGTGAGTAAGGTGTGCTTTCGTATGGTACAGGCGTCATCTGCTGAAACGGCAGCTGCGCATGGTTACATTGTGGGCCCTGGGCCACGGCGGTTGTTGAAGCCAGAGCGGCCACACCTAATAGCATTTTTAATTTCATCATTCCTGTCCTATTGTTGCAGCCAATGGCCGCGTTATTTTGGGTGTAAATTTGTGTATGGACTAACGATAAAGTGATTAGTTTGTTGTAAAGGTGAAATGGATCACGCCACTTTTTTAACAGCAAACTTATTCGTGACTCAGCTCGCGAATAATCTTACCTATCGCCGTCTATTACAGTGAGAATTGCATACTCAACTGGGCATAGTTTGAGGCCCCGCGGGGGCTCGGGGCTGTCGTGTCAGTGCTGGCGTCCTGAATCTCATAGCGCCCGAATTCGACCCCGACGCTGAGCGCCGGCGTGAGATCGGTAAACAGGTTGACGCCCCAATGGTAGCGGTCCGTCTGTTCGGCCTCTGTGGTGGTGCGCCCATAGAAGAGGGTCGAGCGGCTGCGTTCGCTCCAGAAATGGCGATAGGCAAACATGCCCGATAGCGACGTCTCTATCTCGCCCTCTATGATGTCCCTGGCTGCATCTGTGCCTACGTAGCGCCCCAGGTTGCCGTAGTGCAGCTGTAGGCGCAGATCGTCTCGTCCAAAGGTGAACAGCTTGGCCCCCACCGATAGCCCGCTGCCCCACTGCTTGCTGTCGTTGGCGTCGAGGTAGCGGATCAGTGCCGATACCGACACATTGCCCCAATCACCCGCCTGGTTGTAACGAATAATTGTGTCGGGGAGGTAATCGTTGCTCGTGTCTATCCACTGGGTTTTATCCTCATTATGTTGGGCCGTGGTGCCATAGGTGTAGGGGTTTTCCAAGGCAAACTGCCAGTGGGGCGTGCTATAGCGAAATAGCGTCTGTCTGACCATGGCCTGACCGACCAAGGGGCCGCCGAGATCGGCGGTTTCGGCAAAACTGCTGGTGTTGACCAGGGTGGACCAGGTTTGTCCGGCGGTGATGCCTTGATACTGGATGAAGGCATGCCTGAGTCGGGGCGCATAAGAGTTCGAGATGATAGGGTTGCCCTGGCTCGAGCCGACAAAGTCTATCTCGGCGAAGCCAAAGATCTGCTCATGATTGAGTTTGACGTTGAAACGGCTCTCCTGAGCGCTAAATTGAGTGCGCTTAGCCGGATCGACGACCCGGCCGCCGCCGCTCCAGCTGTCTTGAAAGGCGATGTTACCGTCGACATAGCGTGCATTGGCCTTGAGAAAACCACCCAGTTCGATGCTGGTGGCGTGAGCCGAAGTGGCTGAAAGACTGAGGCAGAAGAGGGCACAGCTTAAGTATGTTTTCATAGTCTTGGCGTCGATTGATGGAGAAAAATTAAAAAAAAAGCCCTATCAGATAGGGCCAGATTGAAAATGCGTTATGCGTGGGGAGCGGCATCTAATCTCAATAAAGGGAAATGGCAGAAACCCAGTGAGAGCGACCAGGTTTCTGCCGGGCACTTATGCCAGGTTAGAAATAGTAACCAAAGTTAATGTTGACCCGTTTGTCCCAATCGTCGCCAACCTCTGGAAGCCCCACATGGTCATTGTTAGCGGTTGAGAAGGTCATGTTCTTACCCATCACGAAGTCGACCATGGTATAGGTCGGGCCGGCGGCGATGGCACAGCCAGTGACGTTTTGCATGCTGTTGTCATAGCTGTCATCGGCAACGTCGGGTGTCATCACACCGAAGTCGTTGTAGCACTTCACGCTACCCCAGTCGGTGTTGAAGGTCTTGGCAAGGTTCACGCTATATGCCTGACCCTTACTGGCGATTTCATATTGCCAGCTCACCACTGAGACCCCAATCTTGTTTGGGTCGACGGCGTCGGCGGCGTCGTATTCATACTGCATGGCCTGCAGTTGAAGGTTCCAGCCCTTGTAGCTGCTGTCTAGGTGCAGCGCGACTGCATAACGGTCACCGTTGTTGCCCGTCTTGCTGTTATAGATCTGACCATACTGCACAGAACCGCCAACCGTGGTCGAGCCGCCTTCATGCTCCAGGGTGTAGGTTTGGCGCACGTTGAACTGGTTGGTCTCTTCGTTGTTGTACTCGGTGCCGTTGATGGTGCCCGTGTAGAGATCTGTGGCGTAGCGCTTGTTCTCTGCCGGGCCGTACTCAGGGTTCTTGTAGAAGGCCAGGTCTGTGTGCCAGCCGTTCTTTTCATAGATAGCCTTGATACCTACATCATGATCATCTTCGAAGCCCAGGTAGTAGGGGATGCCGAACCACCAGCTGTTGGAGATGAAGTCGCGGTTACCAAAAGGCACCTTGTTAATACCGAACTGCAATTGCCAGTCGGGGTCGATATTGTAGTAGCCATAGCCATACTTGACGTAGTCGGTACTGGAGGTGAAGCGGTATTCTGCCGCCAGGCCCCAGTCGCCTTTTTGGCCGTTGAACTTGATGGCCGCCATATCGAAGGTCAGATCACCGCCCTTGTCCTTAGAGGCCTCGCTATAGTCTTTATAGCCATAGTTAACACGTACTGCACCGCCAACATTGATACCGTCTTCGTGTTCCCCGGCAAACGCCGTTGAGCCAGAAAGGGCTATCGCGGTGGCGACCATAGACAACATAAACTGAGTGGTCTTTTTCATCATCATTACCTATTAGTATTTTTAAGTATTTACGTCAGAATTTGTTACATCTCACCGAACCAGGTGCGGTGACATTCGGCGCAGACTGGCGCCTTCTTCTCGTGTTCGCCATGACAGGCCAGGCAGCTCGCGCCTTGGTTATAGTGCAGAGACTTATGGGGATGGGCCTCTGGGATGGCCAGCTTGCTTTCGTCTACCGGAATGCTATTGATCTCGCCGTGACACTCGACGCAGGCGGTATCTTTGGCGTTCTTCTTGCCTGATCCCTGGTGACAGCCCTGGCAGCCATCTTGGTAGATAAACTCGTGGTTGGTGCGTCCCTGAGTCTTGCCCTTCATCTTGACGAGATCGCCGGCGTAGACGCTTGAAGACAGTGCCAGTCCCAGTAAGAGGGTTAAAATACATTTGTTCATAGTGATTAAGCCTGCGCGTCAGATTTGATGGTTTCAGAAACGACGATTCCCATCGCCAAACATTCGAGACAAGAGGTCGAGCTGAGTCTGGCCTCGCCGTGAACGCCACCCGTGGCCTCACCAATGGCATAGAGCTTGTTGATGGGTGACATGGAGCGGCCATCGATAACCCGGGCACCGAGATCTGTCTTTAGACCACCCATGCAGTAGTGCACCTTAGGCCAGATGCGCGAGACTACATAGGGGCCGGTCAATACCTCGGCCGTGTCCATCTTGCGGTTGAATAGCGGGTCTTTACGGGCGTTAACATGGCCGTTGTACTCGCTGATGGTGCGTTTTAGCTCGGCCGCCGGGATGTTGAATTTGCTGGCTATCTCATCTAGGCTGTCCAGTTTCCAGGCCATCTTGTCGCGCAGCGCACGCACCACACGGTCGTCGTCCTTGTACTTTTCGTAGTTGAACAAGACTACTGGGTAGGCCGGACTGTTGTCTGGATAACGGTTTTTCATGATTGCTTCGGAGCAGGTTTTACGGTCTGCACGTTCGTCCATGAAGCGTTTTCCATTGAGGACGCTGATGGCGGCGCCTTGGTGCCAACCAATTGAAAGCAGCGCATTTGACCAGCCAAAACCACCCTCATCGGGTGAACCCCAGTGGCCGGTTTGAATCAGGTTCATGTGCACCGGCAAGGCGCCGTGTGCCATGGCTGTTAGCGTGACTTCCCCAGTCGCGCCAAGGGCGTTGGTGCAATCTAAGGTTGGATCGAGTGAAGGGTCGACCATTTCGCGCAGCTTCATGTTGCGGGCGAAGCCGCCATTGGCCAGGATCACCGCCTTGTTGGCTTTGATGTAGACAGTGCTGCCGGTCTTGATGTCGGGGAAGCGATAGTTTTTACGTACCTTGAGTCCGACTATGGTTTGGCCATCCATGATGAAGTCTTCGATATAGTGTTGCAGGCGGTACTCGACCCCCTCTTTGACACCTGCCTCATACAGCTTTGTGGTGATGTCGCCACCCGTACCATGCTGTGTCCGTATGGCGCGAGCCTTGTTGTGGCCGCCGACCTGAATGTTGAAACCATCGCGGAACTTGACGCCTGTGCCTATGCATAGCTCATAGGCATCGAGGGCGCGATTGGCGATCTGACGCAGCGCGGCCTCGTTCTGCATGCCGCGGCCAGAGATGATCTGGTCTTTGACTAACTCTTCGGGAGAGTCATCTTTGATGCCCTGTGCCAGCTGAATCGGGTTTTTGGGGATGGCTAGCCAGCCACCATTGATGGCCGAGTTGCCGCCGATGACCTGCATCTTTTCCAGTACCAATACCGAGCCGACGCCTTGACGCTTGGTATTGAGCGCCGCCGACAATCCGGCAAAGCCGGAGCCGACGACGATAACGTCATGAGACTCGTCCCATTGTATCTCTTTGCACTCTTTGGCAAAGGAGGTGGCGGGCATTGCCACGGCCATGCCACCTATGGCGGCTCCCGCACTAAGCTTTAAAAAGTTTCTTCTGTTGTGCATTGCTAATGTCCTCTGTCTCTTTATGCTGGCAAAGATAGAGGTTCTGCAAAGCGTTAAAGGTGAAGTAAGTCACGGCTTTTTTTGAGTGGCAAACTTATTCGTGAACCATGTCTCGAATAACTTTTCTGAAATGTTTCTATGCCGGCGAAATGTAGGCGCAAGTGTATCTGGGCGTGAATTTTTCTGCGTGAATGTTTGTTTGACGTGATTCACAAAGCCTGACAGTAGCGGCCGTTTTACGTGAGGTTTGTCCCGATTAGTTAAGGGGTCACTGTAATTCGAAAATAAATTGGGCGCATACTCTCGCCTCTTCCACGATAAGGGTGTAAACGATGAAATGTCCCACCGATACTTTGCCAATGATGCGTTGCAATCAGATCTTGGATGCTGCGGAGCAGCTTATCGAGTCTCAAGGGATAGTGTCATTTAAATTCTCTCAGCTGGCGAAAGAGGTGGGTTGCTCGACCGGCACTCTCTATAAATTTTTCGAGCGAAAAGAAGATGTGTTGGTCTGCCTCTTCCTGAGGAGTGCGACATCGAATCACTTACCCATCTTTATCGATAAACATCCCGAACTGACGGCGCAGGAGAGGGTGCTCTTGCCTATCATGTTCACCTTCGAGACCATTAAACGCAGCAAGAGCTTTTTCACCCTGCGTTCGGTGTCGGTCAATACCATGGTGTGGCAGCTTGCCAGCGACGAAAAAATTGAGCGATTTAAGAAGCGAATCAATGCCTTTTGGGGCTGGTTTACCGAGTCGTTGCACCAGGCGATAGAGAGGGGAGAGCTGGAGGCGACACCCTTACAAGTTAAGGAGCTGGTGCAAGGCATCACCTTCTATCTGACCGGTTCGCTGACCCAGTTTGAAAGTCAGTTGATCGCGCCCGAGTATCTGTCAAATCGTCGTGAGACCTGTTATCGCCATCTCGCCAAGTTGATGGGGCAGTATCGCTGGCATAGGCCGTTAACCCCTGAATTATTCGATTCGCTTGAGGCACAAACCACGGCGTTTTTCGACCAGCACTATCGCGATCATATGAGCTGCGCCGCCTGCAGTGCGCTGACGAGTGTTAATTTGCAGGATTCCCCCGAGTGTACTAGGGCCTGTTGACCTTTCAAGTTTAATTTTTGTTCAATCTAAACGCGTTTTGCGCGAGGCGAGAGCCATGAAGCATAGTTACTCTATGTGAATGGCGAACAACAAAGTGCAGCGCGCGTTTAGATGAACCCGTTGGGCAGCGTTTGTAGGCCATTTCTACGGTGTTATCGCCAGTTTGTGTAGGATACTACACGGCACAGGCTCTGCCTTGTATAAATCACCTTCAAACTGCTGCAAAAACAAACGGCAAAGATCAACAGGCCCTAGGCATAACCTCACCGAAAAAAGCCCTCGATAGGGTCGAGGGCCGGGCCAAATTTGTTGCGGTGGTGTGATTAGATGAGCAATAGCGCGGCCCTAAAGCTGCAAGTTAGGCGGAAGGAGCAACTGCCACCTAACTTTTGTTGCCAGGTTAGAAGTAGTAACCAAAGTTGATGTTGACCCGCTTGTCCCAATCGTCGCCAATCTCTGGAAGCCCCACATGGTCATTGTTAGCGGTTGAGAAGGTCATGTTCTTACCCATCACGAAGTCGACCATGGTATAGGTCGGGCCGGCGGCGATGGCACAGCCAGTGACGTTCTGCATGCTGTTGTCATAGCTGTCATCGGCAACGTCGGGTGTCATCACACCGAAGTCGTTGTAGCACTTCACGCTACCCCAGTCGGTGTTGAAGGTCTTGGCAAGGTTCACGCTATATGCCTGACCCTTACTGGCGATCTCATACTGCCAGCTCACCACTGAGACCCCAATCTTGTTTGGGGCGACGGCGTCGGCGGCGTCATATTCATACTGCATCGCCTGCAGCTGAAGGTTCCAGCCCTTGTAGCTGCTGTCTAGGTGCAGCGCGACCGCATAACGGTCACCGTTGTTGCCCGTCTTGTTGTTATAGATCTGACCATACTGCACAGAACCGCCAACCGTGGTCGAGCCACCTTCATGGTCCAGGGTGTAGGTTTGGCGCAGGTTGAACTGGTTGGTCTCTTCGTTGTTGTACTCGGTGCCGTTGATGGTGCCCGTGTAGAGATCTGTGGCGTAGCGCTTGTTCTCTGTCGGGCCATACTCAGGGTTCTTGTAGAAGGCCAGGTCTGTGTGCCAGCCGTTCTTTTCATAGATAGCCTTGATACCTACATCATGATCGTCTTCGAAGCCCAGGTAGTAGGGGATGCCGAACCAGAAGCTGTTGGAGATGAAGTCACGGTTACCAAAAGGCACCTTGTTGATACCGAACTGTAATTGCCAGTCGGGGTCGATGTTGTAGTAGCCATAACCGTACTTGATGTAGTCGGTGCTTGAGGTGAAGCGATACTCGGCCGCTAGACCCCAGTCGCCTTTCTTGCCGTTGAACTTAATGGCGGCCATATCGAAGGTCAGATCGCCGCCTTTGTCTTTAGAGGCATCGCTATAGTCTTTATAGCCATAGTTAACACGTACAGCGCCGCCGATATTGATGCCATCTTCGGCGTGGACGATTGTGCTTGCGCTGCCTAGAACGAGGGCGAGTGCGATGCTAGAGCTTAAAAGTGTGGCTTGTTTCATCATGTTTACCTATAGAGTTTACTGCGCGGCGTAGAGCTCAGTGTGAGTGGCTCGATGCCGAAGGGGCGATTTTAACTGGGTAGGGAATGGCTTCATCGCCCTGAATGAAGTAACCCGTTTGTGCAAAGGCATTCTTTTCTGAGCGCACTGCGAGAGTGCCTGAGATATAGATGGGCTGTTCTATCTCAGGTAGGGCAATGGGCTGCTCAAATGTCACGTGGATCAATTGGTTTGGACCTGGCGGTGGTCGGTGGATACAGGCACCTTGTCGTGGCGACAATAAAAAGTCTCGTGTTTGCCCCTCTAGAGTATCCAGAGGAATAACGAAACCAGGAATAACCACCTGCTTGCCATTGAGCGCCTGATTAATGTTGACTTCAGCCGGGAGTTTGGCCGGCCCGGGGGCGAGACTGTTCCATAGGATCGCCTGTGGTGCATCGGCAAAGATATTGCTGCTAAACAGTAAGCTAAAGATAAGAATGTATTTTTTCATAGTTATTTAAGGGGCCGTTCTTAACGGCCCCTTACTCTGGCCTAATGAAGACTAAGCGTTACTTTTTCGATGACTGGATAACATCCCAACCATAGCCGCCTTTACCTGAACGGACGGCGTGTGAGTTGGTATATGGGATGAAGTCAAACATCAGGGTTTCACCTGGGCCAACATCTTTTGGCCATTGATACTTAAAGGTGGAGAACTTGCCGTCGAGTGGGAACCAGTACATGTAGATCAGATCCTGATCATCATAGGTGTTTGGTGTGTAGTGCATCGCCTTACTTGGGATTTCGATGTAGTCACCAGGTTGGAATGGCTGCATTCTTTCTTGCGCCCAGGTTAGGCCTTCACCGCTAAGGTTGTAGTAACATTCCATTTCTCTGTGGTAGTGAGGAATGGCCGTACCCGGTGCGACGCGAACTAAGCCAATAACAGTAGGTTCGTCGTTAAGCTCTTTCCAGCACATACCCACTTCAGTTGCACTGGCGCCGCCTTCAGGACATGGAATAAGCGTATCGGGATCGGCAATTGTCCAGGTTAGCCAGCCTGAGTCATTCGCCCCCTTACCACCATGGTCGTTTGACTTGACTGAGAAGATATCTTTTTCGCCACTTTGCAGCTCTTTGAGGTAAGCCATTGCCTGCTCCTGCTTACAAACCATAGGCATGGTCTTAGTCGGAGCATTAATGGTCGAAAGCGTTGGCTTTTCGTTGTGCCAAGGCTTATCGGCTGGTTTATCGGCAGCAACGGCGCAGCCTGTCATCAGTATTGCAGAGGTGATTAGTAGTTTTTTCATCATCATTTCCTTTGGCGATTATTCGCCTTTTTAGTGTTTAAATTTTGGGTAATCAAAGTTGTGACAATCCATACAGATTGCTTGCTTTGGTGTGTGCTCTCCGTGACATTCCATGCAAGGCGCTTCTTGGCCATAGTGCATGCTGTCGTGAGGATTCTGTTTGGCGTCATGGCCCTCGCGTTTGGTCTGCTGTGCCAGCTCGCCCATGTCGTGACACTGTAGGCAGGCATCATCTGATGGAAAGCGCTTGGTGCCTTGGTCATGACAGGTCTTACAGCCTGAGTCATAAACCATGTCATGGTAGTCGCGCTTATCTCTTGCTTGAGCCGACAGGGCGATACAGCTAGTTAGTGCCAGCATAAGTAGTACGTTGATCTTGTTCATGTTTAATCCTTAAGCCTTCATGATTGAACGTGCTGCGGTTACGCCGAATGCCATACACTCTGGTGTGGAGCAGCCTCCTAAGCGGCTGACGCCGTGAATCCCACCTGACACTTCGCCAGCGGCATAGAGGCCAGGGATTTTCTCGCCAGTTTTGGCGGCAATCACTTCGGCTTTTGTGTTGATTTGGATACCACCTTGGCAGTAGTGCACTTTTGGCCACAGGCGTTGCACGATGAAAGGTGCCTTGAGGTAAATCCCTGTGCTCATGTTCATTCGTTTGCCAAATTGTGGGTCTTCGCCCGCTTTGACATAGGTATTCCAATCATCAATCTGTTTTTTCAGCGGCTTGAGTGGTACATCGAAGTGCTTGGCGATTGCTTCGACGCTGTCGAACTCCCAGGCGACGTTATAGCGCAGCACATTCTCCATTGAGGGATCTTTTTGAGCCTCATGCTTGGGCGCAATTAGCAGGGCCGGGTTAGGCTTGCCATCTTTATCACGGCGCTGTACTTCGAGGTCTGCTCGTGTCTTGCGATCGGCAGTTTCATTCATGAAACGTTGGCCTGTAGAGCGATCGACCGCGATAGAATGTGGGAAGTTGTAGAGTGAGAAACCTGCACCATAGCCAAATCCGCCTTCATCGGGAGAAGCCCATGGGCCTGATTGAATAAAGCTGAGGTGAACAGGCATGGCACCTTCGGCAAGCATGGCGATAAGGCCGTCGCCGGTAGCGCCACGTGCGTTAGTACAACCGACTTCTGGACCCAAGTTAGGATCTAATGCCTGACGGAAACTGACGTTGGCACCAAAGCCGCCCGTTGCAATCAGTACCCCCTTGGAGGCGCGAACATTGATCAGTTCGCCTGAGCCTTCGTGACCGAAGTGATAGCCTCGACGCACCTTGATACCCAGTACTTTGCCGTCGGCAGCTGTGATTAGGCCTTCAAACTTGTGACGAATCTTGGTTTTGACACCGTAACTGCGCGCCGTTTTAAGCATAGGGCGAATGAACCCGGAACCGCTGCGTTCGACGACTTGGTGGCTACGCGTGGCGCTGGTACCGCCGGTATTGATGATGTGGTCGCGGTAGACACACCCACAATCTTTGGTGAGTTGGTAGATGTAGGGGCCTAACTCGGCACTGTGGCGTAACAGTTCTTCACTGGCGTAGCCGCGTCCCGATTTCAGCTGGTCTTGCACCATGAGCTCGGCGCTATCTTCGATACCGAGCTTCTTCTGTAGATCTGTATTGGCGAAGCAGGCTTGACCGGCATTTAGGGTGCTGTTACCACCGTATACGCCGAGCTTTTCGAATACGACAACATCTTTGGCACCGAGTTTACCCGCTTCAACCGCTGCTGCTAGGCCTGCAAAGCCTGAACCGACGATGATGATTTCGTGTTCTTCATGCCACTTTATGTTTGATGGGCTCGCATTTGAGCTGAAGGGAACTAGCGCGCCAGCCGCCGCGGCGCCAGCTCCTAGTTTTAAAAATGAACGTCTTGTTTGCATGTGTTACCTCCGATTAACTTGGGGTAACAATAATTTTTAAGTTGCTTTTCAATTATGCGCAAAATCACACTTTATTAGGGGGGAGAAAGTTTTATGTGATGCTGATTAAGAAAATGTTTCTTTTAAGTACATTAATAGCATTGACGTCATAAAATATGGTTATAAATTTGGGGAAGAAGGTGGTTATATGCGCTGTCCAAAAGATAGTTGTGAGGCGTTGCGATGCAACCAACTGCTAGATGAGGCGGAAAAATTAATTGATAATCAGGGTGTTGTTTCTTTTCGCTTTGCTCAGATCGCAAAGCAAGCAGGTTGTTCAACCAATACGCTTTATAAATATTTTGAATCGAAAGAAGATGTATTAGTTTGTCTTTTCTTAAGAAATACTACATCTACTCGAATTCCTGTATTTATTAAGGAAAATCCGCAGCTTAATATTCATCAGCTTGCCGTCTTGCCAATTTTATTTACCTTTGAGGTGGTTAAAAGAAGTCCGATATTTAATATATTGCGTGTTGTCTCAATTAACAGTATGTTCTGGCAGTTGGCAAGCTCAGAAAAAATTGATGTTCTGCGAAATAGAGTTAACTTATTTTGGAGCTGTATTCGTCAGCCTATTGATCATGCGGTCAGCGTGGGAGAGTTGGATGCAACGGAGGCAGAAGTTAAGGAACTGGTGCAATCGCTATATTTCTTTCTGGCAGGGGCGACCTCTTCATACGAGAGTAAACTGATGGATGAATATTACTTTACTCCCGATGATGAGACTGGTTATCGCCATATCAGTCGACTGATGAATCGATACCGCTGGCAGAAACCTATCACCAAAGAGATGATGCAGGAGATGACGCAGAAGATCAGCGCCTTTCTAGATAAGGGGGAAGGTAAGGTGCGTTCCTGTAATACTTGTGCAGAGATAGGCAAACGTCACCATTGCAGTGAAATTGAATAGCAAGTGATGTAACGCTTTGGGTGGATTAGCTGTCTATATATCTGTACTCCCACTTTAATGAAGAGTTTGATGGCAGGCCCCATTGAGCTTGACTTTAAAGCAGGGCGTCCATAGTCTGCTAGATCAGTATTCAAGGTGGTATGCAATGCAAATAAATTATAATTTAAAACCTGCGTCTGAACGCCGAACACAGCAGTTTAAGCCTGAAGCCATTGTGGGCTTCGGTAATCTTAGAACTGACCATATGTTTTTGATGGATTACCGCGATGGGGAGTGGCGGGATCCGAGAATCGTTCCTTACGGACCATTCGAGATGGCACCGGGTGCCATGGCTCTGCACTATGGTCAATCCATCTTTGAGGGGGCTAAGGCCTTCATGCATGACGATGGCGAGATCTATACCTTCCGTTTAAATAAGAATGCCGAGCGTCTCAACCTGAGCGGCGAGGTGATCTGTATTCCGCCCATACCCGAGGCGATGCAGCTGGCGGGGATCAATGCATTGATCGATGTCGATAGGCTCTGGTTTCCGATGCAGGATGGGGCCTGTCTCTATATTCGTCCCTTCGTATTTGCGACCGAAGACAGACTCTCTGTGAGCCCGAGCCAGCAGTACACCTTCTGTGTCATGCTGAGCCCAAGCGGCGCCTACTATGCAGATGGTTTCGATAAGGCGATTCGTCTGTTGATCACCGAACGTTTCCACCGCGCGGTATCGGGGGGGACGGGCGCCTCTAAGGCGGCGGGCAACTATGCAGCCTCGCTCAGAGCGGGCAAGGCGGCGGCAGAATATGGCGCGGCCCAGGTGTTGTATCTCGATGCCAACAACAAGCAGATCGAAGAGGTGGGCGCGATGAACCACTTCCATGTGCTAAAAGATGGTACCATCATCATACCTAAATTTACCGATACCATTTTGAAGTCTATTACCTCGCAATCCATCATGGAGCTTGGGGAGGCCCTCGGCTGCGAGGTGCGTCAAGAGACAGTGATGCTGGATAAGTTTATTGCCGATATCGAGTCCGGTGAGATCGTCGAGGCCGGTGGCTTCGGTACTGCCGCCGTGGTGTCGCCTGTAGGCTCCTATATCTTCGAAGACCATAGGGTTGTAACGGTCGGCGATGGTGAGGTGGGTGTGCATACCCGCCGCATCTATCAGGTGTTGACGGATATTCAGAAGGGCAAGCGTCAGGGCCCAGAAGGCTGGATGCAAAAGGTTGAGCGCGTTGCGCCTTAACTCCTAGCTATGCCCTTGATAGCTATACCCATGAAAAGAAAAGGCGCCCAGGAGGCGCCTTTTTTAATCGAATGTTACGGTTGCAGAGACCCGCACCGGCTGGGCCGTCTTGTTGTAGACCGTGGCGTTAAATCTCTGCTGGCTAAATCTGGCGAGCAGTGCTTGTTTCTGTTCGGGTGAGAGGGTCAAGTCGTCGAGTTCAAGATCCACTAGCTGCCCTGACCCATTGATGCCAAAGCTGATGTTGAGCTTCTGTTTTTGTTCTACCAAACCTTTCCAATTCAGGGTACTGTCTTGTATGACCCAATACTTGCTTAGCTGAGTCGGGGTGACTTCCAGATAGTCTCTTGGAGTTTGGGTAATAGCATTACTCTGGCAGGCGGAGACGAATAGCGGTAATGCGAGCAACGCTGCCAAGCGAAATAGCGATGATAGTTTGTGTCTGGCGACAACATCGAGTGGGTTCACAGCAACTACTCTCCGTTAATGCGTTTTTATGCATGTATCTTGCTCATTTAGGCGGTCAAGTATATTAGCATTCACTTAAAAGTTGTAGTCAGTTTTGTGACATTTACAATAATTTGGCGTTAAAGATGAGTGACTCTTGCTTAATATAGAGAAAAGGCCTTGCCGGAAGGGAGGGGCAAGGCCTTTTCGAGTCGATGCCAACGAGTGTTCGCTGGCATGAACCTGGTTGCTGCTACTCTGCCTGTAGCGCCTTAAGTCGTTTCTCTGTGTTGATTCGGCCCTGCTCTATGTGACGGCGCATCAGCAGGCTAGCCAGTTCGCCATCACCAGCGGCAATGGCTTCGACAATGCGTCTGTGTTCGGCAATCGCCTTGGTCGGTCTGGTCTCGCTGGTGCATTGATAGCGATACATGCGCAGCAGATGATAGAGGTTGCCGATGAGGGTTTCCTGCAGATGCTTGCTACCGCTCGCGCGTATGATGCGGTAGTGAAAATCCACATCGCCATCTTGCTGAAAATAGGTATCGCCCTTGGCTAGCGATTCTTCCTGACTATCCATCAGACGTTGTAGCTGCATCAGCGCTGTGGGACTTATATGCTTCGCGGCCAGTTCGCAGGCCATGCCTTCTAACACGCTGCGCAGACGATAGAGATCGCCCAGCTCATCTATCGACAGCTGAGCGACGCGGGCGCCGACATGGGGAATTCTGACGATGAGGCGGCGACGCTCCAGGGTCAACAGGGCTTCCCGTGTGGGGCCGCGACTGATGCCGTATCGCTGGGCGAGCATCTGCTCGTTGATCTTACTGCCAGGGGCGAGTTCTCCCTTAATGATACTGGTTTGGATCGCCTGCAATGCCTTATCCGCCAGGGTGAGTGCGGGCGTCTCAGTGTCTATGGTGTTTAATGCGTCTAACGCCATCGGCTTGCTCATTAAGGGATAAGAGGAGTAATGAAGTTAGTGCGGATGGTTTGGATTGTCAACAATCTGTCGGTAAAACTTAAGTCTAACGCAGGCATTTAGCCTTGAAATCGTCATTTTATGGATAGCTTACGGCTTTGCTGGGGTGGTATTGTAGACAACCTTGGGTGTTCGCCGCCCGAAAAGGCGACGAATCCAATAAAATTAGCGACTCTCTGCCAGAGATGGGGTCTCTTCGGTGATCAGCTGATCTGAGTTATAGCGGGTCAAGATCTGATGAATCTGCTCATCTTTTTGTTGCCAGACGCCATTGAGCCAACGCTGGAACTGAGCACGACACTCGGCGTCGTTGAAGTATCTCTGGTCGTCGACCTCGGGTACCGGCATAGATTCGATGCGCACCACGATACGTTTCACCTTGCCGTGCATCACCTCGGATAGCGTGTTGTCGGCCGAGTCGGGATAGACCAGGGTGACGTTAAGCAGGCTGGTAAACTGCTCGCCCATGGCCGAGATGGTAAAGGCGATGCCGCCCGCCTTTGGGCGCAGCAGGTAGCGGTAAGGAGAGCGTTGACGCGCCTTCTTCTCCTGGGTGAAACGACTGCCTTCCACATAGTTGATGATAGAGGTGGGAATGGTTTTGAATTTCTCGCAGGAGCGTCGGGTGGTCTCTAAGTCTTTGCCCTTGAGTTTAGGGTTCTTACGTAGTTGTTTAGCGCTGGTACGGTTCATGAAGGGCATATCCAGAGCCCAGCAGCCTAAGCCGAGGAAAGGAACATAGAGCAACTCTTTCTTCAGGAAAAACTTTAGCATGGGGATGTTGTTACGCAGCACATAGGTGAGGGCGGCGATGTCGAACCCGCTGAGATGATTGCTGATCAGCAGGTACCAGCCATCTTTCTTCAGTCCTTCAAGCCCTTCGATATCCCACTCTATCTTGGCGATCAAAAACAGAATGCCGCCATTGAGGCTGGCCCAGCTCCACATGCAGCGATTCATCAAGTGAGTGATCCCGGTGCGCAGCAGTGCGATCGGTAGCAGGAGTTTAATTATGCCGCCAACGCAGATCAAAGTACTCCATAACACAGTGTTGATGATCAACAAGGTCAGGCTAAGCGCAAACAGGAGGGGTCCGGGTAAAAAATTTAGCATCTTTCTAAAGCACCTTATCTGCGGTTATTGCTGCGCCATTTTCGTTAACATGGCGTCCTTTTCTTGCCAGATGCGATTGAGCTGTTCCTGGAAACTGATCTTATAGGCGCGATCATTGAGGTAGTCGCCACGCATCTCGGGAGCGATTTCGCTGACCTTGATGTGGACCCTGACCTGTTTGACCCGGCCGCAGATATAGTCCCAGTAGCTGGGTGTGTTGCCTGGATAATAGATGGTGACATCGACTAGTTTATGGATCTGCTCACCCATTGCCGACAGGGCGAAAGCCATACCACCCGCCTTAGGCTTGAGCAGGTGGTTAAATTCTGAGTTTTGCTTTTGATGTTTCTCGGGTCTAAAGCGGGTGCCCTCGACAAAGTTCATCACACTGACCGGCTTAGTCTTAAACTTGGCGCAGGCCTTACGGGTGATTTCGATATCTTTGCCCCTGAGCTTTGGATTCTTGCGTAGCTGGGCGCTTGAGTATCGGCGCATGAATGGGAAGTCTAACGCCCACCAGGCGAGGCCCAGCACTGGCACGTAGAGCAGCTCCTGCTTCAGGAAGAATTTCAGGAAAGGGATCTTATGGTTGAAGATACGCTGCAGGACCAAGATATCGACCCAGGATTGGTGGTTAGCGATCACCATGTACCACTCCTTGGGGGAGAGATTGCTGTCGCCTTCAATCTGAACATCTACCCGGTGGAACAGACGCTCAATAAAGGTGTTGACGCTGATCCAGGCGGTCGCGCAGTGATCCAACAGGTAGCTACACAGGGTACGTAGCGGCGTGATAGGGATAAGTTTTATTATACTTACCAATAAGATAGGTATTACCCAAAAAAGGGTGTTGATGACATAACAGCTAAATGCCAAGCTGCCTCTTATTAGTGATAACACCGCGCCCATTAAAGCCCCCATAAAAAATTCGGAGACCTATGTTACTCGCCTGAGCCCATTAGCTCAATCTTATCCTGTTCATATTGCCCAGATAACCCTGATTTATCTATGGATATATCCAGGAGCTATTGGCCTTTCCTGTCAGTTTTACTGCCGGTTGCAGGCGTTTTATATAAGGCAGAACCTATGGTGATCGTTGTTGTACAAAAACTGGCGATAGCCTCAGTAAGGTGCCTTTAGGCTATTGAGCAATCTATCCATGGCGCGATAACCAAGTGCCTGAGCGATGTGGCGGCGGTCGACGGCTGTACTCTGTTCAAGATCCGCTATGGTGCGGGCGACGCGCTGGAGCCTGTGATAGCTGCGTACCGACAGGCCTAGCTGGTTAACACTCTGCTCGAGAAACTCGAGATCTTGCTGGTTAAATCCTGCAGTCTGCGAGAGTTGTTTGCCGGTCAGCTCGGCGTTGAGCACCCCTGCGCGGCTTAGTTGGCGTTCCCTTGCCTGGTGCACACGCTGGGCCACGTCGCGGCTGGATTCGCCTCGCTCACCTGTGGTCAGGGTACCCTGGGGCAGACGCGGTACCTCTATGGTGAGATCGAAGCGATCGATGAAGGGGCCCGACAGTCTGGCAAGATAGCGCTGGATCTGATCCTGTGTGGCCCTGGCGTTAGCGCTGTCGCCGCAAGGGCTGGGATTCATGGCGGCGATGAGCTGAAAACGGCTGGCAAAGGTGAGTTTGGCGGCTGCGCGGGAGATCACCACTTCACCGGTCTCCATCGGCTCTCGCAGGCAGTCGAGCACCTTGCGGGGGAACTCGGCAACCTCGTCGAGGAAGAGCACACCGCGATGGGCCAGAGAGATCTCCCCTGGCTTGGGATAGCTGCCGCCGCCCACCAGTGAGATGGCCGAGCTGGTGTGGTGAGGGCTGCGAAAGGGGCGTTGATAAAAGGCCTGCATGGGAATGCTGATCCCTGCCACTGAGTGAATGGCGGCGACCTCTAACGCCTCATCATAGTCCAGTGGTGGTAGCAGCTGCATCATGCGGCTGGCGAGCATGGTCTTGCCCGTGCCTGGAGGGCCGAGAAACAACAAGTTGTGATTGCCGGCGGCGGCGATCTCCAGCGCGCGCTTCGCCTGATATTGGCCGATCACATCGCTGAGGCACTTGTGGTCCGTGTCTGTCTGGCTATCGAGCCACTCTAGATCTTGTGTCAGCCCAGGCAGGGAGGCTTGTCCGTGCAGGTATTGGGCTAAAGCTTGTAGGTGGGCGGCGAAGAAACATTTACGGTAGCCCACCAGTTCGGCGTCGGCGCGATTTTCTAGGGGCAGGACTAAGGCCTTATCCTGTTTACGGGCATCTATGATCACCGGCAATATGCCGGTGCAGGGCCTTATTTGTCCGGAGAGAGCCAGCTCGCCGATGAACTCATGATCCCTTAAGTGGGTATCGGGTATCTGTTTGGAGGCCGCCAGTATGCCGATGGCTATGGGGAGGTCGTAGCGGCCGCCCTGCTTGGGCAGATCGGCTGGCGCGAGATTGACCGTTATCCTGCGTTGTGGGAACTCGAATCCCGCGTTGATCAGGGCGCTGCGCACACGCTCTTTGGCTTCCTTGACCGAGGTTTCAGGTAGCCCCACCAGGTTGAAGGCGGGTAAGCCATTGCTGAGATGTACTTCGACTGTGACTTCGGGGGCTGCCACGCCCAGGCTGGCGCGCGTGGTGACGCAGGCAATGGCCATAAACAAATCCTTTTGTTTTTGTTATTAAACCTTTTTTAAATAAGTGTAGCAGCAATGAATTATTTGGACTGTCTGTACAAAATTTAGTTGCCTATTGGCCAATTTCTGATAAAAGGTGCTCCATGTTTTCAGCCGCATTCTGTCGCGGCGACTTTCCCGCAAACTTGCATCCTGAGGTGGAATCTCAATCACGTCTTCTGAAGGCGTAGATCACTATAATTGTCGGCGTCTTCACACGGCTTACATCATTTAGGGTTAATGTCACCTTATCCCCTGACAGGGAGAGTTCCTGGCCGTCGCTGGCCTGTATGAGGTTTAGGTTAGGTTTAAAATGAGTCTACTAGATAACATCTTGATTATTTTGTTGTTAATCGGCACGAGTTGTTTCTTTTCCATGTCGGAGATCGCCCTGGCGGCGGCGCGTAAGATCCGCCTGCGTCAGTTGGCCGACGAGGGAGATTTGCGTGCGGAAAGGGTGTTGCATCTGCAGGCTCACCCCGGCAGTTTCTTTACCGTGGTACAGATAGGGCTGAACGCGGTGGCTATCATGGGGGGGATCGTGGGTGAGTCGGCCTTCACCCCCTACATTAAGGCGGGTCTGCACTCCTGGCTGGCCGATCCCTGGCTTAGCCAGCTGAGCTTCATCTTGTCTTTCATCATAGTCACCAGCCTGTTTATCCTGATCGCCGACCTGATGCCCAAGCGAGTGGCCATGGCGATGCCTGAGCGGGTGGCTCTGGTGCTGGTGGAGCCGATGATCTTCTGTATCCGCCTGCTGACGCCGCTGGTATGGATTTTCAATGGCCTGGCTAATGCCATCTTTCGCCTGCTGCAGATCCCCACGGCGCGCAACGACCAGGTAACCTCAGACGATATCTATGCGGTGATGGATGCCGGCGCCGAAGCCGGTGTGCTGGATAAGGATGAGCAGCAGATGATCGAGAATGTGTTCGAGATGCAGACCGTGCCGGTAACGGCAGCTATGACGGCGCGCGAGAGCCTGGTCTATTTCCTGCTGCAGGATGATGAAGAGGTGATTAAGCGCAAGATCGCAGAAGATCCCCATACTAAGTTCCTGGTGTGCGACGGCCAGCTGGACACTATTAAGGGAGTCGTGGATGCCAAAGAACTGTTGATTCGGGTGATAAATGGTCAGAGCATCACCCTCAAGGACAGCTCATTGGTGCATAACTGCCTGATCATTCCTGATAGCCTTAGCCTGTCGGAATCGATGGAATATTTTAAGAATCACAGGGCCGATTTTGCCGTGGTGATGAACGAGTATGCCCTAGTGGTCGGCATAGTGACGACCAACGACTTGCAGAGCGCCGTGATGGGGGCCTGGTCACTCCATGAGAGCGAGGAGCAGATCATCGCCCGGGATAAAGATTCCTGGTTGGTGGATGGCGTGACACCCATTACCGATGTGATGCGCGCCTTCGGTATCGAGGCCTTTCCCCAGAGTCAGAATTACGAAACCATCGCCGGCTTCATGATGTTTATGTTACGCAAAATCCCCAAGCGCACCGATTTCGTTAATTTCGGTGGCTACAAGTTTGAGGTGGTCGATATCGATGCCTATAAGGTGGACCAGTTACTGGTGACGCGCATCCCCGTCGAGGCTACGTTGCCATTGACCACGGGCGTAGAGCTTTAAATGCTCTAGTTTAGGGGCGAATTACTCGAGTTTAGGGGCTGAATTGCCCCAGAGGCGGAGGCGTGTCGATCACCTGAGAGAAGGTCTCATAGTCGCTGTTATTTTGTTTGCTGCGATACATGGCAATATCGGCATGCTTCATCAGGGTCTTCCTGTCGTCACCATCTTGGGGATAGAGTGCCATGCCTATGCTGATGCCGACGGCCAGCAGGTGGCCCTCGCAGTGAATATCTTCAATCACTGCCTTCTGGATCTGTGCTGCCAGACGTTGCGCCTGGCCGAGTTCGCTCTTGGGGAGGATCACGGCAAATTCATCTCCTCCCAATCGCGCGGGTAAGGCCTGAGGGGGCATGATACGCTCGATGCGATAGGCGATGATCTCCAGCACCTTGTCACCGGCATCATGACCCAGATTGTCGTTGATCATCTTGAAATCATTGAGATCCATCATGATAAAGGTAAAGGATGAGCCATTTTCTCTGATCAGGCGCTCCATGGTTTCATACAGCATGTGGCGATTGGGGAGATCGGTCAAGGAGTCGTGATAGGCCTGGTAATGTTTATCCTCCAGTGTGTCTTGCAGTTTGACTATGGTCTTCTTGCTCATCTTTACGACCAACCAGACGAAGGCGCCGCCGGCGGAAAACACCAGGGAGACTACGGTTTCCAGGGGGCCGGTCTCGCGATTGAGCAGCATCCAGAGGAAACCCAGATAGCCGAAAATAAACAGACCTATCATGCACAGCAATAGATACCAGCCCTGGCTCTGTGGCGGTTTTAGCTGACAGATCTGATAGGTAGGAATGAGCGATGCGAGCAGTCCCATCAAACCGATCAGTACGATAAAAATGGCAAAGGCGGTCATGTCTTCCCCTTGTACTGCATATTGGCGTTGAGGCGTCATTCCATGGCATGGACGTGCCATCTTTTGGGACAAAGGCTACGTCGGGCTCGCCAACTGCTTGAGAGTCATATGGCTGATATATCGGTCTTAAGTATAGGCTAAGTTGGCTGCAAGCATGACGAGCGCCGCCGTTATCTCATCGAAAGTACATTAACGAGTTTGCCTTAGCAGCTGTAGATGGTGTTCCAGCAGTGGGCGTAACTTACCTTCCTTGTTGAGCCTGTCGACCTTGGTATCGAACAACTGCTTAATGGCCTCTTTGTGAGGTGAGTTTTTAGAGATCAGCATATAGAAGGGTTCAGGCTGGATATCGGGGACAGATATACCCGCGAGTTGGGTGTAAAAGTCATCCATCTTATTGATGGCTAAGGTGCCGCTTAGGGTTTCTTTGCGGGCGAGAAAGAACTGACAGCGCTTCTTGGTGAGCATCTCGGGAAGATGCGCCAGGTTACGGATTTGAAACATGTGAAAGTCTGGCTTGAGACCAAAATTTTCATAGTTGAAGTTTCTAATGCCGCACACGCTGCCATAGTCGTTGAGCTGCTCAAGATGCTTTACCTGTACCCCTTTGGGGAAGTCCGTCTTTAGGTAGTAGTAGCTGGGTGTGAGGAAATAGTAGGGGGTGGAGATCAGATAGTCGCGGCGTCGCTCACCGTTGAGTGAGGCGCTCATCGCCGCATCGACCGTGCCCTGCTTGACCTCCTTCAGGCAGCGATTCCAGGGGAGGGCGACCACCTTGTGGCTTAGCTCGCTCTGGTCGAAGGCCAGTTTGAGTAGGTCAATATCATAGCCTATGGTGCGGGGCTCCACGCTCTGGTTGCGATCGAAATAGTTGAAGGGTGGGAATTCGGTATTCTCGACACATATGGTGATAGAGGCCGTGGCCATGGCGGGAAGTGCCGAGCATAACAAGGCGAGGCCACAGCATAAGCGGGTGACCCAGAGTCTCCATGACACCATAGCTAACCTCTTGATAATTAGTCGATGAAATCAGTATAGCAGAGGTCTGCACTCTGCCACTTTTTTGCTACTTGACCTCATTGAGTTCTTTCACGAAGGCGGCAATTACAGGCTCATCTTCGCGACTCTTCTTGCTGCAACAACCAAGCTCAAAGGGGGGGATTGCCACTGGTGAGGCCAGCTGCTGGATTCTGTCTTTCACCGGGCTGTTTTGAATCACCACCTCAGGGGTAATGCTTACCCCACAGCCCAGTGCCACCATGGAGGCGATCGCCTCCTGTCCGGAAACCTGGGCATAGACATTGGCATTGAGCCCCAGTTGCTTGAACCAGTTCTCGATTCTCAGCCGTCCCGGGCCGTGTTCCGGCAGGATGAAAGGCAGTCGATCCCAGGGGATGTAGGGCTCGGTCAGCAGCTCCTGCACGGCGCACTTGAAGGTGGGGGCGATGATCACCAGCGGCACATTATCTATCTTGATGAAATGCAAGGATTCCGGCAGAGATTCGGGCTTGGCGGCGATACTGATGTCGGCGCGGTTTTGCCGCACCATCTCCACTGCGTTGGCGGCGTCTCCCGTGGTCAGCGCGATCTCCACCATGGGATGTTCGTTGCGAAAGCGATCCAGCAGTGCCGGCAGGTGACTGTAGGCGGCGGTGACCGAGCAGTAGATGTTGAGGCGACCGCGCAGCAGATCTTGTTTGGGATCCAGCCTGTGTTTGAGCTTGCTCCAGTTATCTAACGTCTGCTCGGCAAAGTGGCGATACTCGATGCCGGCATTGGTGAGGGTCACGCTGCGATTATCGCGCTCGAACAACTTGGCGCCCACCTCTTCTTCCAGGCGCTGCATGGCGCGGCTTAGGGTGGAGGGGCTGACATGCATCTGCTGCGCGGTGCGGGCAAAGTGGAGACTGTTGCTCAGGTGCAGATAGAGTTTGATGGTACGAATATCCAAGATCCCGCCTCGTCTTATCGTCTAGTTGTTGAGCTAAATATTGCATTTTATGCAACGTGACATTTCGAATATATCATTTTAAGCAATGAAGTACATGGGCTATAGTTGATTGCAATCACAGCTTGGCCAAGGCGGTTGAGCCCATATTCAACGGTTTCGTTTTAAAGGTAGGGAATCTGATGGCTAATTACTTTAACTCTCTGAATTTACGCCAACAATTAGAGCAACTTGGCCAATGTCGTTTTATGGACCGCAGCGAATTTAGTCAAGGCTGTGACTATATCAAGGGCTGGAATATCGTCATCCTGGGCTGTGGCGCCCAAGGCCTTAACCAGGGTCTCAACATGCGCGATTCGGGCCTGAATATCTCCTTCGCTTTGCGTGAGCAGGCGATTGCCGAGCAGCGTCCTTCCTACCAGAAAGCCACCGGCAACGGTTTCCGCGTGGGTACCTTCGAAGAGCTGATCCCGGAGGCGGATCTGGTGCTTAATCTGACCCCAGACAAGCAACACACGGATGCGGTTAATGCCGTGATGCCGTTGATGAAGCAGGGCGCGGTACTCTCATACTCTCACGGTTTTAACATAGTGGAAGAGGGCATGCAGGTGCGTCCCGACATCACTGTCATCATGGTGGCACCTAAGTGTCCAGGCACCGAGGTACGTGAAGAGTACAAGCGTGGTTTTGGCGTACCGACTCTGATCGCCGTGCACCCTGAGAACGATCCTAAGGGTGATGGCCTGGAAGTGGCCAAGGCCTATGCCAGCGCAACCGGCGGCGATCGCGCCGGCGTACTGCACTCCTCTTTCATTGCCGAGGTGAAGTCAGACTTAATGGGTGAGCAGACCATCTTGTGTGGCATGCTGCAAACCGGTGCCATCCTGGGCTATGAGAAGATGGTGGCCGATGGCGTCGAGCCTGGCTACGCCGCCAAGCTTATCCAGCAAGGTTGGGAGACCACGACCGAAGCGCTTAAGCATGGTGGTATCACTCACATGATGGATCGCCTATCTAACCCTGCCAAGATCAAGGCATTCGAGATGGCCGAGGAGCTCAAAGCGATTCTGCAGCCACTGTTTGAGAAGCACATGGACGACATCATCAGCGGTGAGTTTTCTAAGACCATGATGGAAGACTGGGCTAACGACGATGCCAACTTGCTGAAATGGCGCGCCGAGACCAATGAAACTGGCTTCGAGAATGCCCCAGCATGTGATGAGGCGATCGACGAGCAGACCTACTTCGATAAGGGGATCTTCCTGGTCGCCATGATCAAGGCGGGTGTGGAACTGGCCTTCGATACCATGGTTTCGGCCGGTATCGTCGAAGAGTCGGCCTACTATGAGTCGCTGCACGAGACACCGCTGATCGCCAACACCATCGCCCGTAAGCGTCTGTACGAGATGAACGTGGTGATCTCAGATACCGCCGAATATGGCTGTTACCTGTTTAACCACGCGGCCGTACCATTGCTGCGTGACTATGTGAATCAGATGTCTCCCGAGTACCTGGGCGGCGGCCTGAAAGACAGTGGCAACGGCGTCGATAACCTGCGTCTGATCGAGGTGAACGATGC
Source organism: Shewanella aquimarina (assembly GCF_023349185.1). Classification (GTDB taxonomy): domain Bacteria; phylum Pseudomonadota; class Gammaproteobacteria; order Enterobacterales; family Shewanellaceae; genus Shewanella; species Shewanella aquimarina. The sequence continues at coordinate 37,461 of NZ_JAKIKY010000015.1, read as the reverse complement.
TATCCGTCACACTGCGGTTGAGTACATAGGCGCCGAGCTTCGCGGTTACATGACCGAGATGAAGCGCATCGTAGAAGGAGCTTAATTATCAATACATTAATCCACGGATTTTTAGTGGTTGGGCCGAGTCCTCTCTGTTTCGATTTGTCGAATTTGGGCCGGCCCAAGAGTCAAACCCGAGAGTCACATGAGTAGGGAAATATCTGGTCTTGATTGGCTTGCTAGCGCTGCCCAAGACGCCTGTGACCAGGCTTTTTACAGATAGTCGCAGGTTTTGGTTGTGTTATTCGTTGGCTTTGTGGTATTGATTAAAAGGTCGGCTAAATTGAGTCGACCGAGATACAGAATTTAAGCAAACAAAGATTAGGAAACAGAAAGACACCATGTTTAACCAAGCTGCCCTCCTCATTATTGAGATTATTACCGTAGTGATTATTAAATCACAGCGGGGGCATCGCATGGCGCGTCGATACACCTAATCAGGTCAAGATTGCAACAAGAACCCCCGCTCCGAAAGGACCGGGGGTTTTTTGTTTTTAGCACTCATGACTTGCTTAACCCAGAAAAACACTTAATTACGCAGGATAGGGCAGATGGAACAAGGGCAGAAGATCAGAGGCGCAGACGCCGTCATCAAGGCATTGGCCGCGCACGGCGTGACCACGGTATTTGGTTATCCAGGTGGCGCCATCATGCCCATCTACGATGCCCTGGTCGGTGCGCCGGTTGAACATCTGCTCAGTCGTCATGAACAAGGCGCGGCCTTCGCCGCCGTAGGGTATGCCAGAGCCAGCGGCAAGACGGGGGTCTGCTTCGCCACCTCGGGCCCAGGTGCCACAAACCTGGTGACCGTCCTCGCCGATGCCCTGCTCGATTCTGTGCCTCTGGTGGCCATCACGGGCCAGGTGTCTACCGCAGTGATCGGCACAGATGCGTTTCAGGAGATCGACGTGCTGGGCATGTCGCTTTCCTGTACCAAGCACAGCTTCATGGTGACAGATGTCGATGAGTTAGTGCCTACCCTATATCGCGCCTTCGAAATCGCCGCCTCCGGCCGCCCCGGCCCTGTGCTGGTGGACATACCCAAAGATATCCAGATCGCCCTGCTGGACTACAAGGCGCCACTCCAGGCGATACAGCCAGAACCCGAAGTTGAATCCAGTCAACTTGATGCCGCCAGAGCGCTGATTGCCCAGGCACAGCGCCCCATGCTTTACGTGGGCGGCGGCGTGGGCATGGCGGGTGCGGTCGAGCAACTGAGAGGCTTTATCGACAAGACAGGCATGCCTTCGGTGGCGACCCTCAAGGGGCTGGGCAGCATAGCCCATGACCATCCTGGCTATCTGGGCATGCTGGGCATGCACGGCGGTAAGGCGGCCAACCTGGCGGTGCAGGAGTGCGACCTGCTCTTGGTGGTCGGTGCCCGTTTCGACGACAGAGTCACCGGGCGTCTGGCCAGTTTCGCCGAACATGCCAAGGTGGTGCACCTGGATATCGATATCGCCGAGCTGGGTAAGCTTAGACGCCCGGATGTGGCCATGGCCGGAGACCTACGTCAGATCCTTCCCGCACTGACGCAGCCGCTGGAGATAGTCCCCTGGCTTGCCGAGGTGGCCAGATTGAAAGCCCAGCATGCCTGGAGTTACGACAGACCCGGAGATCTGATCTTCGCGCCTAAGCTGCTCAACCGTCTGGCGGCTAAGTTGCCCGAGAACAGCGTGGTGGCCTGCGACGTGGGTCAGCATCAGATGTGGGTCGCCCAGCATATGTGGTTCAGACGCCCGGAAGATCACCTCTCCAGTGCAGGCCTGGGCACCATGGGATTTGGTTTGCCTGCAGCGATCGGCGCCAAGGTCGCCAGACCCGACGCCTGTGTGGTGGCCGTCTCCGGCGATGGTTCTTTCATGATGAATGTGCAGGAGCTGACTACCATCAAGCGACGTCAGATCCCGCTCAAGATCTTGCTGATCGATAACCAGAAGCTGGGGATGGTGAAGCAGTGGCAACAGCTGTTTTTCGAAGAGCGTTTCAGCGAGACAGACCTTTCCGACAACCCGGACTTTGTCACCATGGCCTCGGCCTTCGACATCCCGGGTCGCACCATCACCCAGGTGGGTGAGGTGGAGTCGGCGCTCGACGAGCTGCTCGATGCAAAGGGGCCTTTCTTACTGCACGTAAGAATCGACGAGGCTCACAACGTTTGGCCTTTGGTGCCGCCCGGCGCCAGTAACCGCGACATGATGGATGAGATGGAGAAGCAGACATGATCTATAACCTAGCCTTAACCCTAGCCCAGCAACCCGAGGTGGTAGAACGTGTCCTGCGAGTCACACGTCACCGTGGATTTAAGGTCACAGAGATGGATATGCACCTGGGTGACAATGGTACCACCCGGCTCGGCATGGTGGTGGAGAGCGATCGCGCGCTCGAGCTTCTGAGTCATCAGCTGAACAAACTGATCGATGTTACCGAGTGCGAGGTCCTTTCGGCCAAGCCCGCCGCGACAAGATACCCCCAACACGCAAGCGCCTAAGACGCGAAACAGACAGGTGAGAGAAGATGGCCGCAAAAACAGCAGAGTTGATTTGGTTTAATGGAGAGATCATGCCTTGGGGGGATGCCAAGGTACACGTGATGTCGCACGCCTTGCATTACGGCACCTCGGTGTTCGAGGGGATCCGCGTCTACGACACGCCACAGGGACCGGCGGGATTTCGCCTAACCGATCATGTGCAGCGCCTGTATGACTCGGCCAAGATCTATCGCATGCCTGTTCCCTATCGTTTTGAGCAGACCATGCAGGCCTGCCGCGACATAGTCAAAAGCAATCAACTCGACAGCGCCTATATTCGCCCCCTGGTCTTTTTTGGCGATGTGGGCATGGGGATCACCCCGCCTAAGGATGCCAAGTGCGATCTCATGGTCGCCGCCTTTCCTTGGGGCGCATACCTGGGCGAGGACAGCATGGAGCGCGGCGTCGATGTGGCCGTGACCTCCTGGAATCGTCTGGCGCCGAACACGATTCCAACCGGCGCCAAGGCGGGCGGTAATTATCTCTCCTCTTTGCAAATCTCCACCGAGGCCAAGCGTAACGGCTTCGACGAGGGGATCGCCCTAGACGTCAACGGCCTGGTGAGCGAAGGCGCTGGTGCCAATCTGTTTGTGGTGAAGAAGAACAAGCTTTACACCCCGCCAGCCACGGCCGCCATCTTGCTGGGGATCACTCGCGATACCATCATCACCCTGGCGAGAGATAAAGGTTATGAGGTGGTCGAAGAGCCTATGTCGCGGGAATTTCTCTATCTGGCGGATGAGATCTTCATGACGGGAACCGCCGCCGAAATAGTGCCGGTGCGCAGCGTCGATCGTATCGAGGTGGGTGCAGGTGGTCGCGGCCCGGTGACGGCGGCGCTGCAGGCAAGCTTCTTCGGCCTGTTTAATGGTGAGACCCAGGATAAGTGGGGCTGGTTAGAGCCGCTTTAAGGCGCAAACCACAGCATATAAGATAAGATTAAAGCCCCGGCCGCCAATTGGCCGCTGGGGCAATATTTCAGCTCAGGTGGCCAGGCCGCCAAACGCAAAATAAGGAAAGTGTCATGGCAAAACTACGTTCAGCTACCAGTACTCAAGGGCGCAACATGGCCGGAGCCCGAGCCCTCTGGCGGGCGACCGGGGTAAAAGACAGCGATTTTGGTAAGCCGATTGTCGCCATTGCCAACTCCTTTACCCAGTTTGTGCCGGGGCACGTGCATCTTAAGGATATGGGCTCGCTGGTGGCTGGTGCCATCGAAGAGGCGGGCGGTATCGCCAAAGAATTCAATACTATCGCCGTGGACGACGGCATCGCAATGGGCCATGGCGGCATGCTCTACTCCCTGCCATCGCGGGAGCTGATCGCCGACAGCGTAGAGTACATGGTGAACGCCCACTGCGCCGACGCCCTGGTGTGTATCTCCAACTGTGACAAGATCACCCCAGGCATGCTGATGGCGGCGCTCAGGCTCAACATCCCAGTGGTGTTTGTCTCGGGGGGCCCCATGGAGGCGGGTAAGACCAAGCTGTCGGATAAGCTGATCAAGCTCGACCTGGTGGACGCCATGGTGGCGGCGGCCGACGATCGCGTCTCGGATGAAGACAGCGAGAAGATAGAGCGCAGCGCCTGCCCGACCTGTGGTTCCTGCTCGGGCATGTTTACCGCCAACTCGATGAACTGTCTGACCGAGGCCCTTGGTCTGTCGTTGCCGGGTAATGGTTCGATGTTAGCGACCCACAGCGATCGCCGTGAACTCTTCTTAGAGGCGGGGCGTAGGGTGATGGCGCTGGCCAACCGCTATTATCGCGATGACGATGAGTCGGCATTGCCGCGCAATATCGCCAGCTTCAAGGCGTTCGAGAATGCCATGGCGCTGGATATCGCCATGGGCGGTTCTTCCAATACCGTGTTACACCTGCTGGCGGCGGCGCAGGAGGCCAAGGTTGACTTCACCATGGCCGATATAGACCGCCTGTCGCGTCAGGTGCCGCACCTGTGTAAGGTGGCGCCGTCGACCCCTAAGTATCATATGGAAGATGTGCATCGCGCCGGTGGCGTGATGGGCATCCTGGGTGAGCTGGACAGAGCTGGGCTGTTACACACAGATGTCAGCCATGTGGCGGGCGAGAACCTCAAGGCCGTGCTGGCTAAATATGATATCGCCCAGAGCCAGGATGAGGCGGTGCAGCAGTTTTTTGCGGCGGGCCCTGCGGGTATTCCGACCACAAAAGCCTTTAGCCAAAGTTGTCGCTGGCCGAGCCTGGATGTCGATCGTCAAGCGGGTTGTATCCGCACCCGCGAGTTTGCCTTCAGCCAGGAGGGCGGCCTGGCCGTGCTCTCCGGCAATATCGCCGTCGATGGTTGTATCGTCAAGACGGCGGGGGTCGATGAGGCCAACCACACCTTCGTCGGTCATGCCAGGGTGTATGAGAGCCAGGATGATGCCGTGGCCGGTATCTTAGGCGGCGAGGTAGTTGCCGGGGACGTGGTGGTGATTCGCTACGAAGGCCCTAAGGGCGGCCCAGGCATGCAGGAGATGCTTTACCCCACCAGTTACCTCAAATCTAAGGGGCTGGGCACTTCTTGTGCGCTTATCACCGACGGACGCTTCTCTGGTGGCACCTCGGGTTTGTCTATCGGCCATGTATCGCCCGAAGCGGCGGCCGGTGGCACCATAGCCCTGGTGGAGACAGGCGATCGCATCGAGATCGATATCCCTGCACGCTCTATCACCCTGGCGGTGAGCGACGAGGTGCTCGAGACGCGACGCCAGGCCATGCAGGCCCGTGGCAAGCAGGCCTGGAAGCCGGTCAACCGTGAGCGCGCCGTCTCCATGGCCCTCAAGGCCTATGCCATGCTCGCCACTAGTGCCGACAAGGGCGCGGTGCGCGATACCAGTAAGCTGGAGGATTAATATGTTGGCCCTTGCCTCTCAGTCACAGCTGGATCTCGCGCACTATTATCTGCAGAAGATCTTGCTGTCATCCGTCTATGATGTCGCCAAGGTGACGCCGCTCTCCAGCCTCAATAAGCTGTCGGCGCGCCTCGGGTGTCAGGTATTTCTCAAGCGTGAAGATATGCAGCCGGTGCACTCCTTCAAACTGCGCGGCGCCTATAACCGTATCGCCGAGCTGAGTCAGGAAGAGTGTCAGCGCGGTGTGGTGTGCGCGTCAGCGGGCAACCATGCCCAGGGGGTCGCTATGTCGGCCTCGGCGCGAGGGGTCAGCGCGGTGATCGTCATGCCTCAGACCACGCCGGATATCAAGGTAGACGCCGTGCGTCGTCTCGGCGGTACGGTAGTGCTGCATGGTCAGTCCTTCGACATGGCCAACGAGCATGCTCAGCAACTCGCCCGCGACGAGGGGCGCATCTATGTGGCGCCGTTCGATGACGAGGCGGTGATCGCCGGGCAAGGCACGGTCGCCCAGGAGATGCTGCAACAGCAGCGGGATCTCGAGGTGGTGTTTGTGCCCGTGGGCGGTGGCGGCCTAATTGCCGGGATCGCGGCCTACTATAAGGCGGTGATGCCTCAGGTGAAGATTATCGGGGTAGAGCCGGAAGACTCTGCCTGCCTCAAGGCGGCACTGGAGGCCGACGAGCGGGTGGTGCTGCCACAGGTGGGCCTGTTTGCCGACGGCGTGGCGGTGAAGCAGATAGGCGCCGAGCCCTTCAGGCTGGCCCGCGAGTATGTTGATCAGGTGGTGACGGTAACTTCCGATGAGATCTGCGCCGCGGTGAAGGATATCTTCGAGGATACCCGCGCCATCGCCGAGCCTGCGGGGGCGCTTTCTCTGGCTGGACTGAAGAAATATATTGGCGATGAGGGCAAGGGGCAGAAGGTGGCGGCCATATTGAGTGGTGCCAACGTCAACTTCCACAGCCTGCGGTATGTGTCCGAGCGCTGTGAATTGGGCGAGCAGAAAGAGGCGATTCTGGCGGTTAAGGTGCCGGAGCGTCCGGGGATCTTCCTGCGCTTCTGTGAGCTGCTGGAAAAGCGCGCCATGACAGAGTTTAACTACCGATTCTCCAGCCGCGAAAAGGCGGTGGTGTTTGCCGGCATTCGCCTGTCTCATGGTCAGGCGGAGTTAGATGAAATCGTCGCCAGGCTCGAAGGCGATGGCTTCGAGGTACAGGACCTGTCTCATGACGAGACCGCCAAGCTGCACGTGCGCTACATGGTCGGCGGCCTACCGCCAGAGCCGCTGCAGGAGCGACTGTTCAGCTTCGAGTTTCCCGAGCATCCGGGCGCCCTGTTTAAGTTTCTCACCACCTTGCGCAGCAAGTGGAATATCAGCCTGTTTCATTACCGTAACCACGGCGCCGCCTACGGGCGGGTGTTGGCCGGCTTCGAGGTGCCCGAGAGCGATAGCGTCGCCTTCCAGCAGTTTCTTACCGAGCTGGGCTTCGTCTATCAAGAAGAGACCCAAAGCCCGGCCTATAAGCTGTTTTTGGATAATCGCGACTAATGTTTTTTGCTTTCGCGAGCAGAGACAAACTTTAACGTTAAAGGGGCGCGATGGCGCCTTTTTTTATGTTATCTTGCAACAGATTCAAAACAATAAGATGCCAGGCATGGCACGAAAGTAACTGTTCATCCGTAGGGTGATGATGGGGCGTAAAGCCTTCGTCATCAAATCAAAACGACAGTTAGCCTTAACCCTAACTTCTCAAGCTAAGGCTTGATAGAGGATATGAGATGTTAGCAGCACCCAAAGTTACCCCTTTTAATCCCCCACGCCGAGTCTTGATGGGCCCGGGCCCGTCGGATGTCTATCCCGAGGTTTTGGCGGCGCAGGCAAGACCGACCATAGGCCACCTGGATCCCCTGTTTGTCGGCATGATGGACGAACTTAAAGCGCTGATCCAATATGCGTTCCAGACCGAAAATGCCATGACGCTGGCGGTCTCGGCGCCAGGTAGCGCCGGCATGGAAACCTGTTTCGTTAACCTGGTGGAGCCGGGCGAGAAGGTGATCGTCTGTCGTAACGGCGTATTCGGCGAGCGCATGCGCCAGAATGTTGAGCGTGTCGATGCCACTGCCGTGGTGGTGGACAACGAGTGGGGTACGCCTGTGTCACTGAGCGATGTCGAGGCGGCTCTTAAGGCTCATCCCGATGCCAAGTTCTTAGCTTTTGTGCATGCCGAGACCTCGACCGGGGCGCTGTCGGATGCCAAGGGCTTGTGCCAGCTGGCCAAGGCTCACGGCTGTTTGTCTATCGTCGATGCGGTAACCTCCCTCGGCGGCGTAGAGCTTAGGGTCGACGAGTGGGGCATAGATGCCATCTATTCCGGTAGTCAGAAGTGTCTCTCCTGTGTGCCTGGCCTGTCACCTGTCTCTTTCTCGCCGGCGGCAGTAGAGAAGCTCAAGGCGCGTAAGACGCCGGTGCAGAGCTGGTTTTTAGATCAGAGCCTGGTCATGGGTTACTGGAGTGGCGATCAGGATGCGGGCGGAAAACGCAGCTATCACCATACGGCGCCGGTCAATGCCCTGTATGCGCTGCATGAGTCGTTACGCCTGCTGGCCGAAGAGGGGCTGGAAAATGCCTGGGCGCGACATCAGTCTATGCATGGTTTGCTGCGTGATGGACTGGAAAACCTGGGGCTTAAGTTTGTGGTCGAGGAATCTTCGCGCCTGCCGCAGCTCAACGCCGTCTATATCCCCGAGGGCGTCGACGATGGCGCCGTGCGTAAGCAACTGCTTGAAAACTATAACCTTGAGATAGGTGCCGGACTGGGTGCCCTCGCCGGAAAGGCCTGGCGTATCGGCCTGATGGGCTTTGGGGCGCGGCGCGAGAATGTCGCCCTCTGCCTAAGAGCGTTAGAGGAAGTGCTGCGTTAAACCAACTGCAAATCTAAAAAAGGGGCTTAGGCCCCTTTTTTGTTGTTAGCGCCTCCCTGTTTAGAGGGAAAACCTTTGATTTAGTCTATCGTGGTGCCATAAGCGATGAGCGCCAGGGTCGCCATTATGGTCACCGAGGAGAATATGGTCCCCAGAATGGCAAAGATCTTCTTGCGTTGTTTCTGAACCAGGCCGCCAATCCCCAGTCCCAAGCCTACCAAGGCTAGGCCGATAAAGGCAAAGATCAGCATGCCGACGATGATCGCCTCGGGAGAGGTTTCATCTATGCCACCGGGCGTGGTCGCCTCCAGGACGCCAGCAATGGTGACTAGCGCGAAGATGAGCAGAGTCGAGAGAATACTCAGAATGAAGGCGGCGATACCAAGGCCCGAGTGTTTTAACGCAGATGCGGTTGGCGTGCTCGGCGCCTGCATAGCGGGCTGAATGTTTGCTTGGGTATGTAGCTGAGAGTCTGGCTGAGAGTTTGATTGAGTGATTGCTGAGGCGGTTGCTTGTGACGGCTCAGATGCCGCGCCCTTGTCGATGGATGCTGTGTCCATTAACGATTCCTTTCGTTGAAGAGTGTCATTCAAAGCATACCTAAGTCTCCCCCGGCTGTCTTCAAAAATTTTGTCGAGACTGGTGAGGTAAAAAATTGTCTAACCTCATAATAATATTGCCTTTGTCTTGTCTGATTCGGGAGCTGTTTTCCCTTGGTGGTGAGGGCATATTTTGTGCCCGAATATTGCCCTAAAATAGGCTTTTTCACCTTGTTTTGATCTGGATTAATTCGGCTGTAGATAGTGCCTTGCCAGTAGTAAAAATTGGGACTAAGGGACTAAAATTAGATCAGGGAGTCCAGAGGGCTTGCGCTTTGGGCTGTTCGTAAATCCTCTGAATCTTGCCTTAGGGAGATTCAGCCAACAAAGGAGCTTGTTATGCGATCTTTCTTCCCCTCCATCTTTCATAAAGATGATCCGCGAACCGCTCTGCATTCGCGGCTAGACAATGTATTCGATGATTTTGCTAAAGACTGGTTAACCACTTGGCCCAACGCCCGCGCCGAGATGGGTGTCATGCCTGCCATAGATGTCAAAGAATGTGCCGAATATGTCGAAATCAAGGCCGAATTGCCCGATATGGAAGAGAAGGATATCGATGTCGACATCCGCGGTAATTACCTCACCATCAGCGGTGAGAAGCGTCATGAGCAGGAGAAAGATGAAAAGGGCTATCACCTTAGAGAGCGTTCATTTGGCTCATTCCAACGGCAGATCCCATTAGGCTTCAATATCGACGCCGACCAGATCACCGCCCAATACAAGAAGGGTGTGCTCGCCATTCATGTGCCAAAACCTGCCGAGTTGCAGCAAGATGCTAAGAAGGTGAAAGTCGATTTCCACGAATAACAGCTTTGATTAACCACTAGCAAATCAATCGATAGAGTAAAGGCGCCTAATTGGGCGCCTTTTTATATCATTGCGCTAATGCGAGCTTGGGCAGGTCGACTAACTCACGCCACCAGGCGACGCTTTCGGGCGCGTTGTGAATATCCAGTATCTGTCCCACGACTGGCGTGACGAGCGGCGTATTGGCATCGGCGGCCAGGGCGGCGATGCGCTCCAGCGATTCGTACCAGCTGTGAAAGGCCAGGTCGAAGGTACCGTTGTGGATCGGCATCATCTGACGTCCGCCCAGATCCAGGTGGGCCTGCAGGCTCTGCTCAGGTGTCATATGGATGCTGGGCCAGTCTTTGTCATAGGCACCCGTCTCTATCATGGTGAGGTCGAAGGGGCCGAACCGCTCGCCTATGGCCTTGAAGCCGTCGAAGTAGCCGGAGTCGCCGCTGAAGAACAGCTTGCTCTTGTCAGATTGAATGACATAGCTGGCCCAGAGGGTCTGATTCTTGTCCCAAAGTCCCCGGCCGGAAAAGTGCTGTGTCGGCGTTGCCGTGATGTTGAGCTCGCCAAGCGTCACGCTCTGCCACCAGTCCAGTGACTGCACCTTGTCTCTGGTCACGCCCCAACGAAAGAGGTGTTGCTCGACGCCCAGGGGCACGATGAAACGCCTTACCTTGTGGTGGAATCGCTTGATGCTCTCTTCGTCCAGGTGATCGTAATGGTCGTGGCTGATCAACACGCCGTCGATCTCGGGAAGTTGCTCGAGGGCGATCGGCGGTTGATGAAAGCGTTTAGGGCCGATAAAGCTGAAGGGGGAGGCTCGGTTGCTAAAAACGGGATCGATCAGCCAGGTTTGACACGATATCTTGAGTAAGATGCTCGAGTGGCCCAGGCGGATCACGCTGTCCTGAGAGTCAGGCAGCGCGGCGATGCCATCGCGGGTCAGGGGCATCAAGGGGATTGCCTTCGAAGGACTGGCATCGACTCGCGTCTCGGTCAGGTAACGCATCAGGATGGCGCCCATGCCGCTGTTCTCGGTGAGATTGACGGCGGTATTTTGAAAGCCGCCATCTGATCTGTGGTGTGCGGCAGGCTCTCTGCTGGCAAGTTGATCACCTGAGGCCAGGGCTTGCGGCGCCGAAGAGGAGTTGATTAGGTTAGATGTCAGCATGCCGCCTCCGAGTATGATGCCAAGTGAGATGAGATATTTGCGTTTCATTGCAATCGCCAAATGTAAACTAGTCGGTGTAGTTTACATAATCTTAGTTTAAAAAGTAAACTAATAAGTGTAAAATAATTGCAATTCGCCAAGGTAAACCTAATAAGTTATTTAAAATGATAGAGAAAAAATTAACTCGCTCGGAACTGAAACGCGCGGCCATCGTCGAGGCAGCCAGTGTGGAGTTTCAAAATAAGGGATTTAGCCTAGCGAGTATGGATGACATTGCCAAACGTGCCGATGTGTCCAAGCGCACCGTGTACAACCATTTCCCCAGCAAAGAGGCGTTGTTTAGTGCCATCATGCTCGAGATGATGGAGATGCTGTGTGCCTTCGAATCTTTACCCTTCAGCGCCGAGGAGAGCCTGGCTTCACAGTTGACCCAATTGGTGCAGCACGAGATTAAGCTGTTAAGTGCTAAGGGGTTTATCGATACGGCTAGGGTGATCATTGCCGAGGCGATTCACAAGCCGGAGCTGATTCAAGACGCCATGTCGGAGTTTAGTAAGCAGGAGTCGCCACTGGCGAACTGGTTCAATCAGGCGATCGCCGCCGGTGCGTTGAAGGCGAAGGATAGCGAGATCTTGGTGGTTCAGTTTACCGCTGTGATCAAGGCCTACTGCTTCTGGCCTCAGTTGATCCAGGGTGAGCCTCTGCCTAGCCAGGCCAAGCTCGATGAGATCACCCAAACTGTGGTCGAGATGATCATCAAGCAATATACCTAGGGCTGGCTCCCCGGCCATTGGTGGTTGCCCAAATAAAAAGCCTAGTCATATCCCAATGACTAGGCTTTTGTGTATCTGAGCTTTAGACCGACGTTTTATGCTCACCTCAGGTCGAGATGAGCACTTAGCCTTAGGCGGTCAGCAGCTGCAATATGATGGCGAGGATCAGCACTGGGCAAACATATTTCACGTACACAGGCCAGATGCGCCAGAAGAGGCCGTCGAGCTTGGCGCCTTCCTGGGCGGCTATCGCCTTGAGCAGGCTGTTTCTATGCCATACCCAGCCAGTGTATAGGGCGATGCCCAGGGCGATAAAGGGTTGGGCGCGCTCCGTGGTCAGGGTGATCACAAGAGCGAATAGGGCATCGAAATTAAACACCATGATAGTCGCCAGCAGTGCGATACCACCGCCCACCAGATAGGTGGCGCTGTGACGCTGAATCTCTGTCTTCTCCACCATATAGCTGGTGGGCACCTCGACAATCGAGATGGCCGATGTCAGCCCGGCTATGGTCATCAGGATGAAGAAGACGATGGCGATCAGCTGCCCAGCTAAGCCGCCCAAGCTATCGAACAGCGCCGGCAGTACGGTGAACACCAAGGTATCGGCGTTAAGTAGGCTGCCATCTTCGGCGAATATCGCGACGCCGTTATGCTGGGCGACATACATGGCGGGAATGATCATCAAGGCGGCCAGGAAGGCGACACTGGTGTCGGTGAGTGTCACATAGGCAGTCAGCTTGGCCAGGTTTTCCTGCCGATTCAGGTAGGCGCCGTAAACCATCATGGCGCCAGTACCCACGGTGAGCGAGAAGAAGGTCTGGCCCAAGGCGCCGATAAGCACCTGAGGTTCCCAGATCCGGTCGAAATCCGGTATCAGTAGGGCGTTTAGCCCCTGGCTCGCACCGGGTTGAGTCAGAATATAGGCCACGCCCAATATCAAGATTGCCAACAGCAGCGGCATGAGCCGCTTGGACCAAGCCTCGATCCCTTGCTGCACGCCTTGGCGGATCACTAAGATCACCATGAGGATAAAGATTAGGGTGAAGAGTAAGTTACGCTCCAGCGAGAAGCTCGTTAGCCAGTGGGCAAGCTCTGCCATCCCCAACATCTTGGCCAATGGGGCCAGGGTGAAGCTGACAAACCAGCCCGACAATATGCTGTAGAAGGTGCAGATGAGGGTAGCGGTAAGGATAGAGGCGAAGCCAATCGTCTTGCCCAGGTTGCGAGTCAGGGCGTTGCTGCCAAGTTTGGCCATGGCGTCTGCTGGGTTGGTTTGGCCATGGCGGCCAATCATGAGTTCGGCCACCAACATGGGGTAGCCCAGTAAGAAAATCAGCACCAGATACACTAAGAGGAAGGCGCCGCCACCATGGGTTGCCGCCTGGGTGGGGAACCCCCAGATATTACCGACGCCAACGGCCGATCCTGCTGCCGCCATGATAAAGCCTATACGTGAGCTGAAATGCCCTACATCTTTTGTGCTCATTTATTTCTTACCCAGGTGCTAAAGAGGGCGCATCATAGTGCTTTATTTTAGTCGGTCAAGGGTGATAAATAGCGCCTTTGCAGGTTGTTACTTTGTTATTTTTTCTCAAAATCGCCTTTATAAGATGAAAAATTTTACCAAAAGGCTTTTGGTGGGAAATTATTGCTTCACCTTTGCTGAGGAACGCCTCGACGCAATCGAATTGCGTGGTCAAAAAAATGGAAATTTGTGCAATTTATCAAGCTTTATCGTCCTGAGCCTCGAGTTCGGGTAGCGGAATAGCGGTGCGGTTCTTGACCTGCTTGAGCACGAAGCTTGAGCGAATGCCGGCGATATGCGGATTACTGGTGAGCTTCTCCAGTAGGAAATGTTTGAAGGCATCCATGTCTCTGACCAAGACCTTGAGCTGGTAGTCGGCGTCGCTACCCGTGAGCAGGGCGCATTCGAGCACTTCATCATAGGCATCTATGGCCTGTTCGAATTCATCGAGTATGGCTTGAGTATGCTTCTCCAGGCGCACCTGCACATAGGCCGTCAGGGTCAGCTGAAAGTAGGGCGCATCGACCATGGCGGCATAGCCGGCGATGATACCCGCCTCCTCCATCGCCTTGACCCGGCGCGAACAGGGTGAGGGCGACAGGCCGACACTGGCCGCCAGATCTTGATTGGCCATGCGTCCCTGGGCTTGGAGTAATTTGAGGATCTGAATGTCGGTCTTGTCGAGTTGTAGTCTTGTCATGTCAGTCGCCGGGTAAGAGTAAACCCTTGTGGAAGTAAAATACTGTTTCAGTCAAACATTAGCCCAGTTAGGCATTAGCCTTGGCCGATGGCGCGCCATTTTTCGGTGATCAGCAAGGCGAGCAGGGCGATAGCGCCGCCAAGCAGGGTGGCGGCCAAGATATCCTGGGGCCAGTGCATGCCCAGTAACATGCGGCTAAACCCCATGGCCAGCGCCCATAAGCATAACAGAGCGGCGAATAAAAACCTTTGCGCCGCCAACAAAAAATAGCTGACGACTAGGGTGAGCGTCACCGCAAACAGGGTGTGACCCGAGGGAAACGAGTAACCCACCTCATCTTGCCAATGCTGGGCTATCTTGGGGGAGAGGGATAGCTTGGTCTCCTGTGATAGATTGATCTTCTTTGATAGCTTGGCAATCTCCTGCGCCATCAAGGCCCGTCGCGTCGGCTGACTGGCCTGATAAAAACCGCTAAGCGACAACCCTTGGTTCTCTGCCAAGAATTGCACATTGGGTCTGGGGTGGCCGAAGTAAGGCTTGAGAAAGTGATTTAGCCCCAGGCTGAGTCCCATGGCGAGGCAGATGCTAAACAGTAGATGCACTAGCTGTTTGCGTGGCAGCAACAGATAACAGGCGAGAAGCAGGGCAAGCACGGTGAGCACACCATAGGGCGCCGTGCCCGAGCTGGTTAAGCCAAAGAGTATCTGCGCCTTGAGGGAACTGAGCTCGAGCCAGGGAAACAGGCTTAGTCCGCCTAAGTAGATTGTGGCGGGGATCAGCGTCAGACCGCTCCAGAGTAGCACCACGGAAAAATAGAGATTGGAGGGTGGATTCGATCTCATAGGTGTGCTCTTAAAACTTCCTGTTTGAAAAATACGGTTATTGAAAAGCGCTAGGCTAACCCGCTTAGGCGGCGCTGGCTAGTCTGGCCAGCGCCTGGGGTGTTATTTACTCTTGCCGTGGGGTTGAAGGCGCTTCGATCTGGTGGCGAGTCAGGTACATGAGGATCAGCAGCACCATCATCAGCAGGCCAGAGCCCATCAGCAGCGCATAGTCTTCCAACTTCAGGATGGAGTAAAGCACGCTGTAGAGCGCCAGCAACATGATGACCATAAAGACGCCCCGTTGGCGACTGGCGGTCACGCTGGCAATATAGGCCGAGACAGACAGTAGTGGTACAGATGCCGCCAGCAGGTAGGCGTAACCGAAACTGATATGCTCCGACAGGGAGAGCAACAGCAGATAGAAGAGCGCCATGGCGCTGGCGACCAGCAGATACTGAATCGAGCTCAAGACCTGTTGTTGCCCCAGTTCGAAGATCAGCAACATGATGCTAGTGAGCATGATAAACAGTAGGCCATATTTGACCGCGCGTTCGATCTTACCGTAGTGGGTAACCGGCTCATATAGGGTCGCCTGAGCCGCTATCTCCTGCAGGTTAACCTCCTGTATCTTGGTGAATACCTGCGGATAGTTGCGGGTCAGGTGGCTCACGTCCCACTGGGCGCTAAAGCCCTCAGCGCTGATCTGCCGCTCGGTCGGCAGCAGACCGTGGAAGCTCGGATGAGGCCAGTCTGCAGACAGTGTGACCTGGGTCTGTTGCCCTATGGGCAGCACTGAGATCCCTTGGGAGCCGCGCAGGCTGATATCGAAGTTTACCCAGAGTTGCTGGTTGTCGGATTGCAAGGTGATTGGCTGGTGAAACCCTCTGTCTAGGCCGCCGAGCTGCTCCAGCCCTGTGCCTGGCATGAGCCTTTGCGGAGCGGCCTCCTGTTGGTCAATCTTAGCCGTGAAGCGGTTGATCTTGTCGATGGCCTGGTTGGCAGAGATGCCAAATACCAGTCTGGCTCGCTCGGGGTGCAGGCTGACTAAGTTGGCCGGAGTATAAGGTTCGAGGCGAAACTGCGCCGAGCCGGTGACCTGAGACTGATAGACGAGCGAGCGAAAGATACCGCGCGACAGAAAGCTATGGTCGAGCGAGACGGCGAGATTGAGCTGCTTGGGTAGCACGACCAGCTCGCTGTCGTAGGTGTGCCTTGCCTTGGTCATCTTGCCCGTGTCACTGATACTTTCCTGCACCACCTCATAGGTGTAGGGGATCACCAGCGCCGGTCCCGCAATGGTCTGCCGCTCGCCCCAGGAGCGACCTATCTCATGGACCACGTCGTGGTACAGATGCTGCCTGTCTGAGGTGAGGCTCTCGATGAGTCCCAAGGGGATCATCGCCACCAGGGTGAGAATGGCGATGAAGATAAGTTTCTTGCTTAGGGGGCTGTTGGCTAGGGGTAACCGACTTAACATAAAATTCCCTCTCAATGACGGTCTGAGTGTATTGCGCCATTACACCATAACTCTTGCCAGACAGGCGGGCATTAGGATGGCAAATTGTGGCAAAACCGAGGCAATTGAAAATGAGCAATCGAAAGCCGGGCAAGCAGAGGAAACGGTACTGAGAGGCAATAAAAAAGAGCGTCGGGCGCTCTTTTTTGTGAATGGGGCGCTATAGGCGCCGCCTTACGCAGACAGGCTTAGGCCTCGTCTTGCTGTCTGAGTCTGGCTTCCAGGGCATCTACCTGGGCCTGGAGCGATTCCAGCTTCTCGCGGGTCTTCAAGAGTACGTGCTGCTGCACATCAAACTCTTCGCGCGAAACCAGATCGAGTTTCATCAGCTGGTTTTGCAGTATCTGCTTACTCTTCTCTTCAAACTCACCGGCAAACTGCTTAAGCCCGCTGGGGAGGTTATCGCTTAGCTGCTTAGCTACTTCTTCGATCTTTTTGGGGTTAATCATCTTTTCTGTCCGCCATTGGCCGTTTAATGCTATGCCCGAATTGTACCTAAGCCTACTGGGATGACAACTAAAAACCGGTGGCTTGGCCCCGTGTTGGGGGCGGGCTCACGTCTGAAGCAGGCCGGTCATCTGCGGTTAAGCTCAGGGCAAAGCCTAGATATTTTTGTCTGAGCTATGGCAAAGATTCTGGTATGATCCCTGGCCGATCTTAAGATTTCTCTAGTTGGTAGCCGTTAGTTAATGAAGCTCAATCCCGGTCAAAATGATGCTGTTCACTATGTCTCTGGTCCCTGTCTGGTGCTTGCCGGCGCGGGCAGTGGTAAGACACGCGTGATCATCAATAAAATTGCCTATTTGGTACAGAAGTGTGGTTATCAGGCACGCAACATCGCCGCGGTGACCTTTACCAACAAGGCGGCGCGGGAGATGAAGGAGCGTGTAGCTCAGTCGATGGGGCGTAAAGAGGCCAGAGGGCTGTGGATCTCGACCTTTCACACCCTGGGGCTTGAGATCATCAAGCGGGAGTATAAGGTGGTCGGCCTTAAGCCCGGCTTCTCTCTGTTTGACGATCAGGATACCCTGGCGCTGCTGAAAGAGCTGACCGAGAAGGAGTTCGATGGCGATAAAGATCTGTTGCGCATGCTGATGACGGCCATCTCCAACTGGAAGGGCGATCTGATGACGCCGGATCGCGCCATCAAGAGTGCCAGAGACGAACAGTCACAGCTGTTCGCCCTGCTCTATCAGCGCTATGCCCAGCATATGAAGGCCTACAACGCGCTGGATTTCGACGATCTTATCCTGCTGCCCACCCTGCTGCTGCGGCACAAGCAGGAGGTGCGCGAACGCTGGCAGAAACGCATTCAATACCTGTTGGTGGATGAATACCAGGATACCAACACCAGTCAGTATGAGCTGGTGAAATTGCTGGTGGGTGAGCGCGCCCGCTTTACCGTGGTAGGGGATGACGACCAGTCCATCTACTCCTGGCGTGGGGCCAAGCCGCAGAACTTGGTGTTACTGGGGCAAGACTTTCCCGCCCTTAAGCTGATTAAGCTGGAGCAGAACTATCGCTCGAGTCAGCGGATCTTGCGGGCGGCCAACATATTGATCGCCAATAACCCACACGTCTACGACAAGTCGCTGTTCAGCGAGCTGGCCTATGGCGAGCCGCTGCGGGTGTTGATCGCCGCCAACGAGGAACAAGAAGCCGAGCGTGTGGTGGCCGAGATGATTCGCCACAAGTTTGTGGGCAAGACTCAGTTTGGCGACTATGCCATCCTCTATCGGGGCAACCACCAGTCGCGCCTGCTGGAGCGGGCGCTGATGACCAACCGTATTCCCTACAAGCTCAGCGGCGGCACCTCCTTCTTCGGCCGCGCCGAGATCAAAGATATCATGGCCTACCTGCGTCTGGTGGTGAATCCCGACGACGACAACGCCTTCCTGCGAGTGGTGAACCTGCCTAAACGCGGCATTGGGCCTGCGACCCTGGAGCGGCTCGGTAACTTTGCCAACGAGCTGCACATCTCCATGTTCGAGGCGATATTTAAGCCCGAGCTAAATGATCATCTGCCGCCGGCGGCCATGTCGGCCCTGTACCAGTTTGGCAAGTTTATCGTCGACACGGGGGAGGCGGCGACCCGCGGCGAGCCGGTCGAGGCGGTGAAGCAGCTCATTCGCCATATCAACTACGAAGATTACCTGTACGAGACCAGTACCAGCGCCAAGGCCGCCGAGATGCGGATGAAGAACATCTCCGAGCTTTACCGCTGGGTGACCGAGATGCTCGAGGGCGATGAGCTGGACGAAGGCATGACGTTGCCGGAAGTGGTGACCCGTCTGACCCTAAGAGACATGATGGAGCGCAACAGCGAGGATGAGGCAGGAGATCAGGTACAGCTGATGACGCTGCACGCCTCTAAGGGGCTGGAGTTCCCCTATGTCTTCATGGTGGGGGTGGAGGAGCGTATTTTGCCCCACCAGACCAGCATAGATGAAGACAATGTCGAGGAGGAAAGGCGCCTGGCCTATGTGGGGATCACGCGGGCCCAGCGGGAACTGTGGTTCATGATCTGCCGCGAGCGACGACAGTTTGGTGAGGTGATACGCTGTGAGCCTAGTCGCTTCTTGATGGAGCTGCCTCAGGACGATCTCATCTGGGAAAACCGCAAGCCGCCTCAGTCCGAGCAGCAAAGAGTGCAATCGGGCCGGGCCAATATAGCCAACATACGGGATATGCTGAAGAAGTAATTGGGCTAGCTTAAGTGGATATCTCTGCCTAGGCAGAGATGCTGCCGCTGCGAGACCGGCTTGGCTCAGGCAGTTGACTGGGGTCGATAGACTCGCCCAGCGCCTGGCCCTGACCTTGGTCGAAGCCCAGGCTGACCAGCTGCTGCCTGTGCAGATCCGTTTTAACCCCTTCCACAAACAGGGTCAGTTCGAGCGCCGATGCGGTTAGCTGATGAGCCTTGAGCAGCCTCTTCTGCTGCGGATTATTCAGATGACTGATATAGCTAGGGTCGAGCTTCAGGCCGCTCAAGGGCAGGAAGCTTAGGCTGCTCAGCGCGGTGTGGGCACTGCCGTAGGCGCAGAGGCCTATGTTGATCGACTGCTTGGCCAGGATGTCGAAGGCCTGAATATGGCTGTCGCTGTCGGCGACAAAGGCCTTTTCGTTGAAGAAGACCCAGATATTGGCTGGCTTATAGTAGCTCTGCTTGATGCGATTCTTGAGCTTACGCACCGCGTGCTTATGCTTGAGGTGCTGACTGGCGACTTTGATATGTAGCTGCACCTTGCCATCGACCTGCTGCATGACCTTGTCATAGTCGCTATTGAGCTGATCGAAGAGGTAGAGATCCAGCTCCTTGGTCAGGTTGCAGTGTTCGGCAATGTTGCTTAGCTGATCCTGCTTTATCTTCCCCAGCTGCTCGTGTTGCCAATAGAGTCTGGGTTCCAGCGCGATAACCTCCTGGGTCGCCAATGCCATGACGGGGAAATACTGTAGTGCCAACGCCTTCTTGGCGATCGCCTCCCTCAGCTCTATCTCTAGGGTGATGTCGTGGCTCTGCTGGTGGCTGGTATTGTGATCGAATATGACGAAGCAGCCCTTGCCGTTGGACTTGGCTTGATACATGGCGGCATCGGCGTCCTTTAATAGCGATTCGCTGGTATCGCCACTGCTTTGGCCGCTGAAGGCGATGCCAATACTGGCGCCCGAGGTAAAGCTCTGATTCGACAGCTGGTAGGGCTCGCTCAGCTCGCCTAAGATGCGCTCGGCCACCTCGATGGCGTCACTATTGGTATTAATGCTGTCTAGCAGTATGACAAACTCATCGCCGCCGATCCGCCCTAAGGTGTCGTTGCTCCTGATGCAGAGGTTGAGGCGACGAGCGGTTTCGATTAGAAAGCGATCGCCCTGCAGGTGACCTAAGGTGTCGTTGATCAGCTTAAAGCGGTCGAGGTCGATAAACAGCAGGGCAAATCTGTCTCTGGCATGGCGCCTGACATGTTTGACCGCCTGTGCCAGGCGTTCCATAAACATGGCGCGATTGGGCAGGCCGGTTAAGGTGTCGTGGCTGGCATCATGCACCAGCTGTTGTTCGACCTTGCGGCGCTGGGCGATCTCCTTCTCCAGGTCTTGGTTGAGCATCGCCAGGGCGCGGGTACGCTGGGCGACTTTCTCTTCTAACTGTTCGTAGCTCTGTTTCAGCGATTCAGCGGATAGTTTGCGCTCGATAGCCGCCGCGATATGCTGCGACACGAAGGTGAGCAGATCCAGATCTTTCTCCTGGTAGGTCTGCGACGGGGTAAAGCTGTAGATGGTTAGCGCACCCTTGACTATGCCCTGAATAAACAGCGGCACGCCGATCCACTGATGTATGGTTTCGGCGTAGTTGAGCTGGGGTGCCTTGGCGTAGAGTTGCTTGTTTTTGATCAGCGTCTTGATATCGCTGCCATCGAGCAGCAGGGGACGTTTATGTTTGAGGATAAACTCCGTCAGGCCATCGGCCAATGGGCGCCTCTGTGGTGCTCCCACGTTGAGCTGAGAGACATAGAAGGGAAAATGTAGCTCGCGGCCATTGTCCTCGAGCAAGGCGATATAACAGTTGTTGGCCGGGAGCAGATGGCTGAGCACCCTGTGCAGCTCTCTGTAGAAGCTGTGGTGGTCTATGGTCGAGTTGGAGAGCTCGGCAATCTCAAACAGTGATTTTTGCAGGTTTTCCGCCCGTCGCCGCTCGGTCACCTCCTGCTTGAGCTTATCGTAGGCGACGCTCAGCTCCTTGGTCCTGTGCTCGATAGCGGCTTCCAGGTTGTGCTGATACTGAACCCGCTCGATAACACCCGAGATATGCTGGCTGATGAAGGTCATCAGCTCAACTTCTATGTCGCCATAGGTGATGTTGGCATCATAGCTTTGTACCGCGATCACCCCTATGGTCTGATCGCTACTGAAGATAGGTACGCCCAGCCACTGGTGGCAACTCGAGCCGCGACTGACGATTTCACCGCTGGCGAGCAGCTGTTCAAACTTATCATCATCACATAGCAGGGGCTTTTGGCTGCGCAGCACATAGCCAGTGAGTCCGCTGTTGAGGGTGGTAGAGAGTTCTTCGCTTGGGTAAAGCTGGCTTGGATGCTGATCTTTCTCATCGACAAAGAAAGGTACACCTAATTTGTTGGTTTCTCTGTCTGTGATGGCGATGAAGAAGTTGTCTGCGGGGAGGAGGCGATTGAGATTGGTCTGGATACCTGCGTAGAAGTCTTCGGCGCGCTCGACCCGAGCGGCAAGATTGGAGATATCCAATAGTGTATGTTGGACGATCTCAGAACGCTTGTACTTCCGAGCCAGGCTCTTTAAGCGAGATATCCTTTTGTATAAACGGCCAACTTCACGGGGTGAATGTTGACCTGTTTTATCCCTAAACATGGTTCCGCCAATCACAAGTAATTATATTTTTTCGCTAGGATTTGGGGTAATGATTATAAATAGCATAAAAAAACACCAGCACCAAGTCATTATTTTGACGTCGTCAGCTTAATATCTCCTTAAATCTGCTAAAACTTGAGCAAACGCGTAAAAAAATATGTGTTTGCTATAGACGCGCAGTAAAATAATCCATACTATATGCGGCGCTAACAAGGCAGGCACCCATAGCTCAGCTGGATAGAGCGCACCCCTCCGGAGGGTGAGGCCGAGGGTTCGAATCCTTCTGGGTGCACCAGTTGGATGAGGGTCAAGTTAGCGTAAAGAAGTCAACATCAGTGGTGATTGTAGCTCAGTTGGTAGAGCCCCGGATTGTGATTCCGGTTGTCGTGGGTTCAAGTCCCATCAGTCACCCCACTTCTTCTTGCAACAGACTTCACGAGTCATTCCAATTTTTGATAAAGTGAAGTGAGGCGGCACCTCGTAAAATATCCATTGTTTCGGTGATTAGCGCAGTCCGGTAGCGCATCTGGTTTGGGACCAGAGGGTCAGAGGTTCGAATCCTCTATCACCGACCAGTTTCCAAGTGAGTGATGTTTTAAGATGTCATTTACTGATACAAAAAGATTTTCGGTGATTAGCGCAGTCCGGTAGCGCATCTGGTTTGGGACCAGAGGGTCAGAGGTTCGAATCCTCTATCACCGACCAATCATAGATAAGCCCCTCGAGTAATCGAAGGGCTTTTTCTTTGCCTGTCTTTTGTAAATAATACCAATCGTAATGAATAATTGATCATTCTAGCTTGTTAAAACGCTCGATAACTGTACTAGCAATTTTTAATTGTAGAATAACTACTTATCTAAACATCCTGCTTTGTTCTCAAACGTTTTTCCTGCGCTATTTCTGAGCACATACTTACTGTGATTGGTATAAGGCCTTCTTTCTATTTATTAAGCCTTCTCATATGGATAAAAAAAGCTGCCTTTTGGGCAGCTTTTTTCGTTATAGCTCAACCCGAGTGGGCGGGTAGATGTAGCCCATGTAGGCGTTGGCCTTGAGCGGCTCGAAACGTGCCAATTGTGGCTGCTCCTGAATGCCTGTGACGATGATCTGGATATCCAGGCCTCTGGCGACGTTTACCAGGGCGCGGCACAGCTCGCTGTTGTGCTCGTTCTCGTCATAGTAGGCGAAGGATTGATCTAACTTGACGTAGCTAGGTCTCAGGTTCTGCAGGTAAGACATAGAGCCAAACTGACGACCGAAGTGATCGATGCCGAAGTGGGCGCCATTATCACGAATGATGTTGCACAGGGCCTGACAGGCGTCGGGATCGCTATAGACGCCGGCCTCTGGAATATCAAACACGATACGCTGGGCCTGCTGCGTACTGCTCAGGAACTTGTTGAGCCATTTATGGAAACTGGTATCGCTCAGACTGTTGAAGGTAAGGTTGATGGCGATAGGCTCATCATTACGCTCCAGCAGACCATTTTCCACTATGGTTTCGATCAGGCATCTGTCCAGCATAGACCCCAGTGAGAGCAGCTCGACATAAGGCATAAACTGGCCCGCGTGGATCTCTTTATCGCCTATGGTGAGCTGACAATAGAGCTCACGCTGCACCACCTCATCTTTGTGGGTATGATAGACCGGCTGCCATTTGAACTGGAACTTCTTGCTGCTGATGGCCTCGCTCAAATGCTCTCGCCACTGCTCACGGGTGTAAAGCTGCTTCTCGTTACTCTCGAACCAATGGAACACCTTGTTGTCGGCGATTGCCTTCTGCAATGCGTTGTCTGTCTGCGCCAGTATGTCCGATACCGTCATGTTGTCGGTGCGCTGGGCGATACCTATGGCAAACTGCTCGTTAGGCTTACAGCCCGCCTTGGAGATCTCCTGATTCACGGTTCTGATCAGGGTATGCAGGTACTTGCTGCTCTGCTCCTGTTCGGCACTGGTGATCAGGAAGGCAAATTCATAGGCGGCGATACGGGCGATGACGGAAGGGGCGATCTCGTCTAGTTGCTCCTGCATTTTCTCGGCCAGCAGGCGTATGGTTTCATCGCGAACCTGATAGCCATACTTGCTGTGCACCTCTTCTAGCCAGTCAAACTTAGCCATCATCAGCGAGCCATTGTTGGGTTCATTCAACCAGCTGTTGAGGCGGCCCATCATATATTGTCGGTTTGGCAGCTTAGAGACTTGATCCACTAGGTTCTTCTTGCGCAGTTCTGTCACCTCTTCGTCCAGAGAGCTGAAGATCTGCTTGAGCTGGTGAGACATGCTGTTAAAGGCTTCGACCACGGATTTAAGCTCAGAGGTCTTGGGAATTGCCATGTCTGGACCAAACTTACGCTGGGCGATTTCGGTCGCATGCTCGGCAATCTCATGCAGTGGTCGCAGGATCCAGGTTAGTCCGAAGCGCGCCAGCATGATGGC
Organism: Shewanella aquimarina; assembly: GCF_023349185.1. Lineage (GTDB taxonomy): Bacteria > Pseudomonadota > Gammaproteobacteria > Enterobacterales > Shewanellaceae > Shewanella > Shewanella aquimarina. The sequence goes on along the minus strand of NZ_JAKIKY010000015.1, from coordinate 13,362 downwards.
GAGTAAAAACAGGATAGAGATGACTATGATGGCGTTGGTCAGGGTGCGCCACAGCTCGTTGTAACCAAAGCCAGGGTGGGCGGTGATCTCTAGCTTGGCCAGTTGGATCCAACCCGAGGTAATGGTGCTTTCGCGTTTAATGGTTTCGAAGAACCCCAGGTCGATAAACCATTGGGGGACGCCCTCAATCTTAACGTCGTTTTCCCACACCTGTTGTTTGCCATCGACCAGCCAGGTGAGTTTCACCTGTTGGTAATAGCCGCCTTCGAAGATAACGTTGATCAGCGTCTCCGCGCCGACAATGTCACCCGCTTCCAGATCGGGAACCAGCATGATCCCCAGACTGTGGCTGGTGTTATTGAGATCGGACTCCATCTGCTTGGTCAGAAAGCTTTGCGTCTCTGTAAATTGTACATAAGCCAGGCTGATGACAACGACCAAGAACAGGCCAAAAAGCAGTGAGTATATCTGTCGAAACAGTGTCATTGTTTTCGCTACTCCAATCTTAACTTAGGCATTTTGAGTCGCTCAACACCTAATCTATTTTTGAGATCATTCCATTTTTCAAGGCGTCCCGATGAGCCTGCCAGTACACCGCGACCTTTTTCTTTGTTTAGCCACAACTGACGACCGTTAAAGCTGTATACGGGGATCAGATCTTGTCTCTGGGTGGCCGGTTTAATCTGTCTGTCCAGGTTATCCAACACCAAGGGGATGGAGCCGGGCGTTTCATAGTAGGCTAACACCATGTGGTACTGGTTGACCGAGGTGGCCTTGACCATAGTGATCCGCAGCTTGTCATCGGGAATGCCCAGCTGCAGTAGGGTGAAATATTTGGCGATGGAGAAATCTTCACAATCGCCGCCATTCACCCCGATAAACTCCATCGGTGTGGCCCAGTAGTTACTGACGCCCCACAACTTGATGTCGTCCACAAACCTAAACAGATTGAAAAAGTTATTTACCTTGGTGATCTTCTCTTGTTCACTCAGCCCCTGCGATTCGTCCAGCACCTTAAACCAGGCGGCGACGCGCATGCCTGCGCGCTCACCGTATCGGGCTTCTAGGGTGGACTTAATGTAGTTGGCGTCGAGTGTTTGTGTCGGAGAAGCGTATAGGCAAGAAAACCCCAGGGCCGTTGCCACAACGCAAAGTTGGCAGACCCTTTGAAAGCGTTTTTGCCTGCCAATTTTGGCCTTCATCTTCTCCGACTATTTTTTTATTTTACTTGTTCATCAACAGTGTAGATGTGCCACTTCATATCGGCTCTGGTGTCTTCACCCGTTACCTCTGCGATCACGCGGCGGTTACGTGTGTGTGCCATCTTGGTATGAGTAGGGTCTACCGGTCTGTCGTAGCTGTAGCCTATGGCGGTCAGACGGTCGTTGGCGATACCGAATCGCTCGGACAACAGCGAAGTTACAGCATCGGCGCGGTTTTGCGACAGCGTCAGGTTGTGCTCATAGCTACCCGTCTTACTGCAGTGGCCCTCGATGGTCACCTTAGTATTGGGGTACTGTCTCATGAAAGTCGCAACCATTTCTACCTGATCATAGTACTGGGGATCAATGTAGTAAGAGTCGTTGGCGAACAATATCTTAAGTTCTTGACGCTCATTGATCGGCTTAATCTTACCACAGCCGTAGTTATCAATGTTGGCACCGAGCACAGTATCGTTACAGCGTTCGCGAGCGACAATAACACCATCTTTATCTTTGTCGTTAAGATCGAATACCTGATTGGTTGGGGTATCCATGGTCACTATGTCGCGCGAGGCGCAGCCGCCCAGTAAGGCGACGCTAAGAATAATCAATAAGGCTTTCATTATTTTACTCCCCCTTCGTATTCGCGCTCACCCTTCCAGACATCGGGGCGAGTCACACGAAGCGATTCCAGTAGTCTTCCTGTAGCGTTAAGGATGCGATATTCGGAGAGGATCTCGTCATATTCGGCATCGAGGTAATCCTTACGCGCTTCAAACAGTTCGTTTTCGGTATCCAGCAAATCCAATAAGGTGCGCTGTCCCAGGTTGAACTGTTGGCTATAGGCGACTTGAGTGTCTTTGGCTGCGATGACGTGATCGCGGATATAGAGCTTCTGTGGCTCTAGCATCTCATAGGCGTTCCAGGCCAGGTTGACCCCTTCGACCACCTGACGATAGGCACGCTGGCGAATCTCTTTTGCCTCGCCGATCTTGTAGGCCGCTTCCTTCTCGCGGGCCAGATCTTTACCACCGGCAAACAGGTTGTATTTCACCCTTACCATGGCGACAAGATCATTGTTATGACCGCCGACATTTTGTGAGGCGAAGGCTGAGTAGCCATCTTCACCGTCAAGGTTATCGTTCCAGTTACCACCTAATTCCAGCGAGAGCTTAGGATAGTAGTTGGATTGGGCAGATGAACGCTCGTTCTCTGCTGCCGAGATATCACTGGCGGCCGATTTCAGAATAGGATGGTTTTCCTGGGCAACCTTGAGGCCGTCGGTGAGGTTGGTCGGCAGCATATCGTCATCAGGCACGGGAACGATTAGGTTTTCCGGCTCTTTCTCGACGATACGAACAAACTGCGCCTTGGCATCGAAGAAGTTGTTCTTCGCCGCGATCACGTTGGCGTTGGCGCGGGCCAGACGACCCGTGATTTGAGACAGATCTGCGACTGAGCCCAGGCCCGAATCTGTACGCTGTTTGATCTGATCATAGATGTCTTTATGACTCTGCAGGTTTTTCTCTGCCAGGGTCAGCACTTGCTCACTACGGATATAGTTGACGTAGACTTTAGCCACATCCAGTGCGATATCTTCGGCAGCGGCAAACAGGGCCCATTGATCGGCGCTGGCTTCGAAGCTAAAACGATCCACTTCGCTCGAGGTGTAGAAACCGTCGAAAAGCATCTGCTTGATGCTAAATCCGACTTCACCACGCATCAATTCGATGACACCATCCTCGTCAACATCGCCCTGGCCTGCACGGCGGCGGGTAGACGGACTATTTGTCTGCTCCCAGCCATAGCCACCACTGATATCAACGCTTGGCATGTAACCGGCGATTGCCTGATTGACCTGCTCTTCGCGTGCCTTGAAGCGATTAAATGCGATGCGAATATCTGGATTGGTATCCAGCGTATGGGCGACAGCCTGTTCTAGCGTTTGGCTAGAGGCTGCCCCGGGTATCAACATCGCACTAATGGCGAGTGCCATGGCACTGCGCTTTAGTTGATGCATGGTTTGCTTACTCATTTGGTAACCCCCCTGGTTATTGTTGTGAACTTAACGTTCACGTAGAGCAGTGTCTCTTGCTCTCAAAATTGGATTAAGTATGTACTCCAGAACAGATCTTTGCCCAGTGATCACATCCACCGTGGTTAACATGCCAGGTATGATGGGCATCTGGGTGCCGTCGTCTTTCGTCAAACTTGATAGTTCAGTTCTAACCCTTACAAGATAGAAACTGTTTCCCTCTTCGTCCTGTGTTGTATCGGCACTGATGTGCTCCACAACGCCATTGAGGCCACCGTAACGAGTGAAATCGTAGGCAGTAACTTTAACAACGGCGGGTAAGCCAGGATGTAAAAATGCGATATCTTTCGGAATGATCTTGGTTTCGATAAGCAGCTGATCTTCAGATGGCACTATCTCTATGATGTCGATGCCAGGCTGAACAACACCACCTAAGGTGTTGATATGAACTGTTTTGATCGTGCCGTTTACCGGCGAGACGATCTCGGCCTTGCTCACCTTATCTCGTGCGCCCACCTGAGCCTCGTTGATGCGCGACAGACGTGTCTGCATCTCGTTGAGCTGGGTGCGGGCCTCTGCGGCGTAGACGAACACGGCTTCGCGGCGTTTCAGTATCGCCTCATCCTGTGATGCCTTAACCTTCGGCCTGAGTAGCCTGAGCGAGCTTAGCTCACCGCGAATGTCGTTGACGTTACGTTCCAGCTTAAGCAGCTCAACCTCGGGCACAATCCCCTTGTCGGCTAGCGGACGGGTCAGCTCAAGTTCCCGGGTCACCAGCTGGAAGCTGGTTGTCAGGGTATTGATCTTAGAGGCCAGCTCTTCGGTTTCCTGCTGCTTCTGTTGGATCTGGCGCGCTAGGATCTCCAGCTGATTGCTCAGGTTGTCCAGCCTGCCCGAGTATTCGTCGCGCTGACGCTCTATCAGGTCGTGTTCGCTTTCGATCAGCTCAGGCGGGAACTGTAGCGGCTGTTTGGCGATCTTCACCTGCTCGCGCCAGTCGGCGGCCACATCTGAGATGGTGATGCTGTTGAGCTCGGCGCGCAGACGAATAACGTTAGCCTGCAGGCTGTAGACCTCCTGCTCCTGCTGGGCGAAGTCTGAGCGAAAACGGGTGTCATCTATGCGCACCAGAGGCTGGCCCTTGGTGACCGTCATGCCTTCACGGACATACAACTCTTTCATGATGCCGCCGTCCAGACTCTGAATCACCTGTACCTGAGACGAGGGAATCACCTTGCCTGTGCCCGTGGTCACCCGATCCAGCTCGGCAAAATAGGCCCATACCAGGAAGCTAAAGGCGAGGGCGGTCAGGGCCCAGATTATCAGCCTGTGACTGGTGGGCGCATCTGTCATCATGGCGCCGTAGACGTCATCGACCATCTCTAAATCTTGGGTAGTTAAGTGCTTACTCACTCTTCGGCCCTCCCGAAAGTAGCCCCTTGGCGAGCTGGTTGAGTACCTGCTCTTTCGGGCCGTCGGCCACCAGATGGCCTCGATCTAAGACTATGATACGGTCAACGAGATTCAGCAGGTGCATCTTGTGGGTAATCAGCAGCAGGGTGCGCTCCTTGGAGACATTCTTCATGGCGCGAATAAATTGCTTTTCGGCGCGCGCATCTAAGCTAGCGGTCGGTTCATCCATTAAGAGTACAGGCGGATCGTTTAGGGTCGCCCGTGCCAGCGCTATGGTTTGGCGTTGACCGCGAGACAGAGACTGACCGCCTTCACCGACCTGTTGATCTAAGCCTTCGGTCTCGATATCGGTAAACTGGTTGACGCCAGACAACTGCACCGCACGGATTAGCTGATGTTCGGTGACCTGTCGGGTACCGAAGAGTATGTTGTCGCGGATTGTCCCGTGGAATAGAGTGATGTCCTGAGGCAGGTAACCGAAGTTTCTACGCAGATCTGTTGGGTGAATCTGCGCCGAATCCAGGCCGTCGTAGCGCAAACTGCCCTTGGTAGGTTGGTAGAGGCCGACTAAGAGCTTGGCCAGGGTGCTCTTGCCCGAACCGTTGCGGCCTATGATGGCGATGCGTTCACCCGGTGCAATCGACAGGGACATGGGGTGCAGTACGGGACGCTCTGAGCCAGGATAATTAAAGCTGACGTGGTCGGCGTTGATCTGGCCCTTGAGACGCTGTTTGCTGACCAGATGGCCCTTATTCTCAAACTCATCTTCCTGGGTCATGATCTGATCCAGCTGCCTTAGGGCGCTGGCGGTATGGTTGCCTCGGGTCATCAGGCCGGCCAGCTGCGCCATGGGTGAGATGGCCCGGCTAGACAGGATCACCGCGGCGATAATGCCGCCCATGGAGATATCGTTATCGGCGACGCGATATACCCCTAAGATCACCACGCAGACCACGGAGAGTTGTACGGTGAAGTTGGCAACGTTAGTGACCGAGGTGGAGATCTTCTTGACCTTCAGCTGCCAGTTAGCGGTGTGGCCAATCATCTGCTGCCAGCTCTTCTGCACTAGGCCTTCGGCGCCGCTGGATTTTATCGACTCGATAGAGGCCAGAGACTCGATCAGGTGACCATGTTTCAGGCCAGAGAACTTGTTGCTCTCTTCGATAGCCGCCTTGAGGCGCGGCTGCATGATCAGGGTATAGGCAATGATAATGATGCCGCCTATCACAGGGATGATGGCCAGATCGCCGGCAACTATATAGATGATCAGCATGAAGAACAGTGCAAACGGCAGATCGACCAGGGTGGTGATGGTCGCCGAGGTCAATATCTCGCGTATGCTGTCAAATTCGCCCAACTGGCGTGCCATGCCGCCGATACTGGGGGAGCGTTTCTCTAAGGGGATGCCTATGGCCTTAGCGAAAAGCCTCGATGACACTATGATGTCGACCTTCTTGCCCGCCACATCGATCAGATAGGCCCTGAGTTGCCGCATGACCAGATCGAAGATGTAGGCGATGCCGGCGCCTATGGCGAGTACCCATAGGGACTCGAAGGCGAGGTTAGGCACCACCTTGTCATAGACATTCATGATAAACAGTGGCGATACCAAGGCGAACAGGTTCACCAGCACGGAGGCTATTAAGGCGTCTCGGTAGATGGGCGCCGAATCTTTTAGGGTTTGGATAAGCCAGTGGGTGCGACTGTCGTGCAGATGCACATCCAGTCCCATGTCGCCACGGTACTGTTGTTTAACGAGAAACAGATATCCGACGTACATGGCTTCGAGCGCTTCTATGCTGAGCACTTCTTCGCCGCCGGTTTCCGGCAGCTGAATCACAGCCCTGTCTTTGTCTATGTCGATCTCTCGCAGCAGACAGGCATTCTTATCTTTTAGCAGCAAGATACAAGGCAGGAGGATCGGGGAGATCTGATCCAGCCCCTTACGAGTCAGCTTGGCCGCCAACCCGGCTCGACTAGCTGCCTGTGGGACAAGTTCGGGTGTCAAAATACTCCCCGACAGCGGCAGTCCAGCGGCTAATGACTCGCTGGAACAGGGGCTGCCAAAGTATTCTGTCAATAACACTAAACTGTCTAACAAGGGATCGACAGTCACTCTTTGGGAGGCTGAAACTGTCCATTGTTCAGTTTTTGGAGACGCTGAAGCTTGCACCTTAAAAGCTTATCCTTAAGATTTTATTATAAAATTATCGTAGAACAATTATAGAAGTAATACTAAAACATCACCAAAGTAAAAATGACACCAATTAGCCGAAACTAGTTGGTGCCATTTTACTGTTATCCCTTTTTAAGGGAGTATTGTCTGAATTTGGCCTTCGTCGTCTAGGCTTGTCGGTACACTGTAGCTAGATTGCGCAGTGTCAGATGCGGCATTATCTACGATCAATGCACCGTTACCCTCTGAGCCCAACAAACCGTTGATGATTTGACCATCGGTTGTGCCCAGATGGCTCAGGTCGACACCGTCGAGCACTATGGTCTGGTCCACGTGACCATCGTTATTGGCATCAATTTCAATGGTAGTTGAACCGTTATCAACGGTGAAGTGGAGGTAGTCTTCCAAGTTACCGCCGTTTTCGCCCTGGAGTAGATCGCTTAGATCCAGCTTGTCCTGGCTGATATCGAAATCGGTAATGTGGTCGGTACCCGTATCACCTTGCTGCCAAACGAAAGTATCGGCTTCGCTATCGGCCTTACCTGTGCCACCGGTTAGGGTGTCATCGCCCAGGCCACCGATGAGAATATCTTCGCCGGCACCACCGATCAGCATGTCGCTGCCGTGACCGCCTAGTAGCATATCATCGCCGCTACCGCCGTGAAGCTCGTCATTGCCGCCTTGACCGAAGAGGATATCATCTCCTTGATTGCCGGCAAGAATGTCGTCACCGTCATGGTCACGCGAGGTGTCGAATAGCGCGGGGTTGGCTGCTACGAACTCATGAACATCTTGGATTGTAACGGTTGAAGCATCTTCACCCAGTTGCTGTGCCACAAATTTCTGCAGCGCTGCGTAGCCCTGGCCGTCGATGCCGTCGAACTGAACCAGATCGCCAAAGACGATGTCATTACCCTCACCAGCGTTAACCGTGTCATCACCCTGAAGTAGCATCTCTTTAGAGCCCAGGATGATGCTCGCCAGGTCACTCACATTGATATTGGTGGCTACATTACCATCTGAATCATAAGGGGTAAGCTTATTCAGACTGATACCGCTGCCTATGCCAATAGCTTCCACGTTAGACAGAGTGTTAAGCACTTGGAAGGCAGCCAATGCTTCAGACTCTGCCGTGACGTCTGTGCCGTTACCATTGCTGTATCCGTAGGCGATCTTCGCGACATAGTAGTCGCCATTTTCGTCGACTCTTATGCTACCGGTTTGATAATGCTTCCATGAGCCATCGTCTCTATACCAGTAATTAATGTTACCGTATTCATCGATGATGACTTTGCCATCGTGCTTAAGTTCTTGGCCTGGGACGTACTTATCTAGAAGATCGGATAACTTTTTATCCCAGTCATTGTAGTAATTATTATAAACCCACACATCTTCAGGATCCGCATCCACGTTGTAGTTGTTGGTTTCACCGTCTGTAATGAAGTAGGTCAGGTTGGTGCCTGTATTGCTAGCTGCCGAACCATGACTAAACCAATCGATGACAGTCTCAAATGCCGCCTCGTAGTTGGTTCTACCATTGTCGCTGCTGATTTCCTTCAGTACGCTCTCTAACTTAGAGATAGCATCTGAATCGGCTAGATTAACGGCCACATGTGCCTTAGTGCCGCTGTTAAAGTCGACAAGTAATACGTTCACCGTACCTGAGGTAGCGCCACCCACGCTGGCCTTCAATGTATTGAAGACCTGTAGTAGCTGATCCTTAGCCGACTCAATTCGATTCGAGCCCATACTTCCTGACGAATCCAGGATAAAGGCGACATTGTAGTTTTCGCCCTGTACTACCTGTATGCCAGTTGTGTCACTGACAATGACATCATTATCTTCGCCACCATTGATCACGTTGTCGCCATCTGTACCGTTGTCATAGTGGTAGTTTCTCAGCGAAACATCCAGCATAGTCTGGCTAGAGGCGCTATCAGAGTTGCTTTGCTCAACTGAGCTTGCCTTAATGGTCAAGGTGAATTCCAGATCGCCATTGTAGCTATCGTCCGCCTTGATGCTGAGGTTGCCCAATTGGTTAACGCTGACTGTCCAGCTGCCATCGGCGTTGAGAGTACCGGCGGATAACGAGACGCCACTTGGGACACCTTGAATGGTAACGTCTGTCAGTGACTCACTACCATCTCTGTCGACGAGTGCCACGTTTATATCCAGGGCTACTTCGCCTTGGACTACGTCACCTGTACTTGCGCTCAGTATCGGAGCATCGGCGACAGCTACGACATTCAGATCGAGAATAGCCGTGTCACCCGTATTGGTGAGATATTCAATCTGTGGCAGCGTACCGCTCCAATGCTGATTTGGTTCGAACGTAAAGCGACCATCTGCGTGGATACTCAGTTTGCCTTCGGTAAGGTTAATGATGCTGCCATCTGCCTGATATGTCTTTCCTGATAGCTTAAAGCTAACGATAGATAACTCGTCGTCAGGATCGATATCATTCGTGAGCAGATTGCCTGAAAGGTCATGATCTTCTGTTCCGCGAACACTATCATTTACCGCTTCTGCATAGTCACTGACAGAGACTGTGATAGTGGAAACAGCCTTCTGCCCCAGAGCATCGACGCCGACAATGTTGATGCCGGTAATTACTAGATTCTCGCTAGAAACATTATGTGGGAAAGAGGCCAATAGTTCGGCAGTAACGCTAACGCTTCCCTCTTCGCCACTTTCGATACGATTACCATTCAGGGTCAGGCGGATAGCCTCTTTACCCATGAAGGTACCTATGAGTTGTCCGTTCTCGTTAAATGACCAGCTTATCTTGGCATTGACACCAGAGACTTGGATATCATCCGTATCGCCAAACTGGAATGCCGTAATCGACTCGCTGCCAGACTTGAAGCGCAGTGTCTGTAAGTCGGACTCGGTGCCATCTTTGTATAGGTCGCCCTCGCTTAAGGTGGAGATTGCATTGGCAGTCAGCGCCGTTGGTGCCGTAGTTGTGCTGCCAGGTGCATCAAGGTCAATATGGATAGAACCTGTAGAGGTATCGCCATCGCTGTCGGTAACATTGACTGTGAAGTCGAGATCTACATCTACGGTAGAGCTGACGATATTTTCTGCCGACGTACCAGTAAACTGGAAGTTGGCATGCCCCCCTTGCGCACTGGTGGACACTTCGATATAGCTAATTTCGCCAAGGTTCCCAATGGTTTGTCCGCTGGTAATGTCGCCTTCGCCCAGCAAGTTGCCATTGGCATCGTATGCCTTGTAATGGATATAGGTGGCACCGCTAAAGTTGATCGAAGCGGAGGCTACCTCATTGGCGTAGTCGATGATGAGTGCTTCGCCTTGATCGACCCAGGCGTTTTGTGCGCCGAAACCATTGGTGTTGCCATTGACGGTGCTTGCAATGCTGCCCGATGTAGACGTTAAGGTGAATGCAATGTCATTCGGATTCGTTACATCATTAATATCGTTATAAATTGTACCATCGGCCATCACATAGGCTGCTGGCGTGTTACCGCCTTTACCACCACTCATGTTGGCTACAGTCACTGTGCTGAGTTCATCGATGGCATGCTTCAGATCTAGCTGGTAGCTATCGCTATTCGGATCGATAGATAGGGTAAATATCACCGATTGCGCACCGTTGCCAGAATCGTAAGCCGAAGGTGTGCCACTGGTATCCGAATAGGCAATGAGTATGCCTGGATTGGCCGGATCGACATAGTAGAACACGGTCAAACCACCGGCGGTAATGCCTGAGTCGGAGAAGGTTCCCCCGCCCGAAATATTGCCTGAGAGGTCTGCACTAAAGTCTTGATCTGCGCCGTCGACATTGATAACGCCATCATAGATACCTGCGGCATTGTCACCGGCAAGGTCTAGCGGATCGAGCGTGACGCCGTCGTCGATAACCTTCACGGATACAGAACCCGTGGCGGTTGCATTACTTGTATCTGTCGCTTCTACAGTGATGCCATTGATGACAATGTCATCGACGTTTGCGCCGTGTGGCAAGTTATCCAGCAGGGTCACTGAAACAGTTACCGAACCGGTGGCGCCCGCGCTGATGTTACTACCCGATAGACTTAGCTGTAATACCGGTGTGCCGTCTATGCTGCCGATCAGGTTACCCGAGGCATCAAGGTCCCAGCTAATGTTGGCGTCAAGGCCGCTAACATTGATATCGCCAATGTTGCCAAAAGCAAAACCTGTTACATCGTAAGCACCTGCAGTGAAGCTCAAACCTGCGCTGTCGCTGTCGGTTGCAGTGCCTTGGGTGTTGGCATCATCGACTATAAGGTCAACATTGTTGCCGCCGTCGACTCCTGGGGTGACCGCGATGGTCAGGGTCGCCGTCTCACCGGTGTTGGTGGTGTAGGTGACAACCGGTACGCTGCCGTTCCAATCCTGGTTTGGCGTGAAGCTGTAGCTACCATTGCTGTTAACCACCAGTACACCACCCGCCAGGGTGACGCTGTCACCGGCAGTGAAGCTCTCTTGTGAGCCGTTGCCGTCGGTATCGAGGGTGAAGCTGACCACGCTGGTGTTACCGGCCTCATCGTTGCTCAGCACGTTGCCGCTGGCAACCGTGTCTTCTGCCACGGTGATCGCATCGTTGGCCACATCGGTGTTGTCTGGGGTGACCGTGATGGTCAGGGTCGCCGTCTCACCGGTGTTGGTGGTGTAGGTGACAACCGGTACGCTGCCGTTCCAATCCTGGTTTGGCGTGAAGCTGTAGCTACCATTGCTGTTAACCATCAGTATGCCGCCCGCCAGGGTGACGCTGTCACCGGCTGTGAAGCTCTCTTGTGAGCCGTTGCCGTCGGTGTCGAGGGTGAAGCTGACCACGCTGGTGTTACCGGCCTCATCGTTGCTCAGCACGTTGCCGCTGGCAACAGTGTCTTCTGCCACGGTGATCGCATCGTTGGCCACATCGGTGTTGTCTGGGGTGACCGTGATGGTCAGGGTCGCCGTCTCACCGGTGTTGGTGGTGTAGGTGACAACCGGTACGCTGCCGTTCCAATCCTGGTTTGGCGTGAAGCTGTAGCTACCATTGCTGTTAAACATCAGTATGCCGCCCGCCAGGGTGACGCTGTCACCGGCTGTGAAGCTCTCTTGTGAGCCGTTGCCGTCGGTGTCGAGGGTGAAGCTGACCACGCTGGTGTTACCGGCCTCATCGTTGCTCAGCACGTTGCCGCTGGCAACAGTGTCTTCTGCCACGGTGATCGCATCGTTGGCCACATCGGTGTTGTCTGGGGTGACCGTGATGGTCAGGGTTGAGGTGTCGGTGCTTGAGCCGTCGGTGAGCACATAGGTGATCACTGGTACCGGACCGTTGTAGTTGGCGGCCGGGGTAAAGCTGTAGCTGCCGTCAGCGTTCAGGGTGAAGCTGCCGACGCCATTGATGTTAACTGCCTGACCCAGGGTGAACGGGCCGGTAACGCCGTCGATGCTGAAGCTCTGCACGCTCAGCTCACCGTCGACGCTGGTGCCATCAATCACATTACCTGTGGTGGCGCCGCTGTCTTCATTGACGTTAATGACTTCGTTGTCATCGGTGAAGTCATCGTTGACCGGATCAACCGTGATGGTCAGGGTTGAGGTGTCGGTGCTTGAGCCGTCGGTGAGCACATAGGTGATCACTGGTACCGGACCGTTGTAGTTGGCGGCCGGGGTAAAGCTGTAGCTGCCGTCAGCGTTCAGGGTGAAGCTGCCGACGCCATTGATGTTAACCGCCTGACCCAGGGTGAATGGGCCGGTAACGCCGTCGATGCTGAAGCTCTGCACGCTCAGCTCGCCATCGACGCTGGTGCCATCAATCACATTACCTGTGGTGGCGCCGCTGTCTTCATTGACGTTAATGACTTCGTTGTCATCGGTGAAGTCATCGTTGACCGGATCAACCGTGATGGTCAGGGTTGAGGTGTCGGTGCTTGAGCCGTCGGTGAGCACATAGGTGATCACTGGTACTGGACCGTTGTAGTTGGTGGCCGGGGTAAAGCTGTAGCTGCCGTCAGCGTTCAGGGTGAAGCTGCCGACACCATTGATGTTAACCGCCTGACCCAGGGTGAATGGGCCGGTAACGCCGTCGATGCTGAAACTCTGCACGCTCAGCTCGCCATCGACGCTGCTGCCATCAATCACATTACCTGTGGTGGCGCCGCTGTCTTCATTGACGTTAATGACTTCGTTGTCATCGGTGAAGTCATCGTTGACCGGATCAACCGTGATGGTCAGGGTTGAGGTGTCGGTGCTTGAGCCGTCGGTGAGCACATAGGTGATCACTGGTACTGGACCGTTGTAGTTGGTGGCCGGGGTAAAGCTATAGCTGCCGTCAGCGTTTAGAGTGAAGCTGCCGACGCCATTGATGTTAACTGCCTGACCCAGGGTGAATGGGCCGGTAACGCCGTCGATGCTGAAACTCTGCACGCTCAGCTCGCCATCGACGCTGGTGCCATCAATCACATTACCTGTGGTGGCGCCGCTGTCTTCATTGACGTTAATGACTTCGTTGTCATCGGTGAAGTCATCGTTGACCGGATCAACCGTGATGGTCAGGGTTG
>NZ_JAKIKY010000014.1 GCF_023349185.1 Shewanella aquimarina | reverse complement strand
AACTCTGCACTGAATGTCGGTCTTGTGTTCTTCATTTCTACCACCTTTTTTCCAGAAGTGAGTCTATCACTTCGTCTATTCAGGTGGCCAAATTCACTATGCCACTACAATTAAAGGATTGTCCGGCCAAGTAATGCCGGGCAGGTTTGACTTAAAGATGAGTTCGATGACATCAAACAACTCCTCATCTTTGCAATTGAGGACGAATTGGAGTGTGTCGTCCGGCTGCTGCATTCGCGCATTTGAGAGCTGAAACTCCCCGTGCAAATAGCCAATCTTCGTATGTAGTTGCCCTAGGAACTCCCCAAAACGACTCTGCAGATGATCGCGAAGCAACATGATCAACCTGTTTCTAAAGGTTCTAGTGAGCGGCGTAAGTTTTGGATCTGAGTCAGATAATTGTCTTCGAGAAAAGACGTTAAAAAGTTCCTCAAACATGGTTCAACTCTCTTAGCACATAACAACTTATTAGTGAGACCTTGCAAGGTACGCTACCTTGTAAGGTAGGAGACCAAGCATGTAAAGAAGTGGGGCAGAGTAATCTTATAAAGGAGCTGATTGGCTCATGTGGTTGGCTTTTTCATTCCCTGAATGGCGTAGTCGATGTTTGATTCGAGTTGGCCTAGCTCTGTCCTTAATTGATGATACTTTAATCTATCTCGTCAGGGCTATACAACATGCTAGGTCACATTTAATCAAAGATTTCTCTCTAAAAAATAGTGAGTTGAATCTATGTCTTCTCAATGACGGTAAATCGAAGAGACGTTGGATACCGAGTGTAGATACGCCGGTGACCTTCGGTTTCAGGGATGAAACCGCAGAGCGGCCAGGGATGGCGCACAGCGTGTCACAGGCGTATCTGCACATCCCTCGCCGGGTAGGCGTTAGATAGCCATGAAGGTGTGACCTTCAACTCAATTAATAAATGACTATGTCGCCAAATGCTAATCAAGCAAACTATAGAGATGCCAAACCTTCATTCCAAGATCAACACACTTTGAAACAAAACCAAGTTAGCTTTTGCTCCCTTTCTACACCATTCACGGTCAAATCGAAGAAACGTTTAGATTCCAGTGTAAACACGCTTTTGGCCTTCGAAATCATGGATGATTTCGCAGAGCCCACAAGGATGTGCTCGTGGCGAGCCAAAAGAGTGTTTGCACATAAGCTCACCGCAGGTGATAGGTTGCCATGAATGTGGACAAATCAGACACACTCAACAAATGAGATTGCCGTCAAATACGACTCAAGCAAACAAAATATCGTCTTATTTGGAAGACAAAAAAGGCCTCACTAGGAGGCCTTTTTAGTTCAAGCTGGTGTCTTACAGACGGATACCCGCTTTTTTCAGGTCTTTAGCAGTCACACTACGTGGTAGTGGTACATAACCGTCTTTCATTACGATTTGCTGACCCTGCTTTGACAATACGAAGCGTAGGAATTCACGCTCGAGTGGTGCCAAGTCTTTGTTAGGGTGCTTGTTCACGTAAACGTATAGGTAACGTGATAGTGGGTAGCTACCGTCAGCAGCGTTAGCGGCTGATGCTTCGATGTAGTTGTCACCCTTCTTAGAGATAGCAACCGCTTTCACGCCTGCAGTCTTATAACCGATACCTGAGTAACCGATAGCATTAAGTGATTGAGATACAGACTGAACCACTGATGCAGAACCTGGTTGCTCGTTGACGTTAGCCTTGAAGTCGCCCTTACAAAGTGCTTTCTTCTTGAAGTAACCGTAAGTACCAGATACTGAGTTACGGCCATATAGCTGTACGTCTTTAGCAGCCCAAGAACCGTCTAGGCCAACATCGCCCCAACGCTGAACATCGCTACCGCCACACTTGTGTGTTGCAGAGAAGATACCGTCGATCTGCTCGATGCTTAGGCCCTTGATTGGGTTATCTTTGTGTACGAATACGGCCAGGGCATCGATAGCTACACGGATAGCCGTTGGCTGGTAACCGTAGTGCTTTTCAAATGCTTCGATTTCGTTAGGCTTCATCTTACGGCTCATTGGACCGAACTGTGAAGTACCCTCAGTCAGTGCTGGTGGCGCAGTAGATGAACCCGCGGCTTGAATCTGAATGTTAACGTTAGGGTACATTTCTTTGTACTCTTCCGCCCATAGGGTCATCATGTTGGCTAGAGTGTCTGAACCTACAGAAGATAGGTTACCCGATACACCACTTGTTTTTTCATAGGTAGGCAGTGATGGATCAAGCGCGGCCATAGAGGCTGCTGAGAATACACTAGCGGCTGTTAAACTCACCGCACCGACAAGCTGTTTAAGTTTCATTCTATGCTCCAGTGTTAAGCGGACTTGCTTACTCGTTTCATTTAAGTTGCAGCCAGTATCAATCGCAACGGTGACAAGTCTATGACTGTGATGTGACACTTAGATGACAATGACAAATTAATTCGCCGCAAATGCGCTTTTTCGCGTCGCCATATTCTGTTTGACATTAAATCGTCAAGTTTGCGTCATGGGTGACGGCGATTTCCATAACCTAGACGCCATTAAAAAAGCCCCATAAAAAACGCCGTCATTAGCGACGGCGTTTAAGCTTTGTAAAGTGGCTAGCACTTGCCCCAACGACTAACCCCTCCCCTTTAAAGATCCAGCAGGTGATTGGGGATGATGAAGCTAAAGCGGCTGCCTACCCCGAACTTACTCTCTATGGTGAGATCGCTCTGGTGATGATGCAGCGCGTGCTTGGTAATGGCCAGGCCCAATCCCGAGCCACCACTCTGGCGCGAGCGGGCGCTATCGACCCGGTAGAAACGCTCGGTCAGACGGGTAAGATGCTGCGGCGCTATGCCCTCGCCAGTATCTGTCACGCTAAACTCGGCGCCCATGGGCACACGTTTCCAGCGTATGCTGATCTTACCGCCCGGCTCGGTATAGCGAATGGCGTTCGACACCAGGTTAGAACAGGCGCTGCGAAGCTGTACCTCGCTGCCATAGAGGTTAAGCCCGGGATCCGCCTCGATAGACAGCTCATACTGCCCCAAGGCCAACGCCTGCGCCTCCTCTTTGAGGGTCTCCATCAGGTGTGCCATATTCACCTTGGTATCCAGGTTGACCGCGCTGCCATCTTCGATGCGCGACAGCACCAGCAGCTGCTCGACCATGGAGCGCATACGGTTGGTCTGCTGCTGCATCTGCGACATCGCCTTGGCATTGGGCGAGTCCGGCTCGGCCATGCCCTGCATCATCTCAAGATAGCCCTGCAATACCGTTAGCGGGGTCTTGAGTTCATGGGAGACGTTGGCCACAAACTCCTTACGCATCCCCTCGAGCTGACGAATACGGGTGATATCACGGGCGATGAGCAACCGCTGACCCGAACCGTATCCCATGATACGTATCTCTAAGATACGATTGTCGCTCTGGGTATCGATGAGCTCGAAAGGCTCATCGAAGTCCGCCTGCTTGAGGTAGTTGGAGAAATCGGGATGACGAATGAGATTATCGATCCGCTGGCCATTGTCCTGGGGCCACACCAGGCCTAACATCAGCTGGGCCAGCTTATTGCACCAGGCAATATTGTTCTCTGAGTCGAGCACCACGGCCGCATCGGGCAGGGCCTCGGCCCCTTGTCTGAAGCGGGCGAGAAGATAGGCGAGCTGGCTGACACGTTTACGGTTCTTGCCCTGTAGACGATAGATACCATTGAACACCCCTTCCCAACTGCCACTGCCGTTGGGAGGCGTTAGCCGCTTGTCGCGCCACAACCAATAATTGAGTCTTGAGATCTGTTTATAGTGCCAAATGAGCAGGGCAATACTGCCCAGAAACATGATCCACAGCACCTGATTTATGAGTAATCCAACGGCAAGACAGAGCAGTAGATATATCACTAACCGAGTGAGTAGTTGATACCCTGAATATGAATCAAACATAGATAAGCCATAGTGAGCGAATGGGCACAAGATAGCGCAAATAGCCTCTTGTGCCTATCAATTTGCTTGGATCTATCGACCCTTGCTGTTTGTTTCGGCGGCGAGCTTTTGTGTTTTTGTCCCCGGCTATCTACGCCTGCAGCAATGATTTACACAGGCATGAGATAACAGATAAACAAGACACAAGAGGCGCGGCCCCTAGGGTTCATCTAAACAGTGTCTGTGCTTTCTTGCCGGCTAGCAGTCTGTCATTGCAAACCCCAAGCCATACAATCAAAACCTGTTTAGATGAATCTTAAACCACAAAGAAATTTGGCCCTAGAGACGGGTCGAAAAACGGTAGCCCGCACCACGAACGGTTTGAATCAAGCGATCGTGATTCGACGGTTCGACGGCCTTACGCAGACGACGAATATGCACATCGACGGTTCTGTCTTCGACATACACATTGGTACCCCACACGTTGTCCAGCAACTGTTCGCGGCTGTAGACGCGTTCCGGATGGGTCATGAAGAAATGAAGTAGCCTAAATTCGGTCGGGCCCATCTCTAGTACCTGATCGCCCACTGTCACACGGTGGCTCACAGGGTCGAGTACCAATCCTTGTACATCTATCGGCTCTTCCAGAGCCGTCGGTGCCGCGCGGCGCATTACCGCCTTGATACGGGCCACCAGCTCTTTGGGCGAGAAAGGCTTGGTAATATAGTCATCGGCGCCCACCTCGAGCCCCTTCACCTTGTCTTCCTCTTCGCCACGGGCCGTTAGCATGATAACGGGAATGTGACGGGTAAACTCATCCTGACGCAATTTCTTGGCAAGCTGAATACCACTGCCGCCCGGGAACATCCAATCGAGCAACACCAAATCTGGATAGGGTTCTGACAACATATCCAATGCTGAGTCGAAATCCTCTGCTGTAGTTGTCGTAAATCCATGTTGTTCTAAAACAAAAGCTAACATCTCTCGGATGGCTAGCTCATCTTCAACTATCAAAATCCTAGCAGTCATATGCGATCTTCTATCTGTGAATTCCCACGTGTCCATTATTGGTCTTTTTTATTACAAAATTATGAAACCGCTGGGTTAGTTTGTCATAAAACGGCTTATTTTGTCATAAATCTTACATCAAAAAGGGAGGCCTAAGCCTCCCTTTATTCTTCACTCGACTCGCGAGCCGATGTTATTTATCAATAGCTTAGAACTTGTGCTCTAGACCGATACCGAAGAACTTATCGGTATTGTCATCGCCTTCGAAGTCACGGTTGGTGTAGAAGGCAAACAGCTTAGTTGGCTTGCCTAGCTTGTAGTCACCACCGATTGACCAAGAATCGCCTTTGTCTTCCATGTCTTGATACTGAGCCTTCAGTACCACGGCATCGATAGTGTAGGCCGCGCTTACCAGGTAACCTGTCTTGCTGTCGGCGCCCACAACTTCAGTACCGTCTTTCTTGTAAGTCTCTTCCTGCTGCTGGTACATACCACCAATCTTCAGACCAGCGATCTTACCCTGAACAGTGGCACGAACAACTTCGTAGCCTTTAACGTCTGAATCATAAGCGATAGAGGCGAAGATTGGCGACTTCTTCAACTTCTTGTCACCGTACATAGCGGCAACGCTGAAACCGTCTTGGCCATACTGTGAGCTTGCGCCTTCAGCAGCATAAGTCACACCAACCTTGAAACCGTTGAAAGAAGGCGTCATGTAAGTCGCAGTCTGTTCGATACGGTTTTCACCCTTGAACAGGTTCTTCAGGTCACCAGAAAGGTCGTTGAACTGGTCAACTTTACCTTGAGACTGCTTCAACATGGTGTCGTTACGACCCACAGAGAAAGCACCGAAGTTACCTTTTAAACCAACGAACTGGTTACGAGCCTTGAAGTTTTCCTTAACGTCATCACCCGTGTCCACTTCATACTCGACAGTGTAGAAAGCTTCCAGTGAGCTGCTCAGCTCGAAAGCACCCTTCACGCCAAAACGAGAAGCGTTGCTCTGAATAGTCGTCGTTGCATCATCATCTACATCGTTAGATTGAGCCGTTACGTTTAGTTTGCCGTAAACAGTCAATGGCTCTGCAGCGTGTGCAGAAGCGAGAGTGGCAGTTGCTAGCGCAGAAGCGAGTAGTGTTTTACAAAAAACGTTCATCATTTAATCCTTTCGACGTTTGTTCGTCTTGGTTATTGGTTTGGACGGCCGAAAGTGTGCAACTTTTATGTTGCAGTTTTATTTCATCGATTTAGCAACTGGATAGATTTGGCAATATGGACGACACACTCAGGCCACAAACCCAGGCGGAATGGGCGATACAGATGAGCAGAAAGAAATATTACAGTTTGATGAATTATGCCGCTTGAGCAATATTTGTGACATTTTGAGGAAGTTTGTTAGCGGTTTACCCGCGCCCTACAATGGCTTACACTGCGGCTTTATTTTTCATTGAGCGCCTATCATGTGGTTTAAGAATCTTACCGTATATCGTTTTAATAAACCTTTCTCTGTCGATACCGAAGCGCTAGAGAAGTCCCTTGAAGACTTTACTTTTTCTCCCTGCTCCAGCCAGGACATCAGCAAATTCGGCTTTTCAAAGGCCCTGGGTAAACTCGGCCACACCTTAGTACACAGCGCCGAGAATAGACACCTTATCTGCGCCACCAAAGAGGAGAAGATACTGCCTTCTCAGGTGGTAAAAGAAGCCCTAGAGGAAAAAGTGGCGCAGATCGAAGATGAAGAAAACCGCAAGCTGGCCAAGAAAGAGAAAGATGCGCTCAAGGAGGAGATCACTACCACGCTACTGCCACGCGCCTTCTCTCGTCGCAGCCAGATCCACGCCCTGATCCTGCCTGAAATAGAGATGATCCTGGTGGACTCATCCAGCGCGACTAAGGCTGAAGAGTTGCTGGCTTTGCTGCGTAAGGCACTGGGCTCGCTGCCTGTGATCCCCATGAGCTTTAAGACACCAATCGAAGCCCAGATGACCGAATGGCTCAAGAGCAACAGCACACCGGCACCTTTTGAGATGCAAGATGAGGCCGAGCTCAAGTCAGATTCGGATGAAGGCGGCATAGTGCGCTTCAAGCAACAAGACCTGACCGAAGATGAGGTGCTGGCGCATCTTGAAGTGGGCAAGCAGGTGCATAAGCTGGCACTGCACTTTGGCCAGTCTATCGCCTTCGTGCTTCAGTCAGATGCTGGCATCAAGCGTCTGAAGTTCTCTGAAGAGTTTAGGGCCCACAACGACGAGGTGGGCACAGAAGATCCACTGGCGCGTCTGGACGCCGACTTCGCCCTGATGGGCAGCGAACTCATTGCCCTGATGAACTCTCTGGTAGAAGTGCTGGGTGGCCTGGAAGACAGCCTGTAAGACAGACTCGATGAGAGCCTCGTCGAGCGACCATTTAACAAAAAACCACCCCTAGGGGTGGTTTTTTGTTGGCTGTATTTTTGTTAGCTGGCTTTTTAATAGATAGCTTTTTAATAGCTGGCTTTAGGTAAATCTGGCTGCGAGGCAACAATTGCCATACGTCCAAGTTAACCTTTTAACTTACCCTCACCGTCGAAGGGCCAGTCAATCCCGAGCCAGGCCTCGAAGAAGGCCTTCTGCTGACGGCTAGGCTTATCGACACTGGTGAGCTTAAGCTTCTCACTGGGCTGCTCGGTCAAGGTCAGTGCCACCTCTTTTAGGCGGTCGTTACTAAACAGGGTCACCTTAATGGTATCGCCTGGGGCAAAGTCTTTGATGCGCGCCGCAAACCCCTTGGCCGTCACCTTGAGGCCATTTATCGCCAGCAGCTCGTCGCCCGCCACTATGCCTGCCCGCCAGGCCGGTCCCTCACGTTTCACATGGCTTAGCTTCAGGCTCCCCTCGCGCGTCGACATACCGGCATAGGCGATCGCCTTGTTGTCACTGCCATAGTCTTTCTTCAATCCGGCCTTGGCCAGTAAGGCCTCATAGTCCAGCACCAACGGGCGGTTAACATGACGCTGCCACCAATCGCCATAATCTTTGCCCGACAGCTCGCGCAGAATCTGCTGCACATCGCCCACTTGATATCCTTTTGGGAGCTTAAAGTCCCGATACAACTTGGCATGCAGATCCCGATAAGAGGTCTTTAGACGAGTGTCGCTCAGCAGGCTAAAATCCAGCGCCAGAGAGGTCAGATAGCCTTCCGAATAGATGTTACTGCTATGGTTCTGGGCATAGTCTCCCCCACCGGCAACCCACTGACCGGCACTGGCCTCGGCAACAGACTGCACCTCGCGGCCAGGAGTCTGCTCGTTGCGGCTGATGCGTCTGGCAAGATCCTCCAGGAACTCCTTAGGGCTAAGCACGCCGGCACGTAGTAGCAGCTGACTCTGAAAATAGCTGGTCGAGCCCTCGGCGATCCACAACAGCTCGGTGATCCCCTCCTGTTGATAGTCATAGGGCACCAGACCCTGAGGACGGTAGGCCTTCACATTCCAGGTATGAATAAATTCATGGGAGGCCGTCTTGATGAAACCTAGGTAGTCTTTGCGCTCTCGAAAACTAAAGCGCGGACGCTGGATGACGGTAGAGTTAAGGTGCTCGGTCGCGCCGCTGGCACCACTGGTGGCGTGCACCATGTAGACATAACGCTTGAAGGGATAGCCCTCCCAGATAGCCTTGGCCTGGCCACTGAGCAGGGTGAGATCGGCCACCATCTTGTCGAGATCATAGTTGCCCTCACCCCAGACCACGAGTTCATAGTCACGGCCATCGGCCGAGAAGGCTCTGTGCTGACTTATCCCCGTCTCTATGGGGGAGTCCACCAGCACATCATAGTCTTCGGCGCTAAACTGATGATCGCGCGTCGAATCCATGCCCGAGTAGCTGCGCCAGGCCTCTGGCACAGCTAGCGAAACGGTAACCTTTTGGTCGCGAAAATCCGGGCTGTAGACAAATACCCCGCTGGCATCCAGGTAGGCATGAGAGCCATCGATATGGCTCACGCGCTGCCCCAGGCTGTTGGCGTAGAGCTGATAGCTGACCCTGACCCGCGTCGGCTGAGTCAATTTAACCTGCCACTCACCGCTGGCACTGCGTTGCCAGTCCAGCGCCTTACCCGATTCATCTTCGGCCTTGAAATAACGGATCGCATCGGCAAGTGGCAATACCTGATACTTGCCGGTACGCCATACGGGCAGATTCACCGTAAGCAAGTTGCCCTCGCTGCGGGGAAAGTCGACCTCGACCTTAGCCAGATGGTGCTGAGGCTGGGTGAGATCGATCCGGTAATTAACATCTGCGTGAGCTTGAGCTAGGAAAAAAGGACTAAAAATCAAAATCAAGGGTACAGCTAGTTTCACTCTGGCTTCCTTCTGTTATCATAGTTGTAATGTGAAGTTCGTCAGTATAACCCGATTTATCCCTCACACTGCGGACAGAATTCTAAAAACATAATATGCCCGCCTGCGGCCAGGTAATGCTTAAAAAATGCGCGTTTTTCTCTACAGTCTGGTTCTGTTCTTTTGCTGTGCAGCCTCGGTCGAGGCGGCCTCCAGTCAATTGATCAGTAAAGAGGTTAAGTTTAAAGAGTCGGCCGCCGAGTTTTACCAAGACGCCATCGCCAGCCTCTCCTTCCCCATCGAATTTAGCAGCGAAGTGGAATTCAACCATCTCGCCGACAGCCAGGGCTTTGGCGGCGAGGAATTGGAGCGACAATTACAGTGGCTGGCCCGTGTCTACCTGGAACCCGGCATTGGGGTCGATAACGCCATGGACAAGGCGCAGCGGCTGATGACCCAGCTTGAGATCATCGCCGATACGCCCTACGACAAGGCCTATCTGCTGATGCTCGCAGGACGTAAAGTCGGCCGGGAGAAACAAGATTACCAGCAGGCAATCACCCACTATCAGCAGGCGCTCGCCCAGCTCAAGAGCAGCGAAGATCTAGCGACTCAGCTGCTGCTACACAGCATTCACTACCAGTTAGGCGATGTCTATCGCATCACGCTACAGAAGAATGCCGCCCTGACCCATCTCAACCAGTATCGCGAGTTGGCCTACCAGCTCAGAGACGACTACCTGATCGCCAAGGCCGAAGCGACCCTTGGGCGCTACTACAGCGGTGATGAGCAGTTTGCCAAGGCGCTACAGCACTACACAGAGGCGATCCGCCTGGCCGAGGGTCTGGACAAGCCCTTCCTGAATGCCATCTTGTCGCTGCGCCTCGCCCGCGTCTATCGCGATCTCAAATCTTGGGACGAGGCGTTAACTTATGCCCACAAGGCAGCAGATGGATTTACCAAGGTAGGCAAAGACAACTATCTGTCCAGCGCCATGACGGTCATCGCCATGGTGTATGGCGAGCAGGAACGCTGGAATCAGGCGATCGATTACTACCTCAATGCCCAGCAGATTGATGTCAGACGCGGCAACCTGACCGCCCAGGCCCTCAACCTGCACAATCTGGGGGAAGCCTATTTCAACAATAAGGAACCCAAGCGCGCCCTGAGCAACCTCATCAAGGCCAATGGCCTGTTTCTGCAGAAGAAGAGTAAACACTACCTTATCTATAACGACCTGCTGATCGCCGAGGTCGCGAGCCAACTCGAGGACTGGAGCATGGTCAACGCCTATGCGGCCAAGGCCTTTGTGTTGGCCCGGGAGAAGAAACTACCCGAGCAGATGTTTGAGGCGCTGCAGTATAAGACTCGTGCACTGAAAGAGCTAGGCGATATCGACAAGGCCCTGGTGGCCCTGGATCAGCTAATCACCCTGAGCCAGGAACTCGAACACGAGAGTCAGAAACCCTCAGACTATAGCCCAAGCGTCTTGGCCGAGCAGCAGCTCAAGCTGCAGCTCAGTCAGCTTCAGGCATCAAACAAGGTACAGGAGAAGCAGGCACATCAGTTTAGGCTGGCGGCCAGTATCATCTTTATCGTGAGTCTGCTTTTGGCTCTGGTAGGGATCAACCAGTGGCGTGGCAAGGCCAAGCTGAAACAGCAACTGGCTAGCCTGAGACAGAAGGTGAATCAGGAGCCCATAACCCAACTGCCGGGCTACCATGGCTTCATCGCGCGCATGATGCGCGGCACTGATATTGCCCAGCTGGCCCTGCTCTCACTCGACGAAGGCCATAATCTGGATCAGCGCCTCGGAGCCGATACCTATCTCGAAGCCACGGCGCGCCTGATGGACACCCTGAGTCGAACGCTAGGCGGCGAAGCCTACCTGATCCGCCCTGGGCTTATTCTGTTATCCCTTAGCGGTGTGAGCGAACATCAAGTCCTGCTGGATAAGATCCGCTGCTTACTCGATGAGCAGCCTCACACCCAGAGGGCCCATTTCAAACTGGGCTGCATCAAGGTGCCGCTGCTGGGCAACCCGGATGTCAAGGTGGCGCCGGATACCTACTTCAATGTGCTGCAGATGTTGGTGGCGGGCGCCACGAGTCTGGGGACGCAAAAAGATTGTTATGTCAGCATCACACCACTAAACTTTGCGCCAGCGGCAATTTTATCTAACCCGCTATACTTACACTTGGAAAAAGGGATTAGCCGAGGATTGGTTAAGGTCGAATGCAATGAGAATAAGGCACTCATCCAATGGCCAAAATGGCAGGGAACAAACGATGCAGACCCCACATAATTTTATAAAAGTATCCAGCTTGGGTCACATCCCCTCGAAGGTACAATTGCATAACCTAAAAGATCGGATACCATTGGCGTTAAATAGCTCTCCATTAGCCAATGGTAAAATTGTTCGGCAACTTCTAAGCGGCTTACAATATAGAAGTTTCTTCCATCAACTGACGCTGAAGCTTATTGACAAGGTTTAGAATGAAAGACGCTATGACAAGCCTTTCCCAGGTATCCCTCCTTCAGCAGAAACTTCATTCTGCCAAAATTGCCTTGGCTGAACTCAACGATCAGAAGGCCCAGAGCCAAAGCTCACTGCTGCAATTTATCGGTCATCTCAGTCTCGCCTGTAAGGGGCAGAGCATAGAGCTTGACAACAAGCTGGCCAAGCTGCGTCATAACCTGCTCAATATCGAGCATATCGAAGAGGTGTTACCCGACCTACTCGAGGTCGAACAGCTACTCAAGCAGCAGTACCACCATGTGATGGGCCAGCTCGAAGATGGCCGCGCCAGCCTCGCCAAGGTGATACGTCAGCTGCAACGTGTCGATTCAGTACCAGATAAACTCAAGAAAGAGATCGCCTACTACAAGCAAGATCTCGGCAAGCCATTTCATACTTACTGGGACTACTTTCCTAAGGTAGAGCGCCTGGTGGGCTTCTTCGAAGCCATCATGCATGAGCAGCTCAGCCAGGGCGACAAGCTAGAGGTTCTGCCGAAACACAGGCAACTGGCTCACGAGCTGGCACAGATGATCTCTGAGATCGAGTTTCGTAAGGATCAGCGCGATCAGGTATTGGTGATCAAGGATTACCTGGCCGGCGAAATCGATGTCGACGGTCTTATCGACGCCTATCAGACCATACTCTCGCTGCTGCTGGATAATATTGCGCTGGAGAAGAGTGCCTCCCAGGAGTTCCTCTACGCCCTCAACGATGCACTTTCTGCGGTGCGTGAGGTGGTGAACGACTCCTACAACAGCAACCAGCGCAGCTATCAACTCAAGAAACAGCTCAACCGAGAGATCAACTCGCGGGTCGACAATGTGGGCGATGCCATCATAGACATCGATGACATAGACCATCTCAAGCTGCAGGTTACCGAACAACTGGCCTCTATCCGCACGGCGCTGGGACGCAAAGAGGCGCTGGAGCAGCGGGAACAGGCGATGCTGCGCAAGTCGATGGAAACCATGCGCGACGAGCTCAACGAACTGAGCAAAGAGGCCAACGCCTACAAGGAACGTCTGTTCGAACAGCAGAAGCTCAACCTGCTCGACACCCTGACCCAGCTACCTAACCGCGCGGCGCTGGAAGAGCGTATGGAGCAGGAGTTCCGCAACTATCAACGTCATCGCCATCCCCTATGGGTCGCCGTGGCCGACATAGATCACTTCAAGTCCATCAACGATAACTTTGGTCACAGCACGGGCGATAAGACACTACAGGTGATCGCCATGGCGCTGAAAAACTCTCTGCGTGAATCTGAGTTTGTGGCCCGTTACGGCGGAGAAGAGTTTGTCCTCATCATCCCAGATGTGTCAGCCAACGACATAGAACACCTGTTGAATCGCGTGAGGGAGAAAGTAAAAAATATTCCCTTTAAGTTTAAAAATCAGAGAATTACAGTTACAGTATCAATAGGTGCTGCACAAATTCTTGAAAACGAGCAGATAAGTGAAACCTTCGAACGCGCCGACGCAGCACTCTATAAGGCCAAACATGAGAGCAGAGACAGAGTAATTATTGACGCCTAATCCTGGGGTTGCCCCAGAAATTCTCCATCCTTTTCCCCGGCGTCATGGCTCGAGTCTGCAGCTAAGGAGTCGCCATGATCGTCAATATCAGTCCCAGAGGCAGTATGGATCAACTTTCCCAATTGGAAGTTGATCGCCTCAAGCAAAACGCTAGCAGTGAACTCTATCAACTCTTTCGCAGCTGCTCCCTGGCGGTGCTCGCCTCAGGATTAAAGAGCGACAACGCCTGCACCCTGTTTGAGCAGTACAGTAACTTCAATATCAACGTGCTCAGGCGCGAGCGCGGCATCAAGATAGAGCTGGTCAATCCCCCCGAGGCCGCCTTCGTCGATGGCCACATCATCGCCGGGATCCAGGAACATCTGTTTGCTGTCCTCAGGGATATCGTCTACCTCAGCGATCGCTACGACAACCTGAAACATATCAACCTGACCAACTCCAGCCATATCACCAACGTGGTGTTCGACATACTGAGAAACGCCCAGGTGATCCCGCGCCAGGATCCCAATCTAGTGGTCTGCTGGGGCGGCCATAGCATAGACGCCAACGAATACCAATACACCCGCGAGGTGGGTTACGAGCTGGGCCTGCGTAGCATGGATATCTGTACCGGCTGCGGCCCGGGAGCCATGGAGGGGCCCATGAAGGGCGCCGCCATCGGCCATGCCAAGCAGCGGGTGCGCACCGCCCGCTATGTCGGCCTGACGGAACCCAGCATCATCGCCGCCGAGCCCCCCAATCAGATAGTCAACGAGCTGGTGATCTTGCCCGATATCGAGAAGCGCCTCGAGGCCTTCGTCCGCCTGGGACACGGCATAGTGATCTTCCCCGGCGGCGCCGGTACCGCAGAAGAGTTACTCTATCTGCTGGGGATCCTGCTTAACAAAGAAAATGCCAACATCCCTTTCCCCTTGGTGCTCACTGGCCCAAGGGAGAGTGCCGATTACTTTATCAAGATAGATGAGTTTGTCGCCGCCACCCTGGGCGAAGAGGCCCAGAGCAAGTATGAGATCGTCATCGATGACCCTGTGCGGGTGGCGCGCATCATGAGCCACGGCATGACGGTCATCAAGCAGCACCGCAGAGACACGGGCGACTCCTACCAGTACAACTGGTCACTGAAGATAGAACCCGAGTTTCAGCTGCCCTTCGTGCCGGATCATGAGATCATGAACAACCTCAACCTCTACTTCCAGCCCAACAAGGCGGATCTGGCGGCCAACCTGAGACGCGCGTTTTCTGGTATAGTGGCGGGCAACGTCAAGATGGACACAATGCGCGAGATAGAGCGCTCCGGTCCCTTCGAGCTCAGGGGCGATAAGCAGTTGATGAAGTTGATGGACACCCTACTGCAGGCCTTCGTGGATCAACAGCGGATGAAGCTGCCCGGCAGTGCCTATGTCCCCTGCTATCGGATCGCCACTTAACCCTATGTTAGAGACAAGATGAACCGATTTTTAATCATAGATGGACTCAACCTGGTGCGGCGCATCCACGCCGCCCAGCCTAACGAGAACGATGTTAATGGCCTGCCGGAGCGGGTCACCTCCGCCTGCCGTAAGCTGCTGAGCAAACACGATCCCAGCCATGTCACCCTGGTGTGGGATGGCGATGCCATCTCATGGCGCAAGAAGCTCTATGACGACTATAAGAAGGGGCGCAAGCCCATGCCAGAGGCCTTGAGTCAGGCGCTGCCCGCCCTTAAGCAGCACCTCGCCGAGCGTGGCTTTCACTCCATCGACGCCATTGCCGAGGCCGATGATGTTATCGCTACCCTGGCCAGCAAGATGGTACAGGCCAAGGGAGAGGCGATCATCGTTTCCACCGACAAGGGCTTTACCCAGCTGCTTTCCCCCCAGATACAGCTGTGGGATCACTTTAATCAGCAGGTCATCAGCATAGAAGATCGTGAGCAGCAACTGGGCGTCGATCGCAGTCAGTTTATCGATTTTCTCGCCATGGCAGGCGACAGCGGTAACAAGATCCCCGGCATCCCAGGCATAGGCCCTAAGTCGGCCTGTGAGCTGCTGAAAACCTTCCGCAGCCTGGCCAATGTCTACGCCTCACTGGATAAGATAGGCGCAAAACAGGCCAAGAAGCTCGAAGAGGGGCGAGCGCTAGCGAGGTTGAGCTATAAACTGGTGCAACTGCAGACCGACATCCCCCTCAACACCCGCCTGGCGAACTTCAGGGTTGAGCAGACAGCTAAGGCGTAAACATTCGCTTACTTATTTGTTGGCTTTGTCGCACCTGTAAGCAAAAACGGTACTACCATACCGTTTTCATCTGCTTTATATTGTAAGCAATATGTTGCAGTGGCTTAATCCACTGCAGATACACCCGCAGCATGGAAGGATCCCAAGGTAAGATGAAATCTAAAGTTCCAGTGATAATAGGCTCAATCTTCGCGGCCTATCTGGCCTTTGTCGCCGTCGTCGTCCTGGTTTATGAACCCACGCCAGACGATATGGACTGGGAAGACAGGCAGGCCTACAACAACGCCAAGTTAACCGAACTATCCATAGGACAACCGATAGAACAGATCAGGACACTCATGGGTAAGGCCGATTTTTCCGAGGCCAAGAGCAGCAATCAAGATACCCTACAGGTGCTCTTCTATCGCACCCATCACAGCAAGTCGGACGGCGAGACCACCCGCGACGAATGTACCCCACTACTGTTTAAGAACAACAAGCTGATCGCCTGGGGCCAGGACACCTATCAGCAATATCTCGACTCTCCCATCGGCGGCTAACCACCAAGATAGAACAGGCGCTGTTACAACCAGCGCCTGACACTCTTTAGATACGCCCCATATTCCTTAGGAAACTTTGCCAGCAGGTAGGCCTCCTCGCGGCGGATCGCAAGCCAATAGACCCCTAAACAGGCAGGCAATATGCTCAGCACCAACCAGGGTGACGCCAGCAGCAGCCCTAGTCCCAGGGGATAACCGCAGAAGGCCACATAGATAGGATTACGACTATAACCGTAGTAGCCAGAGGTGATGATGTTGGAGGTGGGCTTCCAGGGCTCGATAGCCGTCTGGCGCCGCTTGAAGATCAATAAGATATGTAACAAGACCAGAGTCGTCGTGACCAGCAAGGCGACACCGGCAACCTGGCCGATTGGATGGGGGGGCAAGGCCAGGGGAAAGAGCTTCTCACATCCCAATGCCGCCAGCATAGATAAGAAAAAGATTAGAGGCGGCGGCACCTTGACGCTGGCCCCCTTGCTATCGATTTCTGTCATCCCCTTCTCCATATTCCTTTACTCTCCTCAATCCTTTTAAACCCAAATACCTTTAAACCTAACCACCTTCAAACCCTGAACGCCTAAAGCCCTGAATGCCTAAAGCCCTTAACTCATCCTCTAAAATGCAGCTCTCCATTGAATCGCAGCGTAAAAAAGCCGGGCTAGGCCCGGCTTAAGTAATAACCCTAGGGCTTAACCCGCCTTCTTATATTCTTGATAGGCCTCACCCTCAGACAGCCATTTAGGTGCGGGCTTGCCCTTCAGGTAGTGATCGAAGTATTGCATCATGCGCAGGCTATAGTCGAGCTTGTTCGGGTATTTCTTCAGATGATGAGGCTCATCCTGATACTGCAAGAATACCACATCCTTACCCGCACGGCGCATGGCCAGATACAGCTCGACCCCTTGCTCCCAAGGCACGGCATCGTCTTTATCACCAAACATGATCATCATAGGGGTCTTGATCCGCTCGACATAGAAGACGGGTGAGTTTTCGATATATTTCTGTGGCGCCTTAAACAGGCTCTCACCGATGCGGCTCTGCCCCGTCTCATACTGGAACTGACGTGCAAGCCCGGTACCGTGACGAATACCGCTGTAGGCGCTGGTCATGTTAGAGACAGGTGCGCCGGTGACCGCCGCCTTAAAGATAGAGGTCTGAGTCACCGCGAAGGCGGTCTGATAGCCGCCCCAGGAGTGGCCCTGAATACCTACCGCGTTCGCATCGGCAATCCCCATATCGATGAGCTTCTGCACGCCCGAGGTCAGCGCCTGTACCGAACTCGCACCTGGGTAGCCCACCTCGAAACGGATATCCGGCAGGAAGATGGCGTAACCGTTATCGGCATACCAGGCGAAGTTAGGTCTGTGGTTCAGCTTCATGTCTGGGAAGGCATGCAACCTGTCGCTCATGAATCGGTAGAAATAGACCAGCACGGGATAACGCTTACCCGCCACATAGTTAGAGGGCTTGATCAGCACGCCGTCGAGTGGCTTGCCGTCGCCGTTGGTCCAATGCACCAACTCGGCCTTGCCCCAATCGAGCTGACGCTTCTGATCATCGAGTCGGGTCTGGCGGCTCGCCTGTTCAGGGCTTTGCAGATCGCTGGCGTATAGATCCGGGTAGAGATCGTAACGCTGCTTGGAAAACAGCACCTTGTCACTCTCTTCGGCGCGGGCCAGCAGCTTGAGCTTATAGTCGCCCTGCATCAGTGGCTTGACGCCCGACACGCCCACCTTGGCGGTATAGAAGCCATCGCCCTTAGTGCGCTCGTTATAACCATGAAGCAGTAGGCTCTGATCCGGCTGTAATCGAACCGGCTTATCCGCCTTTTCTAGCAGACCCGTGACGCGATACTGGATCTGCGCCTTGCGTCCCTTGGCGGCCGTGAGGCGAAATGCATCTAATGAGTCGGTATTAAACTGCCAGATATCATACTTGTCGTAGGCGAGGAAGGCCGAGCCATCTTCGACCCAAGGGCCTAGACCATAGCCAGGGGCTACCGAAGGATAGTCATGATCTTCGTCGGCAAATGGCGTCTTGAAATCTTTGGTCAGCTTGGCTCGGCTATCCTGCGCTATCTGATAGAGGAAGATATTGCCCTGCTGATAGTAGGCCACGAAGCGCTCGTTGGGTGAAAGCGATGGCTCCTGGCCTACCGGCTGCTGGATAAGAAACGCCTGCTTGCGTCCCGTGTTGAGATCCACCAGGTAATAGTCACGGTAGAAACCGGCCCAAGTGATCATTTTAAGGTAAGGCACATCTGTGCTGGCAAGCATGAAGCGTTGCTGCTGGCCAAGCTCAATATCCGGCACCGCCTGATCGGCCAGCTGCACCACCTGCTTTGAGCCAAGATGCAACACCGCCAGATAGGTGTGTTTAAGGGCTTTCTTGTACTGCTTTACCTCGTTTGGCTTGATGCGAGGGTCGTCCCCATGCCAGACACGCAGCTCGCGCTGACCAGCTATCACATCCGCATCATAGAGATCGTCAGCCTTGGCCACCTTAGGTAACTCCAGCTGCTGGCTCACCTCGGGCACGCGGCCGAAGAAGAGTCGCTTACTGTCTTCAGAAAACGTCAGCTCGCTATAACGGTTTAGGGTCCACTCCTTGGTGTTGGCCACCCTATGCAGCTTGTCGCTACCCGCTTGATGCAGGGCGAGATGATATTCACGTCCCCAAGGCGCCTCGCCGGCCTGGCCATAGGTGAAGGCGACATATTTGCCGTCTTCACTGGCAGAGACGGCGCCTATTTGCTGATCCACAAACCCGGCAACCACCTCAAGCTCACCGCTGGCAAGGTCCATGCGCTGCACTCTGTGCAGATTATTGGCGATATCGTTTTGGGCAGCGACCAGGCTGCGGCCCGCCTTATCGAAATAGTAGGCGGTAACATGGGCCAGTTTCTCACTGCTCCCCGCCTTGAGGTTAACCACCTCTAGGGTGCGCCCCTTGTCATATTTGTCGACTTTTGGCTTGCTTTCGCTCTCTTTGGCCTTGGCCTGACTATTTTTGTCGTTGGCCTCGCCCTCGTCCTGCTTGTCACCATCGGCCTCTTCGCCGGCCTCATACCAGATAGCGAGATGGGTTCCCGCCTCGTTAAAGGCAAACTCCTTGACCTTATCGTAACGCGTCTCTTTACCAGACTCGGTATCCAATAATGCCAAACCGGCCTTGAGCTTCTTTCGGGCCTTAGGGCTGGCCTTTTCCTGCTCAAGCAAGGCAGGTTCGATAACGAAGGCGGCAAAGCGACCATCATGGCTGATCAGCGGCTTACTGCCTCCCGTCACGGTAAAGCTTTGCTCGCCGTCCAGGCGCTTCACCATGCCATGACTGTCTCCCCGATCCGGACTCACTTCGACGGCAAAGGCACTGCCATTGGCCGAGAGCACGGGTTTCTTGAGGGATTCGAATTTCATGATGACATCGGGTGTCACATCGGCGCTAAAGGCAGCGCAGGAAAAGAGACTGGCGCACAGGAGAGATAGGGTCGGTAATGGCTTCAAGGTCTTCCTCATTTTTAACTTATTATTAACGGATGCAGCTTGTCATTAACGTGTGTAGCCTGGGGTATTAGACTAAAGTAGACTTTTTTAACGGTTAAGGATCAATCATCGTCATTAGCCTTTGTTATTGCAAGTTAGCCTACACAAAAAAACGTGAGATTGCTCACTAATTCCTGTGAAATTTGCGCAAAAGTAGTTAAAATAAAGCCGATAAAGATTCTAAAAATTCATAGTCATAACACCGTGTCTTTCGACATGGTCAGACAATAGCAGTAACGACCAACCGTGGAAGGACTCTCCATGTCAAAAAGAACTATTACCGTTATCCCGGGTGATGGGATTGGCCCAAGCATAATCGACTCAGCAATCAAGATCTTAGATAAAGCAGGATGTGATTTCGAATACGAGTTTGCCGATGCTGGTCTAGCCGCACTTGAGAAACAAGGTG
Source organism: Shewanella aquimarina (assembly GCF_023349185.1). Lineage (GTDB taxonomy): Bacteria > Pseudomonadota > Gammaproteobacteria > Enterobacterales > Shewanellaceae > Shewanella > Shewanella aquimarina. The sequence continues at coordinate 120,144 of NZ_JAKIKY010000014.1, read as the reverse complement.
AACTTCTACCTCAACGTACACTGGATATGATCGAGAAGAACCGTATCACGCTTAAAGGGCCATTAACGACCCCTGTTGGCGAAGGTTTCACCTCAATCAACGTCACTTTACGTAAAAAATTCAGCTTATATGCCAACGTACGCCCTGTATTGTCTTTTAAAGGCACTCAGGCACGTTATGACAACATCGACATCATCACGGTACGTGAAAACACCGAAGGTATGTACTCAGGCCTAGGTCAAACCGTTTCTGAAGATGGTGCGACGGCAGAAGCCACCAGTATCATTACCCGTCAGGGTGCCGAGCAGATCACCACCTTCGCCTACGAGCTAGCGCGCAAAGAGGGTCGTAAGAAGGTGACTATCGTACACAAGGCCAACATCATGAAGTCGACCTCAGGCCTGTTCCTGAAGGTGGCTCGTGAAGTCAGCCAGCGTTACCCAGACATCACCACCGAAGAGATGATTGTCGACGCAACCTGCATGAAGCTGGTAATGAACCCAGAAAACTTCGATGTGATCGTCACCACCAACCTGTTCGGCGACATCCTATCGGATCTGTGTGCCGGTCTGGTAGGCGGCCTGGGCATGGCGCCTGGCGCCAACATTGGTAAGGACGCGGCGATCTTCGAAGCGGTTCACGGCAGTGCGCCAGATATCGCAGGTAAGAACCTGGCTAACCCGACTTCAGTTATCCTGGCCTCGATCCAGATGCTGGAATACCTGGGCATGTCTGACAAGGCAGCAGCCATTCGCGCGGCAGTGTCTGCCGTGATCGAAGAAGGCGATCGCACGACTCGCGACCTTGGCGGTACCCACGGTACTTCTGACTTCACCCAGGCGGTACTCGAGCGTCTGTAATAGACAAGCAGCGAGATCTAATCGCTGAAATAGAAAAGCCCCGCAATCGCGGGGCTTTTTATTATCCGATATTTCTTAAGTTAACCAATGATTCTGTTGTTAACCATGGATTCTGCTGTTAACCATGGATTCTGATGTTAACCAAAGTTAAAACCGACGCTGGGTCGCAGCCAGAGATGCACAGTCACCTCATCTCTATCATGATAAAGATGCTTACAGGCCAAATGGAAATCATCGATACCATTTTCCCTTAGCACCTCTTGCATGGTGGCCAGGATAGTCGACACCTCTTTATAACGGCTCTTCATCGGCAGCTTAAGGTTAAAAATAGCCTCCTTAAACCAGCCGTTGATCGCCCAGGCCTCCATCAACTCGGCCACACGCGAGGGTTTCTCTACCATGTCGCACACCAGCCAGTAGATATTCTTCTTCGGCGGCTCGAAACGGAAGCCGTCGGCTTGATAGTGCCTCACCTGCCCTGTGTCCATCAGGTTCTGCGCCATGGGGCCATTATCGACCGCCGCCACGAACATGCCGCGGCGAACCAGCTGATAGGTCCAGCCACCCGGACAGGCACCGAGATCGACCGAGTTCATGCCGCTGCGTAGACGCTGCTCCTGTTCCAACTTGGGAATAAAGTGGATGAAGGCCTCGTCCAGCTTGAGGGTCGAGCGGCTCGGCGCATCGCTGGCCATCTTGAGCCTTGGGATCCCCATAAAATAGGGAGAGCTGTTGTGACTCAGCGAATAGCCCACATAGGCGGTGCCCGGACCGACGAAACAGACGTGGATGATGGGACGCTTGGGATTTTCCTTCTCAAGTAACGCGCCGCTGCGTTTTAGCGCCTGTCTCAGGGGCACGGTAAACTTACGACAGAAGGTCGACAGCTCCTTGGCCTCATTGGTATCGGGTGTCTCGACCCTAAGCTCACCGGCCTTGCTCACCTTAGCCAGGGCATCGACGATAGGGCTAACTCTGTCGCTCTCGGGCAGATCTTTTAGCAGCTCGTTGGCGGCAAACATCTGACGAGTGAAGATAAGCGAGTCCAGCTCGATCTGCTCGGCCAACAGATCGGCATCACCCGCCTGAAAACACTGAAAAATCACGTAACCGTCGTTACGATTGGTCTTTACAAAGCCGCCAACATTCAGCTCCGCGGCTCGCTGCTGGATCTCGGCTGCGCAGTCTTTCTCGTAGCCGGCACGGCAATATAAAAATAGGTTTATCATAGGAAGATCCTGAATAAAAAATGGCGACCCATATCATTGGGCCGCCATTCTACACTTTCTCGAAAATGAATACGATTATCTTAACGCCCGCTCGCGGTGCTAATCGTCCAGCTCCACCACACGATTACGCCACACGGCCACCGCGATGAACAACCAGCCCAGCAGGAAGCAGACACCACCCATGGGGGTCACGGGCCCTGTCCACTTGCTGCCCACCAGCACGTAGAGATAGAGCGAGCCGGAAAACATCACTATGCCCAGCAGAAACAGATAACCCGCCCAGTCGATCAGGCGAGACTTGAGCCAGTGACCACTAAAGGCCACGGCGATCAGGGCAAAGGTGTGATAAAACTGATACTCGACACCCAGATTAAAGATGTCGATCATCTCTGGCGTGGTCACCTGCTTGAGTCCATGGGCACCAAAGGCCCCCAGTGCCACGGCTAAGAAACCACTCAAGGCTGCCAGCAATAGAAAACCTTTACGCATCTAACCCCCTAATAAATTGAATACTATGTGAGACTGCCCGATCCAGATTAGCGCTTTGGGTCGTGCCTGACGACTTTCTTGGCAGAAAACTATGATCCCCATCGGTTAACCACTCGAGTTTGGCGTTAAAAGGTGCAAGCCAAGGTTCGACCAGGCCTTTGGCGCCAAACTTATCGCGCTCACCCTGTATCACCAGCAGCGGCGCCCGACACTCACCGATAGGCTCGAGTCTGGGCTCGCCCCCTTTAGGCGGCACGAAGGGATAACCAAGGCAGATCACGCCATCAAGCACTTGCTCGGCACCGAGCATCGCCGCCATGCGCCCGCCCATGGACTTGCCCATCACAATCAAACGCTTGGGCTGGTATACCTCACGCACCGTCTCTATCAGCAGGCTAAAATCCTTAATCAGCTTAGGTGCCCTGTCCGGCGGCCTGCGCTTGCCATCGATGGCGTTGTTGCGCATGTAGGGAAAATTAAAGCGGATCACCCCAAGCCCCTGGCCTGCGAGACGCTCGGCCATCTGCACCATGAAATCGTGTGCCATGTTGGCGCCAGCCCCATGGGCCAGCACCACCAAGGTGTCACAACCAAGGCCACTGTCATCGACGGCGCCGGAAAACAGACACTGACTCGCGGGCAGCTCGGCCTGCTTAAGCCGCGCATCTAATTTTTGTGTAAAACTCATCTCAACTCTTTATCTCTGGTCAGGCCCCATAAGAGGCACGACTCGCGACTAATTTAATGAATAGCTAGAGGGTTAGCCCGGCAACAGCTCGCTGCGAGACTCCTCTTCGAACATGTCGAGCATCCATTTCCTGAAGGCAACAATCTTGCCTATCTCGGCATGATTTTGCTGACACACCAGATAATAGGCGTTCTTGCTCACCAAGACCTCGGGGAAGGGACATACCAGACGCCCGGCCTTGATATCGGGACGGGCCAATACGCTGTAACCCAGCGCTACCCCCTGACCGTGAGCCGCCGCCTGCAAAACCAGTGAAGAGTGACTGAAGATAGGCCCCTGGTTCACATTAATATCATTAATTCCACATTGTCTAAACCAAGCCTGCCAATCATGGCGGCTAGAATCGTGCAGCAGGGTGTGATGTTTAAGGTCGCTCGGCTGCGACAAGGGCTTGGGGCCGCTGAGTAACATAGGCGAGCAGACAGGGATCAACACCTCGTTTCTCAGCTTATCGGCGCGAAGCCCTGGCCAGTTACCCATGCCGTAATAGATGGCCACGTCAACATCGTCGGTCAGGCTGCTGGTCTCATCGTCCACCGCCTTAATCCGCACGTCGATGTCGGGATTATTCTCGCTGAAATTCGCCAGACGAGGCACCAGCCACTGAATGGCAAAACTGGGCGAAGTGCTTACCGTCAGTGAGCCTATGGCACTTCGGGCCAGCAATCTGTCGGTGGCGTCGGCCAGTTGCACAAAGATATCTTTTATATCGAGAAAGTAACCCTGCCCCTCTTCGGTCAGCAGCAAGGATCGGTTCTTACGACGAAAAAGTTTTAGCCCTAAATATTCTTCTAATGCCTTAATCTGATGACTTACCGCGGCCTGTGTCACAAAAAGTTCTTCCGCGGCGCGCGTAAAGCTTAGGTGACGGGCTGCGGCCTCAAAAGCCTTCACCGCATTCAATGGAGGTAAACGTCTCGACATAGTGATCCTTGTCTCACATTTCAATTAGTTTTTCTAATCCGTATTGTTACATTTTATCGTTTGTAAAGGGAAGGGGTTTTGGTTAAATTTTGCGCCAACGAAATGATTGAAGTTAGACAGCCTCTACGACGTATTTGGGGAGTGTCTGACACCCCAAGATATGCCGCCCGGAGGCGACCACTATGATTAACTTTAAAACTGTATTTGCCATCGCACTGCTCTCAGCCTCAAGTGCTGCCACTGCCGATGAAATCGTTATCGATACCACAGATCTGCACGCCACCATCAGCGCGCAACTGGCCGAAGGCCTGGAGCTGATGCAGCAAGATCTGAATGAAGACCTCAACGCCATTCTGGTTGCTCAGAAAGACGAGCAGGCGGACACCAGCGTTAGTGCACAGCGCGCAGAGTAATAGCTAGTCCACCTGAGCTAACGACTCGCTACAAAGCCGTCGCTACAAAGCCGTCGCTACAAACAATAGCAATAAGCCGCGTCTAAGATGCGGCTTTTTTATGTCCGCCGAAGACTCATACCAACTAGCACACTACCTAACTCGCCAGCCTGCTCACCACCTGACGCAGACAGTCTGCTTGGCAGTCGACTATAGATAAATTTATCAAATAAGTTACGCGAGAACCCATGCAAATCCAAGGTTTTATCTCCTTAAGGCCAAAATATCCGTGAAGCCTGCTCTGGATAAAGCGGCCAATAAAAAAGGCCGCCTCATGGCAGCCTTTATCTAAATCCTTGTCTCTCTTTTCGAGAAAGCCGCTTCGAGGCGCTTATGTGGGACGATAGACCTTCACGTTGTGATAGCCCTGCTCCTGCAGATAAAGCGCCTGTAGCTTGCTCATGACGCCTCTGTCGCAGTAGAGCAGATAGGTCTTCTCTTTATCGAGATCGGCAAACTGGGTGGCCAACTTGAAGAAAGGAATACACTTCACCTCGATACCGTTGAGGCTAAGTGGGCTCTGCTCTTCCTCTTCCGGCGAGCGGATGTCCACCACAACCTCACCACCCGTGACCGCATCGACCGTCTCAGTCTCGGTGATCTTGGTATCCATGCTGACGGCGATGTCGCGAATATCGATCACCTCGGCCGCCTCGACCACGCGGTCGATCAAGTCTTCGGAGAACTTCTCCTCCTCGGCGAGGATCTTACCCATCACCGCCTTCACCGTCGGCTTCTGCGAGATCACGCCGCAATATTCAGGGATCGACTTGGCGAAGTCTTCGGTGCCGATCTCGCGGCTCATGTTAATGATATCTTGCTTATCCATCACGATCAGCGGACGCAGAATCAGCATATCGGTGCTGCGGTCGATCACATTCAGGTTAGTCAGAGTCTGGCTGGACACCTGCCCCATAGCCTCACCCGTCACCAGCGCCTGAATGCCCATCTTCTCGGCGATACGGCTGGCGGCACGCATCATCATGCGCTTGAGGATAACGCCCATCTGGCCGTTATCTATCTTCTCAAGGATCTCCTGCACCACCGGGTCGAACGGCACTGAGATAAATTTCACCTTGTGCGACTCGCCGTATTTCTGCCACAGATGATAGGCAACCTGTTTAACGCCTATCTCGTGCTGATCGCCGCCTAGGTTAAAGAAACAGTAATGGGTACGAGAGCCGCGCTTGATAAACTGGAAGCTGGAGACGCCAGAGTCGAAGCCACCAGAGATCAGCGACAGCACATCTTCCTGAGTCGCCATAGGGAAACCGCCCAAGCCGTCGATGCGCTTCTCCACCAGATAGAGATGTTCGTTATCTATCTCCAGGTTGACCGTCATGTCGGGGTTCTTCAGCCTGACACCGGCCGCCTCGGTAAACTGGTTGAGTCCACCGCCCACGTAACGCTCCACCTCGATTGAGTTAAACTCATGCTTACCGCTACGCTTAACCCGAACACAGAAAGTCTTACCGGCCAGTTCCTCTTTGTAGAGTGCCAGCGTCTGCTGGTAGATATCGTCCACCGACTCGAAGGTACTCTCACGCACCTGCAGCACATGAGCGATACCCGGAATACAGGCGAGACGCTCGGCATAACGCTCAATCATCTCTGGCTTGTCTTCTGGCACCCTGACCATGATCTTATCCCACTGGCGCTGTACCCTGGCCTCTTCATCGACCTTGCGCAGCACGTTTCGGATATTGGTTTCAAGCATCTTGGTAAAACGCATTCTTACCGGTTTGCTTTTCATCATGATTTCAGGAAAGAGTTTTACGATAAATTTCATGGGCGTTCCGCGGGAATAATTTTAAACAGCAATTTAGCCATTATACCAAGGCCGGTGCACAAATGCCCATAAATCAGCGACTCGGCAAGGATTTTATGCCACCAAGCCCAAAGATGAGCATAATTTGTCCAAATTAAGATTATCCCCATAGCACAGGTCACACGCCTGCACCGCTTAAAGCAAAAAAGTCCACCTAAGTGGACTTTCTATTGATGGATGAAGCCTAGCCATTAAATGCGGCTATTGGCCGACCAAGATCTCATCAGACTCCTTGGCCTTACCCTGCTCGATGGCGATCTCAACCCTGCGGTTACGGGCCCGGTTGGCGGCGGAATCATTGGCGACCAGGGGGGCGGTATTGGCCATGCCAACCACCTTCATGCGCTGCTGATCAAATCCTGGCACACGCACCAGCTCATGGGCCACGGCCACGGCGCGTTTGCTGGAGAGATCCCAGTTCGAGCTGTAGAGCTCGTTACTGATATTCATATCATCCGTATGACCCGAGACGGTAATGATCCCCGGCACATCCTTTAATAGCTCCCCTACACGGCGGATCACCGGCTTAAACCTGGGCTGTAGGAAGCCAGAACCGGATGAGAAGGCGCCCTTTTCACGGATGCGAATGATGATCTGCTGCCCCAGAGACTCGATCTCAATCGCGCCGTCGATGATCTCCTTGTTGAGCTCCTGAGCCATCTTCTTCACCTGATCGTTGATCTGATCTTGTGACGCCGCATCCTGTTTCTCCTGCTTGGCCTGAGCCTCGGCATCCGCCTCTTCCTGCGCGGTAGATGACGCCTCGCCGCCGCGCTGCTCACCCCGCTGCTGCTGCACGCCGCCGGCGCTGTCATCATCACCGGCCTGCACCTCAATGGTGGGCTCGGTCATCTCATTAGTCTGCTGATTGATGATCTCAATGGGCGTAGGTTCGGGTTTACCCGGGCGAAACTCCAGCGCGATCACCGAGGTGCCCTTGGGGATATCTTTGACTTCAACCTTATTTTGTACACCGAAGGCATACTTCATCGAACCGGCGATCTGCTTGAACTTCATCACGTCCATCTCGGAGAAGGCCAGCAGCAGAACGAAGAAACACATCAATAGCGACATGAGGTCGGCAAAGGTTGCCAACCACATAGGCGCCCCGGCGGGCGGACAATCGCATTTGACCTTCTTAGCCATCTGGCTATTCCCCGTCCGTCGTGTCTATATTCCGCAGTTTCTCCGAGAGATAATTCTTCAAGAAACCCTCGATGACCCTAGGGTTCTGTCCGTCTTGAATGGCGAGCACCGCATCCATGATCAGGTTGCGGTTGAGCATCTCTTCCCCCATGCGTAGAGAGAGTTTATCGGCGATCGGCAAGGCGATCATGTTGGCGATAATGGCGCCATAGAGAGTGGTTAACAAGGCTACCGCCATCGCCGGGCCGATAGATTTAGGGTCGTCCATGTTGGACAGCATGGCCACCAGACCAATCAGGGTACCTATCATCCCCATGGCGGGTGCCACATCACCCAGCGCCTTGAAGATGCTGATGCCGGTCTTGTGGCGCTCTTCGGTGAGGGCGATATCTTTCTCAAGGGCTTCGCGCACCACATCGCCGTCATGGCCGTCCACCAACATATCGACCGCTTTCTGCATGAAGCTGTTGCTGATCTCCGCCTCTTCCAGCGCCAGAAAGCCCCCCTTACGCGCCGCATCGGCCATGGTGACCGATTGCTCGATCAACTCGTCGGGCTTATCTATCTTGAACATGAAGGCTTTGGCGGCGATCTTGACCGCACCGAGGAACTGCTTGAGGTTAAACTTCATCATCACCACAAACAGAGAGCCTATCATTACGATAAGCACAGAGGGCACATCAACAAAGATGGCGATACCACCACTGCTGACCATAGCTCCGATAATAAAACCAAATGCACCAATCAGGCCTATCAGGGTCGCTAAATCCACAACTCTTCCTCATATACAGTATCGGCCGTTGCTAATACCTTGACCTAGGGATCAAGCTCTCAGTCAACACCATAATCATCTCGAGACAGGTCTCTACTCTACTCATTCTTGCAATGAAAGGCATCTCCTCGCCCCAGCGCGACGACACAAAAGTCGTCAATTAGACGGTATTTCGCCTAACCGCGGGCAGGAGTTTACGATATAATATCTGACAAAATTGAGTATTGTTCTAATTCAATTATCGGACAGCTTACACGCAAGTTTAGCTACAAATTCAATTTTTTATAAAAAAACCTCCTTAAAGCGTGCTATTGCACAAATATACGACAGCGTAATTTGACCCCTAGGGTTGACTGAGATACTTTGTCTGTCGCTAAATTCTTGGGAAAATCACCGTGGCCAAAAAACCTGAAAACCTGACCTTCGAAGAGTCACTCACAGAATTAGAAAACATCGTCACTAGCCTGGAACAGGGCGATGTCTCTCTGGATGACGCCCTCAAACAATTTGAGCGCGGCATCAATCTGGTCAGAAACAGCCAAGGCAAACTCGAACAGGCCCAACAGAAAGTCTCTATCTTGACCCAGGAACAAGATCAACCCAGCTTGCAACCCTATCTGCCAGAGGGCGAATAATTGCTAAATGAAGCGATAACGCGATACCAGCAGCGCGTCGACGGCCAGCTGCGCCATTTTATCAATGCACAAGACGATACCGAGCCACAACTCAAGGCCGCCATGACACACGGCACCCTGATTGGCGGCAAGCGTATTCGCCCGTTTCTGGTCTATGCCGTCGGTGAGATGCTGGGTGTGCCCCTTGAAAGGCTAGATGCCTGCGCCGCTGCCATCGAGTGTATCCATGCCTACTCGCTGATCCATGACGACCTACCGGCCATGGACGACGATGCGCTGCGCCGCGGCCAGCCAACCGTACATATCGCCTTCGATGAGGCCACCGCCATACTGGCCGGCGATGCGTTGCAGACCTTGGCCTTCGAGATCATCAGTCAGGAAGGCAGCGAGCTAAGCGCCAATCAACAACTGGCCATGGTACGTGCCCTTGCTAAGGCATCTGGTTACGGCGGCATGTGCGGTGGTCAGGCGATGGACCTTAACGCCACCGACAAACAGATAGATCTCGAGACCCTAAAGCAGTTACACAGATTAAAGACGGGCGCCTTGATCCGCTGCGCAGTGGAATTACCTATCATTGCTGCCGAGGTCACAGATGAGCAGGCAAGCCATCTGATAACCTTTGCTGAAGCCATCGGCCTCGCCTTCCAGGTACAAGACGACGTGCTGGACATTATCGCCAGCACCGAAGAGCTGGGTAAGCCCCAGGGCTCTGACTGTGAATCGAACAAGAGTACCTATCCGAAACTACTCGGTTTATCCGGGGCCCAAGCGACCGCGAAAAGTTTGATCGAAGACGCCCTATCAGCGCTGGCTAAATTACCATACAATAGCCAGTTAATTGCCGAATTCGCCCGTTTCATCATAGAGCGAAGAGTATAATAAAGAGCCAAAGAATCTCGCTATGAGTTTGGATATTACGAAATACCCTGTGCTGGCACAGGCCGACACCCCAGATGAATTAAGACAGCTTCCCCAGGGGGTGCTACCAAAACTTGCTGACGAACTCAGAAGTTATCTCCTACAGTCGGTAGGCATCTCCAGTGGCCACTTCGCTTCTGGCCTTGGCACGGTCGAGCTGACGGTTGCCCTGCACTATGTCTACAACACCCCATTCGATCGCCTGATCTGGGACGTGGGCCACCAGGCCTATCCCCATAAGATCCTCACGGGTCGTCGGGACAAGATGCCGACCATACGCCAAAAAGGCGGCATTCACCCCTTCCCTTGGCGGGAAGAGAGCGAATATGACACCTTCAGCGTCGGCCACTCTGGCACCTCAGTCAGTGCGGCGCTGGCCATGGCCGTGGCCGCCGAGAAGGAACAGGCGGGACGCAAGGTGGTGGCCGTTATCGGCGATGGCGCCATGACAGGCGGCATGGTATTTGAAGCCATGAATCACGCCGGCGATCTGCATAACGACATGTTGGTGGTGCTTAATGACAACGAGATGTCGATCTCCGAGAACGTCGGCGCGCTGAACAATCACCTGGCGCAGCTGATGTCCGGTCGTCTCTACACTACGATCCGCGAAAACAGCAAGAAGGTGCTCAAGGGGATGCCTGTCATCAAAGAGATGGCCAAGCGCACCGAGGAGCATCTTAAAGGCATGGTCGTCCCCGGCACCATGTTTGAGGAGCTGGGCTTTAACTATATCGGCCCTATCGACGGCCACGATGTGGATGCACTGGTCGAGACCCTGCGCAACATGCGTAACCTCTCAGGGCCGCAGATATTGCACATCATGACCAAGAAGGGACGTGGCTACGAGCCGGCGGAGAAAGACCCCATCGGCTGGCACGCCGTGCCTAAGTTCGATCCGTCGACCTTTGCTAAGCCCGCCGCGAAACCGGCTAACCCCACCTTTTCTCAGGTGTTTGGTCGCTGGCTGTGCGACATGGCTCAGAAGGATGAGAAGGTGCTTGGAATCACCCCTGCCATGCGTGAAGGTTCAGGCATGGTGGAGTTCTCACAGCGCTTCCCGAAACAGTATTTCGATGCGGCCATCGCCGAGCAGCATGCGGTGACACTCGCGGCAGGCTTTGCCTGTGAGGGCTATAAGCCGGTGCTGGCGATCTACTCTACCTTCCTGCAGCGCGGCTATGATCAGCTGATCCACGACGTCGCGCTACAGAAACTGCCGGTGATCTTCGCCATCGACCGTGGCGGCATCGTCGGTCCAGACGGCCCGACCCACCAGGGCGCCTTCGATCTCAGCTATATGCGCGCCATTCCTAACATGGTGATCATGGCGCCGTCGGATGAGAATGAATGTCGCCAGATGCTCTACACAGGTTACTGCTACAACGAGGGACCGACGGCGATCCGTTACCCACGTGGCAGCGCCACCGGCGAGCCTCAGGTCGAGACCATGACCGCCTATGAGATAGGCAAGGGCCTGATCAAGCGTGAAGGCAAGAAGATTGCCATCCTTAACTTCGGTACCACGCTGGCGTCGGCGAGTCAGGCAGCCGAGGCGCTCGAAGCCACCCTGGCCGACATGCGCTTCGTTAAGCCACTGGATGTGGAGCTGGTGAAACAACTGGCCGCCAGCCATGATCTGCTGGTGACGGTAGAAGAGAACGCCATCATGGGCGGCGCCGGCTCAGGCGTACTCGAACTGCTACAGCAACTTAAGCTGCCTATGCCTGTGCTCAACATCGGCCTGCCCGATGAGTTTATCAAGCACGGTGAGTGCGGCGAGATCCTGGCCGAGCTACAACTGGATGGCCCAGGCATCGAGGCGCAAATCCGCGCCTATCTGGCGGACTAAACGTAAACAGCTAAGAACAAAAAAGGCCTCATATTGAGGCCTTTTTTATACCGCCAATGGGCTGGCTTACGTTAACTAACTTGCGTTAACTAGCGTACGTTGACTAGCTTACGCCTGAGTATCGACGCTGGCGCCGCCCTGAGACACCATCACCATGGCTGGACGCAACAGACGCTCGTTGAGCATATAACCTTTTTGCATCACCATCATCACGGTATTGGCCGGGAACTCTTCGCTAGGCTGCATACCGATCGCCTGGTGATGATCCGGGTTAAATGCTTTCCCCTGAGGATCGACCTGCGTCAGACCAAACTTTTCAACCGCGCTGGTGAAGCTCTTCAGTGTCAACTCAACCCCTTCGTAGATCGCCTTGGTGGCTTCATCTTCACTGCTGGTGCCTTGCAGGGCACGTTCCATGTTGTCGATAACGGGTAGCAGCTCGTTGGCAAACTTTTCCAGGGCAAACTTGTGGGCCTTCTCGACATCGAGCGCCGCACGGCGACGCACGTTCTCTACCTCGGCGGCAGCACGAACAACAGAATCTTTCTGCTCTTCCACCTTAGCCTCGGCAGCGGCCAGGGCTTGCTCCAGCTCTTCAACACGGAAATTAGCTTGGGTAAGTTCGTCCATCAAACTGGCTGCATCTTCAACCACCTCGGTTTCAACTTCTACAGCTTCGGTTTCTTCAATCTGTGGTTCTTGGGCTTTGTTTGACTCTTTGCTCATTGTTACTCCAGCTAAAAATGCTTTGTTTCTGCATGCTCTGGGCATATTATGGGGATCAAATTTGAGGTTTCAAGCCCTAGGGTCTGTTTATCTTTCAGATTTGATTTTTGTTCTATCTAAACGCTTTTTACTCAAGGCCCGCGCTGTGTCGCATACTTATTCTATGTAATAGTACGCAACACGGCTCAAGGGCTGTTTAGATGAACCCTTCGGGCAGCTTTTGTAGGCCATTTCTACTGCGTTATCGCCCGTTTATGTAGAATAACTACATGACACGGGCTCTGCCTGGGATAAATGGCCTACAAATTGCTGCAAAAACAAACAGGAAAGTTCAACAGCCCCTAAGGCATGGATCAAACAGAAATATGACCAAAGCGTTTCACACAATCGGCTTAATCGGCAAACCCCATCACTCTGGGACCCATAAGACCCTAAAACGTCTGCACCACTGGTTGACCATGCAGTCCTATGAGGTTTATGTCGAAGAGCGCGTTGCCGGCGAGATAGGGCCACAGGTGAAATCGGTGGATCTGCTGCAGATTGGCGAACATTGCGATCTGGCCATAGTCGTAGGGGGTGACGGTAATATGCTGGGCGCCGCACGCGTGCTAGCCCGCTTCGATGTTGGGGTGATAGGCGTTAACCGGGGTAACCTAGGCTTTCTCACCGACCTGCCGCCAGACACCTTCGAAGAGGCCCTGGGCAAGGTACTCCAGGGCGAGTATGAGACGGAGCACAGGTTTCTGCTGGAATCAGAGGTCCACAGACACGGCGAGATGAAGTCGAGCAATACCGCGGTCAACGAGGCGGTACTCCACCCGGGCAAGATTGCCCACATGATCGAGTTTGAGGTCTATATCGATGACAAGTTCATGTACAGCCAACGCGCCGACGGCATGATAGTCTCCACCCCAACAGGGTCGACCGCCTACTCGCTGTCGGCCGGGGGGGCCATCCTGACGCCAAATCTGGAAGCCTTGATCCTGGTGCCCATGTTTCCCCATACCCTCTCCTGCCGCCCTATCGTGGTAGACGCCTGCAGCATCATCAAGCTGGTCGTGTCGCCAGACAACGGCGATGCACTAGAGGTCAGCTGTGATGGTCACGTCACCCTACCCGTCTTGCCGGGAGATGAGATCATAGTGAGACGCAGCAAGGAGCGACTCAGACTGATCCACCCCAAGGGCTACAACTACTTCCACGTGTTGAGAAATAAACTAGGCTGGGGCAGTAAACTGTTTTAATACCAATCACAGTAAATATGTGATCAGAAATAGCGCAGGAAAAACGCTTGAGAACAAAGCAGGATTTTTAGATAAGTAGTTATTCTACAATTAAAAATACTAATACAGTTATCGAGCGTTTTAACAAGCTAGAATGATCAATTGTTTATTACGATTGGTATAAGGTCAATGTTTCATTAAAAAGCCCGCATATTCGCGGGCTTTTTGTTATTTAACTCTATAGTCCAGCTGCACACTGACCTCAGCCGGTACAGGCTTGCCGTCGACAAATTTAGGCGCGTAGCGCCAGCGCTTAATGGCCTTTAGCGACTCGCGGGTAAACTGCTGCCCCCCCTCCGAGGCCAACACCACAGGATCCCGCACGAATCCCTGTTCATCCACGGTAAAGGACATCTGGGTCCAGCCCTCCCGGCGATCTCTGGCATAGGAGATAGGATACTTTGGCGCTTCCCGATAGAGGGGGGACTGCTCCTGTTCATCGGACCAGGGCTTCATGCTGCCAATCGCCACACAATGCTGGGTCGACTTATCACTCTCGCCTTCGGCCTCAAAAATCTCCACCAGACGGGCATGGGCGGCCAGTTTGTAGGGGTGGCTAAAGTCGAGCACAGAGAATTGCTTGATCACCTCTTCCAGCAGGGGGATGGCCCTATCGTACTTCTTCTCTGCCGCCTTGATCATGCCCACATAATAGGTGGCCTTGAGCCTTGCCATCGCATCGGCCGGCATCTCATGACGATAGATCTCATAGGCTTCCAGCGCCTCGTCACGTATATCCCGGGTATAAAAGCGGGTCGAGGCTAAACCATGGAAGGTCAACATCTTCACCTCGGCCAGCAGCAAAGGTTTGTCGGCATCCTGTGCGATGGAGATCGCCTGCTTAAACAGATCCACCTTCTCTCTTGACGCCTCCATGGTCTGGGCGGCGCCAATTAACGGATCGACAAGCTCGATAGCATCGCGGCCGAAGTGTTTTCGGTAGACCTGGATGACATTATCGAAATGCTTGTGCGCGGCCTGGGTATCGCCATTTTCCTGTAGCGCGGTGGCCAGATTAAGCTCGAGATTAATCAGATCGATACTGTCGGACTCGAAATAGCCCTGGCCCAATTCATAGGCTTTGGCGGCGGTAAGCGCCACCTGAGCTTTGTCTTGTCCCACCAGCGCCTGCTGATAGGCGGCGTAGCTTTCGCTAAAGGGGGAAGCGACACAAAGAGGCGCGGCAAACTGCGCGCACAACATCAGGGCAAGACCTGATAATGACTTCTTCATAGTGAACAAATATCCTTATTTGTGATACTGAGGCCTTCTCTTAGGGAGAATGGCTTAGAAAAATTAGCTGCCAGAAATAGCCTTGCCTAACACGTTAGGATACGCCCGCCTTGGCACACCCTGTGTATCGACTCGTGGCTGGCCAACTAAAATCCCCTCTAGGGTAACAGGAATCTACGCCAACTTAAATTACTTGCTTAACTTAATCCCTTGGAAAACCTAGTTTAAATCCTTGGAAAGCCTAGTTAAAGCGTAAATCATCCAGACAGTCAGGAGTAAGGAGCAGCTGGCGAGGGAGATCCACACACCCGTGACGCCGAAGAGCCAGGCAAATAGATAGAGCACCATGGCAATCAACACCAGCTTGCTACCTGTCAATATCGAGGCCTCCCTGGAGCGATTAATGGCCTGGAAGAAGGCTGCCCCGACCAGAATCAGCCCCTCAAACGGCAGTCCCCAGAAGTAGAGACGCATCCCCTCTGTCGCCACCGGTGTCAGCTCGGGATTGTCACCGGCAAAGATGTAGACCAGATATTCAGGCGCCCAGTAGATGAAGGCGACACCCGCCAGCGCGGTCACCAGAGTCATGATGATCACCAGCCTCAGGGTCTCGAACACCCGGTCGAACCGCTTCGCCCCGGTATTGAAACTAAACAGGGGCTGGGTGCCGAAAGCTATCCCCTCGAAGATCAGGTAAAACAGCGCCTCGGCGTAGCTCACCACCCCGTAGGCCGCCACATGAATGGGGCCACCGACCCAGAGAAACGCCATGTTATGCAGGGTCAGGACGATGGAGAGGTAGAGGTTCATCAAGAAGCTTGGCACGCCGACCCTGAGGATGTTGCTGCAATGGTCCAGATTCAGGCGCATCTGCTGCCAGTCGATCCCCAATCGCGTGCGCTTGGTGAAGAAATGCTGCAGGCAGGCAAGCGCGGTGAAGGCCTGACAGATCATGGTGGCGATGGCGGCGCCCGCTAGGCCATAGGGAAAGACCACGATCAGCAGCCAATCCAATAACACGTTCAAACAGCCTGAGAGAATAAGCACCAGGGTGACGAAGCCGGGGCGGCCATCGTTACGCAGCAAGGCGGTAAAGGCGATGGCCAATACGGGAAAGACCCCCAGGGCAAAATACCAAAACAGATACTGCTCGGCGCTGGCCAGCACCTCCCCTTCGGCCCCGAGCCAGATGAGTATGGTCTGGCTCCAATGGGTGCCCAGCAGGGCCAGTCCGGTGCCCGCCAGCAGGCAGAGGGTGAAGGCGTTACCCAGCAAGTGCCGCGCCCGGGCGACATCTTTAAGCCCCAGGTTTATCGACACCAATGATGCGGCGCCCATACCGATCAAGGCGCCGACGGCGTAGAGGATCGCCCCCACGGGATAAGCCAGCATCATGCCCGCCAGCCCCACCTCACCAAGATAGTGGCCGACAAACATACCGTCGATGGCCACATAGACGCCGGTCACCACCATAGAGAGTATGGTGGGAATGGCGTAGCGCCACACCAATTTAGGAATGGGGGCTGTGGCTAGATCGGAGTGCGCATCACTCCCGGAGACGACATGACTCTCAGACATGGTATTGAATCGACACAGAAACGACTATTGGAGAGCGAAGATATCAGATAGCCAGGCGTTTAGATAGACAGGCGTTTAGATAGACTGAGCAGCGCCATCTCAACCTCAGTCTGTGACAGGGATTCAGATGCAATTATCTCCAGACGCGAATCCAGGCTATCGTCCAGCTCTTGCACGCTAAGCTGTCCATCGACAAAGTTTAAGGCGGCAATCCCTTCATCTGTGATCATCACCGCCTTGAGGCGTAAATAACCCTGTTGTTTTACCCAGGCTAGCAGCGCCTCAAAATCAAACTCGTAGCGATAGTCGAACACCCAGCCCAGGGTATATCGCCCTTCATGTTGATTACTGGCACGGTAGATCCCCTGCTCGTCAAATTGCAGAGTTTGTGCCTCTGGCGCCTCGTCGAAGG
Source organism: Shewanella aquimarina (assembly GCF_023349185.1). Classification (GTDB taxonomy): domain Bacteria; phylum Pseudomonadota; class Gammaproteobacteria; order Enterobacterales; family Shewanellaceae; genus Shewanella; species Shewanella aquimarina. Next base: position 103,056 of record NZ_JAKIKY010000014.1, on the reverse strand, counting down.
GCAAAGTGGGTCGTTGCAGCGCGCCAGTCAAAGTAGATCCTAATGTTTGCCTTGCTGGAATCTGGGCACGCCAGGCAGTGGGCCGCTCAAAATAGTGCAGATTAAGAGATTGATATAAGGCGGCATCATTTTCCAAGAGCAGCTTTGACACCTGCACAGGCATGACCTCGGCTTTGATTGCTTGCTGCGTCAGGTAAGCCTCTAGCCGCTTAACGTCATCGTCGCTAGCCAGATCCATCTTATTGGCCAGGATAAGGTCGGCGATGTGAAGCTGCTGGGTAAACAGTTCACTCTCAAGATACCGCGGGTCGTTGAGTTTTCTCGGGTCTACCAGGCAGAGGCTGGCACGCATCGACAGCACCTGCTGAAAATGTCCCTGACTCAAGGTCTCAACGATCGCCTTAGGATGGCCCAAGCCTGTGGGCTCGATAAACAGACGATCCGGCTTGGCCTTGGCAATCAGTTGATTGACCGCCACCTGAGTGGGCACCCCGGCGGCGCAGCAGAGACATCCACCCGCCACCTCCTTGATGGCCACATCACCGCCCTCGCCCCTGAGCAGCTCGCCATCTATGCCTATCTCGCCAAACTCATTGACCAGCACGGCCCAGATTTCCCCCACTGGCTTATGGGCGAGCAGATACTGGATGAAACTGGTTTTGCCCACACCGAGAAAACCGGTAACGACATGGGTAGGAATAGGCTTTAGGATCATTGGCGGCTCCGCACTGAAAAATCGCCCCCAGTGTAGAGTGCAGACCTGAGATTGCAATCCTTTTCAGCAGCCCTAGCTTAACCTGCTAGCGCTTGCCCCTGAAGCCCTTATCACTTGATGGGCGTCTCGCCTTGTCACTACCAGCCTTGCGCTGGGACGCCTTAGAGCGACTCTGTCCCCTTCTGTTATCCTGGCCGCCAAACTTCTTCCCCTTGCCTTTCTTAAACTGATTGGCCTTAGGCTGCACGCCGGCGTCAAGCTCGCGATATCTGGCCGGTAGCGGCGCCCCCAGTTCATATCCGGGCTGCACCTCGCGGGGCAAGGTCTTGCCAATGAGGGCCTCGACCTCTGCCAATGCGGCCTCATCTTGCTTGGCGACGAAAGAGATGCTGACCCCGCTGAGACCGGCGCGGCCGGTACGGCCGATACGATGCACATAGTCCTGGGGCTCGTCCGGCAGTTCCAGATTGATCACTAGGGGCAAGGCGGTGATATCCAGGCCACGGGCGGCGACATCTGTCGCCACCAGAACCCGCAGCTCGCCCGTCTTAAACTGCTCCAGCGCCCTATTGCGCGCGCCCTGGGTCTTATCGCCATGAAATACGGCGTTCTTAATGCCATCGAGTTTCAACTCGCGATGCAGCCGCTCGGCGCTCTCCTTGGTGTTGACAAAAACCAACACCTGCTGCCAATTATTGCGACCGATAAGCTCCGCCAGCAGCTCTGCCTTGCGCCGCCCATCTAGAGGATAGACCTTCTGCTCAATCTGCGGGCCACCACTCGTGCTAGCCACATTAAACCACTCAGGCTCATTCAGCATCTTAGTGGCCAGCGCCTTCACCTCCGGCGTAAAGGTAGCCGAGAACAGCATGGTCGAGTGAGTGTCACAGAGCAGTCGTTTGGTTCGCTCGATATCTCTCACGAAGCCCATATCGAGCATGCGATCCGCCTCATCGACAATGAGCTGTTCCACCGTCTCCAGGCTCAGTCCATGTTGCCCCAATAGGTCGAATAACCGCCCCGGTGTGGCCACCAGGATATCGACCCCTTTCGCCAAGGCCTTACGCTGGGGATTGATGTTGGCGCCACCATAGACGGCCAGGGTGGTGAGCTCGGTGAATTGGCTATAGCGAACTATGCTCTCAGCCACCTGTATCGCCAGCTCCCGTGTTGGAGTCAACACAAGGGCGCTGAGCTGTCCAAGCCGTCTGGGTTGATTCAGCAGGCGCTGCAACAACACGAAGCTAAAGGCCGCCGTCTTACCGGTTCCCGTCTGGGCGCAGGCCATCAGATCCTGCCCGCCAAGGGCGCAGGGGATCACCTTGGCCTGAACCTGTGTCAGGCTGGTGTAGCCGCAGGCCTCGGCCGCCTGGGCCAGTAAAGGATCTAACGGGAGGGCATCGAAATTCATGGGCAACCTGCAAGCTGACAAAAAGTGAGCGCGGAGTCTAGCAAAAAGCGCCCCATAAAGGTAACGCTATCTTCACATCAAGGGTTAGTGCGCCGGCGGATTAACATAGCGGCGCTCAAACTCCGGCAGCGAGACCGGCTTGGAGTAGAGATAGCCCTGGGCAAAATCACACCCCGCTTTGGCCAGAATATCGTGCTGGAACTGGGTCTCCACCCCTTCGGCTATCACCTTGATCCCTAACTTGTGGGCCATGACGATGATCGCCTCACACAGGGCCACGCCATCGCTATCGGACTCGAGGTTACGGGTAAATGACTGATCGATTTTGAGATAATCTATGTCGAACTTCTTCAGGTAAGCCAGCGATGAATAGCCGGTACCAAAGTCATCCAGAGACACCTGAATACCGGCATCGCGATAGGAGAGCAACTTGTCGGTCACTCCCATCGAGGCGTCCAGCAGCAGGCCTTCGGTGATCTCGACACAGATGGCATTGCTGGAGAGCTCGAGATGCCGCAGCAGTGCCAGCCAGTCGCTGAAGCTGTCTCCCTCGTCCCTAAACTGAATCGGCGACTTGTTGATGCTTATCTGGATCTCGACCCCATACTGGGTTCGCCAGCGGGCGCTCTGCTGAGCGGCCTTCTCAAATACCCAGTTACCTATGTCGTTGATCAGCCCAGTCTCTTCCGCCACGGGAATAAACTCGCCCGGCGAGACCAGACCACGTTGGGGGTGCACCCAGCGGATCAGGGCCTCCGCCTTATAGACCTGCTGTTTCTCCATATCGACGATAGGTTGGTAGAAGAGCTCAAACTCTTTACGATTGATGGCATTGCGGAGATCTTTGATCAGCGCCATACGATAACGGGCATATTCCTGCATCGAAGGGGTAAAGTAATGGAAACGGTTGCGTCCCTGCTCCTTGGCGGCGTACATGGCCTGATCCGCGTGCTTGAGCAGCCCCTCGATACTGGTGGCATCATCTGGGTAGATAGTAATGCCTATGCTGGCGCTGATGTAGGCGGTCTCATCCTCCAGGCTATAAGGCTCGGCGATGCGCTCGAGTATACTCTGGGCCACTCGCTCGACGCCGCTGGGTGAATCGATACCCGAGAGCACCACGGTAAACTCATCGCCCCCCAGGCGCGCCACCACATCCGACTCACGGATACAGCCCTTGAGGCGTTTGGCCGTCTCCTGCAAAAGCAGATCGCCCATGTCGTGGCCCAGGGTGTCGTTGACCTCCTTGAAGAAATCCAGATCGAGAAACATCAGCGCAAAATGGCTTCGATTACGGTCGATACGCAATATCTCAGTATTGAGGTATTCCAGCAACATGCGCCGGTTTGGCAGGCCGGTCAGGGGATCGTAGTTGGCCTGTTTCCAGATGATATGTTCCGCCTCTTTCTTCTCGGTAATATCAGAAAACAGTGCCACCCGGCGATACACACCACCGTGTTGATCGAAGATGGTGTTGATGGTCAACCAGACCATATACTCTTCGCCGTTCTTGCTCTTAATCCACAGCTCTCCCTGCCAGTAGCCGGTGTCGCGAATAGAGCGGTTCATCTCATCGTACTGGCTCCTCGGGGTGCGGGAGCTTTGCAAGATCCGGATATTCTTGGCCAGCGCCTCCGCCTCGTTATAACCTGTGATCGCGGTAAAGGCGGCATTGATGGTAATGATATTGCCCTTATGATCCTGCACGCTCATGGCTTCACTGGAGTTGTTATACACGGATGCCGCCAGCTCCAGCGATTCCTGTACCTTCTTCTGCTCGGTAATGTCCGAGTGAACGCCGCACATACGGGTCGGCAGGCCATTGCGGTCGCGACTCACCACCTTACCCGTATCCAACATCCAGTGCTCTTCGCCGCTGAGGCTTATCAGCCGGTATTCGATGTAATGCTTCTGGGTCTCCCCCTTGAGGTGACGGTCGATGGAATTAAGCACCGCCATCCTGTCCTGGGGATGGATGGCATCGACCCAGATGCGGCTGTCGCTGTTAAGCTTATCGAGATCGCACCCCAGCACCTTGGCGCACCAGGGGTTACGCCTAGTCTCATTACTCTTGATATCCCAGTCCCACATGCCGAGATCGCTACTCTCCAGCACCAGCGTCAAACGCTCCTGGCTGGTGCGCATCGCCATCTCCGCCCGCTTGTGCTCTGTGATATCGATAAGCCCGGCAATCACCATGTCCACCACGTTATGGTTACGGCGACAGGCCACCGTGAGATGGGTGTAGACTATCTCACCATCCTTGGCGACGAAGCGCTTGTCCATCTCATAGGCATCAATCTCCCCCTTCAGCATGCGCTGAAACTCGGCCATGTCCGCCTTAAGATCTTCAAAATAGGTCAGCTCGCTCCAGGTACGGTTAAGCAGCTCGGTCTCAGAGTATTTGAGCATCTTGCACAGGCGGGGATTGACCTTGACCCAATGCTGATCCACCGAGGTGATGGCGATCCCCATGTTGCCGACATTGAATTGGGAACGAAAAATAAAATCGTCCTGCAGCTGGATCTTGGCATCTCTCTCAACCTCCAGGCGTCTAGCCAATAACATCCCCAGCAAGGCGGTCACTATGGGGAAGATCAGCATCACAGGCGCGGCGATCTGCAACAGGAGATCGACAAACATGGAGAAGGGAAGAATAAACAGCAGCGACAGGGTCGAGAAGTGCAGCAGGAAACCAAACAGATATAGCTCGAGAAAATTGAGATCGGCGATGGTGGTCTTTCGATAGTAACGCCACAGGCTACCAAACAGGGCCGACACCACAATCACTGTCACCCCCACCAACATCCCCTCTCCCCCCTGAAACATGCGATAGGCACAGGCTACAGATGCGGCGACGAAGGTGGGAAGGCCGCCAAAGAAGAGGCCACTGATGGCCAACACCACAGAGCGGGTGTCGATAAATACCCCAGGCTGATATTCCCAAGAGGTCATCATGGTCAGCACGGTCACACTGCCGATGACCATCCCGATGATGAGACGCCACAACAGAAAATGCTCACGACGCTGCTGACGCGGTATCGCGTCATAGATAAATACCATAATCAACAAGAGCGCGGCATTTTGAGAGAGCGAAAATAACGTATCTTGATTCATACAAGTTTTAATTTTCTCGGGGCTAAGTTTTTTATTATCAACCTGATAACATCATTCAGAGTGTAGCAGAAGCCTCGAAAAAAATACCCACTAAATCATAATAAGCCAATGATTTTGAAAGCCTCTCGACCTTCTCCCTAAGCCTTTGCCCTACAATACAAATCACCGTCTAACCCCCATCTTGCAGTCCAAATCGCCTAGGGAGCGTGCAGATGTAGCCAGCATGCTACAAAATTCCCGCCGATTGCCGCAGTAATGCGGTTGATCTCCCTCGAAAACCCCTTATTATGAGCAAAATAAGGACGCGACCGCTGCAAGGAATCTGATGTTGCACCCCATCTTATCTCGGCAAATCAATTACCTCATCTCTGGCCTGATATTCATGCTGGCGCTTTTTAGTCTCACCGCCACCAGCCAAGAGCTGGATATGGCCTCTATCGATGGCACGTCGACGCCGCTAAAGGTCAAGCTGGCCGCCGAAGATAACTGGGCCCCTTTTGCCGATCCCTATGGCAAGGGGTTATCCCATCGCCTGGTCAAACAGGCCTTTGCTAGGAGCAATGTCGACGTCGATAGTCTGGTTGTCTCCTATGCCCGCGGTGTCGTGATGACCAAACAGGGCATAGTCGATGGCGTCTTCAATTTGCATAAGGAGCGTAAAACCCAGGAGGCCTTTGTCTTCGGCAAGGAGCCACTGTTTACCACCTCAGCCTCCTTCTACCAAAATAACGCCCATCCGCTACAGGCAGAAGACAAATGGCACCTGCCCCAAGGGCTGCTGGTCGGCATCATCAAGGGCTATGAATATGGCGACGAGCTGTCGCAGCTTAAGCAGATCAGGCTGGTAGAGGTAGATAACCACAATCAGCTGATTAACCTCTTACTGCTCAACCGCATCGATGCCGCCATCATGTACGACGAGGTGGCCAATCAATATCTTGGTCAGATGGGGGTCGCCAAGGTGATTAGTCGCAGCGTACACAACCATACAGGCGATCTCTACGTGGCCTTCTCCAAGCAGCGCCCCAACGCTCAGCTATTTGCCGACAAACTGGATCAGGGCCTCAAGGCCCTCAAGCAAGACGGCAGCTATCAGTCCATCATGAACAGCCTACAGGCGATCGCCAGCAAGTAGATCGCCAGCTAATCGCCCACAAGCAAGAAGTGCCGCACCAGCCCCAGAGTATGCTATGCTGGCGCCTCTCTTATATAGCGTTATTTAACCCAGACTCCAGATGAAGCCAGACGATAAGTTCAGCCCAACCTTTCACTTTCCGGTGCAGATCTACTACGAAGATACCGACTTCTCCGGCGTGGTGTACCATCCCAACTTTTTGAAATACTTCGAGCGTGCCCGCGAACATGTGATCGGTGCGGAACGATTGGCGGGGCTTTGGCAGCAACACGGCCTGGGCTTCGCCGTCTATCGCAGCGACATGCTCTGCCATGAAGGGGTGGAGTTTGCCGATGTAGTGGATGTACGTACCCGCTTCTACTTCGAGAGCAAGTATCGCACCGTCTGGCAGCAGGAGATCTGGCGACCCAATGGCGTCAAGCCGGCGGTCACCGCCCATATCGAAATGGTCTGTATGAATAAGGCGAGGCAGCTCTGCCCCATGACGCCGCCCCTCATCGAGGAGCTCAGTCGCCACTTCAGCCAGACCGTCAATCTCTGAAATCTAAGCCTGTATCAAATCTAGCGCTTTAGTAAATCCAAGGGCCTTTATTAAAACCTAAGCCTTTTTAACCACCTTAGCCCAGCGGTCGATTCAACTTACGCCAGTGCATCTCAAGCTCTGGCGCTCGCATCGGCTTGGCATAGATATCCCCTTGCACCTTATCGACCCCCATCTCTTGTAATAGCTCAAACACAGGCATCTGCTCGACGCCCTCGACGGTCACCGAAAAGTCCAGCCCCTTGGCCAGCTCGACGGCGCTGCGAACGATATGCTGCGCCCGAGGATCGGACTCAATTCCGGTGAGAAAGGCCCTGTCTATCTTAACTTCGTCCACCGGCAGATGCTTGAGATAGGCCAGCGAAGAGTGGCCGGTACCAAAGTCATCTATGGCCACCTTGACCCCGGCGCGCTTGAGGCGATTGAGCACGGCCACTGTGCGCACCATGTCTGTCATCAGCTGGCTCTCGGTGATCTCGATCGACAGCACCTGGGCGCTGAGCCCATGCTGTTTTAGACGGCTAATTATCCGCTCGCTCAATTGCTTTTCGCTCAGATCATCAATCGCCAGGTTAATCGCCAGCTGCAGGCGAATATCACTCTCCTGCCAGCGCACCTGTTGCAACAACACCTGATCGATCACCCACTGACTGAGCATGCTGATCATCCCAGCGTATTCCAGCAGCGGGATAAACTCGCCCGGAGAGATGGGGCCAAGCACTGAGCTGTCCCAGCGGATCAGGGCCTCGGCATGGGTACAATCTCCCGTGGCCAGATTATATTTGGGCTGAAACACCAGATAGAGCTCGTTCTGCTCCAGCGCCTTGGGAAAACAACTGACTATGGTCAACTGCCTGTGCTGACTGCGATCGTCTCCCTCCTGATAGGCGGCAATATAGTTACTGGCAGACTTGGCCCGCACCAATGCCAAGTCCAGACGGCGCAGCATCTGGCTGACGTCGGCGTGGTGCATGGACAAGTCGAGATAGCCAAGTTGCAGCTGTAAATTGATCACTGTGCCCTTGATGCTGATGGGCTGCGCCAGCCCCTGCTGAAAGACGACAAGCTCGGCTTCGCTCATGGGGGTATGGAAATAGATCAGAAACTCATCTTCATTCATCCGCGCCAAGATATCCTTGTCGCCGATGCGCCGCTCCAGCCGCTCGGCCAGGGCCTGCAGCAACTTGTCTCCCAGGGAGAAACCAAAGAGATCATTCACATAGCGAAAGCGGTGGATATCGATAAGCACAAACATCCCCTGAGTGAGGGGCATCTTACGGGTCAGCTTGGCCTTTAGGCCGACGCGATTGAGCAGTCCGGTCAGCTTGTCGCGGCCCTTGGGCGGCGGCAGCTGTTTCAGCAGGTGTTGCAGCTGCACATAAAGCGGAATAAAACGGTAGGGAATGGTGGCAATATTGAGGGGCTGACGCACCTTATGTTGCTGGCTCAGCTGAGTCACCAGACGTTTAAGAAACTTGAGCTCAGTGCGCCTATGCCAGTACCAGTAGATGATACCAGCGATGCCGATTGCTATCAGATAAACAATTAACCAAATCAGCTCAGTTGCCGTCACACTATCCCTAATGTTTTGATAGATAAAGAAACGACAAGACGGATCGGCAGACGCTGCCGACCGGGCCTTATCTATTCATAACTTAATTTAATCGAATGGTAGTTGTCGAGAAACTCATCCGATCCCAGATATTCTGGGCTCACGGGTAGACCACGCTTAACGAACACATCCAGGCGTTCTTCCAGCTCATGACCGGCACGCAGTTCGCCCGTATAGAAGGCCGCCGCACGCACGAAGTCCAGGTAGGTCACCTGCTCTGGCAGATAGGGAAGATCCGCCCAGCGCTCGACCACTTCCATCACCTCGGGAGAGAAGTCCCAGCTCTTCAGCACCGCGCGTCCGAGTGGCCCTTGCATCTTTCTCACCAGCGCCCTGAGTTGCTCTATGCTGGTAAACAGATGAGGATTGGCCTCGGCCTCAGTCAATACCGGCAAGGCACCGATATTATGTACCAGGCTCGCCAGGGTCAGGGTATCGTAGTTGAGCCCACAAGCCTTGTGGGTCTTGGAATACTTGAGTAGCAGGGCGCAGGCCGCCGAGGTCACCTCGATAGAGGCACGCCACACCTCGTCCATCACCTCCCAGACCATCTCATTGGTAGAGATGAACAGCTGCTCCATGGCCACAGAGGTCGCGATCGCCTTGATCTGTGTCAGGCCGATACGGGTCACCGCGGCATTGATGTTTTCCGCCTTGATACCACGGCTATACATGGCACTGTTGGCCACCTTGATCATACGGGCCGAGATGGCAGCATCCTGACCGATAATTTCGGCCACCTGCTTAGGGCTGGAGTCGGGGCGGGAAACCACCTCCTGAACGCGCATTGCTACCTCGGGCAAAGTTGGCAAGATCAGCGCATCTGCCTTTAACTTTTTAAGTAACCCCACCAGTAGTTGATGCTCGCTAGACATGCAAACTCCTTAATAAACCTATGCCCATATTGATATTGCCAGAGAGTATATCAGCACTCTTGCTAACCGTGATGGTAAAAATCGTCCATCTAGTTAAGAATTTGTGTAATTTTAGCTAAGTTTCAGATTATTGGTTATTAATTGGCTTAATTTTATCCTTCATCTCCTGTTTTACCTTAGGCTATGGCGCGCTGTCGATAAAATAAACAACTTCTAATTTGCATAAGCCTTGTCCCATTGAGTAAAATGCCCGCCCCAAGTTTGTTCGATACCTGTTAATTGAGAGAAATGATGTTTAAACCTGAGCTGCTGTCTCCTGCCGGGACCCTAAAAAATATGCGTTATGCCTTCGCATATGGCGCCGATGCGGTCTACGCGGGCCAACCGAGATATAGCCTGCGTGTCAGAAACAACGATTTCAAGATGGAAAACCTCGCAACGGGTATCCAAGAGGCCCACAGCCTGGGCAAGAAACTCTATGTGGTGAGCAACATCGCCCCCCACAACACTAAGCTCAAGACCTATATCAAGGATATGGAGCCTGTGGTGGCCATGCAGCCCGACGCGCTGATCATGTCAGACCCGGGTCTTATCATGATGGTACGCGAGGCCTTCCCGGATCAGACGGTGCATCTGTCTGTCCAGGCCAACGCCATCAACTGGGCCTCGGTCAAGTTCTGGCAACAGCAGGGAATCAAGCGCGTGATCCTCTCCCGCGAACTGTCGCTGGATGAGATAGAAGAGATACGCCAGCGCTGTCCAGACATCGAACTCGAGGTCTTCGTTCACGGCGCCCTGTGCATGGCCTACTCGGGTCGCTGCCTGCTATCGGGTTATATCAACAAGCGCGACCCTAACCAGGGTACCTGCACCAACGCCTGCCGCTGGAAGTACGACGCCCATGAGGCGGTGCAGACAGAAACCGGCGACATAGTGGCGGTTAACCCTGATGTGCAGATGCACAACCCAACCCTGGGTGAAGGTGCGCCAAGCAACGAAATCGTCCTGCTGCAAGAGGCGGGACGTCCAGGCGAATATATGCCGGCGTTTGAAGATGAGCATGGTACCTACATCATGAACTCCAAGGATCTGCGCGCCATCCAGCACGTGGAACGTCTGACCAAGATGGGCGTAGACTCACTGAAGATCGAAGGCCGTACCAAGTCCTTCTACTATGTGGCCCGTACCGCTCAGCTCTACCGCCAGGCGATCGAAGATGCCGCGGCCGGCCGCGAATTTAATCCGGCGCTCATGTACCAACTCGAAGGGCTGGCGCATCGCGGTTACACCGAGGGCTTCCTGCGTCGTCACGTACACGACGAATACCAGAACTATGATTACGGCTACTCCATCAGCGATACCCAGCAGTTTGTCGGCGAATTTACCGGTAAGCGTAACGCTAAGGGTATGGCCGAGATCGACGTGAAGAACAAGTTCTCCGTCGGTGACAGCGTCGAGCTGATGACCCCTCAGGGCAACATCAACCTGACCATAGAACACCTGGAAAACCGCAAAGGCGAGAGCGTCGAGGCGGGGCTAGGTTCGGGGCACTTCGTTTATCTGCCGGTACCGGCCGAGGTTGAAGTTGAGCGCGCCATTTTAATGCGTAACCTCACCGGTGAGCAGAGCACACGTCAGCCGCACCCATAAGTGCCAGCTAGCGTAAACACACCTAATAAATAGCCCGAGAATCTCGGGCTATTTTTTTACTCACGAAAAACCATCTAAAGCCTCTAGCTCATTGCCAAGCCCCCTGCCTGCCACTGCGACAAGTCACCCAGCTCCCGTGGCTTGCTCAATCAAGAGCGAAGAGGTTAATACTTGTGGTAGCACACTTGGCTCAAGATTTCCCTTTTGATACCAGAGATATAAGGGCACACCCGAGCGTTGATGTTTTGCCAGAAAACGGGTGATCTCAGGCTCACCACCTGTCCAGTCGCCTAACATCACCGCCGTGTTGCTGCGGGCGAAAGCGGCCTGGGTCGCCTGCCGCTCTATGGCCGTCTTCTCATTCACCTTGCAGGTTAAGCACCAGTCGGCACTGAAATAGACGAAGACATCCTGCTTTTTGACCAGGGCCGAGAGAAGCTGTTCATCGAACGCCATAACCCCTGAGGTCTCGGTATCCGCCTCTATCGCCTTAGCCGCTGTCTCCGAGTTAGCCGCCTTGGCGCTCATGCCGGGAGATACAGTCATCAGGCTCCCGCCCGCGATGATCAACACCAACACCAGAGGCCACCACTGCCTTTGGCGCCCCGCCTGTTGGAATAGTCCGGTGAGCCATAATCCCAGACTCAGCAGCAAGACCAGCAGCAGCGCAAGAAGCACGTATTGATTGTCAGACTGCTGCATCAATACCCAGACCAGCCCTAGGGCAGTCAAAAACATGGGCACGGCGAAGAAGCGTTTTGCCGTCAACATCCAGGCGCCGGGTCTAGGCATGCGTCGACGCAGCGCAGGTATAAAGCCCACCAGCAAAAAGGGCAAGGCCATCCCTAACCCCAGTCCGGCAAACACCATGAGTCCGACACCCGTCGGCAGTACCAGGGCGGCCCCCAAGGCGGTGGCCATGAAGGGGCCGGTGCAGGGTGTCGCCACAAATGCGGCCAGCACGCCGGTCCAAAAATCTCCCACCGGCCCTTGCTTATGTTGCAACTTGCCGCCCGAACTCAGGGTGCCGAGTTCAAACAAACCGGCGAGATTAAGCGCTATGGCCATCATCAATAGGATAAGCGCCACGATAATTTCCGGGCGCTGCAACTGAAACGCCCACCCCACCTGAAGACCGAATTGGCGCAGCATCAGAATGAGGCCGCCGAGAAGCAGACACACCAACACGGCTCCCAGGGTGTAGGCCAGCGCACCGGACCTTGCCACACGTTCATCCCCTAGGTTGGCGAGGCTTAATACCTTCAAACTGAGGATCGGAAATACGCAGGGCATCAGATTGAGTAAAAGCCCGCCCAATATCGCCCCGAGCACGGCCACCGTAGAAACGACAATCAGATTATCGTCCTCCTTGGGTGGCAAGCTGACCTGAGTCGGAAAAACGAGCCCCTCTGCCTGCAGGATGGCATTCACCCTGACAGCCATCGACTCATTGAGGGCTATCACGCCGTGAAAGTGACTGGCGCTCCCCTCGGCCGCTACGGTTGTCATGAAGAGGCGTTCCCCGCGTCGAACAAAGCTTTGTGGCGCCGTGTTAGATATCACCCCGTTAATTTCCGGGTAGAGGCGAATATCCTCCGCCAGCTCGACGGATTCGGGTAGTGGCAGCGACAACACAAATTGCCCGTCGTTAACGGAAAACGCTGCACTGGCCTCCAAGGGCTTAAGGATTTGCCTGCGCCAGGTATCGAAGCGCTCCTGGGCAGCCTTGGGAGCGCCTGACTCCCCCACGTTAAACTGAGCTTGCAAGCTTTGCTGCTCGGGAATGCAGAGCTTGGGACTGCACACCAGATAGCGAATATCCACGGCAAGGCTAATGGGAATGCCCTCGGGCAGATCGTCAGCAAGCTTAAGCTGTGCCAAGAGAGCATAGTCACCATGATAGATGTAGTTCATCAGGTCGCTTAACACCATCGGCTCCGGCGCCGGGTATTGCAGCTCGCCTACAGTCACCCCTTCAGGCAGGTGCCACTCTAGTTGCATGGGGAATCCGGCGTCCCCCGGATTTAACCAGTAACCATGCCAGCCCGCTTGCGGCGACATACGTATTGCCAAGCTGGTCTCAGTGCCAGCCGCAGGCGAGCGGGATTCGAGTAAAAGCGACGCCGCCATCTTTTGGCTATCTTCTTCACTAGCCTGTACCGATATTGCAAAGCACACCATAAGCAGGCAGCTGGCAATCATTTTCATCCATAACGAGGTTGTTCTCATCGTATGCTTTGCACTCCAAACCGTTTATTGTTCGTTGAACAAGGATTTGAGGCGATCGGTAAAATCAGCTGCTTTGGCACTGACCTTTTCAGTTATCCTGCCCGACTCATCGATATAGACTATGGTTGGCAACTGAGTCACGCCAAATCGTCCGAAAAGAGTGCCCTCCTCGTCATAGACGATTGGCAAACGCGTGTGGTAGTTGGTCTGGTATTGAGCCAGCTCGGCCTGGGATGCCCAGAGGTTAGTGGAAACATGCAGCCACTGGGCTTTGCTGTTAGAGGCTGACTGCTCAACCATTTCCCGCACCAACTGACACGATTTGGCCGTTTCCGGCTCTGAGTCGACCAGGTACCACTCACACCATGGAGAGAAGAACACCAACCCCGTCGCTTTACCCTGTTGATCGGCAGACGGCAGCGGGTGATAGGTATCATCAATCGATCTCAATGCCAAAGAGGCCAGCTTATCGCCGAGTTGGTAGCCCGAGGCCCTCTCTGCCACAACGCCGCTAAGCGGCGCCGCGTCGGCAACACTGCCGCTGGCAACCTCTTCCAATGCCTGATGAAAGGCTTCGTCATCCTGATGCCCCACGTATGCGATACGGCCACTCTTATCGATCAAGAAGTGCTGTGGGGTCACCCTCAACTTAAAGGCCCGAGCCAAGCTGCCGTCGTCTATGGTTACCGGCATGGTCAGCCCCTCCTTCTTTATAAAGGCACTGACAGAATTGATGTCGTCGCTGATCCCTGTATTGACGGAAATCACCTGTAGCTTGTCGCCAAACTGCTGATAAATCTCCTCAAATCCGGGCATTTGCTGGCGACATGGTACGCACCAGGTTGCCCAGAACTTGATATAAACCGGTTTGTTACCATAAAGCTCGCCCAGATTGAGCGTTTCTCCGGCCAGTGTCGTCAGCTCTCGCTGCGGCGCCGGCGTGCCAAGCAGTTCACTGCCGGCGAGCTTAGCCCTTCTCTCCCCTTCTGCGGCAAAATCATCTTCTGCTAAGGCCTGCCCCGCAAACACTGTGGACAGAAACAAGGCAGAAAAACTCTTAATCAGCAACTTGGATCGTTTAAGGGTTAGATGTGTCATGCTGTATTCCCATAGTTAGGTAATGAACAAATAAAGGCCGTGAGCCTATTGGCCATGCCAGCTAATAACTGCATCGTCTGGCGTTGGCAGGGCAACGAAATGACGGGTAACACGGCGATAGGAATCTTATGTAAAGTTTAGAAATGCGAATTGTAAAATTTCGACATTTGATTAAGATTCGAAAGAGAACGACGAGGTTTTACCGCCATTCGGACATAGATAGACTGGACAGAGAGGTTAATGGAGCAGATTAACATGCCCCCCTTGCCACACCTTGGCTTTCAGCGCCTTCAACCCAGCGTCGCGCTGCAGCCATATATCAAGTGCTATTGGCAAATATATAGAGCGGCGGGATCTGAGTACTCATCGACGGAATTTATGCATCCAGAGGGCGGCAGTGGCATCATCTTCAATTTTGGTGCGCCCATCCACCTTGACGGCGTGCCCCATAGGTCGTCGTGTCTGGTCACAGGCCCTACGAGGCAAAGTACAAAATTGGAGTTGTTTGGCCAGGTGGACGCATTGGGGATCCGCTTCTGGCCCGGCACAGGACGCGCGTTTTTAAGCTCGCCTCTTTCTGAGATGCTGGGGCAAAATCTGACACCAGAGGAGCTATCCCTGACGCTGCTTAGCGATGAATTGGTTGAGCGCCTGGCCATACAGCCGACACTACAGGAGCGTATCACCCTTCTGGAAACCAGGCTGATGCAATATCTGGCTGGCAAAACGCCATTGGCCGAAAAAAACGAGCCCAGCATGCGATACGCATTAAACTGGATAACCAAGCAGAAAGGCCAGGGAGAGCTGCACAAATTACTGACTGAGATAGACATAAGTCAACGACAACTCGAACGCTTGTTTCAGCAAAACCTAGGCTTATCGCCCAAATACTTCAGCATCTTACAGCGCACCGGCTTCGCCAAAGACTTGCTCAGGCAAGACACCAACAAATCACTCACAGACATAGGCTATCACGCTGGCTTCTACGACCAGGCCCACTTCATTCGAGAATTTAAGAAGGTGATAGGTATTACGCCAGGGAGTTACAGGAACAAGGCCTTGCACAATCAAAAACGCTAGGGCCTGTTGACCTTTTGAGAACAAATTTTGTTCTAATTGAGCGCGTTCAAATCGCGGCAGGAGGCTTGGAGTATAGTTATTCTATATAAAAGCCGAGTAACAAAGAGTTGAACGTGCTCAAGACGAACCCTGCGGGCAGCGTCTGTATCATTTTTCTACTGCGTTATCGCTCATTGATGTAGTGCACTAGATTACAATCGCTCTGCCTTGTATAAAATCAATACAGAGTGCTGCAAAAATGAACGCGAAAGATAAACAGGCCCTAGGACCTGTATCTATTGCCCTGTCACGCAAGCAGATATGTGTGATCTGCAAACTAAAGTAAAAATAAAAGCAAATCGACGCACACCTAACCAAAGCTAATTTGTCATCAGATAGCCGAGCCCTGTGATACAATGGGCCTTAATGGATTTTCTGCGGTAAATAAGCGCGCACTCCGCCTCATTTGGACGAGTAGCACCACGACAAACTCGGCCGAATCTGAGTAGCTGTTTGTGTGACTACTCGTGTGACTATTTGTGCGACCGTCTTATATAACTGGCACGAGAAAATCAGAATAAAGCAAAGGCCCTTTTTCGGCCTAGAATAGAGTATCGACAACAATCACAACCATGGGTATTTGATTGTTATTTAGTTTAGAAACAAGGTATTACAAATAGATGGCATTACTGATCGACGACAGCTGTATCAACTGTGACATGTGTGAACCTGAGTGTCCCAACCAGGCGATCACCATGGGGGAAGAGATCTATGAGATAGATCCTAACCTGTGCACCGAATGCGTCGGCCACTACGACAAGCCAACCTGCGTCTCCGTCTGCCCCATCGACTGTATCGACCCGGACCCAGCCCATGTGGAATCCCAGGATGAACTCCTGGTCAAGTATCACCTGATCACCGGCAAGCCGATCGACTAACTGGCCAAGCACAGGTAGCTATCATCAGATGGTCAAATATAAACAAATAAAAAAGCGAAGCTCAGGCTTCGCTTTTTTATTGCCACTCGCCATCAGAAGGCTATCAAGCCCAAGACATGTCGGCCTGACGCTGCAACTGGGTCAGCATGCTCGCCGCCTGAGTAATGCTCTGGCGCATAATCAGCGGCATAGAATCGAATTCTATACTGAGCAGCAGGTTCTTAACCTCGAGACCCAGCTCGGTATCCCCTTCGATGGCCAGACGGCGCTGGAAAAACAGGGTGTCAGGGTCTTCCTTCGCGGCGGCGATCAGCAGTAGCGCCTGGCTACAGGCGCTGAAGCTCACCTCCGCCTCGCCACTTTCGCGAACGATGAGACGCTCATCGAAGCTCACCTCGAAGCTTAACTCAAGATCGGTCACAGAGATCTTCACCCAGCGCCCCTGCAAGAAATCCAGTTCACCATCTTTGACCTGCGCCGACATCAGCAGATTTAAGATGCGCTCAAGAAGCTGAGCCTTAATCGAAAAAGGCACTAAGTTTAAAGGCTTAGCTATGACCTTAGGGCCATATTGCAATAGATGTTTGGCCATATTTGCCAACACACTTCGCTGCATGACTGACGTTCTCCTACCAAATTTGCGGACCGAAATCGTGACCTCGATCAATGTTTAGTCAGGTTCCCGACAACTGCTGTCGAGAGTGATAAGGAAATCAATTTTAACCAGATTTTATGATCACAAACCTGTTTTACATCAAGAATTGTTCAGCCAATCCCTTTTACACTGCACACTTTTTAAGGGAGAACAGCACATGGAACTTCTTTGTCCGGCGGGTAACCTCGCCTCCCTCAAGGTCGCCTTAAACGCCGGTGCCGACGCCGTCTACCTTGGGCTAAAAAACGATACCAATGCCCGCTCCTTTGCCGGGCTTAACTTTACACCGGAAAAATTGGCCGAGGCGGCCAGGTTGACCCAAAGGGCCGGTAAGAAGATTTTTCTCACCATCAACACCTTCCCTAAACCGGGCGAGGAACAGCGCTGGTACCAGGCGATCGATCTGGCGGCCGACACGGGCGTCGATGCCTTGATCATGGCCGATCTCTCCCTGCTGGACTATGCCCACAGCCGCTATCCCCACCTGCCCTTGCATCTGTCGGTGCAGGCTAGTGCCACCAACCTGGGCGCCCTTAGCCTCTATAAGCAGGAGTTCAATATCGACCGCGTGGTACTGCCACGAGTACTGTCGATGAAGCAGGTCAGAGACCTTGCCAAGGTGACCCCGGTAGATCTGGAGGTGTTCGCCTTCGGCAGCCTGTGCATCATGGCCGAGGGGCGCTGCCACCTCTCCTCCTATGTGACGGGCCAATCCCCCAACACGGGCGGCTCCTGCTCACCGGCGAAACACGTACGCTGGCAGGATGTGGGCGACAGCCAACAGACCCGGCTCAATGATGTGTTGATCGACCAGTCCGGTAAGGATGAGCAGATGGGCTATCCCGTGGTCTGCAAGGGACGCTACACCACCAGCGACAGCCAGGAAGCCTCGCACCTGCTGGAGTCCCCCACCAGCCTCAATACGCTCAGCCTGTTACCTGAGCTCGACAAGGCCCGTGTGGTGTCTCTCAAGATCGAGGGGCGTCAGCGCAGCCCGGCCTATGTGGAGCAGGTCACTCGGGTGTGGCGTCAGGCGATAGACACCTACCTGAACGACCCTCAGGCCTACACCACTCAAGCTCAGTGGGACCAGGCCCTGGCCAAGGTCTCCGAAGGACAGGTCACCACACTCGGCGCCTATGAGCGCACCTGGCAATAATTGCGGACAAAAGCCGCGAGCAAAAAGACAAAAGGATAACAAGATGAAAACCTCATTAGGACCAATTCAATATTGCTGGCCCAAAGAGAAGGTGATCGAGTTTTATGAAACAGCGGCCCAGAGCAGCGTGCCACTAGTCTACCTGGGCGAGACAGTATGCAGTCGCCGCCGGGAGCTCAAGTTTAGTGACTATCTCGACCTGGCACACATGCTAAAGGCGGCTGGCAAGGAGGTGGTGCTCTCGACCCTGACACTCATCGAGGCACAATCGGAATTTACCGAGCTTAAGAAGCAGGTGGAGAATGGCGAATTCGCCATCGAAGCCAACGATGTGGGCGCCATCTACCTGGCCAAGGAACAAGGGATCCCCTTCGTCTGTGGCCCCAGCGTCAACAGCTATAACGCCGCGACCCTGAAGAAGTTTGCCAGCTGGGGCATGCAGCGTTTCGTGATGCCGCTGGAACTGTCCAAGGCCTGGCTCACCCAGGTGCTCGACGATCTCGCCCCGCGCCAGGTCGAAGTCGAGGTGTTCGGTCACGGCTACATGCCGCTGGCCCACTCGGCCCGCTGCTTTACCGCCCGTCATAAGGGGCTGACCAAGGATAAGTGTCAGACCATCTGTATCGAAAACTCCGAGGGCCTATTGGTGCAGACTCAGGAAGATCAGCCGCTACTACGTCTCAACGGTATTCAGACACAGTCGGCGAACTATATGGATCTGTGCGACCAGCAGACTCAGATGCAGGCGCTGGGGGTCGACTATTTCCGCATATCCCCCTCGTCACTGGCATCCATCGACTTGGCCGATGCACTCCCGGCCAAATCGGCCAGCCACGACAGGCAGTGTAACGGCTACTGGCACCAGCTGCCGGGTCTGACTCAAAGTTAAATGAAAGATAGAGCCTAATCAGGATTAGGCCAGATTAAGGAAATGAAAGCTCGGCTTAACCCACTCGCGTAAGGTTAATCGAGTCGACGCATCTCTCGCTGGGTCCACACCAGCGAGAGCAACCACCCCATAAAGCTAAACAGGGCCGCCCACTCCATGATCACCGGAAAACGGATCTCGGGTCTTGGCTCGACCATCACGAGATCATGATAAAACCAGGTCCCGTTAGCCACCATGCCATCATCCGTATGGGCCATCAGGATAAACACCAAGAGCAACCCCAGCGTCAGGCCAGAGAGCAACAGGCTGCCCCGCAGTGCAAATCGCTTGGGTCTGCCTCTGCGTCTTAGCAGATAGATAAGATAGGCCGCCACGCTCATCGCCGCGAAGTAGAAGAAATATTCTATGCCTAAGATATGCAAGTGGTAGACGTTAACCGGAAACAGGCCGACACAGGCCAGCGCCAGAAGCGAGGCCACCAACACAGAGAAACTTGTCAGCACCCAGGGGCCGTCGCTGTTTTGCAGGGCAAACAGGGCAAACAACACCAGGCTCAGGCTGCCAAAGAAGAGACCACCGTTAAACACAACGGCAAGCTCGGAGTGACCATACTGACCCAGCTCACTCAGGGAAAAATTAAAGAAGCTAAAGCCCTGGCCGCTGTAATCGCTAAATCCTAAGCTAGCCGCCAGCAGGCCGATAAGATGTCCTAAGAGTCCAAGCAAGCCAAACCTAAATGCTAATTTAGACAGTTTCTGCTCTTTTGAAGTCATAGGTCCTTTATCATTTAACACACTCATCGGTTAACCATATATGGAATCAGAAATTTTTGCAGAGGTCTAGCGCATATTTCTGACACGAACTGCATAAAATCTCGGCAGAAATCATACCTTGAGAATAATAGCGCACCATCCCAGTTATGAGACCTCCCTGCCCCAACAGCCCGCCACCACGCAACAGCCCAGCAACAATTACACAACCTTGTTTTCAAAGGGGTTTAACCAATATTTACCTAGCCTAGCGCTTGGCAATTTAGGTACAATATAAATAGTCATAAAGTGCTAATAACTATGCTGCGACGGTGAAACGGTTCACCAAGCATTATAATCGTTTTACATCACTGGACTTAGGGGGTAACCTTCCCCGCTTATCTCATGAATGGATATTCAGAGTGTATTGATTAACGGATCTTTGAGTAGATGGCGACCCATGCTTGGGAAGCTAAGAATAAAGGCTAAATAAAGTGGCTGAAAAACAAACCCATAACATAAAAACAGTGCTGACGTTTCTAGTCCCCTCCATTATCGGACTGTTACTCTTCATGACCCCCATTAGCTATCAAGATGCCATCACGATCCCCATCGCCATCGTATCTAAGGGGCTGCAAAACCTATTGGGCGATAGCATTGTCGCCATCGTCACCGCCATTGTGGTGCTCACCGCTATCGCGACGCTGATTAGTAAGCTGGCAAAACCTGCGATACTCAAGCGCTATCCCTTCTTTGGTGCCTTGCTCGATGTCAGCCCCATGTGGACTCTGGTGCGTGTCCTGGGCGCCATCTTTATCGTGCTGACCTTTACCGGCACTGGGCCTGAGGCGATTCACTCGGGTAATACAGGTGCACTCGTACTCAACGACCTGCTGCCCGTGCTATTTTGCGTGTTTATCTTTGCCGGCATGTTGCTACCACTGCTGCTCAACTTCGGCCTGCTGGAGCTTTTCGGCACCCTGCTGACCAAGGTGATGCGCCCCGTGTTCAACCTGCCCGGACGCAGCGCCATCGACTGTATGGCCTCCTGGCTGGGTGATGGCAGCGTCGGTATTCTGATGACCAGCAAACAGTATGAATCCCGATTCTATACCCAGAGAGAGGCGGCGGTGATAGGCACCACCTTCTCGGCGGTCTCTATTACCTTCTCACTGGTGGTGATCTCCCAGGTCAAACTGGAACACCTGTTCGTGCCCTTCTATCTCACCGTCTGTCTGGCCGGTGTCGTGGCAGCGATTGTCGTACCAAAACTGCCGCCACTCTCTTGGAAGAAAGACCACTACATAGATGAGACGCCGCGTCACCCTGACGATGAAGTGATCCCCCACGGCCGCGGCGTATTCGCCTGGGGTTTAGAGCTGGCACTGGCTAAGGCGGCCAAGGCCGACGGTGTGGGTCACACGGTCAAAGATGGTCTGAAGAATGTTATCGATATGATTTTCGGCGTGATTCCCGTGGTGATGGCCATAGGTACTGTGGCGCTGATGATCGCCGAATACACGCCTATCTTTAACTATCTGGGCATGCCCTTTATCCCACTGTTGGAACTACTGCAGGTGCCGGAAGCCGTCGAGGCCTCTAAGACCATAGTGGTGGGCTTTGCTGACATGTTCATTCCCTCTATCCTGGCCAGCTCCATCGAGTCAGACATGACCCGCTTCATCATCGCCGCCATGTCGGTGACCCAGCTGATCTACATGAGTGAAGTGGGTGCCCTGCTGATCGGCAGCAAGATCCCGGTCAATATCGTCGAGCTGTTTGTCATCTTTATCCTCAGAACCCTGGTCACCCTGCCGGTGATCGCTGGTGTCGCCCACCTCATCTTCTAGGGCAGAGACGTTAGACGCAAAAGGGCAGCTCAGGCTGCCCTTTCTTATGGCCAAATTGGCACATTATCTTATTCATTCAACTCGCTATTTCCCCAAAGACTTCTAAACTTAAACACTCAAGAAGTGCTCGTTTTGTCAGGGGCCATGCGGATATTTATCTCTCCCAATTCCCCAAAAACTGAGTGCCAAACAGCCCCCTAGATCACAAGGGCCAAGTTATGACTTGCAAATACACGAGTTGGCGCACCTAGATGAGAGCTTTCATCCTCTTATTCTTGCTTCTGGTGAGCCAGCACAGCCAGGCCTTCAGCTATCAGCCGCAATTCGATTCATTCGGCGCCAAGGAGGGGCTGTCGATGAACACGGTCACAGATATCGTCAACGACAAGGATGGCCACCTATGGGTCGCCACCCAGGCCGGGCTCAACCGCTACGATGGTAAGCGTTTCAAGATCTTCGACACCCGAGATGATGAACAAGGCCCCTCGGCCAAATTTATCAAGAAACTGCATTTCAGCCGCAATACCCTATGGCTTATCACCCGTAACGAAGGGATCAACCGCTATCACGCCGACAGTGGACGCTTCGAGCCCTTCAACGCCAGTAACAGTCCGCTACCCGACGATATCGTCGACCTGGACGAAGACGCCGAGGGCAACCTCTGGCTCGCCACCGCCGACAACCGCCTGCTCTACTACTCCCCCGCCAGCAACAAGCTGCTGGCCACCCTAGACAGCAGCAATACCCCGGGCCTGCCCGGCGGGCGTATCAACACCCTGTATCGCGATAGACAGGAGAAGCTCTGGATTGGCACCCTCAACGGCCTCGCCAGCCTTAAACAAACGGAAGACAAGGTTAGTCTGACCCAATATGCCCAGGCCGAGCTTCGCGGCGTCTCCGCCATCGAGGCGGGTAAGAGTAACACCCTCTGGGTAGGCACCCAGACCCGCGGTCTGTTCCTGCTGGATATCACCAACGACCAGGCCATGGCTATCGACTCCGTGCCCGCCAGCGCCGCCTTCTCCATTTCCGCCCTCAAGCGAGACAAGTTCGGCAGCCTCTGGATTGGTTTTCGCGCCCAGGGCTTAGCCAGATATGAGCCAAGCAGTGGTGAGCTCCACAGGCTCAACGCATCCGCCGAGAACCGCTACAGCATCAACAGCCCAGTCATCACATCCTTATGGATAGACAACGAACAGCAGCTGTGGATCGGCAGCAAGGGCGGCGGCCTGAGCAAAACCTTTCTCGACGCCCAATATTTCGGCCACGTGCATGGCTTTAGCTTCATCGACAACAACCTGCTTAATGTGGACATTCGTAGTCTGCTGGAGGACAGCCAGGGTACCCTCTGGGTCGGCACAGCCAGCGGGGTCTATCGGGGGCTAAAAAACACTAGGGGCGAACTGGCAGGCTTTGCCCCCTTCCATGTGCAAAACCCTAGGCTGGGTCGGGCCTTCGTCAGTTTCATCAAGGAGGATGCCAGCGGCCAGCTGTGGATAGGCACCCGGGGCGACGGCCTCTTCATCTATACCGCCGACAAGCAGAGCTATATTCACTATCTAACCGATGCCAAGAGCCCAAACAGCCTGCCCAGCAATCAGCTGTATTCACTCTATTTCGACCATAAGGGGACACCCTGGATCACCAGTAGAGATGGCGGCGTCGCCAGATATGCCGGCATAGCAACAGGCTTTATTAGTGTGCAGCTCCCTATCAAGACGGTCACAGATATGCTGCAGGACAGCGACGGCAACTATTGGCTCACCTCCTCCAGCGACGGCCTGCTCAGGCTTGCGGTCGATGGCGAGATCACCCACTTTTCCACGCATACCCCCAATGCCTTGCCCAAGCACCTGTTCTCCATTATCCCTGGTGACAACCACAGCCTGTGGATTGCCAGCAACGAGGGGTTACTGCATTTCAACACCCGGGATTTCAGCAGCCGACTGCTTACCACGGCAGATGGCCTGATCGACGATACCATCTATCTGCTGTTCGCCGACCAGCGCCGCCACCTGTGGCTTGGCACCACCAAGGGGCTGACCCACCTAGACCCGGGCAGCCTAAAGATCACCAACTACACTGACCTCGATGGCATACAGGACAACGAGTTTAACTTCGGTGCGGCGGCACTGGGCAGCGATAACAGCCTCTACCTGGGTGGCGTCAACGGCTTCAACCACTTTAACCCGTCACAGCTCCCCAGGCGTCAGCCGCCAACCCTGCCAGTGATCACAGATCTCTTTGTCTTGGGTCAGTCTCAGGGGCTGCCGGATATGGACAAGGGCACCCCGAGGCTGCCACCGGCCTTGACCCTCTCCCATACCGCCGACATCTTCTCGCTGCATTATCACAGCCCAGATCTGCACAACGCCACCCGGCTCAGCTACCAGTACCGTCTGCTTGGGCTCAACGACACCTGGATCGCCGGCTCGCCAGAGCAGGTCGCCTACTTTACCGGGCTCAATCCCGGCAACTATCTGTTTGAGATCCGCGCCAAGGATATAAATCAGCAATACAGCCCCATCAGGCGCCTGCAGATCATGCTGGAACCGGCCCCCTGGCAATCGCCCTTCGCCTACACCTTCTATTTCACCCTGACACTGATGCTGGTGAGCCTGATCTTTTATCGCAAATGGTCTCAGTATCAACAGCAGGCGGCGCTGCTGCATGAGGTGGCCGAGAGCGAACAGCGTCTGCAGCTGGCGCTGTGGGGCAGCGGCGACGAGTTCTGGGACTGGAACATTGTTCACGGCAACGCGACCCGCACCAATACCTTCCTCAAGTATCCGGAGCAGGAAGAGGAGCTTAAGAAGACCATCGCCAGCTGCGTCCATCCGGACGACATCCCCAAGGTGTCTCGGGTCGCCAAGGAGTGCATTAACGATCAGATAGATAAATTCTCCCTCACCTATCGCGGCCTGGCGCCCGACGGCGAGTGGCTCTGGGTACTCAATCGCGGCCAGGTGGTGGAGCGTGACGAGATGGGCAAGGCGGTGCGGATCGCAGGGACTATCAAGAACATTCAGCAGCAAAAAGAGACAGAGCATGCCCTACGCGAGCTCAATCAGCGCCTGGAGCAGCGCGTAGCCGAACGCACCCTGGAGCTGCAACAGCGTAACGACGAGCTAAAACACACCCTGGATGAGCTGGAACATACCCAGGGCGAGCTGATGGACAAAGAGAAGATGGCAGCACTGGGCGGTCTAGTGGCCAGTATCACCCACGAGGTCAACACCCCCATCGGCATCAGTGTCACCGCCGCCTCCCACCTGCAGGAGAGCGTCAAACACTTCGACCAGCTCTATCGCCGAGGCGAGATCACCGAAGAGGATTTCGAAGAGTACCAAACCGAGGTGGCCGAGTGCTGCCGCCTGGTTCTGGCTAACCTGGAACGCGCAGCTAAGCTGATCGCCAGCTTCAAACAGGTCTCTGTGGATCAGTCCCACGAGGATGTGCGCGAGTTCGACCTACACGCCTACCTGGAGGAGATCTTCATCTCCCTCAACCCCATGCTGTCACGTACCCCCCATGAATACAGCTATCACTGTCCCGAGAAGCTGATCATCAGGAGTACCCCGGGGGCCTTCTACCAGATCGTCAGCAACCTGTTTAACAACTCGGTGATCCACGCCTACCCAGATGGCAGGTCGGGCCAGCTGAGCCTGGAGGTGACACGCACAGATGACGGCATCTGCATCACCTACCAAGACGATGGCTGCGGCATGCCGGAGGATATCCAGGCCCAAGTGTTCCAGCCCTTCTTCACCACTAAACGCGGCAAAGGCGGCAGCGGCCTGGGGATGAATATCGTCTCTAACATAGTCACTCAGGTGTTGAAGGGAGAGATCAGCATAGACTCTCAGGAGGGGCAAGGCAGCACCTTCATCATACGTCTACCCGACAGCCTCATAGTGCAGTAGGCGTCATCTGGCTGCAATAATTTGTTCATCTACTAGTCAAACTCCCCTCTTACTCTGACGCTATGGATAGGGTGTCTCCATAACGGCCCCCCCCCCTACACAGCGAGCAGATCCCATGCAAAAGATGATTTTTACCGTAGACGATGTGGTTGCCAACAACCTGCCCAAGCTCAATCAGAGCCCCTGGCTGGCGACCCCCACCAAGGCGCTGCTGCGCTATTTCCTGATGGAAAAAGAGTGCCATGCCATCACTCAGGAGTTCGATTACCTTGAGGGGGTAGACTTTATCGAACAGGTACTGGCCAGCTTCAACTTCACCTATAGCGTGCCCAGCACCGAGGTCGAGAATATCCCCAGCGAGGGACGAGTGGTGATCTACGCCAATCATCCCATAGGCTCCCTCGATGCCCTGGCGATGATCAAGCTTATCAGCAAGGTGCGCCCGGATATCAAGGTGGTGGCCAACGAGCTGCTGATGGCCCTTGAGCCGCTGCACTCCATCCTGCTGCCCGTACGCAACATGACAGGCGGCACTCCCAAACAGCACCTTGAGAAGATCCACCAGCACCTCAAGAGCGAAGGCGCCGTACTGATCTTCCCCTCTGGCGAGGTGTCACGCCTGCGCCCCAACGGCGTACGGGATCTGCACTGGCACAGCGGCTTTTTGAAGATCGCCAAGGCCTGTCAGGCGCCGCTACTGCCCATGTTTGCCGACGCCAAAAACTCGGCCACCTTCTACGGCGCCTCGATGATCTACAAGCCCCTGGCCAGCCTGCTGTTGGTCAAGGAGATGTTTAAGCAGGCCAAGCGCACCATGCCACTGCGCATAGGTCAGCTGATCCCCAAAGAGGTGGTGGCCAGCAGCGACTTCCCGCTCAAGACCCAGGTGAAGCTGCTGAAGAATCATCTCTACCGCATCGGCAAGAACCGCAGCCCCCTGTTTAAGACCCAGAACGCCATCGCCCATCCCGAGTCGCGCAGCGATCTGATCGAGGCGCTATCCCAGTGCGAGCTGCTGGGCCGGACTCACGACGAGAAACTCATCTATCTCTACCGCCACAAGCAAAGCAATCCCATCATGCGTGAGATAGGCAGGCTGAGGGAGATCGCCTTTCGCGCCGTGGGTGAAGGCAGCGGCAAGCGCCGCGACACAGACAAGTACGACGCCGACTACCTGCATCTGGTGCTCTGGGATCACAAGGCGCTGGAGATCGTCGGCGCCTACCGTTTCGCCAGTGCCAAGAGCCTCTACCAGGATGAGCACAAGGGCCTCTACAGCCAGTCGCTGTTTCAGTATCGCGACGAGTTCGCTCCCTATTTCGAGCAGGGGCTGGAGCTGGGGCGCAGCTTCGTGCAACCCAAGTATTGGGGCAAGCGCAGCCTGGACTATCTCTGGTTCGGCATAGGCGCCTTCCTCGCCAAACACCCACAATATCGCTACCTGTTCGGTCCCGTCTCCATCAGCGACGCCCTGCCGGAGCAGGCCAAGGCGATGTTGGTCTACTTCTATCAGACCCACTTCTGCCCGGTTCAGGAGCTGGCACACGCCAACAGCCGCTACAGCTTCACCCCGGAGCAGCACGAGCGGCTCGAAGCCCTGTTCCCCGGCGAGGACTATCAGGCAGAATTTAAGCAGCTCAAGCAGGCGCTCGCCAGCATGGGCGCAGCGGTTCCCGCCCTATATAAGCAATATGGCGAGCTGTGCGACGGTTTAGGGGTCAGCTTCCTCGACTTTGGCATAGACGCCGAATTTGGCGACTGCATCGACGGCCTAGTCCTGGTGGACACCCACAAGCTCAAGGCGAAGAAGCGTGCCCGCTACATCGACTGCCACCTGCCCGAGCTCAACACCGGCGGCGAGGATAGCCAATTGAAGTAGCCAGTTAAACTAGCCCAATAGCTGGTACAGATTGAATAAAGTAAAAAGACGCCCAGCGGCGTCTTTTTTTTCCGACTTAATTTAAG
Source organism: Shewanella aquimarina (assembly GCF_023349185.1). Lineage (GTDB taxonomy): Bacteria > Pseudomonadota > Gammaproteobacteria > Enterobacterales > Shewanellaceae > Shewanella > Shewanella aquimarina. The sequence continues at coordinate 75,486 of NZ_JAKIKY010000014.1, read as the reverse complement.
TGCTTTAAGTGGCGAGCTAAATGGCCTAGCAAGATTGCTTAGCGCTTAGTGATTAGCGATGAAAGCGCGTCAGCAGGGCGCGATAGATCTGATACAGGCGCACTATCTGCGCCAGCTCCACCCGCTCGTTAACCTGATGTATGCTGTGGTTAGGTAGCCCAAGTTCGATCACCTGAGTCTGGGGTGATGATAGGAAGCGTCCATCCGAGGTGCCGCCCGAGGTGGAAAGGCGGGGAAAGCTGGCGGTCACCTCGAAGATCGCCGCCTCCACCTGGGCGATCAGGCTCTGCTGGCCATTTTCCTGGGTATGATAGGGGGTACAGCCGCGCTCCCAGCGCAAGTTAATGGCATCCTTGCCTAAAGCCAATGCATCGAGACAGCTTTGGATCCGCTCGATAATCCCCGCCTCGCTGTAACGATAGCTGTAGCGGATATTAAAACAGATCTCACAGCTACCCGGCACGATATTGTCGGTAAAGCTGCCCGAATCCACATGGGTCACCTGTAAACTGGTGCCGGGAAAGTCATCGCTGCCCTCATCCCAGCTAAGGGCCTCCAATGCCTGCATCACCCGCGCCGCCATATGCAGGGCGTTGACGGCATTCTTAGGATAGGCCACATGGCCCTGTTTCCCTTTGAGTTGCAGCCGGGCTGAGATGGCGCCGCGACGGCCAATCTTAATCACATCCCCCGCCTGTTTATCGGCGGTCGGCTCGGCCACCACACAGTATTTAGGTAGACGCTGCGCGGCCGCCAGGCGCTCTACCAGGGCGCGGGTACCAAACTCGGCCTCGCCCTCTTCGTCGCTGGTGACGATAAACTGCCAATTGGCCTTGGGCAGGCCATGACAAGCGATATGATCCTCAACCGCCGCCAGCATCACCGCCAGCCCAGATTTCATATCGACCGCGCCGCGACCTATCAAGGTTTCGCCCACCAAGGTGGCGGCAAACGGCGGCGTCTGCCAGCGACTCAGATCGCCAGGCGGCACCACATCCGTGTGGCCGGCAAGAGCCAGCTGCGCCGGACGCTCGTCCAAGGATGCCAGCAGATTGCTTACCCCGTGATCCTGATAGTGGCTAACCACAAACCCCATGGCCTCAAGCTTTGCCCCTAGCCATCGCTGACACCCGGCATCTTCTGGGGTAATGGAGGGGCGGCGCATCAGCTCACGACAGTAACGCACCGCCTTATGCTGACTCAGATCAGCCTGGTTTAAATTAGCCTTATTTAAACTAGCATGACTCGAATTAGTTTGGCTCGGCTCAGAATGACTAAGCGCCGATACAGTGGAATCTGAGTAAAGAGGTTCGGCCCGATAAGCCAGTGGCATGGATTTCATCTTTTTGCCCTGATGCGAAGATAAACCCAGCCATTAAAAGGCAAGCCCATGACATTTATGTGAAATTTAGATGGTCATTTGTTGAACATTCATTTATCTGTTATAACTGGAAACAGGTGATAATTCACCAAAGTTACTGAGAAACATACAAAACTCAGTATTCCCCTAAGTCTCAGGAGTCGCCATGGAAATTCGGGTATCGGAGATCATGAGTACCAGAGTCGTCACCATAGATATGGATGACAGGCTCACCATAGTCAAAGAGATCTTTGACAGCGCCCCCTTTCATCACCTGCTGGTGGTCGAAAACGACAGCTTGCAGGGAGTGTTATCCGAGCGCGACTATCTGCGCACCCTCAGCCCACACATCGGCAGCATAGGCGAAACCGAGCGCGACAGCGACACCCTGCACCGCCGCGCCCATCAGGTAATGAGCCGTGATCCCATCACCATAGCCCCCGAGGCCGACATCAAGACCGCCAGCCAACTCATGCTGGCACACGACATAGGCTGTCTGCCTGTGATGGCCTTGAACAAGATAGTGGGCATCATCACCTGGAAAGATCTGCTACGCGCCTTCAGTCAGGATGAGCCAGAACCAGAACAGGCCTAACCCGCTTTTGCCTTAACCAAATGCGTTAACCAAATGCTGCCGGCAGCAGAAACGACAAACCCAGGCTAAAAAGCCTGGGTTTGTATTTTCAGTATTACAGTCTGAGTTACGGCCTGAGGTGCCGTCGCAGTCGCTATCATAGTCGCGCTCAGCTGAACGACCCGCTCGCCAATTGCAGCGTTATACCAACCACAGTAGATATATGATCAGAAATAGCGCAGGAAAAACGCTTGAGAACAAAGTAGGATTTTTAGATAAGTAGTTATTCTACAATTAAAAATACTAATACAGTTATCGAGCGTTTTAACAAGCTAGAATGATTAATTATTTATTACGATTGGTATTAAATCGCCCAGCCGCCCATGTAGAAGACCACCAGACCGATAGTGATGGCTAACACACCGGGTTTCAGTGCTCGCCACTCACCGCTGGCCAGACGACCAATCACTAGGGTGACGAAGCCCAACATGATACCGGTAACGATATTACAGCTGAGGATGATAAACACGGCGCAAGTTAGGCCCGCCATGGCATCGACCTTGTCGTCGAAGTTCAGCTTAGTCACATTGCTCAGCATCAAGAGGCCCACATACATGAGCGCAGGCGCGGTAGCATAGGCCGGTACCAGATAGCTTAGCGGCGCAAGGAACACCATCAACAGGAACAGGACACCGACGATGGTGGCAGTCAGGCCCGTCTTACCACCGGCCGCGGTACCCGCCGCCGACTCGATATACACGGCCGCCGGCGCGCCGCCGACTGTGCCTGCGAAGATGCTGCTCACCGAATCTGAGGTCAGCGCCTTACCGCCGCCGACGATATTGTCTTTCTCATCCAGCAGTTCCGCCTGACCGGCTACCGCACGTATGGTGCCCGTGGCATCGAAAATCGCCGTCATCACCAAGGCCAGCACGATAGGCAGCACCACAGGATTAAGCGCGCCCATGATATCCAGCTGACCGATGAGCGACTTGTCAGACATCAAATCCGGCAGGGCAAATAAGCCCTGATAGGTCACGCTCGGGTCGAACGCCAGGCCAAACACGGAAAGCGCGATGATCACCAGCAAGATACCACCAGGTACGCCGCGGCGCTCCAGGCCTATGGTGGCCGCCAGGCCGATAACGGTCGCCAGCACAGGCAGGCTATGGATATCGCCAAGCTTCACCGGCAAGCCCGTGTCGTTGGCGACAATCAGGTGCACACTGTTGGTGGCGATCAGCAGCAGAAACAGGCCGATACCTATACCTGTACCGTGGGCGATCCCCTTAGGCAGGTTGGTCAGTACCCACTGACGCACGCCGGTGACACTCACCAAGGTGAAGACCACGCCCATGAGGAAGATAGCCCCCAGGGTCACAGGAATCGAGATGCCTTGGCCCAATACCATGCTAAAGGCGGTAAAGGCGGTGAGCGAGATGGCACAACCAATCGCCATCGGCAGGTTGGCCCAGAGCCCCATCAAGAGCGAGCCAAAGGAGGCAATCAGACAGGTGGCCACGAAGACGGCGCCAGGGTCGAAACCGGCGGCGCCCAACATGTTAGGCACCACGATCACCGAATAGACCATGGCGAGGAAGGTGGTAAGGCCGGCTATCACCTCTTGGCGCAGCGTACTACCACGAGCGGTGATGGAAAAATAACGGTCAAGCAGGGAGCTTGCAGGTACAGCGGGTGCAGCGAGAGTCTGTTCAGACTTCATAGTAGTTACCTTTTTTGATCTCTTAATTTGGAAGGCTGTGGCAAGTTAGAGCCCCACGACATATGTCTGTGGGTGAGAGATCCACTGAGTACTTATTGGTGTACCCTAACGTGACCTGCAAATCGGTACCCCAGGAGATACCGACCTTTTAAGGTAAGCAAACACTTACCCATAACACAGCCTTTGTTGGCGGCGCATTCTACAGCAAAGAGAGTGGCATAAACCAGAGCAAGCTAACAATTCGCCAAACTTTTGTACAAGTTTCGCCAGTGCCCCCTTTTTCGAATCCAAGGTCCTAGTTCAATCTATCTCCGCCACCTAAGGCATTAAGTTATCTTGTTTATTATCAACTAGTTAATACTGGTGAGAACCCAAGCAATTCATCCAACCTCATTTCATTCATATTTTTTCATAACTTGTCACTCTTGGTTCATGCCAGGCATCACCCCTATTCACATCCCTTCTCTACCATGCATGCATAGACAAAGATCAACTAAGAGAGTCTGTCATGCCATCACACCCAATAAACGAAACGCGAGATCAGGATAAGTCCAGAGAGCTCAAAGCCCTTGGCTTCATCATATTGCTGCTCTTCCCGATCCTGACCATCACAGGCATCAGCGCCTATGGCTTCATCATCTGGATGATCCAGGCCTTCGGCGGCGTCGTCGCCCATTAACCCATTACTAAACTCGAGAAAGGATGTTGCTATGAAGTGGTTTATCACCCTTTGGCGTACCCTCAACAAACCCGCCAAGACCCTTACCCTGGGCGCCATCAGCCTGTCAGCCTTCCTGATGGGCATCATCTTTTGGGGCGGCTTTAACACTGCCCTCGAGGCGACCAATACCGAAGCCTTCTGCATCAGCTGTCACAGCATGGAAAGCACGCCCTACAAGGAGCTGCAAGAGACTGTGCATTGGTCTAATCACTCAGGCGTGCGCGCCACCTGCCCAGACTGCCACGTGCCCCACAACTGGAGCCGCAAGATTGGCCGCAAGATAGAGGCCTCTCACGACATGTGGGGTTGGCTGCTACAGACAGTCAACACAGAAGAGAAGTTCGAGGCCAAGCGTCTGGAGATGGCGAGCCGCGAATGGAAACGTTTCGATCGCGACAACTCACTCGCCTGTAAGAACTGCCACAACTATGACTCGATGAAGTGGGACGAGATGTCGAAGCTGGCCCAGAAACAGATGAAACGCGCCGCCGAGCTGGATCAGAGCTGTATCGACTGCCACAAGGGTATCGCCCACAAGCTGCCCGACATGGGTACCTCACGCGCCCCTGAGCTTATCGCCCAGGTGGGGTCAGGCGAGAGCAGCCTGGTTATCGGTGAGAACTACTTCAGCGCCCTGACCAAGCCACTGTTTTTCAATGAGAAGACCGACGTCGAGGCAGGCACCCTCAACATTGCCACTAAGGTAAAGGTGCTTGAGCTCAAGGGCCAACGTGCCAAGGTTGGCATCGACGGCTGGCGCAAGAAGATAGGCGCAGGCCGAGTGATCTACTTCGATTTCGGCATGAACATCCTCTCGGCGCAGCTCTCAAAAGATGCCGCCTTAGAGCCAGGCGTGATGGAAGTGTTCGAAGAGCAGCAAGACCCGCTCACCGGCCTGACCTGGCAGCGCGTCGAGGCCAAGATCTGGGTGGATGGCGACTATCTGGTGAAAGACCTGCAGCCACTATGGGACTACGCCCGCGACACCTATTCCAGTAGCTGCAGCGTGTGTCACACCCAGCCCGACGAGGCGCATTTCGACGCCAACACCTGGCCTGGCATGTTTCAGGGAATGATCGCCTTCGTCAACATGGACCAGGACACCCAGGCATTGGTGCAGAAGTACCTGCAAGAACATTCATCCACTTTCGACAAGTCAGCGCACTAACAGGATAGCATCATGAACAGAAGAGATTTTCTAAAAGGCCTCGCCGCCAGCTCCTATGTCACCCTAAGCGGCTCGTCGCTGTTGGCACCGCTCAACGCCCTGGCAAGCACCAGAACCGATGAGGTGTGGAAAACTACCGGCTCCCATTTCGGCGCCTTTAAGATGACCCGCAAGAATGGCGTCATCGACAAGGTAATTCCTTTCGACCTGGATAAATACCCAACCGACATGATTAACGGGGTAAAGGGCCTGGTCTATAACCCGTCGCGGGTGCGCTACCCTATGGTGCGCCTCGACTTCCTGCTCAAGGGGCACAAGAGCAATACCCAGGAGCGCGGCGACTATCGTTTCGTGCGTGTCACCTGGGACAAGGCACTGTCGCTGTTTAAGGACTCATTAGATGAGGTCCAGACCAAATATGGTCCATCCGGACTACACGCGGGTCAGACCGGCTGGCGCGCCACGGGTCAGCTGCACTCCTCCACCAGCCACATGCAGCGCGCGGTAGGAATGCACGGTAACTTCGTCAAGAAGGTCGGCGACTACTCCACCGGCGCCGGTCAGACGATTCTGCCCTACGTGCTCGGCTCGACCGAGGTCTACGCCCAGGGCACCTCCTGGCCGCTGATCCTCGAGCACAGCAACACCATCATCCTCTGGTCGAACGACCCCTATAAGAACCTGCAGGTGGGCTGGAACGCCGAGACCCACGAGTCGTACGCCTATCTGGCGCAGCTCAAGGAGAAGGTGGCCCAGGGTAAGATCAGGGTGATCAGCATAGATCCCGTGGTCACCAAGACCCAGAAGTACCTTGGCTGTGAGCAGCTCTACATCAACCCACAGACAGACGTGGCCCTGATGCTGGGTATCGCACACGAGATGGTGACTCAAGAGCTACACGACAAGGCCTTCATCGACGGCTACAGCCTGGGCTTCGATGAGTTCCTGCCATACCTCATGGGTGAGAAAGATGGCATTGCCAAGACGCCTGAGTGGGCCAGCAAGATCACCGGGGTGAGCGTCGAGATCATCAAAGATCTGGCCAAGGTGATGACTAAGGGCCGCACGCAACTCATGATGGGCTGGTGTATTCAGCGCCAGCAACACGGCGAGCAGCCATACTGGATGGCGGCGGTACTGGCCACCATGATAGGCCAAATCGGCCTGCCCGGCGGCGGTATCAGCTACGGCCACCACTACTCCAGCATAGGCGTACCTTCGTCGGGTGCGGCGGCGCCTGGCGCCTTCCCGCGTAACCTGGATGAGGGTCAGAAGCCACTATTTGACAGCAGTGACTTCAAGGGCGCCAGCAGCACTATCCCTGTCGCGCGCTGGATCGACGCCATCTTGGAGCCGGGCAAGACGATAGATGCCAACGGTAACAAGGTCACCTACCCGGACATCAAGATGATGGTGTTCTCGGGCAACAACCCCTGGAACCACCATCAGGACAGAAACAAGATGAAGCGCGCCTTCCACAAGCTGGAATGTGTGGTCACCATAGACGTGAACTGGACGGCTACCTGTCGATTCTCTGACATAGTACTACCGGCCTGTACCACCTTCGAGCGCAACGACATCGACGTGTACGGCAGCTATGCCAACCGCGGCGTCCTGGCGATGCAGAAGATGGTCGAACCTCTGTACGAGAGCCTGTCGGACTTTGAGATCTTCACCCGCTTCGCGGCGCTCATGGGTAAAGAGAAGCAATATACCCGCGGCCTGACCGAGATGGATTGGCTGAGAAAGCTCTACGACGAATGTAAGGCCGCCAACGCCGGTAAGTTCGAGATGCCTGACTTCGACACCTTCTGGCAGCAAGGTTATGTGCACTTCGGCGAAGGCCAGCCCTGGACACGTCACAGCGATTTTAGAGAGGATCCCGAGATCAACCCGCTGGGCACACCGTCGGGCCTTATCGAGATCTTTAGCCGTAAGATCGCCCAGTTTAACTACGACGATTGTCCTGGCCACCCCACCTGGATGGAGAAGAGCGAGCGCAGCCACGGCGGCCCTGGCTCAGACAAGTACCCCATCTGGATGCAGTCATGCCACCCGGATCAACGTCTACACTCGCAGATGTGTGAATCGGAGCAATACCGTGAAACCTATACGGTTCAGGGGCGTGAACCTGTCTACCTCAATCCGCTGGATGCCAAGGCTCGCGGCATCAAAGATGGCGATCTGGTGCGCGTCTTCAACGACAGGGGTCAGCTACTGGCGGGCGCCCGGGTATCGAACCGCTTCCCTCAGGGGGTGATCCGTATCCACGAAGGCGCCTGGTATGGCCCGGTCGGCAAGGATGGCAGCAAGCAAGGCGGCAACGAGATAGGCGCCCTGTGTAGTTATGGCGACCCCAACACCCTGACCCAGGATATCGGCAGCTCTAAGCTGGCACAGGCCTGCGCCGCCTACACTTGTCTGGTGGAGTTTGAGAAGTTCAGCGGCAAGGTGCCTGAAGTCAGCGCCTTTAGCGGTCCCATAGAGATCGGCCGCTAATAGGGCCGGGTCAAAGGAGAAACAAGATGAACCAAACATCGATTAACCAAACAGCGCAAAACCAGGCGCGAGCCAGGGTCTACCGCCTGCTGTCGGATCTGTTTGCCAAAGAGATAGATCATCAGCGCCTGACCTGCCTGCAAAGCAGCGAGGCGCAGGCCTTCTTTGACCTGCTCGCCACCGCTCCCGAGCTGGCACCTGAGGTTAACACCCTGCAGGAGGTACTGGCAGGCCTCAATGATGAGCCCGCCCTGCTCAACCTTGCCGCCGACTATTGCGGCCTGTTTCTGGTGGGCGGCAAGCAGAGCGCCAATCCCTATGCCAGCCTCTATCTGACGCCTAAGGAAGACGAGGAGCAGCCTTTGCTCTTCGGCGACCAGCATCAGGAAATGATGGCGCTGCTTATGCAGAGTCAGCTACAGGTGCAGAGCGACTTTCCCGAGCCCGCCGATCATATTGCGGTGATCTTGGCCTATGTCGCCCAGCAGGCCACTCGCCTGGGCGATAAAGACCAACAGGCCTTTATCGCCCAGTACCTGGATGCCTGGTTACCCGAGTTTGCCATGCGGGTGAGTGACAGAGACAGCGGCCGCTTCTATCAGGCCCTCGCCAGGCTTACCCAAACCTGGGTACGCCAGGACTGTGAGGGGCTCTCGGCCTAACCCTGATATTAACGTTAACGGCTAGCAGCTAGCGTCTGCTATCCTGGCCGCGCCGCTTGGCGCGGCGTTTCTGCGCTGCCTTGCCATGACGACGGGGATTGGGATCCGCCTTGGTAAGATCCGGCTCGAAACCGGGTAACCATTGCTGAGGCAGACGCTTATCCAGCAGCGCCTCAATCTCCTCCAGCAGCAGGGCATCCTCCTCGCAATAGAGGGTGACTGCAACCCCCTGTTTACCCGCCCGGCCGGTACGGCCGATACGATGCACATAGTCCTGCGCCACATAGGGCAGCTCATAGTTGACCACATAGTCGAGAGACTCGATATCTATCCCCCGCGCCGCTACATCTGTGGCCACCAGCACCTTGACGCCTCCCTTGCGGAAATCACCGAGCACCTGCTCGCGGGCGCCCTGGCCCAGATCCCCATGAAACGCCTTGGCCGCTATGCCTTGCTCACTCAGGCGCGCAGCCAGCTTATCGGCGGCGACCTTCTTGCGACTAAACACCAACACCCGCTGCCAATCGCCCTTGTTGATCAGGTGCGACAAGAGGGCAAACTTACGCTCGCTGTCCACCGCATAGACTCGCTGCTCGACGTCCTTGCTGGCACTGTTTTGCGCATTGACCGCAACGCGTTTAGGTTGCCTAAGCCAGCGATGACTCAGTTCGAGTACCTTGTCATCTAGGGTGGCGGAAAACAGCAGGGTCTGACGCTCGCTCGGCAAGAGGGCCATCAGCTGGGCTATCTCATCGGCAAAGCCCATGTCCAACATGCGGTCGGCCTCATCAAACACCAGATGCGCTATCGCATCCAGCTTAACCGCGCCGCGTCTGTGCAGATCCAGCAGGCGGCCAGGAGTAGCCACTATCAGCTCTCCCCCCTTGGCGAGCTGCTGACACTGAGCGTCTATGCTGACACCACCATAAACCAGTCCCGCCGACAGCGAGGTGAAGCGCGCGAGATCCACTATCCCCTGATGCACCTGCACAGCCAGCTCACGGGTGGGCACCAGCACCAACGCCTTTGGCGAAACCGGGGACGCCCCCTCACCTTCTTGTTCAAGTAGGTGCGCCAAGATAGGCAAGGCGAAGGCCGCCGTCTTGCCAGTGCCCGTCTGAGCCGATGCCATAAGATCCCCGCCGCCGAGCACCAAGGGAATCGCCTCAGCCTGGATCTGAGTCGCCTCGCGAAACGCCAGCGCTTCTAGCGCCTGTTGCAGGGGAGCCGGCAGAGACAATTGAGAAAATAACATGGTGAGGATCCCGCTTAGGTTGACTATCGTTGCTAATGGTTGCAAATAGTTTGCTATTGGTTTGGTCTTAGACTCGCTATTAGGCGCGCAGTGTAGCAGATTTCCCCCAGAGCTCTAGTAGATTTTCCCGCCCGGCGGGGCAGTGCAGAGCAGGTTAAACCGCCTGGGCTAGCCGCGTCTCGAAGGCGGCTACCGACTCATGCCAAAGCTGTTTAAGCGCCGCAATGTCAGATGCCTGCAGCGCCTGATGTTCCAGTTGTTGGCAGCGCCGTGTCATGCTGAGCATGCCCATGTTGGCGCTGCTGCCCTTGAGGCCGTGCAGTAGCTTGCTACTGGTCTCATTCTTGCTGTCTGTTCCCACAGCGTCCACTAATGCCTCAAGTTGCGTCAGCTGCGCCTCGCTGGAGCTTAGGTAGAGGCTAAGCATCTCGGTCATCGCCGCCTTGCCGAGGCAGTCGAGATCCGCCTGGAACTGATTGCTATCCAGCAGAGGATGCTCATCCTTCGACGCCTTAGGCGTTTCATCCTCAGTGATTTGTGCCGTGACGTTAGCGACTTCGGTGGCTTCTGTTGTTTCTATTACTTCTGTGGCTTTGGTTGCTGTAGATAGCGGGCTTGATGATTGCGAGGCCCGCCCCAACCAGCGCATCAAGGCCTGCATGTTCAATGGCTTGGCCAGGATCTCATCGAAGCCTACCTCGCGATAACGCTCAAGATCCTGAGGCTGTAGCTGAGCGGTAAAGGCGGCAAAGGGCACACCGGGGGCAGCCTTAGCACGCAATCGGCTCAGTAGCTCTATACCTGAACCGTCGGTAAGCTGAATATCCAGCATCACGGCATCAAAACCCGCTTCTTTATCCTCGAAAACCGTCATCGCCTCGGCGCAACTCGGTACCAATATCCCCTCATGACCAAGATGAGCTAGGAAGCCCTGAGCCACCATGGCATTGACCTGATTATCCTCCACCACCAGCACCCTCTTAGGCGCGACCTGAGGGACGATATCTGTCGTGCTCTGCGCAGGCGCCTCACAGGCGATCAACGGCAGGCTAAATCCGAAGGTACTGCCCTTGTTCACCTCAGTCTCTACCCAGAGCCCCTCATCGCTCGCCCCCATCAGGGTGACCAGCTCCTTGCTGATGGCTAGCCCCAGACCGGTGCCCCGGCTACGCCCCTGGTTGGGCTGGGCGCTATAGGCGGTAAACAGGCGCGGCATAACCTCCTCGGGGATCCCTAGGCCGGTATCGCTCACCGCGAAATGGATGCGCTCCCCCTGGCGGTGTACCCTGAGACGGATCTCCCCTGCCGGGGTAAACTTGATGGCGTTGCCCAACAGATTAAATAACACCTGACGCAGCTTGGGGCCATCCAGGCTTACCCACTCGGGCAGCTGGTCTCGCTCGAGGCGCAGCGACAGACCGGCGTTGCCCGCACCGGCAAGCATGATGGCCACCACCTCATCAAGCAGCTCGTTAATGGCCACAGGGCGCAGCTCGTTAGTCAGCTTACCCTGCTCCAGACGGGAGAAATCGAGAATATCGTTCAGTACCGTCTGCAGCAGCGCGCCGCTGTACTGCGACAGGGCGAGCATCTGTTTCTGCGCCGTCGGCAGGGGTGACTCGGCCAGCAGGGTCAAGGTGCCGAGCAGGCCGTTGAGGGGAGTGCGGATCTCATGGCTCATGGTAGCCAAAAAGAGGGACTTGGCCTTGTCCGCCGACTCGGCCAACTGTCTCGCCTGAGCATGGCCCTTAACCTCGGCATCGAGGCGGCGATTGGCCTGGGCCAGTTCCTGGGTTCGCTTCTGTACCGTGGTCTCCAGCGACGCCTTGTGGGCCGATAGCTCATCGGCCGTCTCCTGCAGCGCCGACTGCAGACGCTGATTATGATCTGTCTTCTGTTTAAAGGCATCGATGGCCGAGGCCATGGCGGTCAGCTCGTCATCACCATGGGGATCGAGCGCCACCTGAGTATCGCCCTTGCTAAGGCGTGCCAGGGCATCGGTCGCCTCATGCAGCCTCAGCGCGATCCCCTTGTAGATCACCCGGTAGACCACCAGCAGGATCAGCACCAGCATCACAAGGCCTGTGCCCCAGAGCCCGGCCTTGGCCCAGAAGAGCTGACGTAAAAAATCGCCTCTCGCCTGCTCCGCCTGGGTTTGCTGAGCCTTCATGGCCGAGTCCACCAGGGTATTGAGCTGGCCCAGCTTATCGCTCAGCCGCTGTAGTTGAGCCGTCTGGGAGGCGAGCACCTTGGCATAGCGGCGCTGCAGCATGAGCTTATCGCCGACACCGCGCAAGATATCTAACTCATGGGCCAGCTCGGCCGCCCGCACGGGATCGCGCACCACCCCCTTGAGCAGCTCGAGCGGCATCAGATCGGGCTGAGTGGTTAGCAGATCGCGGCTCTGCTCCCTGGTTGACGCGTTAACGGCATCATTACCTGGAGCGCCCCCCTGGGCCTCACTCGGCTGCAATCGATATTCGCCGCCGGGCTGCTGAGTCACCACCCGCGACATGCTGACCAGCACCTTAGTGAGGCCCAGATGTTGCTCGGGCGACTGCAGTAGCTGACCCACCAGCGCCAGATGATGAATGAGGGCCAGGGCGCGATTGAGACGCGCCTGTATATCGAGGTCTTTCTCTATGATGGTATCGAGCAGATAGCCACTCTGTGTCGCACCGGCAACCTCGGGGTAGGCCAGACTCAGCTTGGCCAGCACGGCCGAATCGACTACGGCCAGTTCCGCCTCCAGCAGCTCGATTGCCTGCCCGGAGGCGTCCACTAGGGCCTCGCCATCCCCCCTCAACTGCTTGGCGAGCGCCAGACGCTCTCCCACCTGATGCCCGAGTTGAGTGAGATCATGGATGATCTCCGCCGCCCTGGGCCCCAGGTGACTATCGCCTTGCAGATTCAGCGACTTGAGACGAGCGATGGCGCCGAGCAGGTTGCCGCTCTCGATGGATAGCTTGCGGCCGATAAAGGCGCGCTCCGCCTCCTCCTCGACTCGCTCCAGCGCTTGGGCATTGTCCTGCAGCACATTGGCCGACTGCATCAATTGGCGCGCGGCTTCAGAGGCGGGCAGCGCCTCTTCATAGAGATATTGGTCGGCAATCTTCACCCAATAGAGGGAAATGCTGCCCAGGCTCACCAGCAGAAGTAAGAGCAGGGCCAGTAGGCTGAAAGCCAGCATCAATCGGCCGACTAAACTTTTTCCTGAGAGTGATAAAGCGCCCACATGGCTCCCGTTTAACTGTTACAATGAATCAATAACATGCGTCTGGTTACATTATACTGAGTGCCCCGTGGTGAAGCATAATAAATCTCCCTTTTTCAGCGCCTTTTATCTTTGCCTCAATGGCCTAGCGATCTCTGCCTGTTTGGCAATATCGGCACACGCCTACGCCGCAGATACTTGGTCACTTCAGCAGCGCAGCCCCTATAACGCCAAGCTTCAGCAGGTCGAGACGCTCACCTATCAGCCCCTGAACATGACCAAACAGCCCTGGCGACTCTGCGCCCTGGTTCCTCACCTCAAAGATGCCTATTGGATAGGCATAGACTATGGCCTGGTCACCCAGGCTAGGCAATTGGGCGTAGCCCTGGAGCTGTTTGAGGCCGGCAGTTACTATGGTAAGGCCAAACAACTCGAGCAGCTCGAGCGCTGCATGGCCGGCAATTTCGACGCCATCTTGCTGGGTACAGTGGACCCCGAGCTGCTCAAGCACTATCAGGGGCAGATCAGCAAGCCCATGCTGGCCTTGGTAAACCGACTCGACAGCCCGCTGGTAAACACACGCATTGGCGTCAACTGGTATCAGATGGGATGGCATGCCGGCGACTATATTCGCCGCACCACCAAAAATAAGCCCGCTAAGCTAGCACTGCTGCTCGGCCCAGAGAAGCTGGGAGGCAGCACCTGGGTGGAACAAGGGATCATGGCAGCACTCAAGGGCAGTAGGGTAACTATCTCCTCCAATCGCCATGCCGACAACAATCGCGCCCTCTATCGGGATCAGCTGCATCACCTGCTCAAAGATCACACCCCCGACTATATTCTCGGCAGCGCCGTGGCCATCGAGGCCGCCATCGGCGCCCTGGCGCAACAGGAGACAGCTCAAGACGTTGCGCTGGTGAGCAGCTACCTCTCCCCTGCCACCCTGCGTGGCCTGTATCGCCACAGGGTATCATTCAGCAGTGACGATCAGGTGGTATTACAGGGTAAGCTGGCGATAGATGTGGTGGTGCGAGAACTCGAGGGCGCCGCCCCCTTTGGTGATATCGGCCCCAGGATAAAGGGACTCACGCCTCAAAATAGCCAGGTGAAACAGCTGACTGACAGCCTGGCACCGGCGGATTTTTACCCCATCTACCGGGTCGAGGTGCCCGGGGCTAATCTTCAACCTTAGCGGCAAACAGATAACCCTCACCGTGGACGGTCACGAAGAGCTCGGCATTTAGCTTGTTGCGCAAACGGCGAATGATCACGTCTATGGTTCTGTCATTCACATCCTGATTGCGATGGCTGGTGAGCTGCATCAGACGCTCACGGCTTAGCACCTGCTGAGGATGCAGCACGAAGGCGCTCAGCAGTTCAAATTCGGCCTTGGTCAGCTTGATCACCTCATCGCCCAGGGAAAGCTTACGACTGTTAAGCGCCAGGCAGTAATCTTCAAATTCGATGAGATCGTCGCCGCGTTCGAGCTCGGCGATGGTCTGCTGCTGCGCCTTCTTCACCAGAGAGATGCGCCAGAGTAGATTCTTGACCCGCACCAGGAGTTCGCGCAGCTCAAAGGGCTTCGTCACATAATCGTCCGCGCCCATCTCCAGGCCGATGATCTTATCGATCGCCTCGTCACGTCCCGTCACTAGGATGATCCCCACGTCGCTACGACTGCGCAGTTCTCGCGTCAGACTAAGGCCATCGACACCGGGCAGGTTGATATCCAGCATCACGAGATCGACATGTTGCTGGCTGAATTGCTGCCACATATCTTCACCATCGGCGGCCTCGAGCACCCGATAACCCTCTTTCTCGAAATAGCCCTTCAGACGAGCACGGATCACCGCCTCATCGTCGACCACAAGCACACAAGGTTGTAATGAAGTTAGGGCCATGACCCAGCTCCCAAACACGTTAAATAAAGGTTAAGGCTATTATTCACAATTTTTCATAATTGCATATAAGCTTTATCTCAATTATGGGATCTGGCGCGATTTTTAGCCGCCATAGCCCCTAAAAAATCACCAGCAGCGTCGCCTACCAGATTCATCGCCCCAGGCAAAGAGAATTTGCCTCAAGTCACTAAAGCTAAATATAAATCAAGATTTTTACACTTGGGTCATGTTAGCTTATGCTTACCTTATTAACATCACGCTCACATTAGAGGCTAAGACAGCTTATGGATGAAAGGCGGCAATTTTCGCGCATCTTCTTCGATGTCAATGCGACGCTCACCCAAGACGATAAGGTATGGTCGACCACGCTCCATGATCTTAGCCTAAATGGTGCCCTGGTCGAGCTGCCCCCAGCCTTCACACCAAGCCAGGAACCGATACTCCTGAGCTTCACCCTAGAGGGCTCTGACGTAGAGGTCACCATGGAGACCCAGGTCATCCACCAAAAAGATGGCCAGCTTGGACTCGAATGCCTGCATATCGATATCGACAGCATCAGCCACCTGAGGCGCATGCTCGAACTCAACATAGGCGATGCGTCCCTGCTTGACCGCGAACTCAAGATGTTTATCGAGGTCCATGACCAAGGGTAAATCCATCGTCTAGCGACTTTGCGGTCGATATCAATAACAGGGGACATAGCGTCCCCTTTTTAGTCTCTGCGCTGTATCACCCCTTTGGCAACGACAGGGGGGAAGCCAAACAAAGAAGATTAACCCCAAGCGTAAAGTCCTGGCTAGGGCCTTGCGGCTATTCTCCTTTCGCCAAAAAGGCAGGGTGATAGCTCACCTCTCCCTGTGGCGCCTTACCGGTAAGCTTAAGAGCAAGAAAATACTCCTCGGGAACGCCCGGCAACACCAGTCCCGCAACAGGCGCAAAGCCAAAGCGCTGGTAAAAATTAGGCTCACCCAGCAGGACGCACCCGTTGGCCTGCGCCTTTTTTAGCGCTTCGATACCGGCTCGCATCAACTGGCTGCCAATCCCTTTTCCCTGCATCTCGGGCAACACCGAGATGGGGCCGAGTCCATACCAGTTAAGGCTGTTCTCCGAGATGGTCACCTTTGATAGCGCCAGATGCCCCACCAAGCGCCCCTCATATTCGGCTACCAAGGATATCGCCAGCGCACCGGCTTCACGCAAGGCATTCACGATATGCTGCTCGGTATGCTCTGTGTGAGGCGCATCGAGAAAGGCCGCCTCAGTCAGCGCGTAAATTTCAGCAATATCGCCCGGTGCTTCGCTACGTATTTTAAGCTGCATCTCTACCCTCATTAAATGTGTGCTAGCTAATCAGCTCTAGCAGCTCGTGAATCGTCTTAATCGGATTGATCTTGGCGCCCAGACCTTCCATCGATTTATGATAGTTGCGATAGGGAATAAAGATCTCGGTAAAGCCGTGCTGCACAGCCTCTTTCACCCTGGGCACGCCGCTGTCGATGGGGCGCACGTCGCCGTTGAGGCTCAGCTCCCCCATGATGCAGGTGGTGCGCGGTACCACAAACTCGTTAAGGCTGCTCAGCAGTGCGGTGACTAGGGCCAGGTCGATACAGGTCTCAGACTCGTCTATCTTAAGCCCGCCCACCAGGTTGAAATAGGTATCGTGGTAGATCTTGGTACGGGTGTGCTTGCGCAAAACCCCAGTTAACATCTTGATACGGTTCATGTTGAGCCCGACACAGACCCGCTGGGGAAACTCCCCCTCCGCCTCAGTCGTTAAACATTGGATCTCCAGCAGCAGGTTGCGATTGCCCTTGCGGATACAGGTGATGGCCGCACCGGGCGATTCAGTGCTGGAACCCGAGAGGAAGATCTCGCTGGGGTTATCGACACTTATCATGCCCCGCTCTGTCATCCTGAAGATACCGACGGTATCCACGTCGCCGAAACGGTTCTTGTTGGCCCTCAGGGTGCGTACCTGTCCGTCGTTACATTCCAGGTGGGTCAGGCAGTCGACGATATGGATCAGCGTCTGCGGCCCCGCGGTCTCGTTATTCTTGTTCACATGGGCCACCAGGAACATGGTGACATTGTTCTGCTTACAGTATTGGGTCAGCGCCTGGGCACTGCCCTTGACCTGAGACGGCGAGCCTGGGCTGCCGTTGGCCAAATCTGTCACCACCGCCTGAATCGAGTCGATCACCGCAAACTTGACCTGTTTGGCCTCAAGCTCGGCGATAATCGCCTCCACATTGGTCTCGGCCATCAGGTAGAGGTTTTCCTCATTACAATCGAGCCTGAGGCGGTTTACGCGGTTCTTAAACTGTGACAGCGACTCCTCGGCGGTACAGTAGAGCGAGGGCATCAGCTGCGACATGCGTGACACCAGATCCGACAATATGGTCGTCTTACCCGCACCAGGATCCCCCGATATGATGTTGACCGAACCTGTGGTGAGACCGCCACATAACACGCGATCCAGCTCACCAATGCCGGTAAGCAGTTTCTTGGCCTCGAACTCCTCCACTTCGCTGAGTTTCTTCGAGCCTCCACCGACGGCACCTGCATAGCCAGCCACGGCGCCAGCGCTCGACTTGGTCGGCGCCAGCCTCACCTCTGAGATGGTGTTCCACTCGCCGCAGGCGTTACACTGTCCCTGCCAGCGGGGAAAGTCCTGACCACATTCGCTGCACACATATGCTGTTTTATTCTTCGCCATAGCTTAACTGTTTTGTCTTCTCATTAATCTCGCCGCGCCCGTCATCTACATCTGCCATCTCGGCTCAAAAATCTAAGGGCCGCACGCTTCCATGGGGGCATTCTACATGAGTATCTTAAGCGGCTGTAGTCTACTTCCCCCTATCGCCCATACCCCAGAGGAGGAAAATGATTCCCACAAGGAAGCCAAAATGCCTTACACTGCTCCTAGGAATTTGTCTCTCACTGAGAGGGCAAATTGTGTTGAATAAACAAAAGGCTATCAAGTTTTTACCTAAGCCGCCGACACAATAAGATAAGCCGCGCCATCCACTTTGAGTCGAAAAGATATAATCCATGAGTCTAGAGCAACATAAGGCATTGATCGAACAGCTAAAACCCCTCCTGATGGAAACCAATTTCCAGGAACTGTTTGATCATCTAACCGCCAGCGAGTCCAATTCGACTCGTTTTCTGCTCAAGATGGAACTCAATCGTCTCTCCTCTCCCTGTACCCGGGTGATCGATCTCAGGGACAGGTCCGAACTGCCCTGCGCGCCCTTTAACAGCGGCGCCCAGACCCACTTTATCGACGCCCCGGCTAAAGAGAACTTTATGCAGGCACTGGCCCTGTATCAGGGGCAATACACGCTAGGGGTGTATGAGCAGGTCATCGAGGGACATAAACTGCGGCGACAACGCACGCGTGATGGCGAAGCTCAGGGCGATAGCGCCCTCACTCCCTATGTGGCCAGCGGTGCCATCTTAGGCAGCTATTTTAATCGCGCCGAAGAGCGGATGAACTATGCGATCCGCATCGGCGTGTTGCAGCCGGGTCGCAGCGAGATAAAGGGGATCACAGTCGATCTCTCGGTCGGCGGCGCCCGTATTCGCTTACCTGTCGACCATGGCCTCAACCCAGAGCAGCCGCTCATCGTCAAACTGCTGGAGCTGAGCGCCGAGTACTATTTCGATGATCTGCAGAAAGGGGTCGAGTATCAGGTGGTCGACGTTGAGAGCAACCATGAATACTGTTGGATGCGCCTGAAACGCACGGGTGGCAGCGATGCCCTTGCCGATATGTTGGCCAACCTGATCCAGGGCTATAAGTTTCGCTACAAGGTGGATATCAACGACATACTGGTGACCGCCACGGGGCTCGGCTTCGAGCGCCACTATCTGCCCCATCTGCCTCATCTGCCCCTATATGTAGAGCAGATTGATGGTCAGTCCCGTGTGACCCATAAGTTGCTGAGCCGCGACAACCAGAAGCTACAGCAATATTTTGTCGATGAGAAGTCGGTCAGTCAGCTCGGCGGCATGTTGACCCACGAGCGGCTACAGGCACTATTTAATGCGCCACAAGACCCTGACCACAACCTGTTTTTCTGCTTTACCTTTCAGGCCCAAGGGGCGATCTTCTTCTATTCTGCCAGTCTCGCCGAGCTAAAACAGAGCGATCTGCTTGGCCTCTTCCTGCGCTTTGGCGCGACCAAGGCCAGTTGGCGCATCTTCAAGCTGGCCTGTCATGAGATAGACCCTGAGATCTCCTATAAATCCAGCGTCTTGCCCGGTGATTCGAGCTATTACGCCTCGCTGACAGAGGCCCAGCTCAAGTGCTTCACCCATGTGCTGCAGCTTATGGATCTCACCAACGAAGATATTCTGCCTCAGTATGAGGCCTGGGATGCCAAAGGCCATCAGGCCAACGAGCTGAAGCGTTTCGGACAGGAGAAGCTGCTGGAAGATCAGATCAAGCTGCTGTCGCTGCAATTTACCGAGCGGCGCAACGAGGCGCGCTTCTCCTTCAAGACGCTAGTCACCGTCAGCCAGGGCAAGCAGAGCCACCATGGCTTTACCTTAGATATCTCGGGCAAGGGCCTGCAGGTCACCCTAGATGAAGCAGCCGACTTTGATACCACGGCTCCTGTCATGGTCGCCTTTCCCAAGCTGCAACATCTGGCGGGTAAGACACGTCTGGCGCAGCTGCCCTATAGGCTGATCCGCACCCGCAAGAATGGCGTCACCATACACCTGGCCGCAATGGTTGGTCATACGCCCCATGTCGGCGTCGCCTTCCTCAGCCGTCTCATCGAGGCTAACCGTGACAAGCTCAAGAAGCTGACCGAGGCCAATAGCGACATGAAGGAGCTCTCAGACGGGCTGAAAAACCTGCTGATGAGGGAGTTGGCCTCTGTGCCCTACTTCATCGAGAAGACGGCAAAATCGGCCAAGCTGAGCGTATTGGGCGTGAGCAAGCACTCCAACGCCATCGCCGACCTATTTGCCGCGACGACTCAGGAGACACTGAAATACGACCTCAGCGCCCTGCTGGACAAGGGACGCCTCAAAGAGGACTTCATCACGCCAATCCGCCAGATGAAGCCGCAACATGGATTAGAGTTTTTCGAGACCTATGTGCAGATCTCCCGTCAGTCTCAGGGACGGATCAAGATAAAGTGCTTGCCGCCTAAGGAGATAGGCGATGAACAAGCCCAGCTGCACTTCATCAGACAGAGTCAAAATCTGGGCCGCTTCATGGCGCTTCGCATCTACCGCGGCGCCGCCGGCAAGCCGGATATCAACTACATCAGGCGCGAGCTGGAATATATTGGCCTACACGCCCAGCACAAGGCCAAGAAGCTGGAACACTTGATGTGGCACATCATAGGCGTGGGTGAACTGCTGGATATTACCGACGAAGTAATGCTGCGCTATCCGCAGTTACACAATGAAAATCTAGGCGCTTAACCAGCACTAGAGCGTTAGAGCGCGCGGTACCAGCTCAGCACCTGGGGAAAATGGTCCCGTATGGCATCTTTATGGGTGAGCATCTCGGCGTGGCCATAGTCATGCAGGTTGCCGTTCGCCTTACTGAGCAGGCTATAGGTCACCTGCTTAAGATGACACTCCTTTATCATGCGCTGCACGTCGGCAGGATTGCCCAGCACTTGGTCCCCCTTGCCGGCGATAAACCAGGCCTTAGGCCAGCCCTGTTTCACCCCCAAATCACTAGCCGCCTTCGCATAATCAAACCCGTCGTCGTGATCTATCCAGTCTCCTCTGACCCAGTCGATACTCTGGGACAGAGAGGCCTTACTCTCATTGTCCATTCCCATGCGCCAGCGATCGGCGGCCAGGTACCCATGGCCGGCAGCAATCGCAGGAGCCAGCCTGTTCCAGACCAGATCCACCATCAGCCACTTCTTGAATGAACGTACCTTGATCGCCCGCTTGCTGCCGAAGGTCAACAGCGAGGCGACACTGGTCTGAAAGAATTCGAAACGCGCGATGGCGCTGGCCATCAGCACGCCTCCCCAGGAGTGGGCACACCAGTGCACCCTATGTGCCTGCGGATGTTGCGACAGGATATAGTGCTGCACCAGCGGAAGCTGCTCGCGGATCACCTCGCCCTGCCCATGACTGGCGCCAGTGCTCAGTTTAGGGGTACTCAGCCCCCGTCCCAGGGTGTCGAGCACGTAGACCACAAACCCCGCCTCGGCCAGGTAACAACCCAGTCCCCTGCCTTTGTCGCTATAGAAGACCCGGCCGTTAGACATGGCGCCGTGGAGCATCAAAATAGGCGGCCTGCTCATGTCGGCATCGGGCCGCTTAAGCAGACGCAGGTGTAGTTGCCCCTGATGATAGGGAATAAAACGTGATTCTTGGATCGGAGCCGACACAGAAGATATCCGAATAAAATTTGATTTAAGGTACTGACTTTAAAGGGGTAACTCAAGTACAAAAAAGCAAAAAACAAGCGCAAAACTGTCTTAAACATGCGTTTAAAGATAATGACTTGTAGATCAAAGATAAAAGATTGATTTTAAACGCGAGCCTTATTGGGGTCTCTTCATAAATAGCCCAAATAAAAGGCCCGCATCATGCGAGCCTATCGATTCATCCTTGGCTGGAAACAAAAATCTCTCTAAGCCAGGTTAACTAACATAAAGGGCAGCACCCGCAGATCCAGCTTGGCAATCGCCGCATCGGCAGCCGCCTGCAACTTAGGCTTGGCATGGTAGGCGATGCCAAAATCGGCCGCCTGCACCATGGGGATATCGTTGGCGCCATCGCCTATGGCTAAGCGTTGGCCGACAGGAATCTGCCAGGTCTCGGCGCTGCGTAGCACGGTATCGGCCTTAAACTGAGCATCCACCACTGTGCCTATCACCTCGCCTTTTAGCTTGCCCTCGACGATCACAAGTTCGTTGGCATAGGCCGCATCTAAGCTAAGTTGCTGCTTTAGATGGCCCACAAAGGGTGTGAAGCCCCCCGACGCCAGCACCAAACGCCAACCATGGGCCTGCAGCTCTGCCACCATCACCTCGAGACCCGGCATTAGCGGCAGTTGGCCGCACAGGGTATCTATGATGCCGGCATCGGCGCCCGCCAGCTTGGCCACTCGCTGGCGCAGACTCTGCTCGAAATCCAGCTCGCCCTGCATGGCGCGCTCGGTAACCTCGGCCACCGCCTCGCCAACCCCGGCCATGGCCGCCAACTCGTCGATACACTCAATCTGAATCGCCGTCGAGTCCATGTCCATTACCAGCAGTCCCGGTTGGTCCAGCCTTGGCTGCTGGCCACCAATATACAAGAGCTCAATATCGTCCCTCGCCGCCAGGGCGTCGGCCAGCTTCTGCCCTGCCTGTTTATCGAGACAGAGCTCAATACAGGCTAGATCGTTTTGGCGCGTGATCACCGCAAGACTCATCGGCTGCGCACAGGACAAAAGCTGCTCGGCGATGTCGCCCTGGCACTGAGCATCCTGATAGACCAGACGCAGGCGTAAATCAGCGTTGGGGGCGCTTGCTTCCTCATGGCGTGAAAAGAGACAGCCATTCAGGGTGATACTCGCGCTAACCTCATCATAGAGCCATGAAAACAGAGGATTTTGTTGCTGATTTGCCATTAGTCGTGCGTCTCCGGGTATCGGGTTAGAAGATAATCCATTATGATTAATAAAACCCTTATCATCTTCAGGTACAAAGTGTTTTTTCTTAAAGGACTCAAAAAGACCCAAAGGCTGACACGACTGCTGCAGATCAGTGTCGCTGTCGCCCTCATGGTGGGCTTGTTCCAATTATGGGAAACTAGCCTACTACAAGGTCAACAGCTTCTAAAGTCCCAAACCCAAAAGATGGCTCGTTTATTGGTGCAACAGACCGCCTATGGCGCCGCGCCGGCCTTGCAGCTGCAAAATGATGAGCAACTGCAGTGGCTCACCAGTGCATTGGTACTGGACCCCAAGGTGGTGTCAGCCACCATCTTCAGCGAGAAGGGGCAACGCCTAGCCTTCGCCCAGAGCGTCACCGACGAGCCGCTCGAGCCTGAATCGGAAGAGCTAAGGGCTCTACTGGCACCTTACCCCCCCTATGTCGAGGCCGTGCTCCAGGATGATAAAAACCTTGGCTATATCGAGGTCAGGTTAGTGCCGCAGCGCTTCTTCAACGAGATCAAGGAGGCGCACCAGCTCAACATGGAGCAACAGCAGATGATGTTGATCATCGCCGGGCTCATCGGCATGCTGCTCTCCCGTGCCCTCTCCTTTAAACGGGCCGACTTCGAGCGTCGCCAGACCAAGAGCAGACTCGGTAAGAAGATAGCCGCCACCCTAGGCACAGATAAGGAACAGGAATACGATGATGCCGAGCGCTCCTCAGACACAGCCGATGATACCGACCACGCCAAAAAAGGCGCATCTCAAAACGGCGAAAAAGATGACGGCGAAGCAAATGCCAGGTAAACGAATGCCCGAAAACCAATAAAAGAGAAGCAGCAGGCGAGCCTGAGCAAACTCCAGCGGGGTAAAGGCGTCATTAGACAAGTTGACCACAGATATAAAAAAACGGGCCGATTGGCCCGTTTTTATTCAACACTAGCGTGATAATTACAGAGTAATTGCCGCTTCCAGTGTCATTTCGATCATTTCGTTGAAGGTGGTTTGACGCTCGTCAGAAGAGGTCTTTTCACCGGTACGGATATGGTCAGATACTGTTACCACACATAGCGCCTTAGCACCGAACTCTTTAGCAACGCCGTATAGACCGGCAGCTTCCATCTCGACGCCTAGCACGTCCATCTTTTCCATCACGTCGAACATTTCTGGATCTGGCGTGTAGAACAGGTCGGCAGAGAACACGTTACCTACGCGGTACTTAGTGCCCTTCTCTTCGGCAGCCTTAACTACCGCGCTCAGCAGACCGTAGTCACAGATAGCAGCGAAGTCTTGGCCCTTGAAACGTAGACGGTTAACTTGTGAATCGGTGCAAGCACCCATACCGATGATCACGTCACGTACTTTAACGTCTGTGCTGATCGCACCACAAGTACCTACGCGGATCAGGTTTTTCACGCCGTAGTCTTTGATCAGCTCAGTCGCATAGATAGAGCAAGAAGGGATACCCATACCAGAACCCATTACAGAGATACGAACGCCTTTGTAAGTACCTGTGAAGCCTAGCATGTTACGTACGTCAGTGACCTGCTCAACATTCTCTAGGAAAGTTTCAGCAATGTACTTAGCACGCAGTGGATCGCCTGGGAAAAGCACTGTATCAGCGAATGCACCGTCAACAGCATTAATGTGTGGTGTAGCCATCTATATAACCCCTATTTTTAGACTTAAGTCTTTTTCTAGTAGCGGTGGCCCAATTTAAGCCACCAAATCATAATATTGTAGCAGGATGACCTTAAGTCATCCTTATTTGCCTAGGCGACGAATGACTCGCCGTACTCCATAGGCTCAAGGCCGAAGTAGCTGGCAATGCTCTGGCCGATATCGGCGAAGCTATTGCGACGACCCAGTGAACCAGGCGCCAAACCTGCGCCATAGGCCAATACGGGCACGCGCTCACGGGTATGGTCTGTACCCTGCCAGGTTGGGTCACAACCATGGTCTGCGGTCAGCAGCAGAAGATCGTCTTCCTCCAGCAGTGCCAACATCTCTGGCAAGCGGCTGTCGAAATACTCCAGTGCACGGGCATAACCAGCAATGTCACGGCGATGGCCATAGTGAGAGTCGAAATCGACGAAGTTAGTGAAGACTATGGTGCGGTCGCCAGCCTGTTTCACTTGCTCAAGCGTAGCATCGAACAGGGCTTCCAAACCTGTGGCCTTCACCTTCTTGGTGATACCGCAGTGAGCATAGATGTCGGCAATCTTACCCACACTCACCACTTCACCGCCGGCTTCTTTCAGCTTGTCCAGCACTGTCTTTGATGGTGGCTCGACCGCGTAGTCTTTGCGGTTACCGGTACGGGCGAAATCGCTCGGGCCTGTGCCAACGAATGGACGGGCGATAACGCGGCCGATGTTGTAAGGCTCAAGCTCTTCACGGGCGATCTGACACAAGGTGTAGAGGTTATCCAGACCAAATGTCTCTTCGTGACAGGCGATCTGGAATACAGAATCGGCCGAGGTATAGAAGATAGGCAGACCAGAACGCATATGCTCTTCACCCAGCTCTTCGAGAATCGCCGTGCCTGAGGCATGGCAGTTACCCAGGAAGCCAGACAAACCAGCGCGCTCGAGGATCTTATCTGTCAGCTCTTTAGGGAAAGAGTTTTGCAGGTCGCTAAAGTAACCCCACTCGTACAGTACGGGCACGCCCGCCATTTCCCAGTGACCACTCGGGGTGTCTTTACCCGAGCTGAGCTCATCGGCATGACCGTAGGCACCGATCACTTCGACATCGTCACCGAAGCCTTCAGCAAAGCTGCCTGTGCTCTCTTTAGCGGCCATTGCCAGGCCGAGTTTGGCCAGGTTAGGTAGCTTAAGCGGACCTTCGCGACCTTCGTTTGCCTTGCCTTCGGCACACGCCTTAGCAATATGACCGAAGGTGTTTGAACCTGTGTCGCCAAAGGCTTCAGCATCTTTTGCTGCACCGACCCCGAAGGAGTCGAGCATCATAATGACAGTTCTTTTCATCTTTTACTCTCCTAGAGATCTGACTGACGAATGTAACGATAGATCTCTGGTGTTTTCTCTGGCGCTTCATCGCCAATGTGAATCGCTTTCTTCACGGCTGCCGCCGCTTCTTCGAAGGCGCTTTCAGATTGCGCATGTACCATGGCAATCGGCTTATCTGAGGTGATCTCATCGCCCAGTGCACAGACTTGGGTCAAGCCCACACTGTAGTCTAGGGCATCACCTGGCTTACGACGTCCACCGCCTAGGGTCACCACCGCAAGACCAAGCTCACGGGTATCCATAGAGGTTGCAAAACCACTACGGTCGGCGTAGACAGGACGAATGATCTGCGACTGTGGCAGATACTTAGCATAGTTTTCGATAAAGTCTGCAGGGCCACCTAGGCCAGAAATCATGCGGCCAAAGATATCGGCAGCCTTACCGTTATCCAGCACACGATTGAGCTTGTCACGCGCCTCGGCTTCGTTAGCGGCCAAGCCGCCTAACTGTAGCATCTCGGCACACAGACCCATGGTCACTTCATACAGACGTGGGTTACGGTATGCACCCGTGAGGAAATCAACCGCTTCCTTCACTTCCACCGCGTTACCCGCACATGAGGCCAGCACCTGGTTCATGTCGGTCAGCAGCGCAGTTGTCTTTGTGCCGGCACCATTTGCCACGGCTGTGATACTGCGAGCCAGCTCTTCAGAGGCTTCATAGGTCGGCATAAAGGCGCCGCTACCCACCTTAACATCCATGGCTAATGCATCGAGACCGGCGGCGAGTTTCTTAGAAAGAATAGAAGCTGTGATGAGAGAGATGGATTCAACGGTTGCGGTATTATCGCGAATTGAATAGAAGCGCTTATCGGCGGGGACTAGGTCACCTGTTTGACCTATGATGGCGACACCGGCTTCTTTAACAACTTTTCTGAACAGGTCGCTGTCGGGCTCCGTCTGGTACCCTGGAATCGCATCAAACTTATCCAGGGTTCCGCCGGTATGGCCAAGGCCACGGCCGGAAATCATGGGCACATATCCGCCACAGGCGGCTGCCATGGGGCCAAGCATCAGGCTGATCACATCGCCCACACCGCCCGTGCTGTGCTTGTCTATGATAGGGCCATCTAAGCCAAGGTTTTTCCAGTTAAGAACGGTACCAGAGTCACGCATGGCTGTCGTCAGCGCAATACGTTCATCCATGTTCATGTCTTTAAAATAGACCGCCATACCCAGTGCAGCGATTTGGCCTTCAGAAACTGTGTTGTTAGTGATCCCTTGAACGAAAAACTGGATCTCTTGAGTCGACAACACTTCGCCATTACGTTTTTTACGAATAATCTCTTGTGCTAGAAACATGGTACTGCCTCCAAATTTGTCACAAAAATTCGTATTCGAGTGACAAATTCTCTTGTTTAACGCCAAAACCGTAATTTAATTACGAACAATATATACAAGTTTTGGCGTTATCAAATAGATTTAGATCACACTTAACTAATAAAGCTAACCGCGTCGCTTAGTAACCTTGAGGACCCTTAGGCGCTTCGGCCAGTCCCAGGGTATGTAACAGGTTGTTTAGCAGGCTAGACGCACCGAAACGGAAGGTACGTGGAGTAGCCCAGCCTTTGCCTAGCAGACGCTCGGCGACACCTAAGAACTCTTCTGCGGCCGCTGCATCACGCACACCACCGGCTGGCTTAAAACCAACCTTAGGGTTCTTCTCGGCGATAACTGTCATCATGATCTCGGCGGCTTCTAAGGTGGCGTTAACTTCCACTTTACCGGTAGAGGTCTTGATAAAATCAGCACCGGCGTCGATAGACAACTCAGAGGCCTTACGGATAAGCGCAGGGTCTTGCAGTACGCCAGACTCGATGATCACCTTCAGCAATACATCGTCACCACAGGCTTCTTTACAGGCTTTAACCAGCTCATAACCTACGGTTTCGTTACCGGCCATCAGGGCACGGTATGGGAATACTACGTCAACCTCATCGGCACCATAGGCAACGGCGGCACGCGTCTCTAGCACGGCGATCGCGATGTCATCGTTACCATGGGGGAAGTTAGTGACTGTAGCAATTTTGATCTCTTCACAACCCATCTCATTCAGGGTCTTACGAGCGATAGGAATAAAACGAGGATAGATACAGATTGCAGCTGTGTTACCTGCAGGAGTCTTAGCCTTATGACATAACTCAATCACTTTTTGATCGGTATCGTCATCGTTCAGGGTCGTCAGATCCATCAACTCAATGGCTTGCTGTGCTGCTTTTTTTAAATCACTCATATTAGCTCTCCGAAACGTAAATTATTAATTCAGAAATAAGAAATTGACGTATGACAGCACCTAGAGTTGGCATCTTTTGATTATATTTATGGCCGGGCCTTCAGGCGTTGCCGTAAATTTGTTTTATCGGTACGACACAACAAGTTTACTAATTCAGGTATTCAATGCCCTGGTGAAACCAGCGGCGATCCTGACACAAGGGTCACGACTTGAATCCTTGAAGACCGGGAAGGGGGAACTAAGTAATTATACTTTGTAGAGTAGTGTTCCAGCCTTTCCGCGAAAAATCCTTTTTAGCGCGTAAAACTACTAACCTTTATGTAAACAAGCTCTATTAATATAGTCCATGCTTAGATAAAGATTACTCACTTAGGTCAAACAATGATGACAAACCTGAGCGAGAGATTAGGAGCCGCCAGATAGCGGCTCCTAAACCTACAAATTCTAAATTTAGAACTTGTAAGTCGCGGTGAAGTAGTGACCCCAACCAGTGGTTTCTAGGCCAACGATACCAGCGCCATCTTTTAGCAGGTAAACGTCTTTGTAGCCTTTCAGACCATAGCCAAGTGCATACTTGTCAGAGTGCCAGTACAGACCGAAGAAGGCTGCACCACCGTTGTCAGACATAGGAACGAACTCGTTACCCATATCTTCGTCACCACCGAACTGCCAATCAACATAACCTTGGAAAGATAGGAAGCTCTTGTTCTCGAAGAAGTAGAAAGGCTTGAACCAGTTAGCAGAGAACTGGTAACCGTTCCACTCTTTCTTATTCAGGTCATAGTGAGCGTACAGGTTCATGCCGGTCTTACCTAACCAAGGCACGTTTACGTCAGCACCGATACCCCAGAAAGTAGCGTTTACGTCTTCACCGATAGCTCCGCCACCCCAGTTGAACAGAGTTGAGAAGTAAACTTCTTGAACTGGGCCGAAAGACAGGTCTTTACCTGTGATCGCATCTAGAGAGAAGCGTGGGTTAAACTTCATGAACATTTTGCTAGAGCCAGAGCCAGAAGCTTTGTCGCCAGAGCTTTCGTTGCCCAGGTTGAACACATCAACATAACCGTATAGATCAACGATACCCTTACGGCCACCGAATTCCATCTCTAGGTAGTTGTGTCCGCTCTCGCCAGCACTTGGTAGCTCGTCTACAGAGTACATAGCGTTGAACTGCATCCACTTGTAGTCGGTAGCGTATAGATCTGAACGATCTGCTGCAAAAGCGCCGGTAGACATTGCTGCTACGGTAGTAGCGGCTAAAGCTAAAGTTTTAACGTTTTTCATCATCAACCCCATTATTTTATGGTTTTACTGCTCTTTACGAGTCAGCGTTTCTTTCTTTGTTGGCGCCGCATTTTACTCAAATTGTATTAAATCACAATATAATTAATGTAAAAATGCGAACACAATATTCTAACACTAAAACAAACTTCTGATTTATCACTGATATTGGCGTCTAATCGCCGAACAGGCCGAAGTTTGTTTACACACAGCTACCCATCAACAGCAGTGATACATAGCCATCTTGTTACTAATACGTTGAAAAATGGTTGAGTTAACGCTGACTCTGCCCTGCTGGGCAGAGTCGTCGTTCAGGGGCATCCCCCCAAGGAATTTCCTGAGACTTATAACGCTAGGAACAGACCCGCTAGCGTTGCACTCATTAGGTTAGCTAGAGAACCAGCTACTACCGCACGGATACCAAGCTTAGCTAGGTCGTGACGACGGGTAGGAGCCATAGCACCTAGACCACCCAGTAGAATCGCGATAGAAGACAGGTTAGCGAAACCACACAGAGCGAATGAAATGATTGCCTTAGTTCTGTCGGACATTACAGCGTTAGTCGCTTCAACTAGCAGACCACCGTCAGCAACGTCTTTCAGGTATGGAGCAAAGTTCAGGTAAGCAACGAATTCGTTAACAACGATCTTCTGACCGATGAAAGAACCTGCGATAAGCGCTTCGTTCCAAGGCACACCGATTAGGAATGCTAGAGGCATGAAGATGTAACCAAGGATCAGCTCAAGCGTGATACCTTCAGCACCGAACAGACCAGTTACGCCACCGATAATACCGTTGATCATCGCAATCAGACCAACGAAGGCTAGCAGCATCGCACCAACGTTCAGAGCTAGGTGCATACCAGATGAAGCACCGGCAGCCGCAGCGTCAAGTACGTTAGCTGGCTTGTCTGGATCTTCTGGCAGCTCATCCATTTCGTTAACAGTTTTCTCTGTTTCAGGATGCATTAGCTTAGCCATCAATAGACCACCAGGTGCAGCCATGAATGATGCAGCAACTAGGTACTCGATAGGTACACCCATCTGCGCGTAACCAGCCAATACTGAACCAGCGATAGAGGCTAGACCACCCACCATGATAGCGAACAGCTCAGATTGAGTCATAGTCGCGATGAATGGACGAACAACCAGTGGCGCTTCAGTTTGACCAACGAAGATGTTAGCAGTCGCTGACATAGACTCAGTACGGCTAGTACCCAGAGCTTTCTGCAGACCACCACCGATGATACGGATGATCCACTGCATGATGCCCAGGTAGTAAAGTACCGCGATCAGCGATGAGAAGAAGACGATAACAGGCAGTACGTTGATAGCGAAGATGAAGCCCACTTTGAAGTTAGCCAGATCGCCGAACAGGAAGCCAATACCGTTTTGTGCGTAACCGATAACGCTAGATACGCCATCTGAAACACTTTTTAGAATGTCTTTACCGATAGGTACGTACAGTACGAAACCAGCAAAGAATGCCTGAATCGCAAGTGCACCAAATACGGTACGCATGTTGATAGCTTTTTTGTTGTTAGAAAGCAAAAAACCTATCGCGAGTAGGACGACCACCCCTACTAAACTCATTAAAATATCCATTAACCATCACCCTATTGTTAATACTTTTTAATTATGTTGTTAACCAACCTTTTTCACCGACAGATTATACCCGACCGGATGGTTAAAATCGTCGTTTTGATCAAGTTTTTGAAGTTTTATTTCAAGGCGTTACAAAAAAAACTTGGTGCGATTTACATCTGTTTTTTCAAAAATAAACTAGAGGTCAAAGAGTTGCAGCGTATTTCGAAACACTTGTTCTGATACCAGAACGTTAGATTTTTTTTGCAAATTTGCGATTTTCTCAATTAGCAAATGCAAAATTAAGCCAGATCCGCCGGTTTTATCGGCAAATTGCGACTTTTTCAGCTGGTAAACCAGGGCCAAATCAGTCTCGATCACCAGATGTTCTAACGGTAACTTGACAAGCGTTTCTTGCAATTTTTTCGCCTTTTCCTCCAGCAACAGATGACCTATTCCTAGGTAACACCCCGCATCCACATAGTGCTGAGCCAACTGCATCGAGCCATAAAAGCCATGTATCACACCTCCTCTTGCCAAAGGGTAGCGTTTGAGTAACGCCAGCACCTCGTTGTGGGCCTTGACGCTATGCAGAATCACCGGCAATTCGTGTTGCTGGGCCAACTGCAGTTGCGCCTCGAAACAGGGAAGCTGAGCCTCCCAGGAAGCTTTATGTAAGGCATCTAACCCACACTCGCCGATGGCAACCAGCTTGGGGTCGTCGCCTCGCTCCTCAAGAAGTTTAGACAAGTTTTCAATATCTTGCTGCCAATCTTCAGTGCAATACCAGGGATGAACCCCGAGTCCATAATGAAAGCCATGGCGCGCCGCAATCGCCTGAAGCTTAGGCCATTGACTGGCGCTGACGCCTGGGATCACCGCATCTTTAAGGCCATTGGCCCTGAGCCTGGCGACTAACTGCTCACGCTCAGCATCGAATTCGTCAAAATCCAGATGCACATGACTGTCGATAACCGCAAGCCTGCTATCGAATGCCTTGCTATCCTGGGAATCACCGGCGCGCATCTTCAACTCTCGCCTTGGCATCATGTGGTGCTTGCTGAGGTTTCTCTGCCTGGTGAGCGGTTAATGCCGACTCACTCAATTTAGGCTCATTTAATTCGGGATCACTTATTTTGGGCGCGCAGCAGCGCTGATTCTCCGGCGTTAGCCCCATACGATCACACCAGGCGATATAGGCGCGCCACCATTTCACTATCATCTTGGCTCCTTAATTCTATGGTTTTTGACTTCTCAGGCCCCACTTCAATGGCCCCCAACTTCAATAGCGCCTAGTTCAATCGCTTAGTTTCACTATACTGAAGGGCTCAAAAAATGTGCACAAAAAAAGCAGCCTAGGCTGCTTTTTCAATTTTTTAGTTCTCGCGGGTCTTGGCGAACTCTATGTCGGGATAACGTTCTATCGACAAATTGAGGTTCACCATGGTCGGCGCCACATAGGTGAGGTTGTCGCCGCCATCTAGCGCCAAATTGTTGCTGCACTTTCGCTTAAACTCTTCAAGCTTCTTGGCATCTTCGCAGTAGACCCAGCGCGCCGTCGCCACGCTGATCGCCTCGTAGATAGCCTCGACCTTATATTCGCTCTTAAGACGCTGCACAACCACTTCAAACTGCAGCACACCCACGGCGCCCACGATCAGGTCGTTGGAGTCCAGCGGACGGAACACCTGCACCGCACCTTCTTCAGACAGCTGTACCAGACCTTTGAGCAGCTGTTTCTGCTTCAGCGGATCCTTGAGCCTGATACGGCGGAACATCTCAGGTGCGAAGTTTGGTACACCGGTAAAGCGAAGCTTCTCACCTTGGGTAAAGGTATCGCCGATGCGTATGGTGCCATGGTTATGCAGGCCGATAATATCACCAGGATAAGCCGCCTCGGCGCGGTTACGATCGCCGGCCATGAAAGTTAGAGCGTCGCTGACATTCACATCTTTACCAATACGCACATGGTGCATCTTCATGCCTTGCTCATAACGACCGGAGCAGATACGCATGAAGGCGACACGGTCCCTGTGCTTAGGATCCATGTTCGCCTGGATCTTAAACACGAACCCACTGAACTTAGGCTCATCGGGCTCGACATTACGCAGATCCGATTCACGGGCCTGGGGACGCGGCGCCCACTCGACGATGCCATCGAGAATATGGTCAACACCAAAGTTACCCAGTGCGGTCCCAAAGAACACAGGGGTCAGCTCGCCCTTGAGGAAGGCATCCAGGTCGAATTCATGGGAGGCGCCCAGCACCAGCTCCATCTCGTCACGCAGATCCTGTGCATAGCTACCAATCGCCTCATCCAGCTCGGGATTATCCAGGCCCTTGATGATGCGCGAGTCTTGGATGGTGTGCCCCATACCGTTCTGATAGAGGATCACCTCATCGCGGAGCAGATGATAGACACCCTTGAACTCTTTACCGGCGCCGATAGGCCAGGTAATTGGCGCACAGGCAATGTTCAATACGTTCTCTACCTCGTCCATCAACTCGATAGGATCACGAATGTCACGGTCAAGTTTGTTCATGAAGGTCACGATCGGCGTATCACGCAGACGGGTGACTTCCATCAACTTGATGGTGCGTTGCTCAACACCCTTTGCCGAGTCGATCACCATGAGGCAAGAGTCAACCGCGGTCAGCGTACGATAGGTATCTTCCGAGAAGTCTTCGTGGCCCGGAGTATCCAGCAGGTTCACCAAGGCCTCGCGGTAAGGGAATTGCATCACAGAGGTGGTAATCGAGATACCACGATCCTTTTCCATCTCCATCCAGTCAGACTTGGCATGCTGTCCCGACTTCTTACCCTTTACCGTGCCCGCCTTCTGCAGCGCCTGTCCGAATAACAAGACCTTCTCGGTGATGGTGGTTTTACCCGCATCCGGGTGCGAGATGATGGCGAAAGTACGACGCTTGTCGACTTCAACTGTATAGCCTGACATGATTACCTGCGATTTGATGGAGTGTTAAAAGCGGGCAATTATAGCGCCAAGCTTATCCTATGGCTAGTTTGGCGACCCGGAACTGGGCGCTTGTGTGGCGCCGACAGATAAAAACGAAAAGGCCCGCCAATAGGGCGAGCCTCAACAAACGATAATATAACTTACGTTCTGCATTAAGGCTGAGCAATCAGTTCGTTTATCTTTGCCAGTTCGACCCTGGCATATCTATGCTCGACGAAATCATAGATGTTGGTCGCCAAGGCCAGGCGGAAGTAATTGGCGGCATCGCTGTAGTTGCCCTGCCTCTTTGCGATCTTAGCGATATAGAAATAGGCCTCACATAGGCGCTCGGCATACTCATTGGGATGACTCAGCCCCTGCTTAGCCACCTCAAAGACCTGCTCACGACTCACCTTACCAAGATAGAAATCCACTAATGTGGTGGACCACTGCGAGTCGTCCAGCTTAGCTCTGTTCTCGGCTAAATGCTGCTTAGCCTGCTCGGCGCCCAGTTTCGACTCTGTGATATAGAGCCAAAGGGCACGGTAACCGTCCTGCTCGTTGGCCCGATAGAAAGACTGCATGTCGGCCACGGCCAGCTCGTCTCGCTGACCATAATAGAGGGCGATGCCACGATTGAGATAGGCATAGTCATAATCGGGGGAGAGCTCGAGTACGGCATCGAAGGCCTCATAGGCACTCTCAAATTCCCCTTCCTGGGTGTAATAGATGCCGATAAAGTTATAGGCATCGGCCAGATTAGGCTGCAACTTCAACGACTGGTGAAAGTCGATGCGACTCAGGATGCGTAGTCCGACACTGTCGTAGATCACCCCACGGTCATAATGAAAACGCGCACGCTGCTCAGGAGTCAGTTCGGCCGAGGCTAGGATATCGTTCAATCTGGCTAAGGTAACCTCGAGCTTATAGTCAGGCATCACAGGGGCCACCATCAGCTTACCCTGCTCTGCCGTCGCCGCCGATTGAGTCGATACACATCCTGTCAGTAACAAACTTAGGCCGGTCATCACTGCCAAAGAGACCGAGCGTAATTTATGAGTCATCCATTTAACCTTTTCAGCGCTGCAATTGCCTCAATCATAGCAATACCAAATTGTGACGGCTATCTTCTATGAGAAAAAACCAATAAAAAAGGAGACCTAATGGTCTCCTTTCAAATTTCACTCGCTTGCGCTATCGATTATTCGCTTGCCGCTTCTTCTTTTGGCTGAGCTTCTTTCATCGACAGACGTACACGGCCTTGGCGATCGACTTCCATCACCTTAACCTTCACTTCCTGACCCACTTCCAGGTAGTCAGAGACGTTGGCAACGCGCTCCTCGGCAATTTGCGAGATATGCACCAGACCGTCTTTACCCGGTAGAATAGTCACGAAGGCGCCAAAATCGACGATACGAACAACCTTACCGTTGTAGACACTACCCACTTCAACCTCGGCAGTGATCTCCTGGATACGACGGATAGCTTCCTTGGTCGCATCGCCGTTGGCAGAAGCAATCTTCACGGTACCGTCATCTTCCAGCTCGATGGTGGTACCAGTCTCTTCGGTCAATGCACGGATAGTCGCGCCACCTTTACCAATCACGTCACGGATCTTCTCAGGGTTGATCTTAAGAGTAGTGATACGTGGAGCGTGATCAGAAATATCGGCACGGTGGCCAGAAATAGCCTGATCCATCACGTTCAAGATATGTACACGAGCGCCATAGGCTTGTTGCAGCGCGATCTGCATGATCTCTTTGGTGATACCTTCGATCTTGATATCCATCTGCAGCGCAGTCACACCGTCACGGGTACCGGCCACTTTGAAGTCCATGTCACCCAGGTGGTCTTCGTCACCCAGAATGTCAGACAGTACGACGAAGTCGTCGCCTTCTTTCACTAGACCCATGGCGATACCAGCAACCGAAGTCTTGATCGGTACACCTGCGTCCATCAGTGCCAGTGAAGTACCACAAACTGACGCCATAGAGCTTGAACCGTTGGATTCGGTGATCTCAGATACCACACGGATGCTGTATGGGAACTCTTCCGCTGACGGCATAACCGCGTTGATACCACGCCATGCCAGCTTACCGTGACCAATTTCACGACGCTTAGGCGAACCAACCATACCGGTTTCACCCACAGAGTATGGAGGGAAGTTGTAGTGCAGCATAAAGCGGCTGGTCTGCTCACCCATGATGCTATCGATCTTCTGTGCGTCACGCTCGGTACCTAGGGTACAGGTAACCAGCGCCTGAGTCTCACCACGGGTGAACAGTGCGCTACCGTGAGTACGTGGCAATACGCCCGCCATGACGTTCAGGGCACGGATCATATCTGGTTCACGACCGTCGATACGTGGGTTGCCTGCGATGATACGGCTACGAACCACCTTCTTCTCCAGACTACCTAG
This sequence comes from Shewanella aquimarina, assembly GCF_023349185.1. Classification (GTDB taxonomy): domain Bacteria; phylum Pseudomonadota; class Gammaproteobacteria; order Enterobacterales; family Shewanellaceae; genus Shewanella; species Shewanella aquimarina. The sequence continues at coordinate 39,272 of NZ_JAKIKY010000014.1, read as the reverse complement.
TAGACCTTCGATTTCACGTACATCTGCATCTGGGTTTTCTGCCAGCAATGCTTCGATGGCGGCAGTCTTCACTACACCCACTTGAGCGTAACGATCTTGCTTAACTTGAATTTGGTAAGCTTCGGTTAGACCCGCTTCAGCCAATTCTTTGATCTTGGCAACCAGCTCTTCATTTTGTACTGGTGCGGTCCAGTCCCATTCAGGCTTGTTAACTTCTGCTTTTAGCTCTTTGATCGCCTGGATAACAACTTGCTGTTGCTCGTGACCATAAACCACGGCGCCAAGCATCACTTCTTCTGGCAGCGCATCGGCTTCAGACTCAACCATAAGTACTGCATTTTCAGTACCGGCCACAGAAAGTTCTAGCTGGCTGTCTGCAAGCTGAGAAACCGTTGGGTTGAGGATGTATTCGCCATCGACATAACCCACGCGAGCAGAACCCAGTGGACCGTTGAATGGGATGCCTGAAATAGACAGTGCCGCCGAAGTACCTATCATAGAGATCACTTCAGGGCTGATTTCTGGGTCAACAGAAACCACAGTGATGATCACCTGAACTTCGTTCTTAAAACCATTAGGGAATAGAGGACGAATAGGACGGTCAATCAGACGCGCAGTGAGGGTCTCGCCTTCAGATGGACGGCCTTCGCGCTTGAAGAATCCACCAGGGATTTTACCCGCAGCGTAAGTTTTTTCCTGGTAATTAACGGTTAACGGGAAAAAGTCACGACCTGGCTCTTCAGCTTTCTTGCCTACAACAGTAACCAATACCGTTGTATCGCCCATACTTGCCAAAACAGCTGCGTCTGCTTGACGTGCAATAACCCCAGTCTCTAGCGTGACTGTGTGCTGACCATATTCAAAACTCTTTACGATTGGATTCACGTGAACCTTTCCTTAATTTAATAACCTTAATTTCGCGGCTAAGTATACTGCAAGTCTAATCAATAGATAAAGAGCACATGTAGATGACAAAGCTGAATCTTTTCTCTAAAGTGGTTAGATAAAGATAAATTTCTGTCTATCGCTGCTTTTTCTGAAATTTAGAATGTGATTGGTCACTGGTAACAAGGGGTGGCAAATGAGCGCTCGGTTTAAATCCTTAACATGGAAACAAACGACTCTGGTCGTTTTTTCAGCGTTATTTTTTGCCGTTGCCATCTTTATTGTCGAGGTCGCCCTGGTCGGGGTCTCGGCCCGCCAACAGCTCATGGTCGCCCAGGAAGAGCTCCTCAACTCTATCGAGCAGCCCGCCGCCAATGCCGTCTGGGCCTTGGACGACAACCTGGCCACCCAGACCCTGGAAGGGGTGCTTAAGGTCGAGCATGTGGGCGAGGCGGTGATCGAACTCGATGACGGCAGTATGTTTGTCTCCATGAACAATCCCTTCACCGATAACCCACTGGTGCGTAAGCTCAGTGAAAAACTGTTTGGCGACCTGAAACAGATCAGCCGCACCCTCTACCGTCCCTCCTTCTTCGAGGGTACGGAGAAACAACAGATCATCGGCACCCTGACCATCTTCTATAACACCCAGGAGCTGACCGACTCCCTGTTTTCCCAGTTACGTTTCAGCTTCCTGGCCACCCTGGCCCGGGCGCTCCTGGTCACCATGGCGCTGTCCATCATCTTCCACCGCTTCCTGACCAAACCTATCGCCCAGATCAGCGAGGCGATAGATAAGATAGATCCAGAGCTACCGGACGAGAATCTGCTGCCCATGTCTCCTGCCCATCAGGACGACGAACTGGGCCTGGTGACATCAAAATTTAATCAAATCTTAATTCAATTTGGTCAGACCCAGAGCAAACTGCGCCGCATGGCCACCCGCGATCCCCTCACCGGCCTGCCCAACCGCACCCTGCTGCTGGAAACCATAGCGGTATCGATTCAACGCGCTAGGGTGCATAAGCATCAATTTACCATGCTGTTTATCGATCTCGACCGTTTCAAGAACGTCAACGACTCCCTGGGGCATGCGCTAGGGGATCAATTCCTCGCCCGTATCGCCAGGGTGCTTGAGCGTGTCGTCGGCGATCGCGGCACTGTGGCCCGCCTGGGCGGCGACGAGTTTGTCATCCTGGCCGAAGATGCCAGAACGCCGGATCAAGCGGCGGATTTTGTCGACAAGCTCCTCATGCAGCTCAACGTGCCGCTGCAGCTTAACGAACACACCATACATCCAGCGGCGTCGGTGGGGATCTCTATCTATCCCGATGATGGCCTGAGCGCCGAAGATCTGATCCGCCATGCAGACATCGCCATGTACAGCGCCAAGGCCGCAGGCTCGAATCAATGGGCCTTCTTCAAGCAGCAGATGACTGAGCGTGCCGCCGTGCGCCTCAGAACCGAAGCCTCCCTGCATGACGCATTGAAGAACAACGAATTCCTGCTGCACTTTCAGCCTAAGTTTAATATTAAGACGGGTAAGGTGATCGCTTGTGAGGCGCTGATACGCTGGAAGAAAGATGGCCGGCTCATCAGCCCTATGTCTTTCATCCCCGTAGCCGAGGAGACAGGTATCATCATCCCGCTCGGGCGCTGGGTTATCGAAGAGGCCTGCCGCACCCTGAAGCATTGGCGTAAGCGCTATAACTACGCCATCCCCATCGCGGTCAACGTCGCTTCACAGCAGTTTGCCGATGCCAGCCTGGTGCCGGATATCAAGCAACTGGCACTGCGCTACCAGATAGATCCTAACCTGCTTGAGATAGAGATCACCGAGACCTCGCTGATGAATGATATCGAGCTCGCCATCCATAAACTGGAGCAGCTCAAGGGCGCCGGATTTGGTATCGCGGTGGACGACTTCGGCACCGGCTACTCCTCGCTCTCTTACCTGCGTCACCTGCCGATCACCACCATGAAGATCGACCGCTGCTTCGTGACGGATCTCCCCAATGAGAGCGCCATCGCCTCTACTATCTTGATGCTCGGCAAACAGTTAAACCTGCATATCGTGGCTGAAGGCATTGAGAATGAGCAGCAGCTGAACTGGCTCAAGCAGATGGACTGCCAGATAGGTCAGGGCTTCTATTACAGTCAGCCGCTGGATATTAGCGAGTTTGAGGAACGCTATATCGCCCCCAACAACGCTAGCATCAGCCAGATTTAATCGCCGCTTTAATGTCACCAAAGCGATTAGCCAATGCCATTAGCAACAGCCATTTCCGAAAATCAGGCATAAAAAAGGAGGCCAAGCCTCCTTTTTTCACTACAGTACTAATCGATAGATTAGCGACGTAGACCTAACTTCTTGATAAGCTCTTGATAGCGCTCGTTTTCAGTGCGCTTCAGGTAAGCTAGAAGCTTACGACGAGAGTTAACCATGCGAAGCAAACCACGACGTGAGTGATGATCATGGATGTGCTCTTTGAAGTGACCTTGTAGGTGGTTGATCTGTGCAGTTAGCAGGGCAACCTGAACTTCAGTAGAACCTGAATCATTTTCACCACGGCCGAAATCAGCCAGGATTTGTGCTTTTACTTCTTTACTTAGTGACATTTTTTTCTCCAAAAATAGATAGAAACTTCAGCCGATCACTAACTCAGCCAAAGAGAGCGCGCTATAGTACCGATTTTAGCACCATTAAGCAAGCCTCAGGCCTGCTCGTCGTGCAATACCACCAGGCGCTTAGGCGCCAACAGCCCATCGTCGTTCATCTGGCCGATGCCGACAAATTGTTTCGCCTCACCGAGCGTGATGCGTACCAGCTCATCGACCGGCAGATTCGCCACCTGAACCGGATTACCGTTCATCAGATAGTGGGCCAGCTCATCGGAGACATTGATCTCCTTAAGGCCGCTTACCGCTGTGTCCATAGGCAACAACAAAGGATCCAACAGCTCCTTGGGAGGGCGCTCCTCGGCCTGTGCCTGGGTGAGTAATGCCTCGAGCTGTTCCAGGGTCACCATCTTATCGTAAGGATAACCGGCGACGCCTGTGCGGCGCAGCATGATGACATGGGCGCCGCATCCCAGCATCTCACCAAGATCGTCTGTGATGGTGCGAATATAGGTGCCCTTAGAGCAGTGGATGTCCAGGGTCAGCTCATCACCCTCGAGCTTGATAAAATTGAGCTCGAAGACCTTGATAGGGCGCGCCTCACGAGGCACCTCTTTGCCTTCTCTGGCGTACTTGTATAGGGGCTGGCCCTGATACTTGAGCGCCGAGTACATAGAGGGCACCTGCATGGTCTCGCCACGAAAATGCTCCAGTGCCTCTTCGAGCTGCTGCTCGGTAAAGTTAATCGGACGCGTCTGCACCACTTCACCGTCTGAATCACTGGTATCGGTGCGTACACCTAGCTTTGCGGTCACCAGGTAACGCTTGTCGGCATCGAGCAGATGCTGAGAAAACTTGGTGGCCTCTCCCAGGCAGATCGGCAGCATGCCGGTTGCTAAGGGATCCAGCGCGCCGGTATGGCCCGCCTTGGCGGCGTTATAGATTCGCTTGACTCTCTGCAAGGCGAAGTTGGAGCTCATTCCCGTGTCTTTGTCCAGCAGCACTATGCCGTCGACCAAGCGACCTCTAGGTTTACGCGCCATTAGTTATCATCCTGCTCGGTGCTGTCTTGCTCTTCGTCTTCACGACCGTGTTCGCGCGCCTTGGCCTTATCCTTGGTGATCACTTGACTCACCAGGTTAGACATACGCATACCTTCGATCAGTGAGGCGTCGTAGATGAAGCGAATCTCAGGCATAACCCTTAGCTTCATGCGACCCGCTACCAGTGAGCGTACATAACCCGCTGCCGCCTCTAGTGCCGCCAGCTTCTCTTCTACCACCGCCTTGTCTTCCTCGAAGAAGGTGACATAGACCTTGGCGTAGTTAAGATCGCGAGATACATCGACGTCGTTAACCGTCACCATACCGATACGCGGATCTTTGATGTCACGTTGCAACACCTGAGCCAGCTCTTGCTGTAGCTGCTGGGCGATGCGACGAGTACGACTAAATTCTCTTGCCATAATATTTTGCCATCTCAAAAACAGGTGACCGGTTTGGTAAAGCTGCAACCAACGCTATGTCGGTAACACCTTGCCTCGGGTCATGCCTGAACAAAAAGGGCGGCTTACGCCGCCCCTTGGATACTGATACCAATCGTAGTAAATAGCTGATCATCCTAGCTTGTTAAAACGTTCGATAACTGCGCTAGCATTTTTGATTGTAGACGAACTACTTATCGAAAAATCCTGCCTAGCTCTCAAACGTTTTTCTTACGCTACTCCTAATCACTAACTTACTGTAATTGGTATTATAAGGTTCGAGCGATTTCGACCGTTTCGAAGACCTCAATCTGATCGCCAACTTTGACGTCATTATAGTTCTTCACGCCGATACCACACTCCATACCGTTACGAACTTCGTTAACGTCATCCTTAAAGCGGCGCAGAGATTCCAGCTCACCTTCGAAGATCACCACGTTGTCACGCAGTACGCGGATAGGCGCGCTACGCTTGATGGTACCCTCGGTAACCATACAACCAGCGATAGCACCAATCTTAGGTGACTTGAACACGTCACGCACCTCGGCAAGACCAATGATCTCTTGCTTGAATTCTGGTGCCAACATGCCGCCCATAGCAGCCTTAACTTCATCGATCAGATGATAGATAACGCTGTAGTAGCGCAGGTCAACGCTTTCGCTTTCAATCGTCTTACGGGCCTGAGCATCGGCGCGAACGTTGAAACCAACCATGATAGCGTTTGACGCAGCCGCCAGGGTCGCATCTGTCTCGGTTAATCCACCTACACCGCTAGCGATGATGTTCACCTTAACTTCGTCGGTAGACAGCTTGTTGAGCGAGTCAGAGATCGCTTCCAGCGAGCCTTGTACGTCTGCCTTCAGTACGATGTTCAGCTCTTGGACTTCGCCTTCGGTCATGTTAGCGAACATGTTCTCAAGCTTAGACTTCTGCTGACGTGCCAGCTTAACGTCACGGAACTTACCTTGACGGTAGAGTGCCACTTCGCGCGCCTTACGCTCATCACGAACAACAGTCGCTTCGTCACCTGCTGATGGCACACCAGAAAGACCTAAGATCTCAACTGGAATCGATGGACCGGCTTCGGTGATCGACTTACCATTCTCATCCTTCATCGCACGGACTTTACCGTACTCTAGACCACACAGAACGATATCGCCCTGTTTCAGAGTACCTTCTTGTACCAGAATGGTCGCAACAGGACCACGGCCCTTATCTAGCTTAGACTCGACCACGACACCGGCCGCCATACCTTCGCGTACCGCCTTAAGTTCCAGTACCTCGGCCTCAAGCAAGATGCCTTCCAGCAGCTCGTCGATACCTTCACCAGACTTAGCCGATACGTGGACGAACATGTTGCTGCCGCCCCAATCTTCTGACATAACGCCGTGCTGAGAAAGCTCAGACTTAACGCGATCAGGATCGGCCTCAGGCTTATCTATCTTGTTCACCGCAACGATAAGCGGTACACCGCCCGCCTTCGCGTGCTGGATAGCCTCGATGGTCTGTGGCATCACGCCGTCATCGGCCGCAACCACTAGCACAACGATATCGGTCGCCTTAGCACCACGAGCACGCATAGCGGTAAACGCGGCGTGACCTGGGGTATCTAAGAAGGTGATCATGCCATTGCCGGTTTCGACATGGTATGCACCGATATGCTGGGTAATACCACCCGCTTCGCCAGAAGCCACTTTAGCGCGACGAATATAGTCAAGTAGCGATGTCTTACCATGGTCAACGTGACCCATGATGGTCACAACCGGTGCACGAGGCTCAACCTTAACGTTACCGTCACGGTCAGCAAGCACTTGATGCTCTAGCTCGTTTTCGCGAGTCAGTACCACCTTGTGGCCCATCTCCTCGGCAACCAGCTGAGCAGTTTCCTGATCAAGTACCTGGTTGATGGTAACCATAGAGCCCATCTTCATCATCTGCTTGATGATCTCGGTCGCCTTAACCGCCATCTTCTGTGCCAGCTCGGCAACCGTTACGGTTTCGCCAATGGTCACGTCACGGGTAACGGCGGCAGCAGGCTTGTTGAAGCCATGATCCATCGACTCTGGCGCGTTGCGCTGATTGCGGTTGTTACGACCACCGCGGGCATCTCTTCCGCCGCGCTTCTTATTCGCAGCTTCTTTCTTGCCACCGGCAGGCTTACGCGCACGGCGACCACGTCGCTCGGCGTCTCTATCGGCGGTATCTTCGGCGGCGCGCGCTTCAGTCGATGTGGTCACATGGTGATCGGCGCTGTTTTCAGATTCTTTACGCAGACGCTCTTCTTCTGCCCAACGCTTCTCGTTCTCTTCGGCAAGACGACGTGCTTCTTCGGCCGCAGCCTTAGCTTCTTCGTCGGCCTTAGCCTTAGCAGCAGCCTCTTTAGCCGCCAACAGACGGGCCTCTTCGGCACGAGCAGCTTTTTCTTCGGCTGTCTCTTCAACAGCAGGCTTGCTCTCAGCAACCTTCTTGGCCTTAGCTTCTGCGTCGGCTTTCGCCTTCGCCTTAGCCTTGGCTTCTGCCTCGGCCTTTGCCTTAGCTTCTGCTTCGGCCTTAGCCTTGGCTTCTGCTTCTGCCGCAGCTTTAGCTTCGGCTTCTGCCTTGGCCTTAGCTTCCGCCTCGGCTTCTGCCGCCGGGTCACGCTTAACGAAAGTACGCTTCTTACGTACTTCAACCTTGATGTCTTTCGACTGTCCACCGCTTCCCGACACACTCAGCGTCGAGATAGACTTGCGTTGCAGTGTCATCTTGGTTGGCGCGGCATCGCCGCCGTGTTGCTTCTTCAAAAACTCAAGCAACTTCTGCTTTTCTTCTTCTGAAACAGTATCTGTTTTACTCTTCTTAATGCCGGCCTCAGAAAACTGCTCAACTAATCGATCAGCACTCTTCCCTACTTCCTCGGCCAGTTTTGCTACTGTGGTATCTGCCATCTGTAAACTCCCCTCTGTTGATCGACTTAAGCTTCTTCGCCAAACCAACAGATGTTGCGGGCCGCCATGATGAGCTCACCAGCTTTTTCTTCTGTTAATTCTTCAATCTCGATCAAATCATCAATGCCTTGTTCGGCTAAATCTTCAAGCGTAATCACGCCTTTACTTGCCAACACATACGCCAAGTGACGCTCTAAACCTTCTAGGGCAAGTAAATCTTCGCTTGGCTCAGCACCGTCAAGTGCTTCCTCGGATGCCAAAGCCCGTGTAGAGATCGCCGCCTTGGCGCGTTCTCTGAGTGCCTCAACGATCTCCTCGTCGAAGCCGTCGATTTCTAGCAGTTCTGACTCAGGCACATAGGCAACTTCTTCAAGTGAGGTAAAACCTTCATCTGCCAGTACTTGAGCAAAATCTTCATCGACATCCAGTGACGTCACAAACAGATTAACGATCTTGGCGCTTTCAGCCTGATGCTTAGCCTGCATATCTTCCACTGTCATCACGTTTAGTTCCCAGCCCGATAACTGAGTCGCCAAACGCACGTTTTGACCGTTACGGCCAATAGCTTGTGCCAATGAGTCGGCTTCAACGGCGATATCCATAGAATGGTTATCTTCGTCGACTATGATAGAAGCCACATCGGCCGGCGCCATGGCGTTGATCACAAATTGCGCTGGGTTATCATCCCAAAGCACGATATCAACACGCTCACCGCCTAACTCATTAGACACGGCCTGAACACGCGCGCCGCGCATGCCCACACAAGCACCGATAGGATCGATGCGACGGTCATTAGACTTGACCGCAATCTTAGCGCGAGAACCTGGATCACGGGCCGCGCCCATGATCTCAATCATCTCGTCGGCAATCTCCGGTACTTCCACACGGAACAGCTCGATGAGCATGTCTGGCTTAGTACGGGTCAGGAACAGCTGCGCACCGCGGGCTTCTGGACGTACGGCGTATAGCAGCGCACGAACACGGTCACCAGGACGGAAGCTTTCACGTGAGATAAGATCTTCTTTGAACAGCACGGCGTCGGCATTGTTACCCAAGTCGACGACTACGCTCTCGCGGTTGCTCTTCTTCACCACACCAGTGATCAGCTCTCCTTCTTTCTCCAAGAACTGGTCGACGATCTGTGCACGCTCGGCTTCACGTACCTTCTGTACGATTACCTGCTTAGCGGTTTGAGTGGTAATACGGTCGAAGACGACTGACTCGATCTCATCTTCGATATACTCACCCACTTGAATCTCTGGGTTTTCGTAACGAGCCGCTTCCAGGGTGATCTCGCGGAAAGGATTTTCCAGCGCCTGACCGTCATCCTCAACCACCATCCAACGACGGAAGGTTTCGTATTCGCCTGTCTTACGGTCGATAGCGACACGAACTTCGATATCGCCTTCATATTTTTTCTTGGTAGCCGTCGCTAACGCAATCTCCAACGCTTCAAAAATCTTTTCGCGTGGCACGGCCTTCTCATTTGAAACCGCCTCAGCGACTAGCAGAATCTCTTTGTTCATTCTCTTGCCTCGTTCAGCTCGAATCCATCAAAACTTAGCGATTAAGTTGCCCTTACGGATATTATCCAAGGCAATAATCAGTTCGTTGCCATCTACGGTAAGGGTCAGCATCTGCCCCTCAACGCCCGCGACGGTCCCTTTTAAATTACGACTACCAGCGACAGGCATAGTCAGTTGTACCTTTACGGTTTCACCTAGGTATTGTGCATACTGCTCTGCAGTAAATAATGGTCTATCGACACCCGGTGAGGAAACTTCTAGCGTATATTCGGTCGAAATCGGGTCCTCGACATCGAGCACGGCACTGATCTGGCGACTGACATCGGCACAATCATCGATAAAAATGCCGTTTTCATTATCTATATATACACGCAGCACAGAATGCTTGCCTGCCTGTACATATTCCAATCCCCACAGACTATGGCCCAATGCTTCAACTGGTGCGATAAGCATCTGTTCCAGCTTACTTTCTAGAGTTGCCAAGGTTACCCCCCGAAAAACAAAAAAGGGCATAAAGCCCCAGTACGACATCATCAAATGACGATATTTCAAAAGTCCAGATAACAAAAAACCCCGTAATCACGAGGTCATATCATTCAGAACCTGTAACAGAAATGAAGCCTTGCTTCATCACTGGGAAGCTGGTTGCGGGGGCCGGATTTGAACCGACGACCTTCGGGTTATGAGCCCGACGAGCTACCAAACTGCTCCACCCCGCGTCAACTGCTGCAATTATATTGATTGAGAACAATATTTGCAATGATAAAGGCAGAAACCTCTGCCACTTTATCGATTCAGATTAAGCTAGGCTCAATCTAAATTTGGTGCGGATGGAGGGACTTGAACCCTCACGAGCTAGGCTCACCACCCCCTCAAGATGGCGTGTCTACCAATTCCACCACATCCGCATGTGATCGTTACTTCGACTGGCTAAGACTTTTTATGAGTATTGAGGAGACTCATCTTTTCCAGTCACGCCGTTTAAATCAAACCAGGGTCAAATTCAAACTGCGCCTTGCTCTTTCGAGCTATTAGTCAGGAATCTTATCTTCTGACTTTTGTGCGTCTTTTGCAGCGTCAGTTACTTGTTCAGTTACTGCGGCGGCATCGGCACCTAAATCTTTCCAAGATTCTTCGCTCTTGGCATGGTTTGCACTTAAGTTGCCAATCGTCAGACTCAGGGCAAAGAAGGCAATCGCCAGTATCGCAGTGGAACGAGTCAGAAAGTTACCCGAACCAGAAGAACCGAACAGAGTTGCTGATGCACCGGCGCCAAAAGAGGCCCCCATGTCAGCTCCCTTACCTTGCTGGATAAGGATTAAACCAATCAGGCCTAACGCAACCAACAAGTAAATAACCATTAGAACTTCGTACATATTATGCGCTCATCGCTATCGAACATAAACTTAAAAACTCGGTAGAGTTTAAGCTAGCACCGCCTATCAGTCCACCATCTACATCAGGCTGAGCAAATAGATCTGCTGCATTACTCGGCGTTACGCTACCACCGTACAAAATCCTGATATTCTCTCCGATATACGGAGACACTTCAGAGAGACGCTTGCGAATAAACGCGTGTACTTCCTGCGCCTGCTCTGGCGTAGCGCTCTTACCTGTCCCTACTGCCCAAAGTGGCTCATAGGCGATAATCGCATTATCAAAAGCCATGGTGCCATTCTTCTCGATGACCACATCCAGCTCTTCTGCAATCACCTCGAAGGTGCGTCTTGCTTCACGTGCCGGACCCGACTCACCTACACATAAGATAGGGGTCAAACCATGTTTCTGTGCGGCGGCAAATTTTTCCGCCACGATGTCGCTTGTCTCGCCATACATTCTACGGCGTTCGGAGTGACCGATAATCACATAGCGACATCCAGAATCTTTCAGCATCTGCCCAGATACTTCGCCTGTATAAGCGCCAAAGTCGTGTTGACTCAGGTTTTGGGCACCCATTCTAACCAAGCAGCCATTCAGGGCTTCTTTGTTAGCATCGAGTTGCTGACGAACACTTTCAAGAAAAATACTCGGTGGACACAAGACCACTTCCGCAGAATCATTTTGAAGCTTGGTAGCAAACTTGGTAAACAACTCTTGCGCTAACTGCGCAGTACCGTTCATTTTCCAGTTACCAGCGACCATTGGGCGTCTTAGTGCCATCACTGTCTCCTTCTGAAAGCGGGCTGAATAATAGCGAACCACTTGTTAAGTTACAATACCTAAATCTCGAATTTTTGCGATAAAGTGTCGAAGCGATTACTTTTTATCCTCGAGCGGGATAAATAGCACAGGATTTAACCTGGCAAGGCTAAATCCTGTGCAGCGGCCTTAAACCAGCGCCTTGATGGCCTCGGCAATATAGTTAGCATGCGCTTTTACATCGCTGGCCACATCGCCCTCAACCATGACACGGATCAGCGGCTCGGTACCCGATTTACGCAGCAACACGCGGCCACGTTCGCCAAGCTTGGCTTCCACTTCCGCCTGGGCGCTTAACACGCTGTCGGCCTCTAACGGATTATGGCTGCCTTCGAATCGCACGTTAACCAATACCTGTGGCAACATCTTAATGCTTTCGGTCAGCTCCTCCAGGGTCGCCTGCTTACGACACATGGCCGCCAGCACCAGAATACCGGCGACGATACCATCCCCCGTGGTGCCGTGATCCAAATTCAGAATATGTCCGGAGTTCTCGCCGCCGATGCGCCAATCTTTCTCTTTCAGCAGCTCCATCACATAGCGGTCACCCACTTTCGAGCGGGCGAACGGGATATCACGAGCCTTAAGTGCCAGGTCTAACCCTAAGTTCGACATCAGGGTACCAACAACACCGCCCTTTAATACGCCGCGATCTTGCGCGTCACAGGCCAGGATATAGAGGATCTCATCACCGTCGATCACCTTACCGTGACGATTCACCATCATGATGCGATCACCGTCACCATCCAGTGCGATACCGAGATCTGCCTGCTCGGCAATGACGGTCTCACGGATCTTACCCATAGAGGTGGCACCCACCTCATGGTTGATATTGATGCCATCAGGCTTGTCGCCTATGGTGATCACCTCGGCGCCTAGCTCGCGAAACACACTCGGCGCGATGTGATAGGTTGCCCCGTGGGCGCAGTCCACCACTATCTTGAGCCCGTTGAGGGTGTGTTCGGCGGGGAAATTGCCCTTACAGTATTCAATATAACGACCGGCAGCATCGTCGATGCGCGATACCTTACCCAGCAGATGAGACTCGACGCACACCAGCGGCTTTTCCAGCTCACGCTCGATCTCGAGTTCAACCTCGTCATCGAGCTTGCTTCCGTCGGTCGAGAAGAACTTGATGCCGTTATCATAATAAGGGTTGTGAGAGGCGCTGATCACCACACCGGCTTCCGCCCTGAAGGTACGGGTCAGGTAGGCCACAGCCGGTGTTGGCATTGGCCCCATCAGCATCACATTTAAACCTGCCGCCGACAGGCCGGCTTCCATCGCCGATTCGAACAGATAACCTGAAATTCGCGTGTCCTTGCCTATGATCACCTTCTTGGTGCCGGCGCGGGACAATACACGTCCAGCCGCCCAGCCTAGTTTGAGCGCCAATTCCGGGGTCATCTTACCCGCGCCCACCTTGCCTCTAATACCATCGGTTCCGAAGAATTTTCTCACTAGTTATTACCTCTGCCCCATCCAGGGGTCTTTCCTATTTGATCCGTTTGCAATCGCCAATAAGCGGCGCATTAGGCCTATAATGCCTGATAGTTGGCGCAAGCCTGCATGACCTTGATCATATCCACGGTCGGTTTTACGTCATGGACACGAATAATATGTGCGCCCTGCTGAATACTCAATAGCGCTGCGCTCAGGCTGCCAGCCAGGCGATCGCTGGTCGGTACGTTAAGCAGGTTACCTATCATACTCTTACGCGACAATCCGATTAGCAGCGGCAAGCCGAATGTGTTGAGTTCAGCCTGACGATTTAATAATTCATAGTTGTGTGATAGTGTCTTTCCAAAGCCGTAACCCGGATCAAGCAGCAAGTTGTCTCTGACTATCCCCGCCCCCAGACAGGCCTGAATGCGCTTCTCAAAGAAGTCGCTGATGTCCGATATGATATCTTGATACTCGGGCGCATCCTGCATGGTTCTCGGCTGTCCCTGCATATGCATCAGACAGACGGGCACATTCAGCTTGGCGGCCACGGCTAAGGCACCAGGCTCCTGCAGGGCGCGCACGTCGTTGATCAGATGGGCGCCGGCGGCAACCGCCTCACTCATCACCTCAGGCTTGCTGGTGTCGACCGAGATCCACACATCGTGATGAGCACTGACATATTCCACCAGAGGAATCACCCTGTCCAGCTCATGTTGGACGCTGACCTCGGCCGCGCCGGGGCGAGTCGACTCGCCACCGATATCTATGATGCTGGCGCCTTCGCTAACCAAACTATCTGCATGGCGACAGGCAGGCTCAAGATTTGCGAAACGCCCCCCATCGGAGAAGGAGTCAGGTGTCACATTAAGAATGCCCATCACTCTGGGCTGAGAAAGGTCCAGGCATTTATCGCCACAGACAAGTTGAAACCCTTGCTGCAAGAGAGGCTCCTCGATCACACGCTAAAGACGTAAACAAGAAAACCCCGTTAAGGGGTTTTCTTAGACAATGCAATTAATCTATCGCAAAGATGATTACTTAACTACAGGTGATTCATCACCTTCTTTTGGCTCACTCGCAGGCTCGGCTTCGGTCTCGCTCGGCTCAGGCGACTTCACCGCCTCGCCACGACCGCCATTACCTTTGCCGTTAGAACCATTTTCATCCATGTTCCAATCGGCCGGCGCACGTACCTCACGACGGGCCATCAGATCGTCAATCTGAGTCGCATCGATAGTCTCATACTTCATCAGCGCATCTTTCATCGCATGAAGAATATCCATGTTATCTGTCAGGAACTGATGGGCACGGCCATAGTTGTTATCGATCAGCTGTTTAACTTCGACATCGATAATGGCAGCCGTCTCATCCGACATATGCTGCGCCTTAGCCATGCTGCGACCCAGGAATACTTCGCCCTCATCTTCGGCATACAATACCGGGCCGAGCTTTTCCGAGAAGCCCCACTGGGTGACCATGTTGCGCGCAATGGTAGTCGCATACTTGATATCCTGAGAGGCACCGGTAGAAACGCGCTCGCTGCCGTAGATCAGCTCCTCGGCGATACGTCCACCGTAGGCCACAGAGATCTGACTCTCGAGCTTACGACGACTCTGACTGATGGCATCGGCCTCAGGCAAGAAGAAGGTTACCCCCAAGGCACGACCACGCGGAATGATGGTGACCTTATGCACAGGGTCGTGCTCAGGCACCAGACAACCGACGATAGCGTGACCCGCTTCGTGATAGGCGGTCATCTCTTTCTCTTCTTCAGACATCACCATGGTGCGGCGCTCGGCCCCCATCATGATCTTGTCTTTGGCGCTCTCGAACTCTTCCATGCCCACCACGCGGCGATTACCACGGGCAGCAAACAGCGCCGCCTCGTTTACCAGGTTAGCCAGATCGGCACCAGAGAAACCTGGCGTACCGCGGGCAATCACGCTCGCCTTAACGTCATCGGCCAGCGGCACCTTACGCATATGCACCTTAAGGATCTGCTCACGACCACGTACGTCTGGCAGGCCAACCACCACTTGACGGTCGAAACGACCCGGACGCAGCAAGGCAGCATCCAATACGTCTGGACGGTTAGTCGCGGCGATAACGATAATACCTTCGTTACCCTCGAAGCCATCCATCTCAACCAGCATCTGGTTAAGGGTCTGTTCACGCTCGTCGTGACCACCACCGACACCGGCACCACGCTGGCGACCAACGGCGTCGATCTCATCGATAAAGATGATACAAGGCGCTGACTTCTTTGCCTGTTCGAACATGTCACGCACACGAGAGGCACCAACACCGACAAACATCTCGACGAAGTCAGAACCTGAAATCGTGAAGAAAGGTACCTTAGCTTCACCGGCAATCGCCTTAGCAAGCAGAGTTTTACCTGTACCTGGAGGGCCAACAAGCAGTACGCCAGTCGGAATACGACCACCCAGTTTCTGGAACTTAGTCGGCTCTTTGAGGTAATCGACCAGCTCTTTGACATCTTCCTTGGCCTCGTCGCAACCGGCAACGTCACCGAAGGTGGTCTTGATCTGATCTTCGCTCATCAGCTTGGCTTTACTCTTACCGAAAGACATGGCGCCTTTACCGCCACCGCCCTGCATCTGGCGCATGAAGAAGATCCACACCCCGATGAGTAACAGCATAGGGAACCAAGAGATGAAGATCTGCGTGAGGAAACCTGATTCTTCGGCTTCCTGACCTTTCATGGTCACACCCTTGCGGTCAAGATCGTTGATCAGATCCTGATCGTACATAGGCATGATAGTGATAAATTTTTCCCCGGTTCTTTTGGTACCCTCGATGGTGCGCTGGTCGCTCTTCACCTCGACAGTATTAATCTGCCCGGAGCGTACGTCGTCCAAGAAAGTAGAATAATCCATCTTCATGGAGTTCGATGAAGAGGGGGAGTAGCCCTGAAACACTGACATCAGCACGACGGCGATGACAACCCAGAGAATTAAATTTTTTGCCATATCACTCAAAATTACTAGACCTCATACAGTCTTGCGGTTACTGACGTTAGGTTACTACAACTTGTAACCCGTCGCCACAAGATAGACTTCACGCGAACGCGGTCGCGACGAGTCTGGCTTACGTGTTTTAACGGTGGTAAATGCCTGTCTCACCGCCTTCATATACTCATCAAAGCCCTCCCCCTGAAAGACTTTGACAGCAAAACTACCATTTGGTGCCAACACCTGATGACACATATCCAGTGCCAGCTCCACCAAATACATGGCGCGAGGCTGATCCACACCACCTGTGCCACTCATATTAGGTGCCATATCCGACAACACAACATCGACTTTAGCATCGCCAACTCGTTCGAGTAAGGCATCGAGCACCTTTTCTTCACGAAAATCGCCTTGCAGAAAATCGACACCGACGATGGGATCCATAGGCAGGATATCGCAAGCGATAACCTTGCCAGTCTCTCCCGCCAGCTTCACGGCGATCTGTGACCAGCCACCCGGGGCTGCACCGAGATCCACCACAGTCATGCCAGGGCGGATCAGCTTATCCTTTTGTTGTATCTCTTCTATTTTAAACGCAGCTCGCGAACGCAATCCCCGTTTCTGCGACAACTTAACATAATGATCATCGAAATGTTCCTGCATCCATCGGGCGGAACTGGCCGTTCGTTTTTTACCTGACATTTAAAATCCGCAACAAATATGAGTTACACAAAGGCTATATGAGGGTAGAATAGCGGTTTTTCAACAGTAACTCAGCATAAAGTTGGTAGAAATGAACTTAACAACCAAACAAAAACAGCATCTAAAAGGCTTAGCACATAACCTCAAGCCTGTTGTGCAGCTTGGTGCCAATGGCCTGACTGAAGGTGTACTGGCTGAAATTGATAATGCACTCTCTCATCATGAATTAATCAAAGTGAAAGTTGCCTCTGGAGACAGAGAGCTAAAAAATGCAGTCGTTGACGCCATCGTACGCGAAACTCAAGCTGAAAAGGTTCAGCTTATCGGTCACGTATTGGTCCTATTCCGTCAATCTCCAGAGATGAAGATTGCCGTACCAAGAGCCAAATAGCTCCTGGACTCAACAAAAAGCCGCTATCGATAGCGGCTTTTTTGTTGCTACTTTCATACTTGGTATGAAGCGGTCGTCGACCGACCCTAGCACAAGTTAGATATACTCGACCGCAGTGATCTCATAATCTGTCATGCCACCTGGAGTCTGAATAGAGACTTCATCCCCTTCCGATTTACCCACTAAACCGCGAGCAATTGGTGAAGAAACAGAGAGCAGGTTAGCCTTGATATCGGCCTCGTCTTCACCCACGATACGGTAGGTAAATTCCTCTTCGGTATCCAAGTTCAAAATAGTAACAGTGGTACCGAAGATCACTCGACCCGTGTTTTCCATCTTAGTCACATCGATGATCTGTGCGTTAGACAGCTTACCTTCGATATCTCGTACACGAGCCTCGCACAGTCCCTGCTCTTCGCGGGCGGCGTGGTATTCGGCGTTCTCTTTCAGATCGCCCAACTCACGCGCCACCCCAATGGCCTCGGCAATTTTTGGACGCTTCTCAAACTTCAAAAAATCTAACTCTTCACGCAGTTGATTTGCACCAACAACTGTCATTGGAACCTTATTCATAGGAACACTCGTCTCCTCAAAACAAAAGCAACCTAGTCAGCCTGACCACTTGGGCCACCGACTAGGAATAAAGAACGCTTGGAATCCATCTATTCTATACCCTGATGACGGGATAAGCTATCGGTTCCCCAAGAGTTTGTTAGTACGCCCGCAGAACTGTGTGTTCCTTAGCGCGCCCGAAGCAAACAAACTCGCGCCATATAACCGGCTTGTTGATTGCCTCATTGGTTATCTCTCCCCCCTAAAGCGCCCATAAAAAAGGCCGCTTGCGCGGCCTTTTATCAAGGGTTAACCCTTAACCTTTAATGCGCTGATGCAGTTCTTGCACAGAAGTCACATTGGTGCGGCTGTCGGCAGAGTGTGCCATACAGGTCGCGAAGGCGGCGTTCAAGGTCGTAGTGTAGTTCACCTTGTAACGCAGCGCGCCACGACGCAGCTGACGCGAGTCTTCGATCGCCTGGCGGCCTTCGGTAGTGTTCACGATATAGGTGTACTCATCATTCTTGATACGGTCAAGAATGTGCGGACGACCTTCGTGTACCTTGTTGACCAGACGAGGATTGATACCCGCCTCGCCCAGCACGACTGCGGTGCCGTGGGTGGCATCGATCTCATAGCCCAGCTCAATCAGCTTGGCGGCCAGGTCGGCAACACGCTTCTTATCGCTGTTACGTACAGAGAGCAGCGCACGGCCCGACTTAGGCACCTCAGAGGTTGCCCCCAGCTCGGCCTTAGCATACGCCTCGGCGAAGGTAGCCCCCACGCCCATGACCTCACCGGTAGAGCGCATCTCAGGGCCAAGTAGCGGGTCAACACCCGGGAACTTGTTAAATGGCAGTACCACTTCTTTCACCGAGTAGAAAGGTGGGATCACCTCTTTGGTAAAGCCCTGCTGCTCAAGAGTCTGACCAGCCATGACGCGCGCCGCTATCTTAGCCAGAGGGACACCCGTCGCCTTAGAGACGAATGGTACGGTACGGGCCGCACGCGGGTTAACCTCGATCATGTAGATGGTGTTGTCCTGCACAGCGAACTGCACGTTCATCAGACCCACAACACCAAGTTCCATCGCCAGCTTGCGCACCTGTTCGCGCATCTGATCCTGGATCTCCTGGCTCAGAGTGTAAGGAGGCAGAGAACATCCAGAGTCACCCGAGTGAACACCCGCCTGCTCGATATGCTCCATGATGGCGCCAACCACTACGGTCGTGCCGTCACATACCGCATCGATATCCACCTCGGTGGCGTTATCGAGGAAGCGGTCCAGTAGCACTGGCGAGGCGTTAGAGACGCTAACCGCTTCGTTGAAGTAACGGCGCAGGTCTTGCTCGTCGTAGACGATCTCCATCGCGCGGCCACCCAGTACGTAAGATGGACGCACCACAAGTGGGTAACCGATACGCTCGGCGGCGATAACGGCACCTTCTACCGTGGTGACGGTATCGTTTTCCGGCTGCTTCATCTCCAGGCGTTGAATCGCCTGCTGGAAACGCTCACGGTCTTCGGCGCGGTCGATCGCATCCGGGCTGGTACCGATAATAGGCACGCCGGCGGCTTCCAGGTCACGAGCCAGTTTCAGTGGCGTCTGGCCACCGTACTGCACGATAACCCCTTTAGGCTGCTCGATACGGACGATCTCCAGCACATCTTCCAGGGTTACAGATTCGAAATAGAGTCTGTCAGAGGTATCGTAGTCGGTAGAGACTGTCTCTGGGTTACAGTTAACCATGATGGTCTCGTAACCGTCTTCACGCAGGGCAAGCGCCGCGTGCACACAGCAGTAATCGAACTCGATGCCCTGGCCGATACGGTTAGGACCACCACCCAGCACCATGATCTTGTCGCGGTTAGATGGGTTGGCCTCGCACTCTTCCTCATAGGTAGAGTACATGTAGGCGGTATCGGTCGAGAACTCGGCGGCGCAGGTATCGACACGCTTGTACACAGGGTACACTTCGTGACGGTAACGCAGCTTACGCATCTCTGACTCGCTGACCCCCATCAGGGCCGCCAGACGCGCATCGGAGAAGCCTTTACGCTTAAGCTTGTAAAGGAAATCTTTGTCCATGCTAGCCATGCCAGCTTCTTTCACTTGGTTCTCAAGTGATAGCAGCTCTTCAATCTGAACCAGGAACCAAGGGTCGATATTGGTCAGCTTGAAGATGGCATCCATGCTCAGACCGGCGCGGAAGGCATCGGCGATATACCAGATACGCTCGGCGCCCGGCTCTTTCAGCTCGTGGCGAATACGTGACAGGGCATCGTTATCTTCTACATCGACGATAGGATCTAGGCCATTAACGCCAACCTCAAGACCGCGCAGTGCTTTCTGCAGCGACTCCTGGAAGGTACGACCGATAGCCATCACCTCGCCCACTGACTTCATCTGAGTGGTCAGACGGTCATTTGAACCGGCAAACTTCTCGAAGTTGAAGCGTGGAACCTTAGTGACCACATAGTCGATGGCAGGCTCAAATGAGGCTGGCGTCGCACCGCCAGTGATGTCGTTGCTCAGCTCATCCAGGGTAAAGCCCACGGCAAGCTTAGCGGCAATCTTAGCGATAGGGAAACCTGTCGCCTTAGAGGCCAGTGCAGATGAGCGTGATACACGCGGGTTCATCTCGATGATCACCATACGACCATCTTTCGGGTTGATACCAAACTGAACGTTTGAACCACCGGTTTCGACGCCGATCTCGCGCAGTACCGCCAAGGAGGCGTTACGCATCAGCTGATATTCTTTGTCTGTCAGGGTCTGCGCCGGGGCCACTGTAATAGAGTCGCCGGTGTGCACGCCCATAGGATCGAAGTTTTCGATAGAACAGACGATGATACTGTTATCGTTGCGGTCACGAACCACTTCCATCTCATATTCTTTCCAACCGATGAGCGACTCATCGATCAGCAGTTCGTTGGTCGGTGACAGCTCGAGACCCTGAGAACAGATCTCCTCGAACTCCTCCTTGTTGTAGGCGATACCACCGCCCGAGCCACCCATGGTAAATGATGGACGGATAATACAAGGGAAACCAACCTGCTCGAGTACCTCGTAGGCATCTTCCATGCTGCGTGCGATACCGGCACGAGGACACTCGAGGCCAATCTTCTTCATCGCCGCATCGAAACGGCTGCGGTCTTCGGCCTTATCGATGGCATCGGCGGTCGCACCTATCATGTCGACGTTAAACTCGGCCAATACCCCTTCGGCCTCGAGGCGCAGGGCACAGTTCAGCGCCGTCTGTCCACCCATGGTCGGCAGAATCGCATCGGGACGTTCTTTGGCGATGATGTTGCGTACCACTTCCCAATGAATCGGCTCGATATAGGTAGCATCGGCCATCTCTGGGTCTGTCATGATGGTCGCAGGGTTAGAGTTCACCAGAATAACCCGGTAGCCCTCTTCACGAAGCGCCTTACACGCCTGGGCACCCGAGTAATCGAACTCACATGCCTGACCGATAACAATCGGGCCAGCACCCAGGATAAGAATACTTTTTATGTCTGTACGTTTTGGCATTGCTGAAACTTTCTCCCGGACTACTTAGCGTTATGACGATATTCTTCGATCAACTCGATAAAGTGATCGAACAGCGGCGCGGCGTCGTGAGGACCCGGGCTTGCCTCAGGGTGACCCTGGAAGCTAAACGCTGGCTTGTCGGTCAGATGGATGCCCTGCAGCGAGCCGTCGAACAGCGACTTGTGAGTCACCTTGACGTTGGCCGGCAGGCTGGCTTCATCGGCGGCAAAACCATGGTTCTGACTAGTGATCATCACATTGCCCTTCTCCAGGTTGCTGACCGGGTGGTTGGCACCATGGTGACCAAACTTCATCTTCAGTGTCTTAGCGCCTGAGGCCAGAGCCAACAGCTGATGGCCAAGGCAGATACCGAAGAGTGGAATATCTGTCTCAAGGAAAGTCTGAATCGCTTCGATGGCGTAGTCACATGGCTCCGGGTCACCAGGGCCGTTTGACAGGAAGATACCATCGGGATTCATCGCCAGCACTTCTGAGGCTGGGGTTTGCGCCGGTACCACGGTCACATCACAGCCGCGGTCAACCAGCATACGCAGGATGTTGCGCTTAACGCCGTAGTCATAGGCCACGACCTTGTATTTCAGTTCTGACTCAGGGGTGTCGCTCGGCAAGCCGCCCACCAGACGCCAGCTACCACTGCGCCATTGGTATTGCTGCTGTGTGGTCACCTCTTTGGCCAAGTCCATGCCTTTCAAGCCTGGAAAGGCTTTAGCAGCCTCCAGCGCCTTAGCTTCATCCATGTCACCCACTAAGATGGCACCTGCTTGTGCCCCTTTTTCCCTGAGGATACGTGTCAGTTTACGCGTGTCGATATCGGCAATGCCTACAACATTGTTGCTTTTTAGGTAATCGCTGAGAGATTGCTGATTTCTGAAGTTGCTCGCCAGTAGCGGAAGATCACGGATGATCAGACCACAAGCATGTACGGCATCAGATTCGGTATCTTCACTATTGGTACCAGTGTTACCAATGTGCGGGTAGGTTAGAGTAACAATTTGACGAGAATAGGAAGGATCCGTGAGGATCTCTTGGTAACCCGTCATGGAAGTGTTAAATACCACTTCACCAACTGCGAGTCCATCAGCACCAATTGCAGTGCCAGAGAATACGGTTCCATCTTCGAGTACGAGTAAGGCAGACTTTGTCAACGCGACCTCCGAAAAGAGCCAAGCCATTGAATAATAAGGTTTTATTTTGTGTTTAAAATACCAACTTCCGCTTAAATACGAAATTTTGACAAATTCCGACTATTTTATAGGTAATAGTGCAACTCGTCTATAGATAAGCGGTACTTTCTTTCAAAAAAAAACGCCAAATAGGCGTTTTTTTTAAATACTAATCCTTCAGGCCTAAGACCTGTTGCATGTCGTATAACCCGGGGCCCTGATCGCCCAGCCAAAATGCGGCACGCATGGCACCGTTGGCAAAGGTCATACGACTCGATGCCTTGTGGGTGATCTCCAGGCGCTCGCCAATGTCGGCAAACATGGCGGTATGCTCGCCCACCAGATCACCGGCGCGAATGGTAGAGAAACCTATGGTTTCACGGCTACGCTCTTCTGTGATCCCCTCACGGCCATAGACGGCACACTTTTCCAGATCGCGACCCAAGACCTCGGCGATCACTTCACCCATCTTGAGTGCGGTGCCCGATGGCGCATCCTTCTTGTGTCTGTGGTGACCTTCGATGATCTCGATATCGGTATAGTCACCCATCACCTCGGCGGCCAGCTCGAGCAGGCGCCACATCAGGTTAACGCCCACAGACATATTAGGCGCCATCACAATCGGCGTGTTCTCAGCGTAGGCCGCAATCTGCTCTTTCTGGGCATGATTGAAGCCGGTTGTGCCGATGACAATCGCCTTACCGTTACGCGAACACCAGTCGGTATGCACCACGCTGGCCTCGGGCGAGGTAAAGTCGATAAGGATATCGAAATCGTCTACGGCATTGTCCAGTGAATCAGTGATGGCAACATTCATGGCACCCACACCGGCGAGTTCGCCCGCATCGACACCAATCAAAGTCGAACCCGCACGCTCAACCGCCGCACCTAGATAGATATTGCTGCTGAGTTTTGCCGATTCAATAAGAGTTCGGCCCATGCGACCACTGCCACCGGTTATCGCCACTCTTACTTGCTCTGTCATCTAACTCTCCTACACATTTGCTACTGTTAATTGAGCACAAGGCTAACGCCAAATCATTTCAAAAAAAAGCCTAAGCAAACGCTTAGGCTTTTTCGATTAGAGAATGTCGAGCAATTCCACTTCGAACACTAGGGCCGAATACGGAGGAATTGAGGCACCGGCGCCACGCTCGCCATAGGCCAAGTGATGCGGTACATATAGCTTCCACTTAGAACCTACAGGCATCAGCTGCAGTGCCTCGGTCCAACCGGCGATAACGCCAGATACTGGGAACTCGGCAGGCTGGTCACGCAGTACTGAACTGTCGAATACGTCACCGCTGATGAAAGTACCATGGTAGTGAGTACGTACAGTTGAATCATAGCTTGGCTTGTCGCCTGAACCTTCGGTGATGATCTCGTATTGCAGACCTGATTCCAGGGTTACAACACCGTCACGCTGTTGGTTTTCAGCAAGGAAAGCCTCGCCTTCGGCCGATGCAGCCGCGGCAGCTTCTTCCTGAACCTTTTGAATACGCTGACTAATCTCAGTGAATGCAGTTTGAAGATCTTGCATAGAGACGGCGCTCTCTTTACCTTCAAACGCATCTGACAGACCAACTTGAACAGCTGAAATATCGATACCTTCGAATGAGTTAGCTGCGAGTTGCTCGCCTAATTGGCGGCCAACACCATAGCTGGCGTGCTGTTCAATTGTGGTGAACTTATCAGACATAATGATTGTACTCTCATTTATTCAATTAATTTCGCGGCGGATTTTATCACAAACTGTGATAAAAAACCCAAAAATTGACCCTAGTCGCAGCGATTTTTTCCACTGGCGCTTGCGGTGCGATACAGAGGCGTCACCTGCGGCAGCATCTGCTGCAGATCGGCGATGCGATGGTCGTGTGACGGATGGGTCGATAACAGCTCGGGGCCCTGACTGCCTCCCGCCTTGGCCATGTTCTGCCACAGGCTGATACTCTGGCTGGGGTCGAACCCGGCTCTGGCCATCAGCTCTACGCCCATAACATCAGCCTCGCTCTCCTGGGCGCGGCCATAGGGAAGAATAAAGCCATACTGGGCACCTAGCCCCAGCGCCGACATATAGAGATCTTTGTTGCTCAGGCCGCTGACGTCGATGGCGGCGCCGGCAATCTGCATCCCCACCCCCGTCATCTGCGCCCGAGATACCTGCTCGTTGCTGTGGTTGGCCAGCACATGGGCCACCTCATGGCCGATAACCGTCGCCAGCTGATCCTGATTCTTCGCCACCTTCAATAGGCCGGTATAGACACCTATATGTCCGCCAGGCAAGGCAAAGGCGTTAACCTGCTCCGATTCAAACACCACCACCTCCCAGCTGGGCTGACGGCCGGGCAGCACAGAGGTGATGCGGTTGGCCACACAGGCCACATACTGGTTGACCTGCTTATCCTGACTCACCTTCTGCTGTTTCTTCATCTCGGCAAAAGATTCGGCCCCCATCTGATCCATCTGCTGCGAAGAAAACAGCAGGGTCTGTTTACGCCCGGTGGGCGATTGTGTGGTGGCGCAGCCGGCTAATAATAGTATTACCAGCGCCGCGGTTAACTGTTTCATCTCTTATCCCTTATCTATCATGAAACTTCATTTATACCAATCGTAATAAATAATTGATCATTCTAGCTTGTTAAAACGCTCGATAACTGCATTAATATTTTTAATTGTAGAATAACTACTTATCTAAAAATTTTGCTTTGTTCTCAAGCGTTTTTCCTGCGCTATTTCTGATCAAATACTTACTGTGATTGGTATTAGACTATTAAGAATAGCGGTAAAAAATAGCAATAAAAAAACCTCGCATCGCGAGGTTTTTTATTGTGTATCAGCACACCTTAGCTGTTCAAGTCCTGAAAGAACTTCTTCACACCGTCGAAGAAGCCTTCGGCCTTAGGGCTGTGCTTTTTTGATGAACCCGTCAGGGTGTTATCAAATTCACGTAGCAGCTCTTTCTGCTTATCGCTCAGGTTCACCGGCGTTTCCATCACCACCTTACACAGCAGGTCGCCGACCGCATGACTGCGCACCGACTTGACGCCCTTGCCACGCAGACGGAACATACGACCCGTCTGAGTTTCCGATGGGATCTTCAGGTTCACCTTGCCATCGAGTGTCGGGACTTCGATCTCGCCGCCCAGTGCAGCCGTGCTGAAAGAGATAGGCACTTCACAGTAGAGGTTGTTACCGTCACGCACGAAGATGGCGTGCTCGCGTACCGTCACCTGTACGTAGAGATCCCCTGGAGGCGCTCCAAACTCGCCCGCTTCCCCTTCGCCCGACAGACGAATGCGATCGCCGGTATCCACACCCGCAGGAATTTTCACCGACAGCGTCTTGCTCTTCTCTACGCGACCTTCGCCATGACACTTGCTGCAAGGATCTTTGATGATCTTACCGCGGCCATGACAGGTAGGACAGGCTTGTTGCACCGCGAAGAAACCTTGGCGCATCTGCACCTGGCCCTGGCCGTGACAGGTACCACATGTGGTTGGCGAAGTGCCTTTCTTGGCGCCGCTACCGTCACACAGATCACAGGTGGCTAAGGTTGGAATACGTAGCTCTTTGGTCAGGCCACGTACCGCTTCTTCGAGCGACAGTTCCAGGTTGTAACGCAAATCTGAGCCACGCGCCGCCTGGCGCTGGCCACCACGGCGTCCACCGCCGAAGATGTCACCAAATACGTCACCGAATACATCACCGAAGTCGGCACCGCCGCCAAATCCACCACCGCCGCGGTTAGGATCGACACCCGCATGACCAAACTGATCATAGGCCGCCTTCTTGTCGCTGTCGGTGAGGATCTCGTAGGCTTCTTTTACCTCTTTGAAGCTGGTTTCGGCCGCCTTGTCACCTGGGTTGCGATCCGGGTGAAATTTCATGGCGAGGCGCTTATAGGCCTTCTTAATCTCACGCTCGCTGGCGTCGCGACCTACGCCCAATACTTCGTAATAATCTCGCTTTGACATAGTCTCATACTTTCTGCGCTAGAGTTGTACGAACGGGCGTTAGAGTTACCCCATAACGCCCGCTGGAAATAATTTAGGCTGGGCCTGAATTATTTTTTGTCGTCTTTAACTTCTTCAAACTCGGCATCGACAACATCGTCAGCAGGAGCTTCGTTAGACTGCTGAGCCTGCTCGCCTTGGCCAGCTTGCGCCTTAGCCTGAGCGATCTCCATCAGCTTGGCAGACGCTTCCATCAGGGCTTGCGTCGCTTTCTCGATAGCTTCTTTGTCCTTGCCCTTAGTGGCAGTTTCAACTTCAGCCATCGCCGCTTCGATCTTCTCTTTGTCTTCGCCTGGCAGTTCATCGCCCGCTTCTTCGATCTGCTTCTTGGTCGCGTGAACCATGCCGTCAGCCTGGTTGCGTGCAGTCACTAGCTCTTCGAACTTAGCGTCTTCATCGGCGTGCGCCTCGGCGTCACGTACCATAGCTTCAACTTCTTCATCGCTCAGACCAGAAGAGGCCTTGATGGTGATGTTTTGTGCCTTGCCTGTCTTCTTGTCGGTCGCTGACACGTGCAAGATACCATCGGCGTCGATATCGAAGGCCACTTCAATTTGTGGCATGCCGCGTGGAGCAGGCTCGATACCTTCCAGGTTGAACTGACCCAGCGACTTGTTGGCGCTAGATTGCTTACGTTCACCCTGTAGCACGTGGATGGTTACCGCGCTTTGGTTGTCATCGGCTGTTGAGAAGATCTGGCTAGCCTTAGTCGGGATAGTAGTGTTCTTCTCGATAAGCTTGGTCATCACGCTGCCCATGGTTTCAATACCCAAAGACAGAGGCGTTACGTCTAGTAGCAGAACGTCTTTCACGTCACCCGCAAGTACACCCGCCTGAACCGCAGCACCGATAGCAACCGCTTCGTCTGGGTTAACGTCTTGACGCAGCTCTTTACCGAAGAAGCTAGAAACTTCTTCACGAACCTTAGGCATACGGGTTTGACCACCCACCAGAATCACTTCGTTGATGTCTGATACAGACAGGTCTGCGTCAGCCAGTGCCACTTTTAGCGGCTCGAGTGAACGTTGGATCAGGTCTTCAACCAGAGACTCAAGCTTGGCGCGAGTGATCTTAACCACTAAGTGCTTAGGACCTGTCGCATCTGCCGTGATGTATGGCAGGTTAACTTCAGTCTGTGTGGTGCTAGACAGCTCGATCTTCGCCTTCTCGGCAGCTTCTTTCAGACGCTGCATCGCCAATGGGTCGTTACGCAGATCTAAAGATTGCTCTTTCTTGAACTCGTCGGCCAGGTAGTTGATCAGACGGTTATCGAAGTCTTCACCACCTAGGTGAGTGTCACCGTTAGTTGCCAATACTTCGAAGGTCTGCTCGCCATCGACACTATCGATCTCGATGATAGAGATATCGAAGGTACCACCACCTAAGTCGTATACCGCAACGATGTTGTCGCCTTGCTTCTTGTCGATACCATAAGCCAGTGCCGCAGCAGTAGGCTCGTTGATGATACGCTTAACTTCAAGGCCAGCGATACGACCGGCGTCTTTTGTCGCCTGACGTTGTGAATCGTTAAAGTAAGCCGGTACGGTAATTACCGCTTCGGTTACTGGCTCGCCCAGGTAGTCTTCGGCAGTCTTCTTCATCTTCTTCAGAATCTCTGCAGAAACTTGTGGCGGTGCCATCTTCTTATCGTGCGCTTCAACCCATGCATCACCGTTGTCTGCACCGATGATCTTAAATGGCATGATGTCTACGTCACGCTGTACTTCGTCATCTTTGAAACGACGACCGATAAGACGCTTAATAGCAAAGAAGGTATTCTTTGGGTTTGTTACAGCTTGGCGCTTCGCAGGCTGACCAACTAATACTTCTTCGCCTGTATATGCGATGATCGACGGGGTAGTGCGATCGCCTTCCGCGTTCTCAATTACGCGTGCTTTATCGCCATCAAGTACAGCTACACAAGAGTTAGTTGTACCTAAATCGATACCAATAATTTTACCCATGGAGTCCTCCAAAAAACTTTTAACTAACGCTAACTTTGTTATCTGATTCAGATATGGGGATAGGCGAATTCGTTTTCAAGCCTAATTTTCCAAGCCAATATCTTTCCTTAACACCCTATATTGGGCCTCCAAATGGGAATACAAGGGCAACAAAGATAAAAATTAACTTAATTGAGTATTTTTTTGATCTTAAAAGCTGCCGAACCGCAAACAAGAAGCGTATAATGCATGCAATCGAAGAAGATATCCCTCTGAGCCTCTGGCTAGTGGGATTTTTTAGTTGTCTCGTTTAGTGAGAAGGTTCAGTGAAATCATCCAACCAAGCTTATCTCTATGCCTTAGCGGCCATCCTACTCTGGTCGACCGTTGCCACCGCCTTTAAGCTGGCGCTGAGCCATTTCACGCCGCTGCAGCTGGTGTTTGTCGCCGTCTCGACCTCTATCGTCGCCTTAGGCGTTATCCTGGCCGCCACGGGTAAGCTGCATCTCATTAGGCGCCAATTCGTCAATCGCCCCTGGTTTTACCTGCAGACCGGACTGCTGAACCCTTTTCTCTATTACCTGGTGTTGTTTAAGGCCTATGCCCTGCTGCCCGCCCAGCAGGCGCTATCGCTCAACTATACCTGGGCCATATTGCTGCCCCTGTTGGCGGTGCCACTATTGAAACAGAAGCTGCGCAAGAGCGATCTCACCGCGGCACTTATCGCCTATCTAGGGGTCTTTGTCATCGCCACTAATGGTGAGGTAGCCAGCGTGCGCTTCGAGAGTGCCACCGGCGTGCTATTGGCACTGACCAGCACCTTGCTGTGGTCGCTCTACTGGATTGTAAACACTAAGGATGAGGGTGACCCAGTGGTGAGCCTACTGCTGAGCTTCATGGTGGGACTGCCTTTTATCGTGATCACCCTGCTGCTGACCCAATCGCTGCCGAGCTGGGATCTCAAGGCCCTAGGGGCGGGCATCTATGTCGGCCTGTTCGAGATGGGCGTCACCTTCGTCCTCTGGTTAGTGGCGCTGAAGAAAGCGGATCGCACGGCCAGCATGAGCACCCTAGTGTTTATCACGCCTGTGCTATCGGTGGGATTCATCGCCTGGATCTTACAAGAGACCATCACCCCGTCGACCTTTATCGGCCTGGGACTTATCCTCACCGCGCTGGCGCTGCAGCAGCTATTGCCTCAGCTTAAGCGCCTACGAACCAAAACCGGCCCTGCGCTGACGCCAGAGAACTAAAGTCATCGGCTAACATAAGCTGTTCGAGATAGACGCCGTTGCATAAAAAAAACCGACCCTAGGGTCGGTTTTTTTAACGCTTATCGCTTATCGATTTTCTGTGGCTAGTTGCGCACGTCTATCTCGCCCACGCCCACTGAGACATACAGGTGATCATCGCTTGCCGCGCCTTGCTGATGATAGCTCTGGCTCACCAGGTTTTGATTCACCTCCAGGCGCTGACCGCCCTCACGAATGCTCACCTCGCCCACACCTGACTTGAGTGACACCTCACCAAAATTCGCCTGATGATTGATCTCGGCGCGTCCCACACCCAGCTCTACCTCTATGCTGGCACTGAGGCCTTCGACAGATACCTCACCGACACCTGCATCGACCTTTAACGCCGCATTACTGGGCAGATAGACACGCCACTTCTGGTTCACATCATCCTGATCCGCCAGTCTTAATATCAACTTGTCACCATCGTCGAGGATATCGAACTTGGCCGAACTCACATCACTGTTCTGCCAGAAACCAAACCACTTAGAATCGTTGGCCTTCACCACCACCTCGACCCGCACCTTATCTTGATCGCCGGCAATCAACTCCGCCTGACCCACGTCCATGTCCAGAGTCACCTTCTGGCCGTGATAATCAAATTCATCATTCAGCGTGATGCTAGAGGCCGCCTGGGCTCCCGCACTCATCAAACCTACGACCAGACTTAAACCGACCAATGTCTTTTTAACCATGTTGTTTTTCATCTTATGCTCCGTAACCGATTCCCTGTGAGATTGTTCAAGACAAAGCAAACAAGATGCCAAAACGATAAAACACTGTTGTTAAAGGGGTTTTAATGAGATTCACTTTTTAACCTTGATGACTTTATCAAACAAGTTGTGAAATTCACCAAGGGGATTAGTTAATTTGCTCACTGGCTAAGCCTGGTAAGAGAGCTAGATAAAAATGCCTGGTAAGACTGGCTAGTAAAAGTGCCAGCCTGATATTTTCCATATAAGGGCGCCGAATAGAGATGCCGATTCATTAGCGCAAAGGCAGTTTAAAATGAAGAAGGTTTAAAAATAAGAAAGGAGCCTGATGGCTCCTTTTTACGAAATGTATGGCTCTTAACTTAACCGCGGGCAGTATAGTCGCCGACACCGATCCACTTATAGGTGGTGAGCGCCTCAAGCCCCATAGGCCCTCTGGCGTGCAGCTTCTGGGTCGATACCGCTACCTCGGCGCCCAAACCAAACTGGCCACCGTCAGTAAAACGGGTACTGGCGTTAACATACACGGCCGCCGCATCCACCTCATTAATAAAGTGTGCCGTGGCATGTATGTTATCGCTCAAGATCCCCTCGGAGTGACCACTGGAGAAACGACGGATATGGGCGATCGCCTCATCGATATTCTCGACCACCTTAACCCCAAGATTAAGAGACAGCCACTCTGTGCCATAGGTCTCATCGCTCGCCTTGTGAGTAACAGTGCCGGCATCCTTGCCTATCGCCTCGGCCTGCTCACAAGCATAGAAACTGACGCCGAGTGAACTTAAGTGGGCATAGAGCTTAGGCAGGAAAGTTTGGGCGATAGACTGATGAACCAGCACAGTATCCAGGGCGTTACACACGGTCGGGCGCTGCACCTTGGCATTGGCAATCACCTCGATGGCTTTTAGCTGCTCCACCTCACTGTCGACATACAGATGGCAGATCCCTATGCCGCCAAGGATCACCGGAATGGTCGCCTGTTCGGCGCACAGGCGCTGCAGGTTCTGACCACCTCGGGGCACTATCATGTCCACATACTTATCGAGCTTCAACAGGCCAGAGACTAAGGCGCGGTCGGGATCTTGGATCAACTGCACCGCATCACAGGGCAGTCCTTGCTCGCCAATGGCCTCCCGGATGGCCTCACTCAGGGCCAGGTTAGACGCCAGGGTCTCCTTGCCACCGCGCAATATCACGGCATTGCCGGTCTTGAGCGCCAGCACGGCGATATCCACGGTTACGTTGGGGCGTGCCTCATAGATAACCCCGAGCACACCCAGCGGCACTCGGCGGCGGGACAGGCGCAGGCCATTGTCCAGCAGCTGGCTCTCCAGCTCGCTACCGATAGGATCGGCCAGCGCCACCACATTTTCGATATCGGCGATAACCCCAGAGAGTCGCGACTCGTCCAGCAGCAGTCTGTCTATCATGGCGTCATTCAGGCCATTTTCTCGCGCCTTGGCCACATCCTGCTGGTTAGCCGCGACAATCGATGCGCTCTTATCGCTAAGCTTCTGGGCTATCGCCCTAAGCAGGTCGCGCTTCTGCGAAGCCGTGAGGCTCGCCATGGCGTAGCTGGCAGCCTTGGCCTGCTCACCTAGAGTGTTTAAATACTGCTGCTTATCGTCCATCGTTTCTGTTCCACTCATCTTTAATCTGCACAAATTGACTCTGCCGAAAACCTTACAGGACCACCATGTCGTTGCGATGCACTATGGCATCACCATAGTCGTAACCCAGCAGCGACTCAATTTCATCCGAATGTTTACCGGCGATCTTCTGCAGATCTTTGGCGCTGTAACGGCTCATGCCTCTGGCATGCTCCCGCCCCAGCTCGTCCACCAGCTGCAGGGTGGCGCCGCGTTCAAAGACGCCGCTCACCGACAAGATCCCCTTAGATAACAGGCTGCGTCCCTTCAGGGTCACGGCATTGATAGCACCGCTGTCCAGCACCAGCCGCCCTTTCGTCGCCGGGCCCGCCAAGATCCACTGTTTACGACTCTCCAGCGGATTCTCCAGCGCGGTAAAATGTGTCCCCACCGGCAGCTGACATACGGCATCTAAGATCACCTTAGGATGATGACCCGAGGCGATCACCACCTCGACCCCGGCGCGGCGGGCAATATCCGCCGCCTGCAGCTTAGTCGCCATACCGCCTGTGCCCAGGCCGGAAACCGCGCCGCCCGCCAGGCTACGCAGGCTATCGTCGATATTGACCACCTGCTTGATCAGCTTAGCATCCGGATTGGCCCTTGGGTCGGCATCGAACAGCCCCTTCTGATCCGTCAGCAGGATCAAGAGGTCGGCATCACACAGCAGTGCCGCCCTTGCCGACAGGTTATCGTTGTCGCCCACCTTGATCTCGTTGGTGGCCACCGCATCGTTCTCGTTGATGATAGGAATGATGCCATTGGCCAGCAGGGCGTTGAGCGAGTCCCTGGCGTTGAGATAACGTTCCCTGTCATGCAAGTCGGCGCGGGTCAGCAGCAGCTGGCCCACATGCAGCCCATAGATGCTAAACAGCTGTGACCAGGCGAGGATCAGCTGGCTCTGGCCGACGGCGGCAAGCAGCTGCTTATTGGCGACCGTGTCCGGCAGTGTGGGATAACCCAAGTGTTCGCGCCCAGCGGCGATGGCGCCCGAGGTGCACAGCACCACTTCGACACCCGACTTCATCAGCTTGGCCATTTGTCTGGCCAGCTCAACCATATGCGCCTTATCCAGCTGGCGCGAGCCTGAGGTGAGCACACTGGTACCCAACTTTACCACCACACGGCGGTAGCCTATCTCACTTAAGTTCATTGACATATTGACAGAAAAAAACCGAACCCCAAGTTATACCCAATCCCCAGGGCAAATGGTAGCGGGTAAGATAAAAGATTAGAGCCAGTCTACTTTCCTTCAATAAAAGCCCATAAAAAAGGCCATACATTGTATGACCTTTAATCTAAGCTGGCTGGCACTCAACTTAAGCTAAATTCGGCTCCTGCCAAAAACCTAAGCATAGATGAGCTTAACCATAGATAGACTTAGCCATAAACAAACTTAGCCAGGAATAGCGCCGCCAGCACCACCACGCCGACAGAGAGGTCTTTATAGCGGCCGCTGAACAGCTTGATCCCCGCATAGGCGATAAAGCCCATGGCGATCCCGGTCGCGATCGAAAAGGTCAGCGGCATCAGGATACAGACCACCACCACAGGCGCGGCCTCGGTGAGATCTTCCCAGTCCACATGCACCAGGCCAGACATCATCAAGATGGCGACATAGAAGAGGGTTCCCGCGGTGGCGTAGGCCGGCACCATGCCCGCCAGCGGCGAGATAAACAGCGACAGCAGGAACATGATCCCCACCACCACGGCGGTGAGTCCGGTGCGGCCACCTGCGCTCACGCCGGCGGTACTCTCGATATAGCTAGTAGTCGTCGAGGTGCCCAACATGGCCCCCGCGATAGTGGCGCTGCTGTCGGCGGTCAGGGCGCGGCCAAGACGCGGCAACCTGCCTCTATCATCGAGGAAACCGCCGCGCTGAGCTACGGCCACCAGGGTGCCAGAGGTGTCAAACAGATCCACAAACAGGAAGGCAAACACCACCGAAAGCATGCTGACCTCGAGCACGTTGGCGAGATCCATCTTCATGAAGGTGGGCGCAATCGACGGCGGCGTCGAGACCATGCCGTTATACTGCACGTCGCCAAGCAGCAAGCCCAGCGCGGTGATCCCCAAAATGCTGATGATCACCGCCGACTGATAACCTCTGTGTACCAGGGCGATAATGATGAAGAAGCCCAACACAGACATCACGGCCGGCAAGGCGGTCACATCGCCCATGGTCACCAGAGTCGCTGGGCTGGCCACCACTATGCCAGCACTCTTGAGACCGATCAGCGCCAGAAACAAGCCGATACCGGCGGCGATCCCCAGACGCAGGGACATAGGAATGCTGTTGACTATCCATTCTCGGATCTTCACCAGCGACAATATCAGAAAGCAGATACCCGAGAGGAATACCGCGCCCAGGGCCGTTTCCCAGCTATAGCCCATCTCGCCGACGACGGTATAGGTGAAGAAGGCGTTAAGCCCCATGCCCGGTGCTAGGGCGATAGGGTAATTCGCCACTATGCCCATCACCAGGCAGCCCACGGCGGCGGCCAGACAGGTGGCGACAAACACGGCGCCATGGTCCATGCCGGCATCGGCCAACATCATGGGATTGACGAAGATGATATAGGCCATGGTTAAAAAGGTGGTCAGCCCGGCCACCACCTCTTGTTTTAACGTTGTCTGGTGCTCGGTTAACTTAAATACTTTTTCTAACATGGAACGAGGTTCCTTGATTTAATTATGGTTTATTTAGGTAGGGTAAAAGTTGAAACCAAGTTAACGACTTGATAACAAGCGACGATTATATACGCAATAATTGCGCAAACGCGAGCCAGTTTAGAGCCATGACTCGAGAGGATGACATAAAGGTGATCTACGCCAGATTTATCGCCCGAATGACGAGGCGTCGATGGTAAATTTCAGGCAAAAAAAAAGCCTGCTCAAAGAGCAGGCGAGACATGTTTCAAGTGTTCCGAAAGGAAAGAGTTACCGCGCTAGCGGGTTACACTGGCCTACCGCTCAATGAGCAATAGA
Source organism: Shewanella aquimarina (assembly GCF_023349185.1). Taxonomy (GTDB): domain Bacteria; phylum Pseudomonadota; class Gammaproteobacteria; order Enterobacterales; family Shewanellaceae; genus Shewanella; species Shewanella aquimarina. The sequence continues at coordinate 4,247 of NZ_JAKIKY010000014.1, read as the reverse complement.
CAACTTGAGTCTAAAAATCCCCAAATGGGGTAAGGTTGATGGATGATGCAACTACTTTAGTCGAGTGAACCAGGTTCAAACGACTTTAGGGGTAGTTAGCCCTTGAAAGTCATAGCGTACAGACCACCACGTAGTGAATCGGTACAAAACCAAGTATTCTGCCAATAAACGTGCTGAATTCCTGTATAAGACATAGTCAATAACTCCTAACAAAGTTGAAAAATTAATCTCTAGTGAAACTTGGCAGGCCTTCATCTTCAGGCTGGTGCCGCAGTCAACTTGTCGCTCGGTTCCTTGGAGAGTTATCCATCCTGGATAGACTTTGAGGTGGAAGACACTGTGTCTAACCAACGAGAGCCATTATATTTAAATGTAGTTTTATTACAAGCTTTTTTTCTATTTTTTTTAAAAAAACCTTCGAACTGTAATTTTACTACATCAAAGCCCCATTACGAGGTGGGTAGAGATCACGCTTTTCACCCTATTGTGATCCGGCAACAAAAAGGGGCAAGCCTATGCTTGCCCCGGTCAAATTTTGCGCCCAGCTAGGCTAGGGTCTGCTTGGTTCAGCCACGGATCAGCTGACACAAACTAACAAGTGGCGCCGCGGTAGGCGTGCCATACAGGGGATCACCCTCGGTCGCACTCCCAGCAATATCCACATGGGTATAGGCCAGCGGCTTGTCGCTCGTCAGGCCATGGGCCTCAAGCCCTGAGGCTTTCAGCAGGAAGGCAGCCGGATACTGATGACCCCTGGCCGTCACAGAAGAAGGCGCGTTGTTGGACGACAACACATCTGCCGCGCCAGAAGGATCGACAATCTTCTGATAATCGTCGCGGCGCAGGCGCGATACTTCTATCGGCTCACCCCAGGCCTCGCTGATCGTCTGCAGGCTGTCACCCACCTGCTGCTGACGCGCCACGGCATTTTCGACCACGGCGGTATAGCCGCCGTAGGCGCGCACCACATGGCCGGTCAGAGTAGCTACCGAGAAGAGCTGCGGCGCCACCGCGTCCTGCGCCTTGAGTCTGAGGTGCGACAGCAGATCCGCCAGCACCAGGCGCCCTTCGGCGTCTGTATTACCGATGCGTACCCGCACACCGGCGTGGCTGGTGATGATCTCGTCGGTCACGAAGGCCTCGCTGCCTATGCTGTTACGCACCAGGCCAAGCTCAGCCACCACACGAACGCCTTTAGGTTTCAGCAGGGCCAGGGTCTTCATCAGGCCGGCAACCGCGGCCGCGCCGCCCTTGTCGCGGCTCATCCCCGCCATGGCACCGCCAACCTTAAGGTCGGCCCCGCCCGTGTCATACACCACGCCCTTACCGGCAAAGAAGTAGCTACGTTCGATAGGCCCCTCGGCCTTATATTCCAGCTTAACCACTCTTGGCTGATGTCTTGAGACCGCGAAAGAGGCGCGGCCCACGGCGCTCAGCAGCGGATAGTCACGCTCCAGCACGTCTCTGTCTTCGACAACCGACATGGTCAAGTCCAGCCCCTTAAGTGCATCGACACAGTACTGGGCAAAAGCTGGCGCCGACATACGCTCCGGCTCTGTGCCGCAAAGATCGCGCGCCAGGTGTTTACCCGCCTCAATGGCGCTTAGCAGCTCAGCGGCCTTGCCGTCCACCAGCAGGCCGATCTGTGAGATGTTATCCATCTCACCCAGTGCCTCGCGGCGCTCCAGCGACTGCCATAACGCCTGAGCACAACCCAGCGCGGCAACCCCCATGGACTGCGCATATCTCGCCTGAGTCGAGGGCGTGACGATCAGCAGCGGGCGTCTGGCGCCGGCATCGAAGGCCACTTTTATGCCTTGGCGAGCGGCGTCGCTATAGCCGCGCACATCCTGAATATCGCTGTCGCCATCTGCCACCGGCGCCACAATCAGGCGACCACCGGCCAGCCCGGGGGCAAACAACAGCGTGGTGGAGCGCCCTACCCTGGCATCCACCTGGGCGCCATGGCTGGCGAGCATGGCCAGCTCCTCCTGGGCAATGGCGTCTAGGCCATGGGTTACCACTACCACGGCATCCCACTGGTTATCGTCAAAAATGGCTTCTGAATCTGTTACATCTATAAATTGAACCCCGGTCATGCCTCATCCTTTTCATCTAGCGGTTTTTCGGTCTTAGCCGAATCGATTGGCACCTATATAAGCCATACAAGCGCCCTGAGCTTTGGCAGATCTTTGCCTGCCTATCGTGAATATCAACCTCTCACTAAAGACAATACTAACCCCTGCCATCTCTGTAACGCCGCTTACCCAAGGTTTGAGGGTTGGGTTAAGGCCATGTCCAGCAAGGTTAAATCGCCGTGAGTGTTGGCATTATTCTCCTATCTGGCGCCAATGCCAAATGAAAATAATGATGCCGCCCCCTAAGGCGGCTTTTGGCGGGTGGCAACTTAGTATGACACTTGATGCATCCCCGCCCGCTTTCATGCCCCCGCACCACTAGAGTCTATGATAGACTATCGCCAAATTAGACCTCAAAGACCTTTATTACAGAGGAGTTTGTCCGTGAGCACATTAAGTCAATTGCAACCTCAGGCACTTTGGCAGTGGTTTGAACAGATCTGCGCCATTCCCCACCCTTCCAAGCATGAGCAGGCGCTAAGCCAATACATCCAAAACTGGGCCAAAGACAAACAACTCAACGTTGTCGAAGACAAGGTCGGTAACCTGATCATCAAGAAGCCGGCAACCCCCGGCATGGAAAACCGCAAGGTCGTGGCCCTGCAGGCGCACATCGACATGGTGCCGCAGAAAAACGCCGACAAGGTGCATGATTTTGAGAAAGATCCTATCGAAGCCTATGTAGACGGCGAGTGGGTTAAGGCCAAGGGCACCACCCTGGGCTCAGACAACGGCATCGGCATGGCCTCTGCGCTGGCGATTCTCGGCAGCGACGACATTCCACACGGCCCGCTGGAAGTCTTGCTGACCATAGATGAAGAAGCAGGCATGACAGGTGCCTTCGGCCTGGAAGCAGGCTACCTGGACGCCGAGATCCTGATCAACACAGATTCAGAGCAGGAAGGCGAGATCTACATGGGCTGCGCCGGCGGCGTCGATGCCCAAATCACTGTGCCTATGGTGTGGCAGGCGGCCGAGCCGAGCCTGTCGACCTACACCCTAACACTCTCAGGACTTAAGGGCGGTCACTCAGGGGTGAACATTCACCTGGGCCGCGGCAACGCCAACAAGCTGTTGGCCCGCTTCCTGTTTAACCACGCCGACGAACTGGCACTGGAACTGACCAACTTCAGCGGCGGCTCGCTGCGTAACGCCATCCCTCGTGAGGCCAGCGTCAGCTTCATGCTGCCAAGCGAAAACCTGCCACGCCTGGAAACCCTGATCCAGGAATATACAGATCTGGTGCGTCAGGAACTGGCCATCGCCGACCCAGACATGCTGCTGACCCTCAGCGAGATCCCGGCCGCCACTCAGGTGATGAGCGAAGCCACCCAGCAGACACTGATCGACCTGCTAAACGCCTGCCCTAACGGCGTGATGCGCATGAGCGATGAGATCCAAGGCGTGACCGAGACCTCGCTCAACGTTGGCGTGATCACCACAGAAGCCGAATCGGTAAGCATCCTCTGTCTCATCCGCTCGCTGATCGACTCGGGCCGCGAAGAGGTCGAAGGCTACCTAACCGCCCTGAGCAACCTGGCCGGTGCCGAAGTAGAATTCAGCGGCGCCTACCCTGGCTGGAAGCCAGACAGCAGTTCTCCTGTGATGGCGATTGTGAAAGACACCTACGAGTCTATCTACAACAAGGAACCGGTTATCATGGTTATCCACGCGGGTCTGGAGTGTGGCCTGTTCAAGAAGCCCTACCCAGAGATGGATATGGTCTCTATTGGCCCCACCATCCGCTTCCCACACAGCCCAGACGAGATGGTGTTAATCGAGACCGTCGAGCAATACTGGAAGCTGCTCCTCGCCGTGCTGGAACGCATTCCAGAAAAAGCATAAATAGATAGCGTAACTAGGTTATCGATGAGAAAGGCGTCTAACGAGACGCCTTTTTTGTTGGCGAAATTTAGGGGGTTATCTTCGTAAAGGTAGAATTTAATGCCTTAGCGTAATAAAGCACGCCTTGATTTGAGCCTCTACCAGATTCTGGTATGTAGTGGTCAACTAAAATTGGCCACGGTTTTGTATTCAAGCCAGTATCTTCGCTCTGACTCATTGGGTGTCAGCCCACCGTTATATTGATGTGGTCTCAGCTGACTGTAA
>NZ_JAKIKY010000013.1 GCF_023349185.1 Shewanella aquimarina | reverse complement strand
AGTAACTTTCATAGTGGACACCTTTTGTTGATATTGAACGTGCAAATTCAATATGGCGCTTTTGACGCCGACTTCACAAGAGGTGTCCATCTCATCATCCGTGGAGGCTCGACGATGGCATCCCTGCCATCGACGTCCGCAGATGCATCTACACTCGGTATCTATCGTCTCTTCGATTTGGCGGTGTTGGGGAGATTGGGGAGTTAAAGCGCTAATTTATTTATGCCCAAAATTGAGTTAACACCTTGTCGGTGGTTCAGTACCGAACCGACTTTCTGACCTAAAGATATTCATCGTTGCACTCCTGTGATGTAATTCACTACTCCCCATTAAAATCTGGATAAGGATACAGTCATATTAAAATCATAAGGATTTTGAACGATTTTCATCCTGTATCCTTGCGCGTTTTTCCAGATGGTGTATTTTAAGTAAAGGTGATAACTTCTTTGTAATACAATCAGTTAACAATGTGCGTTTTCACTGGTCTAATGAGGTAAACGTGCATGCGCACTAATAAAATGTTCAGTGCATTGGAGTAATCTATGGAAATATTTATATCTATAATTGCAATTTTTATTGCTTATATAACTTTTGATACAAATAAAAAGGCAAGTGAAACATCTAAAAATGGCCTTGATCTTTCCGTGTATAGAAATCATATATATGATGATTATGTTGAAGGAAAGTTTGAGCCTGACTTTGAACTGGATATCGATGGAAAAAAGCAAACCAGTATTAGGCAAACAAGAAATTTGGCGTTAGATTTCTTAGAAAAAGATCAAGACTCTTGGAATGCATTATCGACAATAAATTCAAGAGTTAATGGTAAATACACTTGGCAAAATACTATTTCCTATCATATTGCTGATGGTTTACAAAGTTTGGGTTTACTAGTAATGTCTGGAACTATTCCTTCAAATTTGGTTTTGGCAAGTGTTTCAGATGTAATTATTGATGATTGGTTAATTTCATATTTTTGGGTTAAATCATATAATAAACAAGAAAATGTAAGACCAATGAAAAACTCAGATGAAAAAAACTCCACATATTATCATCGACGTCACGCTGAATGGTTAGCCCTTCTGACATCTTTATGGTTTGATAAAAAGTGGAATTATCCTCGGAACTTAAAAGTAAAAGAGCTATATTTCGACTCAGTTAACAATTCAGACACAAGAAAAGATAGATTTATTCAAATCTGCAAAGAAGATAACTATTTGATTAATGAGCGGTTAATTAAAGAAATTCGTAATGTGATCAATATTAACTTACATCATCATATATAAAGGCGCTTAACAAGACGCTCTTGCGGAAATAAATTATGGAGCCTATCTGTTCCGCAAAACTAGGCGTTAACCGCAGGAATGGAATATGCGTTTATTTTTAACATTTTTGATTTTCTTTGCTCATCTCGCTTCAGCGGAGTGCTATGTTGTTGGCGATTTGAAAGGCTACTCGACGAGAGCACATGAGGGGTATCAGATATCTCATGATGGAATAAGTAGTGGCAAGTTCATCTTAGAGTTGAATGGAAAGTCGAGCAGTATCACGCCTAATAACATGAAATGCGATCAAGTCGGCTCAGCTACCTTATTATGCCAAGACGTTCGAGCTGATGGGGAAACAACTATTGAAACATGGGTCGTTTACCCAAGTGCGGGGAAAGTGCTTTTCACCAAGTCTATTGCAGGGTACGGATCATTCAATGGTGGAAACCTATTTGTCGGCGACATTAAAGGAACCTGCGATTGACGCGGTTAACAAGCAAAGGCAGGCTGGGACGGCTTCGCCGCCCCTGCTTTGAACGTTAATCCTAACCTACTGGATTAAAACTAAATTTCAAACTCACTTTTGTCCAAATATGATTTTGCTTTTGACTTTCCTGTGAGACTAAAAAGCAGTCAAATCGAAGAGGTGGGAAATTTTGTGTAGGTGCGTCTGAGGCCTACCGTGACAGGGCCAAAAATGTTCCCGACATTTTTTGGCATTCCCTCCGTCCGTGGAGGTCAGATGCTGCCGTAGAGCGCCCAAGGAAGGGTTCACAGCGTGCCGCAGAAGTACCTGCACGAACGGCCTGCCGCAGGCAATTGATACACCATGAAGCTATGCTTCGAGTTACCCCTTCAAATATCAAAGCCAGTTTGATTTTCCCTCAAATAAGGTCGTCCTTTACGTCTGACTCATAGTGATATGGGAATGTCTGTGGGATGAAAGGATAAGCCCTCTGCCTGTCATCATGACATTTGCGCATCCATGCGCTGCACCGTCCGCAGGTAATCGATACACCATGAAGCCATGGTTCAAACTTCCTCTTCAAATACCAAAGTCAGTTTGATGCCTCTTCAAATAAGCCCATCATGAGCCCATGGTCAAAATCACCCCTTCCATGTTTCAAATCAGTTTGATGCTAGCTGACTTAGTTAGCTATCCCTTCATGAGGAGATAGCGCCTGCTGAGATCCAGCCTCAGCAGGCTTTGGGTTGAGCTAGCTTGCTAGGTTAGAAGAAACCTAGCGGGTTGACGTCGTAGCTGACGAGCAGGTTCTTGGTGTTTTGGTAGTGGCTGAGCATCATCTTGTGGGTCTCGCGACCTATGCCTGACTTCTTGTAGCCACCGAAGGCGGCGTGGGCAGGGTAGGCGTGGTAGCAGTTGATCCACACGCGTCCCGCCTGAATGCCGCGGCCCATGCGCTGGGCGCGGTTCATGTCGCGGGTCCAGACGCCTGCGCCCAGGCCATATTCGGTGTCGTTGGCGATGGCCAAAGCCTCGGCTTCATCCTTGAAGGTGGTGACCGAAATAACGGGGCCGAAGATCTCCTCCTGGAAGACGCGCATCTTGTTGTGGCCCTTGAGTATGGTGGGCTCGATATAGAAGCCGCTGCTCTGATCGCCAGACAGCTGGCAGCTGGTGCCACCAATTAGCACCTCGGCACCCTCGTTGCGGCCTATCTCCAAGTAACTCAGGATCTTATCGAACTGCTCCTGGGAGGCCTGGGCACCTACCTGGGTGTCGGTATCCAGCGGGTTGCCCTGCTTGATCGTCTTGGCGCGGGCGATCACCTTGTCGATAAATTTGTCGTAGATGGACTCGGCGATCAGCACACGTGACGGGCAGGTACAGACCTCTCCTTGGTTGAAGAAGGCCAGTAGCATGCCCTCAACCGCCTTATCCAGATACTCATCTTCCTGTTCCATCACGTCGGCAAAGTAGATGTTGGGCGACTTGCCGCCCAGCTCGACGGTGGAGGGGATCAGCGACTCGGCGGCGCACTTGAGGATATGGTGGCCAATCTGAGTCGAGCCGGTGAAGGCCAGCTTGGCGATGCGCTTGCTGACCGCCAGTGCCTGACCCGCCTCGGTGCCGAAACCGTTGACGATATTGAGCACGCCGGCCGGCAGCAGGTCTTGAATGAGTTCGACCATCACCAGGATAGAGACGGGTGTCTGCTCGGCGGGCTTGAGCACTATGCAGTTACCGGCGGCCAGCGCTGGTGCTATCTTCCAGGCGGCCATCAGCAGTGGGAAGTTCCAGGGGATGATCTGGCCGACGACGCCCAGCGGCTCGGGGAAGTGGTAGCTGACGGTGTTGTTGTCGATATCGGCGGCGCTGCCTTCCTGGGCGCGGATACAGCCGGCGAAGTAGCGGAAGTGATCCACAAACAGCGGCAGGTCCGCATTCAGGGTTTCGCGTACCGCTTTACCATTTTCCCAGGTCTCGGCTACGGCCAGAAATTCCAGATTTTGCTCGACGCGATCGGCTATCTTCAGCAGTAAGTTGGAGCGTTCGGTCACCGAGGTCTTGCCCCAGGCATCCTTGGCGGCGTGGGCGGCGTCCAGCGCCAGCTCGATATCGCGCTCGTCCGAGCGGGCCACCTGACAAAACACCTGGCCGTCGACGGGTGAGCGGTTATCGAAATATTCCCCGCTCACAGGCGCGACCCACTGCCCCCCAATGAAGTTGTCGTAACGGCTGTTGAAGTTAACTATGGCATCTGTCGTGCCTGGCTTGCTGTAGATCATCTTGAGCTTCCTTGTATGGTTTTGTCTTGTCGAAAGACGCCTCTGCCGGGCGTCCTATTTTTATGTTTAAAAAACAACAGGTTTAAATTTTTTATCTGTGCCCCATTTGAGTGTCACGCTTGTGTTCATTAGGGCGCAGCTTCCTACTAGCTGTCGTAAGCACTAAGGCAAAGCCTAGGCCAAACTGGCAGGAGTTGTGATGTGGCTGGAGTAACAGTATGATGAAAAACTAATTTTTGATGTCCGAATGTGTGTGGTCCAGGATGGTGTAGCACTGGCAGTTGGCATGCACTGTGACATAAGTGCGCACCTCGGGTGTGCCAAAATGGAACACTGTTATGACGATAGCTCCACAGACACAGGCTTGGTTGTCTGACTCATGGTCTCGTAGTCAGGGCGCAGGGTTAAGCGAAGCCAAGTTACCGCAAGAATTACGACTCGACGCCGAGGCGCTCGCCGAGCGGCATCATGCCAACAAGCAACTCATCAATCTCACCAAACAGCATGCGCTGCCCCTGTTTAATCAGATGATGGCCCACAGCCAGAGCCGGCTGATCCTCTCGGATCGCGACGGCTATGTGCTCTGCCATTGGGGCGTCAGCCGCTACTCGGACAAGCTGGCCAATGTCGCCCTGGATGTGGGGGTCAACTGGCGTGAGGAGCACAAGGGCACCAACGCCATAGGCACGGCCCTGACCGCCAGGCAGACGGTGGCGGTGATCGGCGAGCAGCACTTCATCCGTCACCACAGATTTATGAGCTGTACCGCCAGCCCCATCTTCTCCCCCGACGGAGAGTTGCTAGGCGCCATCGACATCACCAGCGAGCAGCAGCGTCATACCCAGCAGACCCTGGTGCTCATCGCTAGCCTGGTGCAACAGATAGAGACGGCGCTGCTGTGTCATCTGCCCGGCAGTCACTACCGCATCGATCTCGCCGAGCAGCCGTCGCTGATCACCTCAGGCTGGCAGGGGATAGTGGTGGCCAATGTCGACGGCAAGATCTTGGGCTGCAACGCAATGGCCAAGCGTCTGCTACACAGGCCGTGCATCGGCGACGATATCGACCGTCATCTGGGGGCGAGTTGGAACAGTGGCGAGCACTTGTGCCAGGAGCAGCGATTGCATCTCAAGACCCAGCAGCTGGTCGAAACCCGGCCAAGTCAGCTGGTGAGCCAGCAGATAGGCGTGCGTTTTCGTGACCCTAAGCTAGAGCGCGCCTGGCAACAGGCCAATAAGGTGGTGGGGCGTAACATTCCCTTGCTGATCTGCGGCGAGACAGGGGTGGGCAAGGAGCAGTTCGTGAAGAAACTCCATGGTCAGAGCGCCCGCGCCCACGGCGCGCTGGTGGCGGTTAACTGCGCCGCCCTGCCGGCCGAGCTGGTGGAGTCTGAGCTGTTTGGTTACCAGGCGGGTGCCTTTACCGGCGCCTCCCGTCAGGGGTTCGAGGGCAAGATACGTCAGGCGGACGGCGGTTTTCTGTTTCTCGATGAGATAGGCGAGATGCCGCTGGCCACCCAGAGCCGACTGCTGCGGGTACTGCAGGAGCGCGAGGTGGTGCCCGTGGGCAGCAATCGTAGCTACAAGGTGGATATTCAGGTGGTGGCCGCCACCCATGCGGATCTGCGCCAGCTGGTGAGTCGGGGAGCCTTTAGGGAAGATCTCTACTATCGCCTCAATGGTCTGCAGGTCACCCTGCCGCCACTGCGCCAGCGCAGCGACATTGAGCGCATCATCCACAAGCTGCACAAACGTTATCGCCAGGCGCCACAGCAGCTATGCCCTCAGCTGTTACAGCGTCTGTTGGCCCATGATTGGCCGGGCAATCTGAGGGAGCTGGATAACCTGATGCAGGTGGCCTGCCTGATGGCCGATGGCGAACCTGTGATGCAGTGGCAGCATCTGCCCGACACTGTGCAGGAACAGCTCAAGGAGGCGAGAGCGACCGAGGAGCAGATGCAGGATTGCGAGAGTGAGCTGAGTCTCATGGTCAATGCCAACATAGTCTCTAGCTATCACAGATTTGAAGGCAATGTGAGTCGCTGTGCCAAACACCTGGGGATCAGCCGTAATACACTTTATCGTAAACTCAAAGGCTTAGGGTTAAAACCGTGACCTAGTTATGCCCCTTGTGCATACCGATCATGCAAAATGTGCAGTGTATTCACGGCGGCAGATCTACTAGTCTGTCGATTCACTTGTTTATAAGGAGGCCCCATGTTTAAGGCACTCGTATTGACCCAGCTAGATAAACAGACCCAAGCCGATGTAAAACTGCTACCTGAGAGCGAACTGCCCGAGGGCGACGTGTTGGTGGAGGTGAGTTACTCATCGCTCAACTATAAGGATGGCCTGGCGATCACAGGCCTGGGCAAGATCATTCGCGAGTTCCCCATGGTGCCTGGCATAGACTTTGCCGGTGTGGTGAGCGAGTCGGCCGACCCCCGCTTTCAACCGGGCGACGAGGTGATTCTGACCGGCTGGGGCGTGGGCGAGAACCATTGGGGCGGTATGGCCGAGAAGGCGCGAGTGAAGGCCGACTGGCTGGTACCTATGCCCAAGGGCTGTGATGCTGCCAAGGCGATGATGATAGGCACGGCTGGCCTGACAGCCATGTTGTGTGTACAGGCGCTGCGGCAGGCGGGCGTGACCCCAGAAGATGGCGACGTGCTGGTCACGGGTGCTAGCGGCGGTGTCGGTTCCGTGGCCGTGACCCTGCTGGCTCAGCTTGGTTATCGCGTGGTGGCCAGCTCTGGCCGCGTCGAGGTAAACGGCGACTGGCTAACAGCCCTGGGGGCAAGCGAAGTTATCGATCGCAGCGAGCTTGAACAAGATAGTCGCCCGCTGGAGAAGCAGCGCTGGGCGGGGGTGGTCGATACCGTTGGTAACAAGGTGTTGGCGACGGCATTGGCGCAGATGAAATACGGCGGCAGCGCCGCCATCTGTGGTCTTGCGGGTGGTTTTGCCCTGCCGACGACTGTGATGCCCTTTATCCTGCGCGGGGTTAACCTGCTGGGGATCGACTCGGTTGCCTGCCCGATTGAGAAGCGGGTCAAGGCCTGGGAGCAGGTGCTGGAGCTCTTGCCGGAGCAGTATTACCAGCAGGCCTGTCAGACTATCGGCCTGGAGCAGCTTGGCGAGTACGCCGGCAATATCGTTAAAGGCAAGGTGACTGGCCGGGTGCTGGTGAAGGTGTAAATCTAATGCTAGATCATAGATAAAGATTAAAGACAAAGAAGTGGCCTCATGGCCACTTTTTTTTTGCCTGCTCACCGGCTAATGCTATTTCAATCTCTAACGCTAAGACGTGGCTCGCCGCGCCTAGGGCTGCGCTTGCTGGGCAAGCATCGGCCTGATGAGGTCGGTGATCATGCCGCGCAGCCAGGCCTGGGCCTTGTCCAATTCGCAGCGCGAATGCCAAAACAGGCTGTAGTTGAGCGCCGCAATGTCGAAGGGGAGGGGTTTAACCCTGAGTCGGTGACGGGCGGCGGCCATCTCGGCGAGTCCCTCGGGTAGGGTGATGATGAGCGGATGAATCGCCAGCAGTGCCAGGGCGCTGTCGAGGTGGGCGGTGCGCAGGCACTCGTGCCGCGGTGGGTGCTGGGCAATGGCCGCATCGACTATCGCCTTCACTCCGTCGCTGATGGCAATGGTGGCGTGGGGGTAGTGCAGATAATCCCTGAGGGTCATAGTGCGATCCGCCACAGGATGATCGCTGGAGACCAGGCAACTGACGCCGACACGTCCCAGGGGCGTGCTGGAAAGCGGTGACGCCTGACCCAGGGCGCGGCAGATCGCCATATCGACTCCTTGCACGCTGAGCTGTTCGGTGAGCGTCTGGTGCTGCACCGGCAGGATATTGAGCCTTATGTGCGGCGCCTGACGATAGATCTCCGGCAGGATGAAGGGCAGCAGACCCTGAATGGCAAAATCGGTGGCGGCCAGGGTGAAGGCCTGTCGACATTGGCTGGGCACGAAGGCGCTGGGCGTCAGCAGGGTGAGCAGTTCACTGGTTGGCCCCTGCAACTTACGATAGCAGTCCAGGGCATATTGGGTGGGCACCAGCTGCTGGCCCACCCGAGAAAACAGTGGATCGTCCAGCATCTGCCGTAGACGTCCCAGGATGCGGCTGGTGGCGGATTGGCTCAGGTGTAATCGTTTGGCGGCGCGGGTAACGCTGCGCTCCTCGACTAAGACTTGCAGGGCGATTAACAGGCTTAAATCCTGACGATAGATAGCTTCGAGTTCCATAGGTCGGCCAAGGTAGATCTGTATATGACCTAACTTACCAGTGTGGTGCCCATCTTGTCTGACTTTTTCGCTTATCGTTGCGCTAAGTCGCAATCTCTTCAAGGGGTTATGGCTCCATACGTCATGGTTTGGAATGACTTCCAAAATACCCATAAAGTAGTATTTTTGAGCAAATTTGAAGCTAGCTATAAGTTTAGCGATGTTAACAAGTTGTTTTGAAACCAACTGTTGATTAACTCCCGTTTTGGAACCTGTTCCAGTCCTAAGATGGCGCTGTCGAATAAAACAAAAAAGGGTGATAACAGATGAGCAACGTAGATCTGCTAGGACGCCGTAATTTCATTAAAGGTATGGGTGCCGCTGCGGGTATCGCAATGGCCGCACCTGCAATGGCAGTTTCCGAGAAAGCTGACGGTGTGAAATGGGATAAAGAAGTCGAAGTATTGATTATCGGTTCAGGTTTTGCCGGCTTAGCGGCCGCGATTGAAGCGACGCGCAAGGGCGCGAAAGATGTGCATATCTTCGAGAAGATGGCCTACTTCGGTGGTAACTCCGCCATTAACGGTGGTCTGTTTGCGGCGCCTGGTACGCCGATGCAGAAGAAAGAAGGCGTTAAAGATTCGGTCGATCGTATGGTGGCGGATCAGCTTAAGTCTGGCCGTGGTATTGCCGACGAAGCCCTGCTGCGCCATGTGGCATCCCATGCCGTCGAGGCCCTGCAGATGACTATGGATGCAGGTGCCGAGTTCCATCCTTACCTGCAGCAGCTTGGTGGCCACTCGGTGGCACGTACCTATCAAACCACAGTGAGCTGTGGCGCCGGTATCACACAGCCGCTCTATAAAGAATGTAAGAAGCTGGGTGTTCATATGCACAACCGCTCAAAGTTCGAAGGCTTCCTGGTGGGTGAAAAGGGCGAAGTGGTTGGCGTTAAAATGCGTCAAAACTATCACTTCGGTGAAGACCAGCCTGGTAAGGTGCTGAAGATCCGTGCCAAGCGCGGCGTGATCATGGCCACCGGCGGCTTCGCGCAAAACGTCGATCTGCGTATGGCGCAGGATCCGACCCTGACCTCAGAGGTGGGTTGTACCAATGCCCCGGGCGCAACCGGTGAAGGCATGTATGAGATGTTCCGCCTGGGCGCGATTCCGGTTCACTTAGCACACATTCAATCTGGCCCATGGGCGTCGCCTGACGAAGGTGGATTTGGTTATGTGTCTAACTACTCTATCTACAACTTCCCGCATTCAATGGCTATTAACCGCCTAACGGGTAAGCGTTTTATGAATGAAATCGCCGACCGTAAGACTCGTGCCGATGCCGAACTGGCGTGTCGCGACGAGAAGGGCAATCCGCTGCCGCCAATTTTGATCACCAGCTACAAGGATTCTAAGAAGCATCCAAACACCAAGAAGGTGATCAAGTACAACGTAGGCTGGAAGTTCGACACCATCGAAGAACTGGCGAAGCACTTCGAGGTACCTCTCAAGCCGCTGAAAGCGCAGATTGAAGAGTACAACAGCTACGTGAAGAGCGGCGAAGATAAGCAGTTCGGTAAGAACATGACCAAGGCCAAGGATAAGTATATCGAGGCGCCATTTACCGTGGTACGTCTATGGCCGAAAGTGCACTACTGTCAGGGCGGTGTACAGGTGAATACCAAGGCTGAGGTGAAAGACAGCTTTACAGGTCAGCCAATTAAAGGCCTGTATGCGGCCGGTGAAGTCTGTGGTGGTATCCACGGCGTCAGCCGCCTGGGTAGCTGCTCAATTCCTGAGTGTATGGTAATGGGTATGACGGCTGCACGCAGCGTCATGAAAGCCTAAGTCGACCGGTAACTAAGAGGAATCAATAATGAAAAAGGTAAATATTGTACTCGCGCTGGTCTTAGGTGGCTTAGTGAGTCTGTCAGCTCAAGCGATCGATCAACGCCCTTGGCACAAAGAGGTGATCGGCAAAGATTGCAAGACATGTCATGACAATGGCATTAAGCAATTCCCGTCGGACCAGGCCTGTCTACAGTGTCACGATGTCGATGATTTAGCCGAGCAAACCGCCCGTAGTGAAGAGGATAAGTGGCAGAACCCACATAACAACCTGCACTATGGTAAAGACTTGCCTTGTCAGGAATGCCACGGCGAGCACAAGGCGAAGAAACCTCTATGCAGCAACTGTCATACCTTCAAGTTTGACAAGCATAAAGAGTAATACTCCCTGAGTGCGAGACCCATGAAGTCATGGGTCTCATCCCATCTTAGCTCCCCTTATCTAGGGGTCACAAGTTATGGTGCTCCCCTTGGCTTGTGGAAAAATTTTTTTAGCGACATTGACCGTTTTATTATCCCTGCAAAGACAATTTACTGTTAACAGTTTCGCTTCATATGCTCCTTGGTCGACATGACTTAGGGGCTTTTTTATGCCGCTAATTTTTGATGATTTTCTTTATAAACATTCTGTTAGTGAATATGTGAGCTAGGTTGTCCTTTCCCTGTTCAAATTGTTGCAAATATGTGCTGATTACATTTTTGGAACGGATTCCAAGCATATTATGCCGCTCAGTAAGTGGTGAAAAAATAATATGTAAATAAGGATGAGATGAATGAAAAAGACAATCATTGCTTTGTCGTTGTTATCGGTTAATGGTGCGATGGCAGCGAGCCTTCCCGACTTTCTTGATCAGCAGGATATCGACAATGCCGAGTTCAAATGCCTGGGCGAACCGGTCAAGCACACCAAGGCGGATCAGAAGTACGTCGATATGCTGTGGGACGAGACCCTGACCTACCTCAAGGCCTATGCTGTGGCCTTAACCAACGGCGAAAACAGTCACTGTCTCAATTCAGATGAGGCACTGTTCGATTCGACCCAAGGTGGCCAGAAGATGTGCATCATGGATCGTCGTGACATGAAGCTGATGGTGAAAAACATCTATCAGGTGATCAATAACCCGGACAAGGCTAAGCAGTGTTTCGGTGCCCGAGAAGAGGTCAACTGGATCTATAACCCAGGCGGTGAGCTCACCAAGCGTTCTCCTGTGGCCCAGCACTTTAAGCGCACCACTTTCGACGAGTTCTTTAAGACCAAGGTGACCAACAAAGAGGTGCAGAAGCTAGGTAAGACGTTCACTAAAAATTTCGCCAAGATGGTTACTGGCGATGAGGTGAAGATGCCTTCAGCCTTCCCTTATGACATCAGCGCCAACGCCTTGCCAAACCTGTGGGCGGCTGCGGGCTGGTTCCCTATGTATGCCGAAGAGAGCAAGCGTAACGATAAGAACTTTAACAACATTCGCGGCGGTTACGCCTATGCCGAGATCTTCGGCCACTGGGGGCTGCTGCGTATCGATGAGATCAATGGTGAGAAGGTGGGCGCCGAGGTGGGGATGACGGTGCAGTCGGTCGATACCCTCTACCCCTATCATAATCACGCGATCTCAGAGATCTACTACAACATGCGCGTGCCGGCATGTACCAATCAGTTCAAGAGCTTTGCCGTGCGCGCCGACTCTCCTCTGCTGACCACTGTTAAAGAAGATGACAAGATGCGCAGGGTGCAATTCGACGCCGCTCAGCACAACGGCCATACCCAGTGGTTAGCCGGTAGCTATCAGCAAGATCCCCTGCTTTATTTCCATCAGAACACCATACATGCCTTCGATGTCGACGGCAGCTGCGAGGCCAAGCCTGAAGAGCGGGCCATCGTCTCCGTCTGGGCAAGAAGTAACGCCCACGATAAGCGTAATGACTATGGCACCACCTTGCTGTGTGAATCGGCGAAAAATCCAGGCACACCAGCCAATAAAGATGAAGTGATTCAGTGCGATCTAACCCATCTCAAGTGGTAACGATAGCTTAAATACAGCGCAGTAAAACCTAGTACAGCTTAAGTAAGGCCAAGCATATGGCCAGGCTCGCCGTGCGCCGTTGTTGCACGGCAATTAACAATAAAGGGTGAAATGATGAAGAAGTTTAATATATCTCTCGTGGCGGCGCTGCTGCCCCTGGCCTTGGCGGGAGTGGCCCAGGCACAAGAACAAGAAGATGGCATCGATGTGTCGGGCACAGTGAGGGTGAACTACGCCTATAAAGATTACAGTGAGAGCTCGAAAGACAAGGGGGGTGACTTTGCCTTCGATATGGCGGCGATCAAGTTTAATGGCAAACTCGGTGAGTGGGGCTTAGCGAGCGAATATCGTTTCTTCGATGGCTGGCAGGCGCTGCGTTACGGTTATGGTTTTTATGACCTTAATCCCGAGTGGCAGATCCAGTTTGGTGTGAACCAGGTGCCCTTCGGCAATCCAGGCTTCATCTCTAACAGCTTCTGGTTTGGCGTGCCTTATTACCTGGGCTTCGAGGATGACTACGATCTGGGTGTTAAAGGGGTATATTCCAGTGGTGCCTGGGGCACAGAGATGGCCTTCTACAAGAATGCCGAATACGGCGCCGGCCGCGCCGATCGCTACTCAACCGATCTTTACAGTGGTGTAGTGAATGGTACCGAGTACAACAACGAGGAGACTAACCAGCTAAACCTTCGTCAAACCTATGAGATGAGCTACGAAGGTGGCAGGACCTTGTTTGGCGCCTCTGTCGAATTCGGCCAGATCTACAACAATAAGACGGGCAATAATGGCGACCGTTATGCCGTTGCGCTGCACACGGATAGCAGCTACCAAGGTTGGAACCTGCAGCTACAGGCGATGCAATATGAATATGACGCCGCCGATGCCGTAGATAGTAATAAGATCGCCGTGGCGGCCTACAATTGGCAATATGAGATTGCGGCTAAGGCTCAGGCCTATAGCGTTAACCTTGCCAAGACGATAGCGACCGATTGGGGTAGCCTGAAGTTCTATAATGATTTCGGCATGGTGACTCCAGATGTGGCCGATGACGGCTATGACACTAGCTACCAGAACGTCACAGGCTGTGCCATCGCCGCCGGTGCCACCTATACCATGGTCGATTTCATTGTAGGTAAAAATATGTATGCCTCGACCCGTGATAACGGCCATGTGGGTCTGCCAGAAGTGGGTGACAGTTGGGACAAGCGTATCAACATCAACTTTGGTTACTACTTCTAAGCATTAACGCAACAGCGCTTAGAAGCGTGAAGCGATAGTCAGTATCTCTGTCATTAAAAATGCCAACCTTAGGGTTGGCATTTTTTTCTAGCAATAAAAGTATCTGATTTTAATCGATTAAGCTCTAATCGGCAGTCAGGGTCACAGCTTGGAATGGGTTCCGTCGATAAAGTAGGCGTCAGTTAATTTGCCCTAATGATGAGCTTAGCCCTGCAATGAAAACCATCGGTTTCAAGAAAACCATCACCCTGTCGGTGATCATCTTAGTGTCTTTGTGTTTGGCACTGTCTAACCTATTCTCTTATCTCAGTTTAAAGGCCAACACCGTCGAACAGGTGAACAGTGAGCTGCAAACCATGGCACGCTTTGAGGCTGAAGGGATACAGAATTGGTTTATGAGCAAGGCCAATAGTATTGATGCGCTAGCGGCACAATACAGGCGCGGTCAACTCAATGGTGACTATGTGATGCTGGCTAGGCTGGTCAAAGAGAATAGCCTTTTATACTCGGTTTTTTGGGGATTTGAAGATGGCAGCTCATACGCCAGCGTAGTCGATGATGCGATTTGGCACAATGGCATCGCCGATCCCAGTCAATATGATCCTCGCCCTCGGGGCTGGTATCAGTTGGCCAGAAACAGTGACAGGGCGGTATTGACCGATATTTATGTCGATATGGTTACCGGGAACCCGGTGATCTCCATAGTCACCGATGTGGGAGATGGTGTGCTGTCGGGAGACATTGGCCTGGAGATCCTAGAGGACACAGTCAGTAGCATCAATTTTCCAGGTGCATCGGCGGCCATCATAGATGAAGCGGGCAAGGTGCTGGCCTCCAATATGACAGAATTACAGGCGGGTAAACTGATGAGCCAGCAAGGCTGGGGGCTGTTGGAACAAGAGATGGTGACGCGGGAGGAATTCGCCTCAGCGTATCAGGAAGCAGGCAAAGACTTGCTGCTCTACAGTCATGTCATTCCGCTATTACAGGGAAAGAAAAAGTGGTTTCTTGTGCTTAATATCGATCAAGATATCGCTTATGCCAAGGTCGATGAGGCGCTAGAGGCGGCCTTGATCAATTCCGGCATCATGTTATTGGTCAGTAGCATATTGGTGCTACTTATTCTGAATTGGCTGTATCGTCCAATCCTACAACTTAAGCAAGTGGTCACAGGTTTGTCACAAGGGCAAGCCGATCTCACCATGAGGCTACCAGTAAATAGCCGTGATGATCTCGGTGATATAGCCGCCGGCGTTAACCGTTTTATTGCGCATCTTGAGGGGATCGTGAAGGAGCTGTATGCCGACTCGCAGGATATAGGGCGGAGTATTGTCGCGCTGCAGGGGCAGATGGACGCTAACAGCCAGGTGCTGAGCAAGCATGTGCAAGAGACAGAGCAGATAGTGGCCGCCGTCGAGGAGATGAGCGCTACGGCAAACGATGTGGCTGGTAATACCTCGCAGGGTTCACAGGTGGCGACCTTGGCAAGTTCGCAGATCAATGACACCAAACAGATAGTGGCTAATACTCGTGAGACGGTTAAGCGATTGATAGAAGATGTCGAGGCGACCGAGAGTAGCATCAGTAATATTGCCCATGACGCAGCAACGATCACTAAGGTGCTGCAGGTGATTGGCGACATCGCCGATCAGACTAACCTATTGGCGTTAAATGCCGCCATAGAGGCCGCAAGGGCTGGTGAACCGGGGCGCGGATTTGCTGTGGTTGCCGATGAGGTGAGGGCACTGGCGGCCAGAACTCAATCGAGCACCGCCGAGATAGAATCAACATTGAGTCAGCTGCTCAAGGGGATCGATGCGACTGTCATTACCATGGTGCAAACTAAGGAAACCTGCGAGAAAACCAATCACTGGACTAACAATGTGACAACCAATCTCGATGAGGTTATTCAGTCGGTGGAAACGGTGAGCGATCTTAATACTCAAATTGCCACCGCAGCTGAAGAGCAAAGTATGGTGTCGGCGGAGGTGAGTCGCAATATGGCCGAGATACGCGACATGGTGGTGGTGTTAGAAGATAGCGGTTCGGCGAGTCGTGATGAGACGCTTAAATTGTCAGCCTCGAATCAGAAGCTGCTGGCAGTAGTGGATAAATTTACCTTAGGTTAACTCGCGTATAGCAGCTGTGCCGACTGGCACAGCCGTGATTGTGCGCCGCGACTTAGCCGGGATAACTCTCGGCTAGGTTGTTGACGTTGGCCTTGATCAGGGTGATCAGCTGCTGGGTCGCGTCGGTCTGGGTATCGGGATTGAGATAGAGGGACTCGTTAAACACTGGCAGTACGGGTAGCTGGTGTTCAACTGGATCCAAAATCTGCATCCTGTCGTTGATCCTGAACTCGGCGATGGGAGCTATGGTGAGATCGTTCTCCACCGCCATGCACAGCGCCTGCGGTGACGGGGTTGATAGCAACACGTTGATCGGCCTCATGGTCAGCTGGTGGTTGGCAAACACCTGAGCCCGTATCGGACAGTTTTCCGGGTAGAGCGCCATGGGAATGGTTTCGCGTTTGTGGGCGTTACCCTCTTTAGCTGCCACCCAATGAAACTTGCGTTCAAACAGCAATTCACCGTTGGCCGGTGGCTGCCAGTGGGTCGCGACGATAAGGTCGAACTCTCCCTGCTGCAGTCGCTTATACAGGTTGCCACTGACGTCTGTGTCGATCACCAGCTCGATACAGGTAAATTCGCGAATAAATTCCAGCAGGCAGCTGCCGAGGTAACGCTTGATATAGTCGGTCGGCACACCCAGGCGGATGATTTCACGGTTCTGACATTCCTTGAGATCATCCAGCGCCTGCGAGTTGAGCTGCAACATCTTGTAGGCGTAGTTAAGCAGGGTCTCACCGGACTCGGTGAGTGTGACGCCCTTGTTGTCTCTGATCAACAGCTCCTGCCCCACGCTCTCCTCGAGCTTCTTAATTTGCAGGCTGAGGGCCGACTGGGTGCGGCAGATCTTGTCGGCGGCTTTCGACAGGTTGCCCGATTCCGCGACGGCGATGAAGCTCTCTAGCAATTCGATCTTTAACATGGGCTATTGGCTTTGTTCATAGTGGTATCAGTATTACTCAATATCCCTGGTTAGAGAACACTGTTATCGTTTGATTGTGAAGTTGCAATTAAGATGTTTCGTAAAGTGTGATGAGGTCGATATGAGTAGCTGGGAGCAAAGAACAGATTATCTTGTTGAGGTGGCGCAGCGCTGCCTTAGGGGGCATCAGAGTTTCGATCTGTGCCGTTCTCATCTCGTTGCGGCCAGCCAGATCTCCAAGGGAACCATCTATAATCATTTCACCACAGATGCAGACTTGGTGGTGGCGGTTGCCTGTGCCCAATACCAAGGTTGGCTCAAGGCGGCCGAATGTGAACAGCAAGGCGATACCGATCCCTTTGAATGCTACCTGTTCCATCACTGTCAGCGTTTGTATGATGTTTTGGCGCAGAAGCGCTTTGTGATAGAGCGCATGATGCCCAATCAAGAATTATTGCAGCAGGCATCAGAGGTGTATCGCGATAGATTTAATGATCTATTTGCACAATATTGTCAGTGGAATCAGGGCATGATCTCAGCCGTTGGCGATCGTCCTGGCTTTGATCGCTACGAACTCCTTAAAAACTATATTCGCGGCACCATGATCAATAGCGATGATGGCCTTAAGCGCTGTGATGACGTGCAAACCTACTATCAATTTAGTTATGCGATGGCCCAGCTGATGGGACACTCAGACAGACGCATTCCCACCAAGCAAACCTTTTCAGTCTGGCTGGCACAGAGAGAGCCGCAGCAAACTAACGCGGCAGCCTGATAATCACTTCGAGTCCGTGAGGGGTGGCGTTGTTGGCCACTATCTGCCCCTGGTGGGCCTGTATGGCCGCCTTGGCGATCGCCAGCCCCAGTCCCCAGCCGCCGGATTCCCTCTCTCGAGCCGATTGCGGGCGATAGAAGGGCTCGAAGATCGCCTGCAGATCCGCCTCATTGTCTATGCCTGGACCATCATCCCTGATGCTGAGGATCACCCGCTCGGGCTCGGCGTAGGCACGTATGCTGACCTCCCGTTCGGCGTAGCGGATGGCATTACGCAGCAGGTTTTCCACCGCCCTGGCCAGGGGGCGGGGATTGAGCATCAGCATCAGGCTGTCGTCTATGTCGATCAGCAGAGATTTCTGTTGCTGCTCCGCCTCGAACTCGGCGTCGTCTAAAACCTGTCCCAGGGTCTCGGCCAGCGATAACTTGTGCTTATGCTCGTGAATATCCAACTTCACCCGCGACAGCTCCAGCAGCTCGGCGATCATCGCCTCCAACTGCTCCGCCTCATAGCCTATGCGCTCTATCTCGGTCGAGGTCTGGCCCTTCTTGCGGGTGAGGGCGAGGGCGAGTTGTAGCCGGGTCAGCGGCGTCCTGAGTTCGTGGGAGATGTCGCTGATCAGGCGCTGCTGACTGTTGACCATGGACTCGATGGCATCGGCCATGGCGTTGAAGGATTGAGCCAGTTGGCCAATCTCGTCTTTACGCGCCGTGGTGCTGGCATCTGCCCTGTGGCTGAGATCGCCGCTGGCGACCGCTTCGGCACTCTGCTTAAGCGCGCGCAGGGGTTTGCCCAGGTGCCAGGCTAGCAGGCCACACAAGAGGCCCGAGAGCAAGATCGCCAGGGTCAGCGTGAGGGCAATATTCTCGGCGAAGAAGAAGAACCAGGGCCTGGGGTGCATCTCGGCGAGGCGGCCATAGAGGGTGTAGCGTTTGCCCTCTATCTCGAAAGGTTCGGGGCCAAATAGCAGCTCGCTCTTAAACTGATGGCTGATGGGGTGTCCTGCCTCGTCGGCCATCAGCATGAAGCGCCGTATGCCCCGTGAGACACGCTGGTTGTTGATCAGTTGGCCCTGTTCGTCCGCCACATAGAAGCGCACCGGCTTGTTGCCCATCTCCTTGAGTCTGTGCCAGCGCTTGTCGCGCTTGGTGGTCAGCAGTTCGGGGTGTTCCTGTAGGTGTTCAACGACACGTTCGAGCAGCCCCTGTAGATGGGGTGGAATAGGGGCCTGATCGTGATTCTGCTGCAGAAGGGGCAGCAGGCCGACGATGGCGATGATCAGGCTGCTACAGAGCCAGAAACTCAGCAGCAGCTTGATGAAGATGCGATTGGGAAGACTGCTAATTTTCATCAGGTTAGCCAGATATAGCCCTTGCCTCTGAGGGTCTTGACCCTGGGGCGTCCGTCGGTGCGTTCCGGCAGCTTCTTACGCAGATTAGACAGGTGCATATCCAGGCTACGATCGAAGGGCATCAGCTTCTTGCCCAGCACATTCTCGCTGAGGTTGTCTTTGCTCAGCACCTCGCCGCTGTGCTGGATCATATGGTAGAGCAGGCTAAATTCGGTGCCCGTGAGGATCAGCAGTTGATCCTGGCAGACCACCTCCTGACGGCTGGGATCCAGCTTGATGTCGGCAAACTCCAGTATGCTGGGCTGCTGCTCATCGACCTGATGGCCAGTGCGACGAATGATCGCCTTGATACGCGCCACCAGTTCCCTGTCGTTGAAGGGCTTGGGCAGGTAGTCGTCGGCGCCGATTTCGAGGCCCACGACCCTGTCTATCTCGTCGCCGCGGGCGGTGAGCATGAGCACCGGCGTCTGTTTCTTGGCCCGCAACGCCTTGAGTACCTCGAAGCCGTTGAGCTTGGGCAACATGACATCGAGCAGGATGAGATCGAACTGCTGCTCCAGCGCCAGGGCGAGTCCTGTTGCGCCATCGTGGGCCAGGGTTAGGTTAAACCCTTCAAGTTCAAGCAGTTGTGCTAGCAGTTCCGCTAGCCCTAGATCGTCATCGATTAACAGAATTTGGCTCATGGTACGTCTCTCTACACCTATAACAGCTTGAGTATACCCTTTTAGATGTCAATTGCAGTCTAAGAATGTAAGTCTAGGTAAAGGCGTGATGGACAGCAGATTCTCACTCTTTGGGCAAACTTTACAGAGGTTTACCTTAGGAAAACCCTGCATTACATAGGGGGGCGTACACTGTTAGTGTCGAAGCTCTTCCCAGAGCGAATTAACTATCCGCAATAAGCGTAAGAGGCAGATTATGAATAAGATGACCCTAAAATCAGGATTATTGGCGTTAATGACCAGTGCGGCCCTGTTAGCACCGGCTGCGTATGCGGCGGGCCCGGACGATGGCGGTTGTCGTCATGAGATGCGTGGCGAGCACCACAGAGGCCATCACGGCGATATGCATAAGATGTTTCGCGGTCTGGAGCTCACCGATGCCCAGCGTAGCCAGATGAAGGAGATGATGCAGTCTCACCGCGAGGCGATGCAGGCCAAGCGTCCTTCGGACGAGGTGCGCGCCGCGCACAAGCAGCAGATGCTGGATATAATCACCTCAGACAGCTTCAACGAGGCCGATCTTAAGTCCATGATGGCGCAGCGCAGCGAGCTCAGAGCCCAGGCTGCAGTAGAGCGCATGAAGATGCAACGCGAGATCTATCAGATGCTTACCCCTGAGCAGCAGGCGAAATTTAAAGAGAATTTCGCCAAGCGCAGTGGACGTAAAGGTGATCGCCGATAGGGCACAACTAAGTTACAATGGGTCATATTCTTCCCCTGCTAATGATTAGCTGTAATATGACCCTATGACCGACACTTCCCAATACGATTTTTGGGTAAAGCTGGCCAGCCGCGCCGCCGTGGCGACCGCCCTTACCCTGATAGTGATCAAACTGGCGGCCTGGTTCTATTCAGGCTCCGCCAGTATGCTGGCATCCCTCACCGACTCCTTCGCCGACGCCCTGGCATCCATAGTCAACTTCATCGCCATTCGCTATGCCATAGTGCCCGCGGATCAAGACCATAGATACGGTCACGGTAAGGCCGAGCCCCTGGCAGCCCTGGCGCAGTCGGCCTTTATTCTGGGCTCGGCGCTGCTGCTGTTATTGCATGGCGGTGACAGGCTGATCAACCCAACCCCGGTCAACCACGCCATGGTGGGTGTTGTGGTGTCGGCGATTGCCATAGTGCTGACCCTGGCGTTGGTCTTGCTGCAAAGACGCGCCCTGGAGAAGACGGCAAGCACTGTGGTGGAGGCCGATGCGCTGCACTATAAGTCGGATCTGTTTCTTAACAGCGCCGTGCTGCTGGCGCTTGTCTTGTCGCAGATTGGCTGGTGGTGGGCCGACGGCCTGTTCGCCATACTGATTGCCCTGTTTATCGGTCAGCAGGCCGTGGACTTAGGCTATCGCTCGGCGCAGTCGCTGCTGGATCGGGAGCTGGATGCCGATACCAAGCTCAAGATAGTGCAGGCGATAGAGAAAGATCCCCGCATCAATGGCTTCCATGATCTGCGTACCCGCACCTCGGGCAAGACGACCTTCGTGCAGTGTCATCTGGAGTTGGATGGCAGGCTACCACTGGTGGAGGCCCATGCCATCGCCGATGCCGCCGAGGCAAGGGTGAGGAGGCTGTTCGAGCATGTGGAAGTGCTGATCCACCAAGATCCCATCTAGTCGATATCCGGCGGCGAGGCCAGACTTTGCCGCCGAAAATTCTACATTACCCCGTCTTTAGGGGAATTATTTCCCTGCCAATTCAAAGGCTATTCTTCTAGTATTAATTCCTCAACAGAGGAATTTTTATGGCAGAAGCTAAGAGTCGTGTCGGCCGTCCCAGTGGCGACACTCAAAATCGCGATAAGCTGATCCTGGCGGCGAGAAATCTGTTTATCGAACGCCCCTATGCCCAGGTCTCGATTCGGGAGATCGCCAGCATGGCGGGGACAGATCCTGGCCTGATCCGCTACTACTTCGGCTCCAAGGAGCGCCTGTTCTCTGCCATGATCCACGAGACGGCGATGCCCGTGATGGCCCAGCTCCATAAGGCGAGGAGAGAGGTGCGCCAGGAGAGTCCGGCGGACTTGCTGCAGACCTACTACAGCGTCATGAGCAAGCATCCGCACTTTCCCCGCCTGATGCTACGCCTCGCCGGATTGGACCAGAGCCTGCCGGAGAATGCCGAGGTGACCAAGGCCTTCTACGAGGTGGTTAACTTTGAGAATGTCGCCATATTTCAACGATTAAAGGAGAAGGGTATGTTGAAGGACGATGTGGATGCACAGTGCGCCCAGCTGAGTTTCTTCGCCATGATGGTGTTTCCCTTTATCGTGCCCGAAAACCTACTTCAAAGAGTCGGTATTGAGATCACGCCGACGTTTTTACAGCGGCTGGCCGAGCAAAATACCCGTCTGTTGCAGCGTGGCCTGATGGAAGTGAAGGATGAGAGTGATGAATAACAAGAAACGCTATCTATTGGTCGGTGTGGGCGTTGGCGTGCTGGCCATCTTGCTCGCGGTACTGCTGAAACCCTCACCCTCCTTAGTCGCCGGCTATGATAAGGCCAGGGCGGTTGAGGTGACGCCCTTAACCCAACAGGCGATCGCTCCCAGGGTGACAGGCTTTGGCCGGGTCGAGCCCAAGCATGTGTGGCAGGCGGTGGCAGAGGTGGGTGGCAAGGTGTTATACCGTCATCCACAGCTGGAAACCGGGCGCATGCTGCCAAAGGGTACGCTGGTGCTTGAGATAGATCCCCTGGAGTACCAACTCAAGGTCGCCCAGGCCCAGGCCAGCATGCACGCCACCCAGGCGCAGCTGACCCGCCTGGATCAGCAGGAGAAAAACCTCAACACCAGCCTGAAGATAGAGCAGCAGAAGCTGGTGCTGGCCGAGCAGGAGTATCAGCGCAAGCTGACCCTGAAGAAGCGCAACCTGGTATCGAGTTCCGAGCTGGAAAACCAGAAGCAGTCGCTGCTGGCCCAGACCAAGATGGTGGAAGATCTACAGAGTTCCCTCAAGCTGTTCCCGGATGATCGCAAGGTAAGCGAGGCGCAGCTGAGCGTCGATATTGCGCAGCTACAAGACGCCGAACGCCGCCTGAATCAGACCAAGGTGGTGCTGCCTTTCGATGCGCGGGTGTCGGACATCAATATCGAGCAAGATCAGGTGGTGGCTGCCGGTGCCGTGATGCTGGTGGCCCACAGGCTGGGCACCGCCGAGATCAAGGCGGAGTTATCCTTGCAGGACATGCGCGCCCTGGTCAGCAGCCTGGTGCAGGCATCACAGCCCAGGAGCATGCCCTCTATCGATGAGTTTGGCTTGCAGGCCGAGGTCAGTTTTCAGGCGGGTAATCATAGCTTTAGCTGGCCAGCCAAGGTGACCCGGGTCGCCGAGACCGTCAATCCTAATCAGGCCACCATAGGCGTCTATCTGGAGGTGGAGCAGGACTTTAACCAGATGGATCTCCTGCTGCGTCCGCCGCTGACCAAGGGGATGTTTGTCAGCGCGGTGATCAGCGGTAAACCCAGGCCACACTTAGTGATCCCCGAGCGGGCGCTACGAGGCGATCATATCTATCTGATGGACGCCGAGCACAAGCTGGTGATCAAGCCGGTCGAGGTGCTGTTCCGTCACCAGCAGCTGGTGGCCATCACGGGAGACATGAAGGCGGGCGATTCCTTAGTGCTTAACGATCTGATCCCGGCCATCCCCGGCATGTCACTTAAGCCCGTCACCGCAGAGGGAGGGGCGCCGCTGTGATCGCTTATATCACCCGACATCCCACCCTGGCTAACCTGTTGATGTTGGCCTTCCTGCTGCTGGGTGTCGTCAACATGGGCAGCATCAAGCGCGAGACCTTTCCCGAGTTTGCCCCGCCCTATGTGATGGCCACTGTGGTCTATCCCGGCGCCTCGCCGGTCGAGGTGGAGGAGAGCATCTGCCTGCGGATGGAGGACGCCGTCGATGGTTTGGCCAATATCGAAGAGGTGAAGTGTGACGCCCAGGAGGGGGTCGCCTCCATGCGCCTCAAGTTGGAACCTAAGGCAGATCTGGGACGCATGTTGGTGGATGTACAGACCCAGATCAACGCGATTAACAACTTTCCGGCGCAGATAGAGCCGCCCATCGTCAAGGAGCTGGATTGGGCCGAGCCCGTGGTGGATATCGCCATCGTTGCCGACACCAGCTGGCCACACCTGAAAAGTTATGCCGAAGATGTGAAGCGTCGCCTTAAGATAGACGCCGGCGTGAGCCTGGTATCCATTGCCGGTTTCTCGGACCATCAGCTGCGCATCGAGCTCAATCAGGCGGATATGCGCAGGCTGGGGCTGACTGCAGCCGATATCGCCGACAAGGTCGGCAGGCAGAATGTGAAGATGCCGGCGGGGAATATCGAGCTCAAGGATAAGAATATCCTGCTCAGGTTCGATGAGCGTAAGGTCACCCCGGCTTCGCTGGCCAAGATTATCGTCGCCTCCAATCCCGACGGCAGCGTGGTGCGCCTTGGCAATATCGCCACCATCAGCGACAGATTCGAGCTGGATGAGGAGCATATTCAGTTCAATGGCAGCAACGCGGCGCTGATCAAGGTGCAGAAGAACAAGGCCGACGATGCGCTGCGGATCAAGGCCAGGGTGAGCGAGTTTATCGAACTGGAGCAGGCCCGCGCGCCGGATGGTGTGCGCCTGACCATGACCAACGATCTCTCCTCTGTGCTGCAAGACAGGCTGAAGATGATGATCACCAACGGCTGGCAGGGGATCATCCTGGTCTTCCTCAGCATGTGGCTGTTTTTCTCCCTGCGTTACTCCTTCTGGGTGTCGGCCGGCCTGCCGGTCGCCTTCATGGGCGGACTCTATCTGATGAGCCTGTTTGGCGTGTCCATCAACCTCATGAGTCTGGTGGGGCTTTTGATGGCGATCGGTATCATGATGGATGACGCCATAGTGATCGCCGAGTCGATCGCCTCCCATATCGACAGGGGGATGGCGCCCCATGAGGCGGTGGTCAAGGGGGTACAGAAGGTCGCCCCCGGCGTGGTCTCCTCCTTCCTGACGACAGTGTTGATCTTCAGCGCGCTCTTGGGGCTGGATGGCCAGATGGGCGCCGTGTTGTCGGCCATCCCGACCGTGCTGATCATGGTGCTGACCATCAGTCTGTTCGAGGCCTTCTTGATCTTGCCCAATCACCTGAATCATTCGCTTACCCATGCTAAACCGGAAGGTAAGCCCAATCGCATCGGCGAGCTTAAGACTAAGTTTCTCACCCGCTTCGAGGCGTTTCGTAACGATCACTTAGTCAGGCTGGTCACCTTTATGGTGCGCTGGCGCTATGTCAGCGTCGGCGCCACCATAGGCCTGCTGCTGATCTCTGTTTCTTTGGTGGTGGGCGGCGCGCTCAAGTTTGTGCCTTTCCCCGATCTGGATGGCGATATCGCCGAGGCGCGTATCATACTGCCGCCGGGTAGCTCCCTGAGTCAGACCCAGAAGGTGGTCGAGACGCTGATTGCCAGTGCCAAGCGTGTGGGCGATAGATACACCCATGAGGTGGAGGATGAGCATGAGCTGATCCGCGATATTACAGCCCAGTATAACTTTAACGCCGACGCCGGTGAGAGCGGCCCCCATGTGGCGACCGTCAGGCTGGATCTGCTTTCGGCAGAGACCCGCAACACCCTAATCGAGGCGTTTATCCGCGATTGGCGTATCGAGACGGGTGAGCTGGCGATGCCGCTATCTTTGGTGTTCAAGCAGCCGACCATGGGCCCGGCGGGGCGGGATATCGAGATCCGCCTGCAGGGCGACGATCTGGACATGTTGAAACAGGCGTCCGTGTCGCTGCAGAGCTATCTGGGACAGTTTGACGGTATCAGCGGCATACTCGACGACATGCGTCCGGGCAAGGAGGAGATCAAGGTGAGCCTGCGTCCCGGCGCCGAGAGCTTCGGCATCGACGGCCAACTG
Organism: Shewanella aquimarina; assembly: GCF_023349185.1. Classification (GTDB taxonomy): domain Bacteria; phylum Pseudomonadota; class Gammaproteobacteria; order Enterobacterales; family Shewanellaceae; genus Shewanella; species Shewanella aquimarina. The sequence continues at coordinate 123,525 of NZ_JAKIKY010000013.1, read as the reverse complement.
GTGGCGGCCCAGCTGCGCAGCGCCTACTTCGGTCAGCTGGCCGACGAGGTGCAGGTGGGGCCGGAAAATATCGAGATCGAGGTGCGGCTCAACAAGCTGCAGGCCGGTGATCTGCAGGCCCTGGCCAACTTCCCCATCATGCTGAGCGATGGCAGTCAGCTGCCGCTTTCGTCTATCGCCCTTTTGCAAGATCAGCGCTCCTATGTGCGCATCCAGCGCATCGATGGTCTGCGCAGCGTGACCGTGATGGCCGATGTGGACAATCAGCGCGCCAATGCCAACGAGACCATAGCCGCGATCGGCCGGGAGTGGCTACCCCAGATGCAGCAGCGCTACCCAGGGGTGAGGGTGGACTTTGAGGGCTCGGCCAAGGAGACGGCCAAGACCGGCAGCTCCATGGGAAAAGGCTTCCTCATCGGCCTGTTTGGCCTGTTTGCCATCCTGAGTTTTCAGTTCAGGAGCTATCTGGAACCCGCGGTGGTGATGCTGGCGATTCCGCTGGCGCTGATCGGCGTGCTCTGGGGTCATCTGCTGCTGGGCTATAACCTCTCCATGCCCTCTATCATGGGCTTCATCTCGCTGGCGGGAATCGTAGTGAACGACTCCATCCTGCTGGTGCAGTACATACGCCACCATGTGGATGAGGGAGACAGTGTGCATCAGGCGGTGGTGAGTGCCAGTCGCGAGCGTTTCAGGGCGGTGTTTCTCACCTCGCTGACCACGGCGGCGGGTCTCTTGCCTCTGCTGCTGGAAACCAGCTTGCAGGCCCAGGTGGTGCAGCCCCTGGTGGTGTCCATTGTGTTTGGTATCTTCGCCTCGACCCTGCTGGTGCTGTTTATCATCCCCTGTGCCTACGCCATACTGGCCGACTTTGACAGGGTGAAGCCCCATACTCAGCTGTAGGCTTTACTGATGCCAATAGAAAGGGCGCCCTCTGTGAATCATAAGGGCGCCCTTTTTTATGTGACTAGATATGGTGCGCAGTTTTCCTTTTAGAGGGTGGCGGCCTCGCCCAGATAACTCAAGCGAGCCATCTGGCCCTGATCTTTAAGCTCCAGCGCCTTGATGGCGTAGGGCGCACCCAGGCCAGAGGCCTCGAGTTGCTCGCCATCAAAGCTCAGGGTGACCTGACCATCGGCGTCTAGCCACTGGGCCGTCTCGGTGCGCAAGATGTTGGCCTGCTTACCCTGAGCATCGGTACCCACTAACACGGCAGAGACCTGGTAGCGTCCCGGGCTGGCGACCTGCAGGTCGAACACCGCCTGAGTAGGCTTGTTATCCTGCCAGTAGATGCTGGCCTCATCCTTTAGTTTGGCTGCTGGCACATATTGCTTGAAGGCGGTCTTGACGGTGCGGATCAGTGGCAGGCCATTTACCCGGGTCTCCACGTCGACCTGGATCTCGCTCAGGCCTAAGTTGCTGCTGGGCATCGCCAGCTCATCCGGTAGCTGAGCCTGCCAGTTATCGCCCTGCTTAATCACGGCTAGTCTGTGGTAGCGACCATCGCTCTGCTTGAGCGTCGCGGTCGGACTAAGCGCTATGTCGCTGTTGCTCAGCTTAAGATCGAAGGCCAGCTGCGGTGCCTTGCTGCTCAGCCGCTTAGGGGCCGATAGGGCCAGCTGGTAGGGGCTGCCCTTCTCCTTGACGTTGATCAGATAGCTGTCGTTGGCACTTAGGGGCTGAACAACTTGCAGTTGATAGATGCCCGGCGTCGCCTGTTGTGACAGCTTCAGGGCACTGGAGTCGTCGACGATACCCGCGGTCGCCATCGCCTGAGGATCACTCATGGATTGGATCATAGATGCCGACTTATCTACCGTCTGCTTGTTGACCTTGTAGAGGCGCAGCTGATCCGGTGAGATGGCCGGGCTGTGGCGCAGCGCGCCCGAGCTGGCATCGCCCCGGGGGGCCACGCGGATCACGCTGTCGCTCTGGCTCACGGCGAGGTTAATTCCCTTGTTGAGTTCGGCGCCCGAGACGGTGCGCCAATACTGGTCGCTGCTGCTCTGCTCTAGCTGGGTGGGGGCCACTAGCTGCGCAGCGCTGGTAATGGGGGCGCTGAAGCTGACGCCGCCGCGACTACCATTTACCGGTGGCAGCTCGGTGGCTGCCAGGGTGTCTATGGTGAGATCTCCCGAGGCGGGGGCCAGCAGAGTCACCTGGGTGACTGTCATTGCGCTGGCTTCTGGGGTATTTTCTGCCTGAGGTTCGTCGTTTTGACAGGCACTCAGCAGGGCGGACAGGGCGAACACACTCGCCATTTTGATTGATGGTTTCATCTTATGGCTCCTAGATAAGGTCGCGGATCAGGGTATCGAGATTAAAGCAGGCGCGGCGGCTCTGCTGGTGGCTCAGGGGTTCCTTACCGGCGGTGCGCTGGATATCTTTAAACCAGACGCTGCCCGCCGCCGATTGCGACTGGCACTCCAGGAAGCCGTCCGAGCAGTCGTCGAGCCAGTTCTGAGTGGTCTCCAGGGCGACCTGATACTGATAGCCGGCGCAGTAGCTGTCGCTGTCCCAGAAGGCGGAGTCGACATCTGAACCTACCACCACCTCGAAGGGGGAGGGCAGCGCCGGGCGACCCGAGGTGCCATAGAGCCAGCTGTTGTTATAGCTGCTCATCCAGCTGACCTGCTGCTGTTTCACCGCATCGCTGCCGTAGCCCAGCAGCCAACCCAATGAGGTCTCAAATACATTGCCCTGAGTGACGGCATCGGCCAGTGGCGTGCCGCCGCTGGAAGGCGCCAGGGCGATCACCCTGGAGGTGGCGTTGATGATCTTGGGATAGCGACTGTCCCAGGTGGGGTTGGAGAGGATCCAGCGCACCACGTTGCCACCGTTGGAGTGGGTCAGCAGGGTGAGGTCGTTAATGTTTTTACTGTCGATAAACTGGGTGAGTTGCCCGGCCAGACAGCCCGCGGCGGCGTCATCCCACATGTATTGGTCGAAGTCGCAGTTGATCACCAGGTAGTTATCGGGCGAGGCCGCCCCCTGGCGCACCGAGTCGACAAATTCCCGCGTCCAATAGTCCGACAGCGCATCTGTCTGATGCCCGGTGCCATGGATAAACACGAGTCCGGAGGTGGCATAAGTCAATGGGCTGACAGCAAACAGACCCAGCATCATGAGCTTTTTATAGATCTTCATTGGCTTATTTCTCTTATCTTGTTGATGTTGTTTTAGGTTTTACTACTCAGGTTTTATTACTTAGGTTTTACTACTGAGTTTTAATTACTCAGCCGTAGAGGTCAGACGTCGGACGTCAGACCTCTTAAGGGAAGCTAACGGCTGGAAAGTGAGGCGGCAAGGCTTTTTAACGGTACTTTAGTACCAGTTAAACTAAGCTTAGGTGGTTGATTGTTTTAAACAAAAAGGCGCACACCTAACTATGGTGCGTCAGCGGCCATGTCCCGCGTTTGAATAACGAGCGAAAAAAATTGCACCTTTGTTGTGCAAGCGGGCGCCGTCAAAATGATTGCCAGTGATTTTATCTGTCGGCGACCCGCTTCTCAGTTTTAGATAACTGCTTACCTAGTTTTACTGGCTGAAAATCCGGTAAATTTTAACCCTTATCAGGGGTGCAGATGGGCCTGCTCGCTGAGATCTAAGAGGGCCTGGGCCGCCGGTGTCAGGGGCAAGTCTTTACGCCAGATCAGCGCCAGGTCCCAGGTAAGATTGGGGCGAATAGGCTTGAACACCAGCTCGCTGCCCTGCAACTTGTGGCAGATAGGCTCGGGCAGTATGGCGACCCCCATCTGGGCTTCCACCATGGTCGCCAGAAAGTCCCACTGGCCGCTGCGAAAGGCGATGTTGAGCTGCACGCCCGCCTTGTGGCTCAGGCGGGTGATCAGCTTGGCCAGGGAGAAGTCCTCGTTGTAGAGGATGAAGGGGTAGGCCTCGAAGTCCTGCCAGGTCACGGCCTCTTGCTGGGCCAGGGCATGATCCTTGGGCAGACAGGCCAGCAGCGGATAGCGGGTGAGGGCGCGGTTGGCCAGCTCGACATCGTGTGTGGTGGGCAGGGCGGTGAAGGCGATATCCAGGCTGTTATTGAGTAGCGCCTGCTCACAGCCGAAGCCGCCATACTCGTACATCTGTAGCTCTATACCGGGATATTGCTGACGAAAGGCGGTGAGCAGGTCGATGATCAGGCTGCTCATCATGGGGCAGACCCCCAGGCGCAGGTGACCCGACTTGAGACCGCTCAGGTTGGTTAGGTCTTCCTGCAGCCTGTGCCACTGGCCCAAGATCTCCCGGGCGCTGTGCTCCAGCAGGATACCCGCCTGGGTTAGCTCTATCTTCTGGTTATTCCTGTGCAGCAGCTGTTGGCCCAGATTATCCTCCAGGCGCTGAATGATCTTGCTCAGGGTGGGCTGGGTGATGAAGGACTTTTCCGCTGCCCGGGTAAAGTTTCCCGTCTCAACCAGGGTGAGAAAATAATGTAAGGTTTTGATTGGTATATTCATTCTAATATGGCATTCACGGGATACTATTTATTCATTTTACTAATAGTCGCTATAAGATTACTTTGATCCAGTTGGCAAAATGAGGGCAAGGTAAATGAAAGCGAATCAAAGTTTATGGGTAGGGGCTTTATGGCAGGCGGCTATGCCTCGTGAAGTCATCGAATCCGAGTGTCAGTCTGAGAGTGTTGTTGTTAGCGCAAACAATACGCCTTCGGAAGAGGCGTCAAAGCACCCAGCCTAAGGCTGGGTGCTTTCACTCAATCCATCTCGAGTTCTTTCAGCTTACGCGTCAGGGTATTACGACCCCAGCCCAGGCGCTTAGCTGCTTCCTGTTTGTGTCCCTTGGTGTGTTTCAGCGCCGTCTCTAGCAATATCTTCTCAAACGCAGGCTGTATCTGAGTCAGTAGATCGCTCTCTCCCTCACTCAGGCGTTGATCTATCCATAGGGTCAGCGCCTCCTGCCAGCCTCCGCCGCCCGACTGCGACGCGCTGTCTTGGCTGGTGCTGGGTGTCAGCAACTCGGGGGGCAGATCCTGGGGCAGAATCTCCTGGCCCGAGGCCATCACCATCAGCCAGCGACAGGTGTTTTCCAGCTGACGTACGTTACCGGGCCAGGGAAGGCTGGCCAGGGTGTCGGCGGTTGCCTTGGTGAGTATCTTAGGCTCGACGCTGATCTCCTTGGCGGCGGTGGCCAGGAAGTGGCGTGCGAGCTGGGGAATATCCTCCCGACGCTGGGACAGCGGCGGCAGATGTACCCGAATTACGTTGAGGCGGTGGAAGAGATCCTCACGAAAATCGCCCTTGGCCACCAATGACTCCAGATTCTGGTGGGTTGCGGCTATGATGCGCACATCTACCTGCACCGGCGAGTGGCCGCCGATACGATAGAACTGTCCATCGGCCAGCACCCTCAGCAGCCTGGTCTGCACATCCAGCGGCATGTCGCCGATCTCGTCGAGAAACAGCGTGCCGCCGTCGGCCTGCTCGAAGCGGCCCTGACGCACGTTGGCGGCGCCGGTGAAGGCGCCCTTTTCATGGCCGAACAGCTCGGATTCGATCAGCTCCTTGGGGATCGCCGCCATGTTCAGGGCGATGAAGGGCTTGTCCTTGCGTGGGCTGTGTTTATGTAGGGCACCGGCGACCAGTTCCTTGCCCGTGCCCGATTGACCGTTGATCAACACGCTGATGGAGGAGCGTGACAGGCGGCCGATGGCGCGAAACACCTCCTGCATGGCTGGCGCCTCGCCGATGATCTCCGGGGCCTTAACCTCGGGCTGGCTGGCGGCCTTGGGCGACTGCTCCTTGGCGTGGCTCAGGGCACGCTCCACCAGGCCGATGGCCTCGTCGATGTCGAACGGCTTAGGCAGATACTCGAAGGCCCCCGCCTGATAGGCGCTGACGGCGCTGTCGAGATCGGAATGAGCCGTCATGATGATCACCGGAATATGGGGATAGTGCAGCTGCAGGCGATCCAGCAAGGTCAGGCCATCTGTGCCCGGCATGCGGATATCTGAGATGATCACCTGAGGTTGAGCCTGTTCCAGTGCCTGCCACAGGGATTCGGCGGCGGCGAAGCTGGCACAGCTTATCTTGGCGCCCTTGAGCGCCCGTTCGACGACCCAACGTATCGAACTATCATCATCGAGAACCCAAACTTTTTCTGTCATACACCTACTCTCTTAAGTTGAATGCTCTAAGGTCACCTACGCTAGCTCTTGAGCGGCAGCAATATGGTAAATTCTGTCTTGCCCGGCACCGAGGCGCAGTCGATGCGTCCGCCGTGGAGTCTGGCAAAGTTATGGGCGATGGAGAGCCCAAGTCCGGAGCCCTGCTCCCTGCCCGTGACCATAGGGTAGAAGAGGGTATCCATCAGCTCGGGCTTGATCCCCGGGCCGTCGTCTATGATGGAGAGCGCCAGCACCAGTTTATGGCGTGTAGTGCCTATGGTGACCTGGTGCTGGGTGCGGGTCTTGATGCGGATCTCGCCGCCTTCTTCCTCTGTCTCCAGCGCCTGAATGGCGTTCTGTACTATGTTGAGCACCGCCTGTTGCAGCTGCTCCTGATCCATCTCTATATCCGGGATCGAGGGGTCATAGTCCTGGATAAGGTGGATATTGTCCGGCAGGGTGACACTCACTAGCTTGAGTACCTTCTGGATCACCGCATGTATGTTGTGCAGGCTGTGCTCCGTGGGTTTCTGCGGGCCGAGCAGCCTGTCGACCAGGTTTCGCAGCCGATCGGCCTGCTCTATGATGAGGTCGGTAAACTCGCGCTGGTCGGCGTCTTCCAGCTCACGTGATAGCAGCTGCGCCGCGCCTCTGAGGCCGCCCAGGGGGTTCTTGATCTCATGAGCCAGATTGCGCACCAGATATTGGGCCGCCTGTTGTTGGGCATCTAGGGTGAGCTGCTGGTGTATCCTTCGCTGCTGATCCACCTGACGCAGCTCTAGTACGCCCTGCTCGGGTTGATCCGGCTCGACCTCCAGCGGGGTCAGGGTCATGTCGACCGTGTGATGCTGTCCGTCAAGGGTGATCAGGTTGGTGGTGTTGACCGTGAGCCCTTGGTGTTCGCGAATGGCGCTGCGCAGCAGCTGATGATCTATGCTGAGCAGCTGGCAGCAGTCTTGTAGGCTGTGCTCCGTGAGGCGGTGACTGCCTAACCCAAGCAGTTGCTCGGCCGCGCTATTGGCATAGCACAGCTTGAGATCATCTGAGACGACGAGTACGGCCGTCACCAGGTGATTGAGCAGAGGGTCTGTGTTCATTTACGGCTCCCGGAAAGTAGGTTGCACCATAATGGTGCACCAATTTGGTGCACGCTGCAAGCTGTCTTCACCGGGGGGATTTGAGGGTGTGATTTCCTAAGTTGTTAAAAATTATGATATAAATTTTTAACCGCCCCCGCGAGGGGTTGCCCTAGGAATCGCATATACACTGGCCCGGTGAAGAAATACGGTTCTAGGAGGGGTCGATGCAAGTTGTTTGCCGTTTTGTGCCAAGGCCCTGATTTCAAACTTATGCTCACCGCGATCCACATTCTCCAGGTTAAATACCGGGCTGGCCTGAGGCTGGCTTACGACCTTACCATCCATTACCAGCACCAGCCCATGGCCGGGGGCAAGATCTGGGGTGATGGCACCGATCACAGTGATATTACCGTTATTGTCGCGAAGGGTCTCCTCTTCGCTGGGGCTGGAGATGGTCAGCTTATACAGCTCCTTAGGCTCAGCCTTGGCGGGCGCCGAAGACTCACGTACCACGGGAGGCGGCAGCTTGATCTGGTTTTCGGTATTTTCCTTAAACTCGACCTGGGTGGAGTTTTCTACCGGGGTATCCGAGTAGTGAACCTTGCCATCCTTGTCGACCCATTTGTAGATGGCTGCCTGAGCCCCAAGGGTCAGTAACAGCAGGGTAAACAGCAATATCGGGCGCATTTGCATTCCTTTTATACCTGGTGTTTGCTACAGATTAGTCGCTTTCGCTATAAAAATCACCAGTCTCATACGACTGGCAGTTGATGGCGGGAGAAGGTTTGTTTCAGCACCACGGTAGACTCTATGCTGGCGATACACTTGAGGCCGCCGAGGGAGTGTTTGACGAAGCCTTCATATTCCAGCAGATCGTGGGCGACTATCTTCAGTAGGTAGTCGTGGGCGCCGGTGATCACCGAGCATTCCTGCACCTGGGGCAGGCGGCTCATCTCCTGCTCGAACTGCTCGCCATAGGCGGCGGAGTTCTCGGTGAGGCGCACGAAGGCGTAGACGATAACATTGAGTGACAGTGACTTAGGGTCGAGCCTGGCGCTATAGCCCTGAATAAAGCCCGCCTGTTCCAGCTTCTTGATGCGTCTGAGGCAGGGGGTGTCTGAGAGGTTGAGGCGATTGGCCAGCTCGGCCACGGGCAGTCGCCCCTGCTCCTGCAGTATGTTTAAGATCTGCTTGTCTTTACTGTCCAGTTTCATCTTTGTGCTCTCTTGCCGCTGCTGCTCGATAGGTATTGGGATAATGTGTCGGATAGCATTATTAAAGTGATTATTTTTGTCGGAATCCACCAAAAAATCTCTTTTTATGTAGGTGATATTGCAGGTTTGCCCTAATGGCTTAGTGGTAGCTTATGGAGTCATAATTAAAATAACCAAGAGATAGTTACCCTATGAGTCAAGATGTCGCGGCCTTCGATCACTGGATCAGGCAGGAGTTTGTCGAGATTAACTCGGCGCTGGAGCGCCTCTACATGCAGCAGAGCGATCCCGCCAACGTGGAGGGGATAGGCGATGAGTTAAAGGCGCGGCTGGAGGCCGAGGGCCGAAGCTTGATCAAGGCGCTGCTGGATGAGGGCAATACCGACGAGGGCTTCGATGCCGCCTTCGATCTGCTGGGCAACGTGGGCCTCTACATGGCCGCCTGCCGCCGCCATGAGATCACCGAGCCCAGCCGTGAGACCAGTTCGCCCCTGCTTGAGGCCTCGGCGCTTGCTATGCATATAGGTGCCTCCATCGGCGTGACGCCGCGCTTTGCTACGGCGCATCTGACCACCCACAACCGTGCGGTTAACGGCCTCTACAAACGCTTTACCGATCTGGACGACGAGAAGCTGTTTGTCGACTACAACACCAAGGGGATCCTCGCCTACAAGCGCGCCGCCGATGCTTTGTTGAAGATTAAGCCGCTGGGAATTTCCCATCCCATGACCGCCGAACTGCTGGAGGTGGCTCGCGTGGCGCTGGAGCAGGTGATCGCCTCCAATCAGATCCTGTTCGATCGCCTCGATACCCAGGCGTTTTTCAACAGCGTGCGTCCCTATTACAAGCCCTATCGCGTCGGTCAGCAGGTCTATCGGGGTGCCAACGCCGGTGACTTTGCCGGCATCAATGTGATCGACCTGCAGCTGGGGCTCTGCTTCGCCAACGAGTCGGCCTACTCTCAGCTACTAGTAGATAAGTTCCTCTACATGATGCCGGAAGATCAGCGCATCCTGCGCGACTGCATGCGCCGCACTAGCCTGATGGATGATTTTCTCGGTGCGATGGAGATGCGGGAGCAGTCCTGGTATCGGCAGAATCTGGCGCAGTTCCTGCGGGTGTGTGAGGCCCACGGCCAAGGGGCGATACAGCATCATGATCAGCTGGTAGAGAAATATATCGCCCAGCCCGCCAAGCAGATGGAGAGTCAGCATATCGATAAGGTCACCGCCAGCGGCCCGCCACTGCCAGTGTTATTGGGGGCGCTGGAGAAGCTCAGAGACAGACGCGCCGCCGCCAAGCGAGATGACATTCGTACCCGTTTCGACGATATCGCCAGGCTGCGCGCCAGCCTAGAGGGGTAGAGTATGTATCAGAATGATTTTGAGATGCCTAAGTCGGTCTACCTGTTAAATCACTCGGTGGGCAGGCCACTTAAGAGCCTGCGTCAGGCGTTCGATGAGCGATTCTTCCTGCCCTGGCAGGGTTCGGGGCGCGAGCCTTGGGGGGATTGGTTGTCTGTGGTAGAGGATTTTCGTGCCCAGCTGGCCAGGCTGTTTAACAGTGAGGCCAGGCTGTTTTGTCCTCAGGTTAACCTCTCCAGCGGCTTGACTAAGCTGGTGCAGTCCCTGCCCAGGTTGAGACGTCCTGGCGCCGTGATCCTGATGAGCGAGAACGACTTTCCCAGCATGGGCTTTGCCCTGCAACAGGCGCTGCCCGAGGCGCAGATACGTTTCATTCCGGCCAATCTGGATGTGAGTCTGCCCGAGGTGTGGCAGGCCTATCTGACCGACGATATCGATCTGGTGTTTATCAGCCATGCCTATTCTAATACCGGGCAGCAGGCGCCGCTGGATTATCTGGTGCCTAAGGTGCGTCAGCTAGGGGCCTTATCTGTGGTGGATGTTGCCCAGGCCGCCGGGGTATTACCTCTGGATCTTAGTGTGCTAAAGCCAGACTTCATGTTGGGGTCCAGCGTTAAGTGGCTCTGCGGCGGGCCGGGAGCGGCCTATCTCTGGGTCAATGCCGAGCAGCTGGCGCATTGCTCGCCCCAGGACGTGGGCTGGTTTAGCCATGAGAACCCCTTCGAGTTCGATATTCATCACTTTCGCTATCACGACTCGGCGCTCAAGTTTTGGGGCGGCACGCCTTCGGTGGCACCTTACGCCATCGCGGCCCACAGCATAGGCTATTTCGCCGAGCTGGGTAGCGACAAGGTGCGCCAGCATAACCTGATGCAGCTGCAGCGTATCTGGAATCAAGTGGGCGAGGCCCTGGTATCGCCCGCAGATTCTGCTCGTTGCAGCGGCACCGCCATCTTGAATTGTGGCGCGGCGCAACAACAGGTGGTCGAGGCGCTGACTCAGGCCGATATCAGCCTGGATGTGCGTAAGCAGGGGATGCGTATCTCGCCGCATATTTACAATGGTGAGCAGGACATGCAGCGGCTATTGGAGGCCCTAGCTCCCTTCTGTCGTTAGTGGAAGCCCATGATCGCTGACAAGAAGCCAGGCCTAATGCCTGGCTTTTCTATGGGCGTCAGATCTTAGCGCTTGACCCTAATTCTTCTCTCAAGTTACTAGCGCCTCGCCAGACTCAACTCGACGAAGCGCTTGATGATGGCGGCATTGGCCAGGATGCGCTGGTCGAACCCCTGCTGGCCAGGTGTCTCGCTACACACGCCGACGCTGGCGCCCAGCCGTACCAGGAAGGCCTCGAAGGAGAGGTCGAAGTGGTTGAAGATGATGCCATCTTTGACCGGGCAGTCGTCGATCAAGCCATCTTGGGCGATAGGGAAATAGTGCCCTAGGGCGTCACGCAGCTCACGGCTGAATTGGCCGGGGTGCTGGTTGGCCTCGAAGGAGTAGATGTAGGTGTCTGTCAGCAGCACATCTTCGTGGCAGGTGAGGATGCCATCTTTACTGGCGGCGGCCAGCAGCTGAGAGTGGGTCAGTAGGATCTCGCCCTCACTCGAGGTGTCTTGATTGCTGACGCCGCGGCCGTTTTCTAACACGAAGCCGCGATTAGGGTTCTGTCCCAGCTTGTTGAACCTGTGGCCGCGCTTGAAACCGGTAGGATTTACCAGAGGCAGCAGGCTGAGGTTGATCTGGCTAAATAGCTCAGGCTCCAGTTCGTTGAGGAAGTAGAGCAATCCCCAGGGGCCGGCGGCCTCCTCGCCATGAAAGCCGGCGCTGATCAGAATAGAGGGCTGATCTGCCTTCTGCGCCGGTGACTGATAGAACTCCAGCGGATGCGGACCGGCATCACCCAGCTTGCGCGCCTGTAGTCCAAGGCGGCTGGCCTGCTCTTCTAAGCGGGCATAGAAGCTGCTGATATCATTGCTCTGACAGCTAAAAATATCGCTGTGCCAGGTGAAAGACTGGAAGGGATCGCGGCTAGACATAATGGGATTCTAAAGTAAGTGATTCGGCGTGATCATGATAGCAGTTTGGCCATAAAGTTAAATCAATTTTATGCCTGTCGTCAGGCGGTTAGGCCAAGTTTTTCCGTTGGTTAAAGGACATAAGAAGCCGCCTTAAGCGGCGGCTTCTTCAAGCTGTGAGCTGAATTTACAGGCAAGGATGACAGGCAAGAGTTACAGGTTTTAGTAAAGCTCGAACTCGGCTGGGTGGTGCGAACCAGACTCTAAGCTTCTGCTGTCTTCAGAGCGGTATAAGTTTCGCATCGATGGAGTCTTTACTGGGAGTTGAAAAGAGAGTCCCGGCATCGAATCAATGGGCATAAAAAAGCCGCCTAAGCGGCGGCTTCTTCAAGCTGTGAGCTGAACTTACAGACAAGGATTACAGGCTGTAGTAAAGCTCGAACTCAGCTGGGTGAGTAGTGCGAGAAACGGTTTCAGCTTCTGCTGTCTTCAGGGCGATATAAGAATCGATGAAGTCATCAGAGAATACGCCGCCCTTAGTCAGGAACTCACGGTCTGCATCCAGGTTCTCCAGCGCATTTTCCAGTGAAGTCGCAACCTGTGGGATCTCAGCCGCTTCTTCCGCTGGCAGATCGTATAGATCTTTGTCCATGGCTTCGCCTGGGTGGATCTTGTTTTGGATACCGTCAAGACCAGCCATCAGCAGTGCAGCGAACGCCAGGTATGGGTTAGCCGTTGGATCTGGGAAGCGAGTCTCGATACGACGAGCCTTAGGGCTTGGCACTACTGGAATACGGATAGACGCAGAGCGGTTACGTGCCGAGTAGGCCAGCATTACTGGTGCTTCGAAGTGAGGCACAAGACGCTTGTATGAGTTAGTGCTTGGGTTAGTGAAGGCGTTCAGCGCGCGAGCGTGCTTGATGATACCACCGATGTAGTAAAGTGCAGTTTCACTCAGACCCGCATACTTGTCACCAGAGAATAGGTTAACACCGTCTTTAGCCAGTGACTGGTGAACGTGCATGCCGCTACCGTTGTCGCCAACGATTGGCTTAGGCATGAAGGTCGCCGTCTTACCATAAGCGTGAGCCATGTTGTGAACCACATACTTAAGGATTTGGATTTCGTCGGCTTTTTCAGTCAGCTTGTTGAAGCGAGTCGCGATCTCGTTCTGACCGGCAGTCGCCACCTCGTGGTGGTGAGCTTCAACCACTTGACCCATCTCTTCCAGTACCAGACACATGGCGCTACGTAGATCTTGTGAAGAGTCAACCGGTGCTACTGGGAAGTAACCGCCTTTCACGAATGGACGGTGACCTGTGTTGCCGTCTTCGTAGTGAGTGCCTGAGTTCCAAGCCGCTTCTTTGGCGTCTAGCTTAACGAAACAGCCAGACATGTCGGTGCCGAACTTAACGTCGTCAAACAGGAAGAACTCTGGCTCAGGACCAATGAGTACGGTATCGGCGATGCCGGTAGAGATCAGGTACTCTTCGGCTTTCTTAGCGATAGAGCGTGGGTCGCGGTCGTAACCAGTCATAGTGCCTGGCTCAAGAATGTCACAGCGGATCAGGGCAGTGGTTTCTTCGGTGAACGGGTCGAGTACGAAGGTCGTTGGGTCTGGCATCAGTACCATGTCTGACTCGTTAATGCCTTTCCAACCAGCAATAGATGAACCGTCGAACATTTTACCGTCTTCAAAGAAATCGGCATCAACCTGGTGAGCAGGAATAGATACGTGCTGCTCTTTACCTTTAGTATCGGTAAAACGCAAATCAACAAACTTAACTTCAAGTTCTTCTAGTTGTTGTAAAACTGATTCAACTGACATTCTAAAGTCTCCGAGTAGAGTAGAGGGGATGCCCTTCTTATATCATTCAGCGTTGCGACCAACGCGGTTCTGGCATGAGTAAAGCCAGACTCGTGCCAAAAGTTTAAGGTATTGATTTTTATGGGAACGATAAAGAAGGTGAGTGGTGGGAATCCCGATGTTGCACCATAAAGGTGCAATGATTGCCTCTTAATGGTGCGCTCACCAAGATGGTGCGCACCAATATAAACATGACTATTCATAGCTGACTAAAAAATAATCCTGTGCGAGAGCCCCTCGCTAGAGTAGAATGGCACGTTTTTTATTGCAACAGCTATTATTAGGGCTGTTATCAATACCCTATTTTTTCGATGGTAAGAGGTTTATCCGTGTTAGAGAATTTACGTAACATCGCCATTATTGCACACGTTGACCATGGTAAGACGACCCTGGTTGATAAGCTGCTGGCACAGTCTGGAACCCTTGAGACTCGAGGAGAGGCCGCTGAGCGGGTGATGGATTCCAACGATCTTGAAAAGGAACGTGGAATCACGATTCTGGCGAAGAATACTGCCATCAAGTGGAACGACTACCGTATCAACATCGTTGATACCCCTGGCCACGCCGACTTCGGTGGCGAGGTTGAGCGTGTACTTTCTATGGTTGACTGTGTGCTACTGCTAGTTGATGCGGTCGATGGTCCAATGCCACAGACACGTTTCGTGACTAAGAAAGCCTTCGCTCAAGGCCTTAAGCCTATCGTAGTGATCAACAAGATCGACCGTCCGGGTGCACGTCCTGATTGGGTTATCGATCAGGTATTCGACCTGTTCGACAACCTGGGTGCTACCGATGAGCAGCTGGACTTCCCAATCGTTTATGCCTCTGCATTGAACGGTTTCGCGACTCTGGATCCTGAAGAGACTGGCGCAGACATGACGCCACTGTTCGAGACCATCGTCGAGAAGGTGTCTTCACCTGATGCCGATGCCGAAGGTGCCTTCCAGATGCAGATCTCTCAGCTGGACTACAACTCATACGTGGGCGTTATCGGTGTAGGCCGTATTAAGCGTGGTAGCGTTAAGGTTAACCAGCAGGTTACCGTAGTGGCGGCCGATGGCACCACACGTAACGGTAAGATCGGCCAGGTACTCGGCTACATGGGTCTGGACCGTCACGAGGTTGAGGAGGCAAACGCCGGCGACATCGTGGCCATTACCGGTCTGGGCGAGCTGAAGATCTCCGACACCATCTGTGCCGTGGGCAACGCCGAAGCCTTGCCTCCTCTGTCTGTTGACGAGCCAACACTGACCATGACCTTCCAGGTAAACACCTCGCCATTCGCTGGTAAAGAAGGTAAGTACGTGACTTCACGTAACATCCTTGAGCGTCTGCAACAGGAACTGGTACACAACGTGGCACTGCGCGTCGAAGAGACTGACAGCCCAGACCGTTTCCGCGTATCTGGCCGTGGTGAGCTTCACCTGTCTATCCTTATCGAAAACATGCGTCGTGAAGGCTACGAGCTGGCCGTATCGCGTCCAGAAGTTATCGTTAAAGAGATCGACGGCGAGAAGTGCGAGCCATACGAGACCCTAACCGTAGACGTTGAAGAAGAGCATCAAGGTGCGGTTATCGAGAAGCTAGGTACCCGTAAGGCTGACATGCGTGACATGCAGCCAGACGGTAAAGGCCGTGTGCGTATCGACTTCATCATTCCTAGCCGTGGCCTGATCGGTTTCCAAACCGAGTTCATGACAGCCACCTCAGGTACGGGTCTTATCTACCACTCATTCGACCATTATGGTCCTGTGAAGGGCGGTGAGATCGGTCAGCGTCAAAACGGTGTGTTGATCTCTAACGCTACCGGTAAGGCACTGACCTTCGCCCTGTTCGGTCTGCAAGACCGTGGTCGTCTGATGATCGGTCACGCCGCCGAGGTTTACGAAGGCCAGGTAGTGGGTATCCACTCTCGTGCCAACGACCTGACAGTTAACTGTCTGAAGGGTAAGCAGCTGACCAACATGCGTGCCTCTGGTACCGACGAAGCTCAGGTACTGACGCCGCACATCCAGATGACCCTTGAGCAGGCGCTTGAGTTCATCGATGACGACGAATTGGTAGAAGTGACTCCGCTGAGCATCCGCGTGCGTAAGCGTCACCTGACCGAGAACGATCGTAAGCGTGCCAGCCGTGCCTCGAAAGACGCCTAATCTGACCCGCACCTTTTAGGTGCAGTCGATTAGCCCAAAGCCCCGACCATGCAGATGGCCGGGGTTTTTTGTATCTGGCGTAAGCTGGCCAGATATTCAGCCGTGGCGCCAAGTTGGATACCTTAGGGGGCGTAGATGATATGGGTGTATAGCTGAGTTATTTGACACCATGGCTGCATGGTTAACCTATCGCCTGCCCGGCGAGGGATGAGTTGGATTTTAGCTATTGAGCTTCTGGCTCATGCAGTTGTTTGGCTGAGTTATTTAACACCAAGGCTTGGTGGTCAATCTATTGCCTGCGGCAGGCCCAAGTGCAAACACATTTGTGACACGCTACGAGCACATCCTTGTGAGCTCTGCCTCGGCATCCATGCCTCGGAAGGTCACAAATGTGTTTACACCGAGTTCAATCGTCTCTTCGATTTAGCGTTAATTGATGCCTTCCAGGTGCTAGTTTTGCTTGTATTAGAAGGCGTTGGAGATCTCGCCTCTTCTCAGTAATAAGCCAACTCTCTCTTGTCTTGGTTGTGGTAACTTTTGTATTGAAAAACAGCACTTAAATTGTTATACAATTCAGAGTCTTATTGTTTTCATTGTCGAGTGCATTAGGGCTTAAAGATTTTTATATTCGGCTTTTACGCTAATAAGTATCTTAAGACATGGAAGAATCATAAATGCAGGAAGATAATTCAATATATGTAAACTTTTTTATTAGCTGGTTTCCCCTACTTTTAGTATTGATATTTTGGCTTGTGCCCTTGGTTGTAATTGGCAAGTCAAAAAGAGTAGGAAGGAAAGAAAAAGCCATTTGGTTATTTGCCACATTTTTTGTTAGTTGGGCCAGCTTTATGCTCTATTTGATTATTGCCCCAGTAATGCAAAACGACGACTGACATGTCTGATAACAAACTGATGAAGTCATGTGCCATGCACTTTTGCTAAGAGAAGTTTGCACATGGGCACATCGCAGGTGTGAGGTTACAGCGAAGGTAAGGTCTTCAAACATATATCATAAATTCAAAATGATCCAAAAAGTTAAGCCTCTCAGCCTTACAAACAAAGCCAAATCGAAGAGACGTTAGATACTGGTGTAAACACGGCTGCGGCCTTCGCCAACATGGATGCTGGCGTAGAGCCCACAGGGAGGTGCTTGCGGCGTGTCGCAGAAGTGTTTGCACATAAAGCCTGCGGCAGGCAATGGGTAGCGATGAAGGTGCGAGCTTCAAACTGACTCAATTAACACCAAATACCTAAACCCCACCGCAGGCTATAGGTTGCAATGAAGGTGCGACCTTCAATTCTCGCCTAGATAACGATGTTCCTGAGGGCAAAATTATCATGGGCCCTCAGCCAAAAGGGTACCCCTTACCCAAAGGCCATCAATGCCCAATTGCCCCCAAATGCTGTATCAAATACATCCTAATCTCGGTCGGTGTCTGGCTGACCCAGAATCCCCCTACATAGGCGATCAGCGGGATCATAAACAGCAGCAGTAACAGCATGATGGTGAGGCCGCGGGCGGAGAGCTTGATGCCGTTGCGGGTGCTGAAGTGCAGCGCTTCCTGCTTCGGACAGGCGGAGACGCAGCGCATGCAGGCCTGGCACTCGTCGGAGCGTACCGTGCCTTGCTCATGTACCTTGATGTTGGCCGGGCAGGCACGGGTGCATTTGTCGCAGTTCATCCCCTTGGTTTCGATGAGGCAGTGCTGGGTGCTGCGGCGGATCTTAAACGGACTCAAGAAGCTGGTGAGGCCCAGTAGGGCGCCATAGGGGCAGATATAACGGCAGAAGCCCTGACGGCGCCAGGCGGCCAGCAGCAGTATGACGGCGAAACAGGCCAGGGTGATAAGCCCTGGGGTCACGAAGAAGAGCGCCATCTTAAGGTCGGCTATCTTATGGTAGTTGCCCTCGAGATAATGAGGAATACTGGCAGACGGCATGCCGAGCACGATATAGAGCAGGCCCGCCAGCAGCAGGTATTTCAGCATACGCAGCGGCCAATCGAGCCAGGCGGGCGGCAGCAATTCCTGCTTGATGAAACGCTTTCTCTGCTTATACAGGTATTCGCCGGCGAGCCCCAGTGGGCAGGCCCAGCCGCAGAAGGCGCGCTTACACAGCAATCCGGAGAGGATCACCACGGTCAGCATCACGGCGGCGGCCGGATGGTTCTGATCCCAGATATCCAGGGTGATGATCGCCTTAAGCTCTATGGCGCCGGCGATGGGCAGGAAGGCGTCGCCCACGTCGGGTCGCATCAGGTAGGGCGTAATGCCTAGTTTAAGCATGATGGCATTGGCCGCGTATTGAATGCCAACCAGCATCATGGAGAGTGCCAGTAGGTGCTGCACCCATTCCCTGAGCGTGTTGGCGCGTACATCTCCCTTGAGCAGCTCGGGTCTAACCCTGTGGCCCAGGGCCAATAGTCCGCCAGCCAACAGCAGGGCGATAAACAGTGGCCAATAGAGGGTCACCAGCGTGGCGCCCATTAAGGCTGCGCCGCTGACGACGGCGCCCCAGCGTTTGCCGCTCCAGTAGAGCAGGCTGACACTATAGAGTAAGGCTAAGGCGAGGGTAAGGGATTCGATAAGGCTCATACTGGCTTGCCAAGTCACTGAATGTATTAGTAAGAGGCGCTGCCGGCGTGGTTAGTTCGTGGCGGTCTGTGGTTTTGTGCGCTGACTCGCGAAATCGAGCCGATTCGGCATGGGGAAGGAGATCTATATCCGGTTGTTATATCAATCACAGTAAGTAAATGATCGGAAAGAGCGCAGCAAAAACGATCGAGCACAAAGCAGGTTTTTCTAGATTATTAATAATGGTCTGAAGCGAAAGCGCCCAGGAAATCCCGGGCGTCTTTAGGCAGAGTGTTACTGGTTGCCTTCCATCGATTGGATGAAGCGATTGGACTCGGCAATCGACTTGTTCATTTCTTTGATCAGGCTTGAGATATCGGTTTGCAGGCTGGCAAACTCGCCCTTGATGGCGCCTATGGCCTGGGCGTTGAGGTTGTGCTTGAGGTAGAGCATGTTGTCTTTCATGGCAGTCAGTATAGGCGGCATCTTGCTCTCGGCGCGGCGCATGGTGCGTACCAACTGCTCGTAGGAGCGACGGGTCTCGCGCAGCTTGGTTTCGCTGTTGCGGCGCAGGCTGGCCTTGCTGATCTCGCTAATTTCCGCCTGCCATTCGTCAAATAGCGCCTCGGCGACATCTTCCACCTTGTCGATACGGCTGCTCACCTCGTCGGCGGCCTCCTGAGAAGATTCATATTCGTCTCTGGCCTTCTCGTAGGCGCTCTGCAGATCGCCACCGTCGTGGTTCAGCAGGGCCTGCATCTCTTCCAGTGCCGAGCTGAACTGCTCTTGGGCTTCTTCCTGAGACTCTTTGGCGGCGTTAACGCGATCCACCATGATGTCGCGCTTATGGTAGCCCACCTTCTCCATGGCACCGTAGTAGGCGCTCTGACAGCCGCTGAGCATGACGACGGCGCCCAGGGCCGCTGCGGTGATGAGTTTTTTCATCCTGACGATTTCCTTGTTAGACGGTTAGTCGGCCTTGAATTTAGCGGCGTCTATGATGCTCCACAGGTGAGCGATACCGCCTATGATGGCAGGGACGATCAACCACCACAGGGCATAGCCCACTATGGTCACGACACAAAACAGGAGTGCCGCCAGGATGCGTCCTTGTACTAATTGGCCCAGGCCTGGGAAGAAGAAGCTTGCGATGGCGGCAATCACGTTGCCAGCCGAACCTTGTTGGGACATCAATTTATTCCTTACACTTGTATCTAGTGTCTTTAAACTTGTAATCTTACTGTACCAAGATACGCAGTTAACCCCACTTGAATCAAGAGAATAACGTGATAAATAGAATAGATGTGAGCCTGCTTCGTTCGATCATGCTGGGTATCTGGCAGTTCATGATACATCTAAAGCAGCGTGTCGCGGAAGACCAGATAAATATGCGGGCGGGTCACCTGGCTTACGTTACCTTGCTCTCTCTGGTGCCCATGGTGGCGGTGACCATGTCTATGCTGTCGGCCTTCCCTGTGTTTAAGGGGATCCGCAGCCATATCGAGACCTTCATCTACGACAACTTCATCCCCTCTGCCGGGGATAGCGTGCAGATGTATATCAACGAGTTTGTCGCCAACGCCTCTAAGGGCACGGCTGTGGGTATCGGTGCCCTGGTCGTGGTAGCTATCTTACTGATCTCCAATATCGACAAGTCGCTCAATGGCATCTGGCGCACCACGGAGAAGCGCTCCATGGTGGTCTCCTTCTCCATGTACTGGATGGTGCTGACCTTAGGGCCCGTGTTGATGGGGGCCAGCCTGGTAGCCACCTCTTATGTGGTGTCGCTCAAGCTGTTTAGCGGCACGGATCTCAGTGGTGTGGTGCCGCTCCTGGTAGAGCGTCTGCCCATGTTCTTCTCGGTTGCCACCTTCCTGCTGATCTACATGGTGGTGCCCAATACCAAGGTGAAGTTTTTCCACGCCCTGCTCGGCGCCATTGTCGCGGCGTTGCTGTTTGAGCTGGGCAAGAAGGGCTTCGCCCTGTACCTCACCGAATTTCCTGCCTATGAGGCCATCTATGGTGCCCTGGCGACCATACCCATCCTCTTCGTCTGGGTGTATCTCTCCTGGATCATCGTCCTGATCGGCGCCGAGATCACCGCGGCCATGCCTGAATATCTGGATAAGCGTCTGATGGATCTGGTGAACAAGGAGCTGGCAGATGATGAGCCTGATGAGCATTTCGACGAGTCCAAGCGGTGAGTCCGGCTAAGTCGCATCCGCTGATCCGTCAGGATTGGATAGATGTCGGCGAGGGGCACCACCTGTTTCTGGCGCAATATGGTGATCCCCAGGGCATTCCCGTGCTCTATCTGCATGGTGGGCCGGGTGCCGGCTGTAATCCCCTCGAGTTGAGGCTGTTTATCGACCGCGGATTTCATATCTACCTGCTGGATCAGCGCGCCGCGGGTCGTTCCAAGCCCTGTGGCGAGCTGGCCAATAATGACTTTCCCAGCCTGGTCAAAGATATCGAGCGCGTGCGTCATTGGGCGGGTGTCGAGGCCTGGTGTCTGCTCGGCGGCTCCTTTGGCGCGACCCTGGGGTATCTCTATAGCTGCGTCTATCCTGAGCGGGTGCTGTCACAGATCTATTGGGGCATGTTCATTCCTTCATATGAGGGGATGCAATGGCTTTATGGCCGGGGCGGCGCGGCGCAGATCTTCTCCGGTGAGTATCGCCAGTTTGCCGCCGGACATGGGGAGTCTCTCGAGCAGTTGTTTGATCATTTCGAGACCGGATTTAGCCATCAGGATGCCGAGGTTCGCCGTAGCAGTGTATGGCGTTGGCTCCGTTGGGAGCTGGCCCTGGCCGTCCCCGGCTTCGAGTTAAGCGAGGCCCTGGCCGAGCAGGGCGGAGCCTTGGCGAGAGTGGAGCTGCATTATGCCCGCAATCAATATTTTGGCGGCTATCAGCTGATGAAGAAGGTAGGTGGGGATCTCATCTGCCCAACCATCATATTGCAGGGGGAGCTGGACTGGGTCTGCCCGCAGCGTCTGGTGGATGAGTTTCTGGTGGAACACGGTCCTAGCCTATTGAGGTCACGCCTGGTGAAGGGGGGCTATCATACCCTCGCCGACAGCAAGATGTGCCGGGCGGTCGCCGAGGCGGTGACTCAGATGGGGCGTTATCTGGCCGCCGGTAAAGAAGACAAGTAACAGACAAGTAAAGCGTCATAGCCTAAAGGAAGCAGATATCATGAAGAAGAAACTGATCGCCGTTTTGGCGCTTGTAGTATGCACTAATGTGTTGGCGACCGAGCGTACGCCCCAGCCGGTGCCTGAGCGGGTCTATTTTAGCGGCATGAGCGATGAGCTGGCCACAGATGCCCTGCTGGTGTCGCTGATCAATAAGAATTATCTGGCTAAGAAGGTGGGGCCGAATAAGGTGGGCGTGCAGCTGGGGAATCATCAATTTGTGCTGCAGCCAAGCCTGAATCCAGAGGGAATAGACCGTATCTTGGCGAGCCGTTTCTACGCGGTGAGCCCTAAGCTGGTAGGCTCCCAAGAGCTGGTGGCGCTGATCGGCACTCTGAACGATAAGCTCAACTTCGCTAAGTTCACCCTGAGGGAGGAGGGCAAGGTGATTCAGGTACAGGGGGCGGCGACCTTTGTTGGCACCCTGGAGCTGGAGGAGCTGCGCCGTTTTCTTATCTGGACAGATGATGCCCTAATCAGGGTGGGGCAGGCCCTGCCCAACAGCGCTGAGCAGTTGATTAAACCCATTCCCGTGATGTCAGCCAACTAGAAGTATAAGGGCTACGGGCGTAGCCGTGATAAGCGTTAAGCAATAGGAGTCGAGTGGTAGTGATTGCCTTAATACAGAGAGTGAAGCAGGCCAAGGTGGATGTGGATGGCCAGACCATAGGCGCCATAGATAAGGGCCTCCTGGTCTTGCTGGGCGTGGAGCGTCAAGACGACCAGGCCAAGATGGAGAAGCTCGCCACCAAGGTGATGAGCTACCGCGTGTTTAGCGATGAACAGGGCAAGATGAACCTTAATCTCAAGCAGGTGGGCGGGAGTCTGTTGGTGGTTTCTCAGTTTACCCTGGCGGCGGATACCGGCCGCGGCCTGCGCCCGAGTTTCTCCGGCGCCGGAACCCCAGAGCAGGCGAAGCACCTCTATGAGGCGTTTGTCGATTACTGCGCCGCACAGGGCTTGCCCGTGCAGACCGGCGAGTTTGCCGCCGACATGCAGGTGAGCCTGATCAACGACGGTCCGGTCACCTTTAATCTGCAGGTGTGATCACTATGTCTAAGGCAGAAGAACCAGAACAGATAGAGGAACTACTCGGCGAGCTGCAGCGCACCTGGCATGAGACGATCCCCGTCAGCGCCTTCATGCAGATAGCCCCAAAAACTTATGAAGGGCAGACCCTGACGGTGAGTGCGCCGCTGGCGCCTAACATCAACCTGCATCACACCATGTTTGCTGGCAGCATCTATACCCTGATGACACTGACCGGCTGGGGCATGGTTTGGTTGCAGCAGCGACTTGCTGGCGTCGAAGGGGATATCGTCCTAGGCAAGGCGGATATTCGTTATCTAGCCCCCGTGGGGGAATCGCCTCAGGCGCGGGTGACCTGGCCCAAGGCCAATGAGCAGGATGGGGAGCTGAGCCTGTTAGGCCAAGGTAAGCGGGCCAAGGTGAAGCTAGAGGTGAGCCTCTACTGCGGCGAGCAGTGCTGCGCCCAGTTCCTGGGCACCTATGTGAGCCTGCCTAAATAATACCAATCGTAATAAATAATTGATCATTCTAGCTTGTTAAAACGCTCGATAACTGTATTAGTATTTTTAATTGTAGAATAACTACTTATCTAAAAATCCTGCTTTGTTCTCAAGCGTTTTTCCTGCGCTATTTCTGATCACATGTTTACTGTGATTGGTATAAGCTTGTCTTAGCGTCTGTCAGCGTCGCCAATCGCGGCGCACATTTTAGGTCTGCAAAAACAAAAACGCCTGATGACTATCATCAGGCGTTTTTCGATCAAGATTGCAATCTAAGATTGCCGTCAGGCTGGCGGATTATCCCTTAGGATAAGGGTGAGCAACGCCTTTGTGACAGTCTACACAAGTCTTACGCTTGTCAGCATCTTTCTTGAAGTTGTTGGCGTGCATTCTCTTCGCCATCTTCTTCATGGTTTCAGGCTGGTTCTCGTAGATACGAGTGTGACAGTGCTGACAGTTAGCGCTGTCGTTAGCGCGGAAGTATTTAAGTGCCAGGTCAGCCTGCTCTTTACGGTTTTCATCCAACCACTCTTGAGTGTTGAAGCCGTCGATAGTGAGGAAGCCGTATAGATCTTTAGATACGATGATCTTCTTGATCAGGTAGTCAACCGGGCCGTGTGGCAAGTGACAGTCTTGACACTGAACGGTTACGCCCGCACTTCCGCCGCCGTGAGCCGACGCCATCACCTCATCTTTCAGAGAGTGGTTGCTGTGGCAAGACATACAGAATTCATCTGTACTGGTTGCATGTAAAGTTTGTTGTGTCGCAAAGTAGCCCACAACACCGACTACAATACCCACCACGAGTAGGGCAAATATTGAGTATTTCGCGCTAGGTTTGAATAGTGCACGCCAGTTCATCACTCTATCTCCAAAATAATATGTTTATTATATCTATTATATTTAATGCATCTCTGTAGCTGAGAGTATAACCAGAAGACGCCGCTTGATCTGGCTTTAAAACCGTAAAATGAGAGCTAGCTCTAACTCTATCTTACATAAGCAAGATTTTGTGAAATCGCTCATAATATATGCGCATTTACTAAAGTTATAGTAAAGACCATGACATGACAAGTTCGTCGCAACTTTTACTATTTAGTAATGATTTTGTTGGATTTTATGGGGTTATTATCTATTGCTAATATGACGATTGTTCGCGAAATGGAAAAATAATTTAATGGGTAGTGAACCTTTTTTAAAGGCGCCTGTCTATCATGGTAATTCAGGTTCAATTAATGACGTTTTTCTCGCTTATATGACACGTATCTTCGGCAAGTTTGTATTGATCATCGCCCTACTGGGTCAGTTTATTCTGACACCAGCCATGGCCATGCCCAGTGCACTCATGTCTATGATGAAGGGCGATCATATGGCGATGGCTCAGAATATGAGTCAGGTCATGAGCCAGGAGATGACACAGGTCACCCAAGCCGTAAAGGCCGGCATGCAGATGTCTCATCAGGGACAGGTGTGCAAGATGTCCGGCGACAACTCGCTGGTGGATTGCGAGGCTCTGTGCGCCGCAATGGGCCCAGGCGACTGCATGACCCACTGCGCCTCGACCCTAGGTAATCTGAGCGCCAGCGTGCCATCATTGGCCTTTCAGCCTGTGTCTGGTCTGATTGTGACCACTGGTTGGTCGCTACAGACCGCCGATCTCACCCCCCTATCACCCCCTCCCATTGGTTAATGGTTCGTCTTCAACCCGCGTAACACGCACGTACAAAGCTCGAATACGAATCTGCCGCGCCGCTAACCTCATATGGCGTGGCCAACAATTTGCCAATTTGTCAGGCCTATGCCTGATGGGAGTCGATTATGAAAACACGTCATATCTTTACCAGCACACTTAGCACTTTCCTTGCCCTAGCCATGGTTAACGCCGCCAGCGCCGCCAGCCTCACTCTGCCCGACGAGATACAGGTGCAAGGTGGAGACGTTAAGCTAGGTCATCAGCAGAGTGTCTTAACCTTAGATTCGGGTAAGCAGCTGGTGGAGCTGGTCTATCGCGACATCTTTGCCGATAACGCCGATGATTCCGGTGTCTGGGTGACCTCGCAGCCGCTCTATTTAACCTTAGATGTCAAAGCTGATGATGCCTATCGCCTGGTGTTGCCCGAGATATTGAGTCAGCAGGACGCAGAGGCCTTCATAGATGCACCTAAGGCGCGCTTGGTGTCGCAAAATGGTCGGCAGCAGGAGCTTACCCTGATGAACCATCAGGAGTTGATGGAAAAGATCTGGCTGGCGAAGTAATGCCGCTCGATTTAGATGACCTTGATATATTGGAAATGTGAGTTTTATCAAGGCCTCATCTTGATATCGTGATAGACTTGGATCATCTCATTATAGGGTTACATCATGCGTCAAACGCTTAGGCATCACACGTTAGTCATCTTCACACTGCTCGCTTTGCTGGGCCAGGTGTTGTTGGCTAATGGCATGGCGATGATCCCCTACGCGCAGGCGGATGAAATGCCTATGATGCAGATGAATAATGGCGATAACTGTCATGATGACGGTGCAAAGATGCAATCTCACTGCTGCGATGATGAGCAAAATGTGCTTCCCGCTGCTCAGCATTGCTGTGAAGGCAAAGGATTTTGTAAGGGAGATTGTAATCACTGCATGGTGATCTCTGTGACAGGCACGCTGTTTACCGTTACGCCCTGGCCTGGCGTAGCCGGTTCCGAGTCTATCCTGGCCACTCAAATGCCTCATTTCCACTCTATCTCTTTAGGCTCAGCCTTCCGACCGCCGATCGCCTGATCTTCTGTGGCGCCTGGTAGACGGGCCGTCCGAGTCTAAATCGATATACCTATTTTTTATCAACGTTTTACTAGGTGTATTGGCGTATTTAACCCCGCTGTCTTGGAGACTCTCCATTCGCCGGGTGCGCCTCAATATTTACTTCACTGATGTTTAACGAAAAATGAATTATATTAGCCGCATATTAATTAGCTTAATTTAACTGTTTTAGGCTTAAGTCGCGTAAGCGTTACGCGTGTTATGCGGTCATCCTTTGATGGAGTCCATAGATGAAAACCCTGATCAGTCTGATTTTAACTGCGTTTATCTTTGTGAGCACGGCCCCAATGGCCTTCGCCGAGCAGCATCATGCTGCGGCGGCCGAACAAGGTTATGACTGCCCCATGCATCCTGAAGTGAAAGGCGCCAAGGGCGATACCTGCCCTAAGTGCGGCATGAACCTGGAGCCCGCGGCGCACCATGCCACGGCCAAGCACCATGGTAAGGACTGCGACAAGTGTCCTCACCATCAACATGCTAAGGCCGACAAGGCAGGCGGTTACGAGTGTCCTATGCACCCAGAGGTGAAAGGCGCCAAGGGCGACACCTGCCCTAAGTGTGGCATGAACCTGGAAAAGGCCAAGACGGCCAAGGCCGGTAAGTCATGCGACAACTGCCCTAAACATAAGCATCAACACGATATGGCTAAGCAAGGCTATCACTGCCCTATGCATCCAGAAGTGAAGGGGGCGAAAGGGGATTCATGTCCTAAGTGTGGCATGTTCCTTGAGCCTGTGGCGAGCGCCGATAGCGGCCACAAGCATCACTAGTTTATGAGTGGAGATGAGGCATTATGAGTCAGGTAAATTCGAAAAATAGAGGCCAAAAGCTCGCTTATCTTTTGAGTCTTTTTATGGTGGCGACTCCGCAGCTGGGCCATACCCAGGCGCTAGAGGCCAACACGGCCCACGGACACGAGGCGCACCAACATGCGGCGGGAGAGAAGACCTATGTCTGCCCCATGCATCCCGAGGAGACCAGCCACGAGCCGGGAAGCCGTTGCCCCAAATGCAACATGTTCCTGGTAGAGCAGGAAACCGAGACGAATGAGAAGAGTTTGACGGCCGGGCATGAGCAGAAGACCTATGTCTGCCCTATGCATCCCGAGGAGACCAGCCACGAGCCGGGAAGCCGTTGCCCTAAGTGCAACATGTTCCTGGTAGAGCAGGAAACCGAGACGAATGAGAAGAGTTTGACGGCCGGCCATGAGGTGACCTATGTCTGCCCTATGCATCCCGAGGAGACCAGCCACGAGCCGGGAAGCCGCTGCCCCAAGTGCAACATGTTCCTGGTGGCCGAGGAGGAAGAGGAGTCGATTAGCACTAAGGCACAGGCCGAGATGGATCACAGCCAACACGACCCCTTGGCCCAGGCAAAGCCTGCTCCCCTTACCGGTGAGCCGTCGATCAAATATGTCTGCCCCATGCATGCCCATATCGTTAGCGATGTGCCTGGTACCTGTCCTATCTGTGGCATGAATCTGGAGAAGGTGGAGATGTCGGCCGATGCGCAGCAGATTGAGATAGATGTCTCTGGCAGCATGCAGCAGGCCCTGGCGCTTAAGGTGGCCAAGGCGGAGAAAGATACCCTATGGAAGTTTGTCCAGACAGTGGGTCAGATAGGGTACGACGAGAGCCAGATCAACCATGTGCACGCCAGGGTCAACGGCTGGATAGAGAAGCTGGCCATAGATTCAGTGGGCGACAAGATCACCAAGGGGCAGCTGCTGTATGAGATCTACTCGCCGGATCTGATCAACGCTCAGGATGATTACCTGTTGGCGCTTAGCAGCCTGCAGAGCTCCAAGGAGAGCCGCAATTATCAAGACCTAGTACGTAAGGCGGGGCTACGCTTGGAGTTACTGGGGATGAATCAGGCGCAGATTAAACAGCTCGCCAAGACCAAACAGACCCAGTACCGGGTGCCTTTCTACGCCAAGACAGACGGTATCGTCAAGGCGCTGACCGTGCGTGATGGCATGTATATTCAACCCGCCACAGAGGTGATGTCTGTGGTGGATCTCTCCAAGGTGTGGGTGATTGCCGATGTGTTCGAGAATGAGCAGAGCTGGCTTGCCATAGGCCAACCCACAGAGGTTTCTGTGCCAGCCATGGATCTTAAGGGCATAGAGGGCAAGATTGACTACATCTATCCCGAGCTGGATCCCGTGACCCGCAGCCTTAGGGTGCGTATTGTGCTGGCCAATAACGAGGTGGCCCTGCGTCCCAATACCCTGGCCAAGATAGAGATCTACGGCGGTCCGAACGAGGATGTGCTGGTGATCCCTCAGGAAGCCCTGATCCAGACGGGTAAAGAGAACCGCGTCATCGTCAAGCAGGGTGATGGCAGCTTCCTGGCCCGCAAGGTCACCGTCGGCATGATGTCGCAGGGCAAGGCGGAGATCTTAAGCGGTATCGAGGAGGGCGAACAGGTGGTGACCTCGGGTCAGTTCCTGCTCGATTCAGAGGCGAGCCTGAAGGGCAGCCTGATGCGTCTTAGCAGCGGTCATCAGCACTAGGGGGCGCTATGTTAAAGAAAATTATCGAGGCCTCCATCGCCCAGCGTTTGATGGTGCTGATCATCGCCTTGATGATCACCGTCTGGGGCGTGCAGGAGCTGAGAAAGACCCCCCTGGATGCGCTGCCGGATCTGTCGGACGTGCAGGTGATCATCAAGACGCCTTACCCAGGCCAGGCGCCCAAGTTGGTGGAAGAGCAGGTGACCTACCCGCTTTCTACCGCCATGCTGGCGGTGCCCGGTGCCAAGACGGTGCGGGGCTACTCCTTCTTCGGCGATTCATACGTCTATGTGATCTTCGAAGATGGCACAGATATCTACTGGGCACGCTCACGGGTGTTGGAATACCTGAGTCAGGTCAGCAGCCGACTGCCCCAAGGACTTCAACCCTCACTGGGGCCCGATGCCTCGGGTGTGGGCTGGATCTATGAGTATGCCCTGGTGGATCGCTCGGGTAACCTGGATCTCTCCCAGCTCAAGAGCCTGCAGGACTGGTATCTCAAGCTCGAGCTGCAGAGTGTGGCCGGTGTCTCCGAGGTGGCGACCGTCGGCGGCATGGAGCAGACCTACCAGATAGTGATCGAACCCGACAAGCTGGCCATCTACAAGCTGGACATTGCCGCGGTGAAGAATGCCATTAACAAGTCCAATACCGAGGCGGGCGGCTCAGTGATCGAGATGGCCGAGGCCGAGTATATGGTGCGCGCCAAGGGGTATCGTCAGACCCTGGATGATTTCAGGGAGATCCCTCTGGGGGTCACCAGCCCATCAGGCACGGCGCTGCTACTCAAGGATGTGGCGACAGTGCGTAAGGGCCCAGCCTCTCGACGCGGCATTGCCGAGCTCGACGGTGAAGGCGAGGTGGTAGGCGGCATCATAGTGATGCGCTACGGCGAAAACGCCCTGGCGACCATAGACGCGGTCAAGGCCAAGCTTGAACAGCTCAAGGCGGGTCTGCCTCAAGGGGTGGAGATCATCCCCACCTACGACAGATCTGAGCTGATCAACAAGTCGGTAGAAAATCTGTTCCACAAGGTGATCGAAGAGATGCTGGTGGTGGGCCTGGTGTGTCTGCTGTTCCTACTGCACGCTCGCTCGACCCTAGTTGCCGTGATCACCCTGCCGCTGTCGATTCTGATCGCCTTTATCGTGATGAATAAGATGGGGGTTAACGCCAACATCATGAGTCTCGGCGGTATCGCCATCGCCATCGGCGCCGTGGTGGATGGTGCCATCGTGATGATCGAGAACATGCACAAGCACCTGGAGCACTTCAAGGATGAGTATCGCCGCGACCCGGATAACAAGGAGCATTGGCATATAGTCGCCAAGGCCTCCATCGAGGTGGGCCCGGCGCTGTTTTTCTCGCTGTTGATCATTACCCTCAGCTTCGTGCCTGTGTTTGCCCTCGAGGCCCAGGAGGGACGCCTGTTTAGCCCGCTGGCCTACACCAAGACCTTTGCCATGGCCGCGGCGGCGATTCTGTCGATCACCTTAGTGCCCATCCTGATGGGCTACTTCATTCGCGGCAAGATCCCCAAGGAGACCAGCAACCCCATCAGCCGGGTGTTGATCGCCCTCTACAAGCCGTCGCTCAAGCTGGTGCTACGTTTCCCCAAGATCACCCTGCTGCTGGCGGTTGTCGCACTGGGCAGCGCCTGGTATCCGGTGACTAACATGGGCAGCGAGTTCATGCCTGAGCTGGAGGAGGGGGATCTTCTCTATATGCCGACGGCGCTGCCAGGCATCAGTGCCAGTAAGGCGGCCGAGGTGCTGCAACAGACCGATAGGTTGATCAAGACGGTGCCCGAGGTGAAGCGGGTGTTTGGTAAGGTGGGACGCGCAGAGACGGCGACCGACCCCGCGCCGCTCACCATGCTGGAAACCACCATAATGCTTAAGCCCAGGGAGGAGTGGCGTGAGGGCGTCGAGCTGCAGGATGTGATCGACCAGCTACAGAAGACAGTTAAGGTGCCTGGTCTCACCAACGCCTGGGTGCAGCCGATCAAGACACGTATCGACATGCTCTCGACCGGCATCAAGACCCCTGTGGGGATCAAGATCACCGGCGCCGATGTCAATGAGCTGCAGAAGGTGGGGGCCGACATCGAGGCGATCCTCAGTCAGCTTCCCAATACCAAGTCGGCCTACGCCGAACGTGTGGGCGGGGGTCGTTATGTGGACATCACGCCTAAGCTGGATGTGGCCTCGCGCTATGGCATGACACTGACGGATATTCAGGATGTGGTGCGTTACGCCATCGGCGGCATGGACATAGGCGAGTCGGTTCAGGGCGCCGAGCGTTACCCGATCAATCTGCGTTATCCGCGGGCGCTGAGGGACAACATAGAGAAGCTCAGGGAGCTGCCGGTGATCACTAAGTCGGGCCACTATCTGCCGCTGCGTAACCTGGCCGATATCGAGATCACCGACGGGGCGCCTATGCTCAAGAGTGAGAACGGTCGCCTGATCTCCTGGGTGTTTGTGGATATTCAAGACACCTCAATAGGTGAGTACATCAAGGAGGCCAAATTGGCGCTGGATCAAGAGCTCAGGGTGCCACCGAGATACAGCTATAGCTTCGCCGGCCAGTATGAGTACATGCAGCGGGTCGATGCCAAGCTGAAGAAGGTGATCCCTATGGCCCTCGGGGTGATCTTCATCCTCTTGATGATGACCTTTGGCTCGCCACTGCAGGCCTCTATCATCATGCTGAGCCTGCCGTTTGCCCTGGTGGGTAGCACCTGGTTGCTGTTTGCGCTGGACTTCAACATGTCGGTGGCCGTGGCGGTAGGGATGATCGCCCTCGCCGGGGTAGCAGCCGAATTTGGGGTGGTGATGCTGGTCTATCTCAACAATGCCATCAAGCATAGGCAAGAGACAGGCGGCTACGAGTTTGTGGCGGATCTCAAGGAGGCCCTTATTGAGGGCGCCGTGATGCGCATTCGTCCCAAGGCGATGACGGTAGCAACCATCTTCTTCGGCCTATTGCCCATCATGTGGGGGGCAGGTTCGGGTAACGATGTGATGCAGAAGATCGCCGCGCCTATGGTGGGCGGCATGATCACCGCGCCGCTGCTGTCGCTGTTTGTGCTGCCGGCCCTCTATCTGCTCATCTATGGTCGTCGCCTGAAGCATTCGGCCGAAGGCTAGGTGTTTTTAGCGGATACAAAAAAGCACTGCTAAGGCAGTGCTTTTTTTCTATCTGAATACGGTTATTTCTGACAGCGGCCGATATTAGAGCCTGTCGAGCGAACTCGTTTGCATTGCTGGCTAGCCTTGTTACTGCCGTTATCGGCGGTAGTTTCTGTCTCAGATTCTTGGGTTGACGCACAACCGCTAAGGCCGATAACGAGTGTCGTCGCCATGATAGGCATCCATTTTTTAAGCATGGTTTACATCCCTGATTAGTGGTTAACAACATTGCCAAAATACATTCGCAATGTTTAGAACCTAACCAAAACAAAGAGTTAAAACAATGCCTGATCCCCATCCAGACTCAAGATTAGCGCTTTTCTACTAGGTATTTAAGTCATGGTGAGTCTTATGACTGACAGTGTGCCACCTTGGGGATCGTTAATCACAGAGAAGCGTCCCACCTCGGGAATATCCGTCGGCGGCACGCATACCTGGCCGCCTATCTCCGTGGCCTTAGCGACCGTGGCATCGCAGTTGTCTACCATGATATAGGGCATCCAGTGTGGCGGTGTATCGCCCCACTCCTCAGTCATGGCCATCATGCCGCCGACGGCGCGATCGCCCTGTAACCACTCATAATAGGTGAAGTTTTCCATCTGAGACTCGCGCACCTGCCAGCCCATCACCTGGGTGTAGAAGGCCTGTGCCATATTGACATCGCGACAGCAGAGTTCGGCCCAGCAGAGGGTATTAGGCTCGCCCATACGCATGGATCCAATATGCGCACCCGCCTGCCAGAGAGAAAAGCTGGCGCCTTCGGGATCCCTGCATTGGGCCATCTTGCCCGCATCGCCTACGCTGTGGGGCCCGAGGATCACCTGGCCACCGTTTGCCTTAACGGCCTCTAGGCTGGCGTCGAGATCGTCGACGGCGAAATAGATGCTCCAATGGGTCGGCACCTTGTCTTCGATCATATTTTGCGGCAGCTGGTACATGGCCCCTATGTCATCATCCTCGATGGCAAACATGGTATAGACGCCGTCGGGGATCGGCATATCCTTGAGCTGCCAGTCAAACAGCGCGCTGTAGAAATGTTTACCCGAGGCTGCCTCGTGACTGGCCAGTTCGATCCAGCAGGGGTCGCCATGTTGATAGCTAGTAATCTTCATCTTTGAGTCCTTTGCTAAGGAAGGTGCGAATAAGTCCCGTGCTTGCACTGCGTGTGCTTAAAGTGGATAGATGCAAGGCACAGTTTGCAGCGAATGGCCCTAGTTCTTCGCAAGCTTCCCTAATGAAAAATATGTCTTGATATCAATTTAGTTAAGCCTGTTTTGCCATTTATGTCTATGCTGTGGGGAGAGTTATTGAGAAGAGTTAGTTATTGAGAAGAGTTAGTTATTGAGAAGAGTTAGTTATTGAGAAGAGTTAGTTATTGAGAAGAGTTAGTTATTGAGAAGAGTTAGTTATTGAGAAGAGATAGTTATTGAGAAGAGATAGCTATTTAGAAGAGATAGTGATTAAGAAGAGATAGTGATTAAGAAGAGGGAGCTTCGATGAGCCTGACGTCCACCCAGATAGATCTTGTACAAACCTCATTTAAACAGGTTGAGCCGCTCAGCGAGCAGGCAGCGGCGATTTTCTACGACGCCCTGTTTCAGATAGACCCAAGTTTGCGGCCCCTGTTTAAGCAGGACATTCGGTCTCAGGGGCGTAAGCTGATGGCCATGTTGAAGGCGGCGGTGGAGGGGCTTAAAGATCTCGATGCCTTGGTGCCTCAGCTACATGAGCTGGCGCGAAGGCACCAAGCCTATGGCGTCAGACAGTCTCACTTTACCCCCGTGGGCAATGCCCTGCTCTACACGTTGAAGACGGGACTGGGCGAGGCCTACACCCGGGAGGTACGTGAGGCCTGGGTGGCGGTGATCCATCTTGTGGCAGATACCATGAAGCCGGCTCTGGAGCGATAAATTAGCACGGTTAGCGTAAAGGTATATATCAATAAAAAAGGCGCTAAATGAGCGCCTTTTTTGGGACTTGTACAGGGCATCTGGGCTAACCGTATACCGGCAGCAGCTCGGCCATGGCCAACAGGTGGCAGGCCGCAGTGAGCAGGCCGTAGAAGATCACTATGGCGATAACCACAGTCCCGCCTGGCACCCTGAAACTCTGGCTGTCAGGGAACATCTGCCTAGCGCGATAGGCCATCAGGGCCGGCACTATGGCGGCCCAAATCGTGGCGGCAAGCGCGGCAAAGCCGATGGCGATCAAAAAACCATTAGGGAACAGCAGGCCTAATAGCGTCGGCGGCAAAAAGGTTACCGCCGCCGTCTTGAGGCGGCCGCTGCGGGACTCATCGAAGCCAAATAGGTCGGCGAGATAGTCGAACAGCCCAAGAGTCACTCCCAGAAAGGAGGAGGCTACCGCCAGGTTGGCAAACAGGGTCAGCATAGTCGTTAACCAGTCGCTGGCCATCACATCCGACAGCGCCGCCACCAACACGCCCATGTTACCGCCCTGAGCAATCACCTCGACGAAGCCGCTGCGGCTGATGTTGCCCATGGTCGCGACCAGCCAGCACAGATAGATCACGAAGGCGATGAGGGTGCCCAGGGTGATCGCCTTGACGATAGTGCCTGGGTCCTTGCCATAGTATTTCACCAGGCTGGGGACGTTGCCGTGATAGCCGAAACTCACCAGACCGAAAGGGATGGCGGCCAGCATATAGGGCAGATAGCTGGCTTCACCGTCGGGCACAAACAGCTTGGCGGGCTCCACCTCGATAAGCAGATTCCCAATGGCGAGGAAGAAGGTGATGATCATTCCCCCCAGCATTATGGTGGTGATGCGATCCACCGCCTTGGTGCTGATGAAGACGATGATCGCCAGACCCACCGCAAATACCAGACCTGCGAGACTCTGGGGCAGCTCGACACCTAGGCTGCTCAGGCTGTGGTTGACGATAGAGCCGCCGCCACTGATATAGGCATAGGCCAGAATATAGAGCACGAAGGCGATTGATAGGCCGTTGACGATACGCCAGAAGTTACCCAGGGTATCCCGGGTGAGGGTATCGAAGCTGGCGCCGGGCTCGTAGTGCAGGTTAGTTTCCAGTAGCAGCAGGCCTGAGACCAGCATGCAGAACCAGACGCCCAGCATCATGAGCAGTGAATAGCTAAACCACATTCCGGCGCCGACCACAGGCAGCGAGAACATGCCCGCGCCTACGGCCGTACCGGCGATGATCATGGCGCCGCCCAGCAGCGACTTATCCGAGACCTTATGCTTGGCCGCGTTCATATGATTGGCCATTAGGCTTGATGCTCCGCGGCGACGCTGTCGACTATGGTTTGTCTGACCGATGTACGCAACAGGCTGTTGGCCCGGCTGCGGATACGCTGAACATCCTCGCCGTGGCTGTCATCGGCCAGGTAGCCCAGCTCCTTGAGCTTGACGCTCAGGGTGCCGTAGAGCTTCTTGTCGTAGAACTCTGGTGCCGTGATGCCGTGCAGTGCCCCGAGACGCTGAGCCAGCTGATGGCTGTCGCTCTCCAGTTCCGAACGCTCAATCTTAGGCGAAGCCGCCAGCAGGTTGAAGATGATGGCGTAGCGCTGCATGGTCTCGCTGATGGTGCCGGCCAGCAGCAACAGCTGATTAAGGCCCTCAGGCTTGACGCTGAAATGCTTGTCTTCGCCGATAAGATCTTCCGCCAGTAGCTGATCCAGAAGCTGGTTCACATAGGTCTCGAGGTTATCGATCCCCATAAATAGCTCGGCCTGTAGCAGCGGGTAGAAATCTTTCACCGTGGCGATGATCTCTTCTCTGGTGCAGTGGTCCTGCTGCGTCAGGCAGCTGGCGATCAAGGATGGGATCACCAACAGGTGGATGATGTTGTTGCGATAGTAGGTCATGGCAACCGCCAGGTCTTCATCGATGGAGATGATGTCACCCAGCGGGTCGCTGTCCAGCTTGAGCTTCTTCAGCTCCAGTCCCTGGGTGATCAGCTTGGCGCCGTCGCCTTCGACCACAGAGGTGAAGCCTGTGTAGGGCACGCTCTTGAGCAGCGACAGGTAGAGATCCAGCTGCTTCTCCAGCTGACTGCGTTGCAGAGCATTCTGCTCAGAGGCAAGCAGCACTAGGCTGGTCAGGGTGATCGAGCTGACGGCGGCGGCATCGTTGATGCGGGTCATGACGCGATTGGCCAAAGTGTTAACCACTGGGGTCAGCCAGCTTGGCTTCTGCTCGGGATCCTGGGCTAGCTCCTCGCGCCATTCGGGTACCTGCTCGTTGAGGTAGGTATGCAGGGTGATCGGCTCGCCGAAGTTAACATAGCCCTGGCCGAAGTTGCCCAGCTTGCGAATGGCACCAAACACCTGCCAGACAGACTCTTTCTGTTTCTTCTTACCGCTCAGCTCCTTGTGGTAGGTGGCCACCTCCATCACATGGTCGTATCCCAGGTAGACGGGCACCAGGGTGACCGGGCGCTCGACGCCACGCAGCACGCTGTTCAGCGTCATGGCGATCATCCCTGTCTTAGGTGCCAGCAGGCGACCCGTGCGGGAGCGGCCGCCCTCGGTGAAGTACTCGACCGAATAGCCCTTGGCAAAGAGCTGATCCAGGTACTCACGGAATACCGCGGTATAGAGCTTGTTGCCGCGGAAGCTGCGACGAATAAAGAAGGCACCACCGCGGCGGAACATGGGGCCGGCGGGCCAGAAGTTGAGGTTGATACCGGCGGCAATATGCGGCGGTACCATGCCCTGATAGTAGAGGATATAAGAGAGCAGCAGGTAGTCCATGTGGCTACGATGACAAGGCACGTAGACGATCTCGTGGCCGTCGTGGTGCAGCTGACGGATCTGCTCGGCGCCCTTGATGTTGATCCCCTTGTAGAGCTTGTTCCACAGCCAGGTGAGGAAACGCTCGGCGATACGTACCAGGCTGTCCGAGTAGTCGGCGGCGATCTCATCGAGATATTCCATGGCGGTCTCGCGGGCCTTGGCCTCGGAGATCTTCTTGCTTTGGGCCTCTTCCAGAATCGCCTTCTTCATCGATTCGGATTTTAGCAGGGCGTGGAACAGGTTCTGGCGGTTAGGCAGTACGGGGCCAGTCATCACCTTACGTTGACGGCTGAAGTGTACCCTGGCCACGCGCGCCAGCTTTTGGGCGATGCGCTTGTCGGTACCATGCTCGTCGGCCATGTAGCGCAGCGACATGGCATTGGAAAACTGCACAAAGTTGTGACGGCCGAGGAAGAGGATCATCAGGCATTTACGCAGCCAGGTGGGGTTCTCTCGCTCCAGCACCGCGGCCTTCATGGTGTCATCTTCCTTGCCAGGGGTGCGCCCCCAGTAGAGGCTGACCGGCACCAGCTGAATATCCAGCTCAGGATGTTTCTTGTGGGCGCTCAGCAGGCGCGAGAAGCTGTCGAGGTAAAACTCGTTGCCTTCGCGCTGGCCAAACAAGGGCTTGGCGCCTTCGACGCAGACCACTCGCGGGGCAGACTCGCCCTCGACATCCAGGCTCTGATAGGGGCTGGGCAGGCCGAGTCGCTCAGTCACCTCGCTTAGGGCGGCGATGTCACTGATCGATTCTGTCTTCATCACATAGACCAGGGGTCTGTCTGAATCCAGGTTGAGATCGGCAAAGGGATCCTGAGGCACTACTATGGTGTGCACGAGTTTCTTCTGGATCCAACGTAAGGATTTAAACCAAAGAGAGTCTTGTTTGGACATTATTCTTTATGCATAGGAGTCATGTTTAATAACGTCATAGAATACCAGAAAAGGAAGATGAATCCCTAATTTGTCTGCTTGGATGCGACATCAGCGGTGGAGGCGATCTAGTTGGTGCGGATAAGCCGTAAAAAGCGCCCTAAAAAGGGCGCTTGGCTTGGTCTTGGTAATAGTATTGGTCTTAGTCGCGAGAGCAAATCGCTAAACTACATAGCGTTGACAAAATCATCCGTGAGGATCACGCCAAGTGGAGTGCCGCCGCCCACTGCATCGACGGCGGCCACGCCATAGATGCCACCTGCGGCGAGATTAATATCGAGTGGACCTATGACAACCGTCTTGCTCCCGGTAGGGGTGACACTGACGACATAGTTTCCTGGGGCCACCGATAAGCTGCCCGATGCCGCCATGAAGGGAACATCGCTCAAGGCGGGTGTAGCGGACGAGATATCGGCATCCTGGGTGAGATAAATATCCACATTACCTGCGGAATAACTGGCATGGGCAATGTTGATCTTAGCCTCCGTCGCGACGCGGCGACTGTCTTCCATGATCACCCAAGGCTTGATATCCATGTCGGCCAGGGAGCCTGTTGCCAAGACGCTGTAACTCTGTCCCTGATCCAGGCTAAGGGCGGCCTCATCGATAACCACCACGCTATTATCCGCATCGGCTGCGACGGTTACCGTATGGGCGCCATCGGCGACATTAAGATAGTCGGTTAGCGCGGCAAAACTCAGCATGTCGACAGCCGGCGTATTGGCACCATCGAGAAAGAGATCGACCGCAGGTGCGTCTGCGACCGCATGAATCATCCGCACATCGCTGCCACTCATCTTATCGAGCAGCAGTGCCTGCTGGTCAGCCAGGGCCACCAACAAGGCAACGGGAGCGTCCCCGCTCCAGGCATTGGCAATTGCGGTGATGAAATAGTCAGTATCGGCCATCAGGGGCACAGTGCCCGAGTCGAAGACGGAAGTCTTCTGTCCCGATGCTGTGATACGGATCTGATAGTCACTGGCGGGGACTTCCAGCTGGGTGCTGGCATCTAGGTAGTTAGCCGAGAGTGTGGGGGCAGTATTGCTGATATCAGCGCCGGGTGCGGTGACATACACATCGACCAGGCCTACGTCAGATGCACCGTGCAATACCTGAACGCGGGCATAACCTGCGGCGATATCTGCACTGGCATTGGCCACGAGCTTAAGTTGCAATGTATCGTCGCTAACCTTACCAAGGGCGACGGCCGTATATTCCATGTCGGCGGATAGATCTAGGTCGGCGCTGAGTACTTCGAGTAAAGAACCGTCGGCTATTTGCGCATCGACATCTATGTCATACAGGCCAGCAGGGACGGTTAAGAAACCACTCGATATGCCGTAGTCGACATCACCCAGGAGCTGGGTATCGTTGGCCATCACGTTGACCTTGGGGGCGTCGATGCCTGCGTGAATGACACGAACATGGGCTTCGGCGACAGGCGCGGGCGCCATGTTGATTACCTCATCTGAATCATCACTGTCACAGGCTGTGATACCCAGCATGGCGCCTAGCATGAGCGCCGGATAGATCTTATTCATCAGCTTCTCCTTAACGAGGGTTGAGTTCCATTGCGTTACGCACAGAGAAGCCCAAGGGATCATAACGACAGCCTAATACGAGAGACTTGCTCTTTGAGTCTGATGGTAACTCTTTATTAATCAGTGGATTATATTTTCTGTCGCCTGTAGCGATCGCTACCTGATCCGAGGGCTAGCACTTTTTAAGTGCCTACCTTTCGTTTATTTAGAACGTTTTTGCGTATTTTATGCGCTTATCTTTCGTTTAAATGCCGGATAAACTGACCTCAATTGGTTGTAACAGAGATTTGAATTGGAGCAGATTATGGCAAAAGTACTGGTATTGAAATCAAGTATCTTAGGGGATTATTCACAATCGGCTAAGCTGATCGACCACCTGCAGCAACACTGGCAGGGTCAGGGCGCCGAGGTGACGGTAAGGGATCTGGCGGCGCAGCCACTGCCGGTACTCGATGGCGAGATCGCCATGGGGCTACATGGAGGTGATGAGCTGACGGCGCGTCAACAAGAGGTGCTGGCACTGTCTGACGAGCTGGTGGCCGAGTTGAAGGCCCATGACACACTCGTGATTGCCGCCCCTATGTATAACTTCAGCATCCCAACTCAGCTGAAAAACTGGATCGATCTGGTCGCCCGTGCTGGCGTGACCTTCACTTACACAGAGAACGGCCCTAAAGGCCTGGTAGAAGGCAAGCGCGCGGTCTTGGTGACCACTCGTGGCGGCGTGCACAAGAATGGCGCGAGCGATCACGTGGTGCCTTACCTCAAGACAGTGCTTGGTTTCATCGGTATCGATGAGGTAGAAACCGTTTATGGCGAAGCCCTCAACATGGGTCCCGAGGCGAATGAGCAGGGGATCAGTGAGGCCAAGCAGAGCATAGAGCAGCTGGTAGCTTAAGGCACTGCCTGTTAACAGTTTTCATTGTCGACCACATTTAAACCATCTCTAGGTTGAGGCGCTCACATCGGTGAGCGCCTTTTTTTACCTGCTAACGACTATTGCGCCAACTCGCACAGGGTGCACTCGTCACTCTGCTGACTTGTTTCCACATAGCGAACCCTGTGGCGTCCTTGAGTACGATTGGCGCTAAAGCTGTACCTGGGCCTGGGCGTTTCTGGAGCCGAGTGTTTGGCCTGAAGAATAGGCTGCTCGGTTTCAGGTCGAGTTTTGGTGTTAGCCATTGGCGACGCCTTGTGGCTGATAACAGAGCAGATCTTTGAGGGAGCCGCCATTGATGGCGCAATTGAACCCATTGGCTCTGAGGATGTCGCAGCCTTTCTGGGCACGGATCCCCGCGCCGCAGTAGAGCACGAAAGGTGTCTGTTTATCGCTGTGTTGAGTCAGCCACTGGGCCAGTTGATCCAGCGGCACGTTGAGCGCATTTGGCAGGTGACCACCGGCATATTCTTGGGGAGAGCGCACATCGATGACCTGTACGCCCTGTTCGATCAGTTGCCAGCATTGCTCGGCAGGATGGCTGCCAGAGAGCTTGGCTAAGAGTGATTGAAACATGGTTTGCCCCTACAATTAGAATCGAGTCTATAAGATTTACTTCAATAAGATCATTCTAATTGATTCCCGAGTGCAAGTTAAGCGCAAATCAAGTGCCAGCTATGTGCAAACCAGTGTTATGTCAGAGCCGCTTGGTCATGAAGACGCTGTTGGGATCATCCTGGTAGCGGCCGAAGGGGGCACACTCCAAGAAGCCAAACTTCTGGTACAGGCGCCGGGCCGGGAGAAAGAAGCTCATGCTACCGGTCTCCAGGCTAAGGCGCGTCATCCCATTTTGGGCGGCATCTGCCTGAAGATGGTGCAAGATCCGCGCACCTATGCCACGTTGGCGATAGTAGTTGGCGACCCGCATCGACTTGAGTTCGCCATGCTCGGGCGAGAGGCGCTTGATGGCGCCGCAGCCGCAGAGTCTATCGGCCTCCCATAGGGTCCAAAATCTAATATCGTCTTGTTTTAATTCGCTTAAATCTAACGCGTGCACACTCTCTGGCGGCGAGGTGGCATACATATCTTCCAGGTGTTGTTCTAGCATCTTGACGACGCTGGCGTGGCTGACGACACCGAGCACAAATTGCATCTTAAGCTCCATCTTCTAATTAAGGACTCAGAGCCTCAGCAAAGCCTGTGCCAGCAGATGTTGACCGCCACGGGGGGATTGCCAAGTGGCGGTCATTTCGCGGCGGCCAGGTTTGGGGGCCTTAGTCGTGCCAGCGCTTGAAGATCAGTGAGGTGTTGATGCCGCCAAAGGCGAAGTTGTTGCTCATCACGTAGTCTGTAGTGAGCTGACGAACCTCATCCTTGATGTAGTCCAGTTGACCACAGGCAGGATCGACATTCTTGAGGTTGAGGGTGGGGGCAAACCAGCCGGCATTCATCATCTCAATGCTGACCCAGGCCTCTAAAGCCCCGCATGCGCCCAGGGTATGGCCTGTGTAGCTCTTGAGGGAGGAGATGGGCATCTGCTCGCCAAAGACCGCTTGAGTGGCCTGGGTCTCGGCGATGTCGCCGCGATCCGTGGCGGTGCCATGGGCGTTGACATAGCCTATCTTGTCTGCGTCTAGGTTGGCATCCTTTAGGGCCAGGCGGATCGCCACCTCCATGGTCTCGGCGTTAGGCTGAGTGACATGCAGACCATCGGAATTAGTGCCGAAGCCGACTAGCTCGGCGTAGATCTTGGCGCCGCGCGCCTTGGCGTGTTCCAGCTCTTCCAGCACCAGGGTGCAGGCACCTTCTCCGATCACCAGGCCATCTCTGTCACGATCGAAGGGGCTCGGCGTCTCGCTTGGGGTGTCATTCTTGGTGCTGGTGGCAAACAGGGTATCGAATACCACGGCCTCCGTGGGACAGAGCTCCTCGGCGCCGCCCGCCAGCATGAGATCCTGCTGACCATATTTGATCGCCTCATAGGCGTAGCCTATGCCCTGACTGCCCGAGGTACAGGCGCTGCTGGTGGTGTGCACCCGGCCCTTGAGGCCGAAGAAGACGCCGACGTTGACTGCCGTGGTGTGGGCCATCATACGGATATAGCTGGTGGCCGTGACCCCCGACATGTCGCCCTCTTTGAGCATGTCGCCGAAGGCGATGATGGGATCCGTACTCCCTGTTGAGGAGCCGTAGGCGATGCCCATGGCGCCGGAAGTCACCAGGGGAGCGTTTAGCAGGCCGGCATCCATCAGGGCCTTTTCGCTGGCCCAGGCCGCCATGACAGAGACTCGCCCCATGGAGCGTATCTTCTTGCGTGAATAGTGGGCCGGTTTTTCAAAATCTGTGACAGGCGCAGCTAGGCGGGTGTTGAGACCGTCGAACCTATCCCATTCATCCATGCGCTGCACGCAGTTTTGCATCGTCTGCAGGCGCTGGGCGATGCTGGGCCAGTCGTGGCCCAGGGCGGTGACGCCGCCAGCGCCGGTGATCACTACGCGTCGAGTCTTGTTATTCATCAGATCATGCCACCGTTTA
Organism: Shewanella aquimarina; assembly: GCF_023349185.1. Lineage (GTDB taxonomy): Bacteria > Pseudomonadota > Gammaproteobacteria > Enterobacterales > Shewanellaceae > Shewanella > Shewanella aquimarina. The sequence goes on along the minus strand of NZ_JAKIKY010000013.1, from coordinate 81,155 downwards.
CCGAGATCACCTGACGGGTGATATAGGCCGCATCCTCAGACATGAGGAAGTTGGCCAGTCCGGCGATCTCCGAGGCCTTGCCCATGCGACGCATGGGGACCAGCTCCTTGACCATCTCCTGAGGGAATTCGCTCACCATATCGGTTTCGATAAGGCCTGGGGCGATGCAGTTAACGGTGATCTTACGCTTGGCCAGCTCCAGGCTCAGGGCCTTGGTGGCGCCTATGATGCCGGCCTTGGAGGCGCTGTAGTTGACCTGACCACGGTTACCCGCGATACCGGAGACCGAGGCCATGGTGATGATGCGTCCGCCTTGGCGTGACTGAATCATTGGCATGGTGCAGGGATGGATAACGTTGTAGAAACCATCCAGGTTGGTATGGATCACCCCGTCCCATTCCTCGTCGCTCATGGCGGGGAAGGCGGTATCCCGGGTGATCCCGGCGTTCAGCACCACGCCGTAGTAGGCGCCGTGTGCGGCGATATCGGCCTCGATGGCAGCCTTGACTCCGGTGCGATCGGCCACGTCGAACTGCAGTCGGCTCACCTTGGCGCCGAGCGCCTCGAGTTCGACCTGAGTCGCATCGGCCGCCGCCTGATTGCTGTGGAAATGCAGGGCGATATCATAGCCTGCCCCGGCCAGCTTGAGGGCGATGGCCTTGCCTATGCCGCGACTGGCACCTGTGATCAATACACGTTTGTTCATCTTGCTTTCTCTTCTTCTTTACCCGCCTGGCTCTCCAAGATATAGGCCTGGGTGTCCTGAGGCTGAAATACATTGACATTAGCCTCAGCCACAAGTTGATTGTTGTGGAATATTTTACAATCAAACACCGCCAAACCGTTATCTTCCTGATAGAGGCGGCTGACCCGGGTCTGGTAACGTTCACCGAGTCGATAGGCGGGGATCGCGAATGTTAATTTGCGCGTGCCGAGCAGGAAGCCGACACGAATAGGCTCGCCCCTGGCACTGGCCTCCAGGCCTGCGAGTGCGGCGATGCTCTGGGCCATATATTCTATGCCCACATAGTTGGGTACAGACTGGCTGGCATCATCGAAATAGGCACTTTCAGTGCTTATGTTCACCTCGGTCAGCAGGGTATCTGGTGCCTGCTCGAGCAGCTTGTCGATCAAGATCATCGGTGCGCGATGGGGCAACACAGTGTCCAGCGGGATCTCTGCCAGGGGAGTATTTAGCTGTGACATTGGCTGTGACTCAGATTCTGGTGTTAGTGGTGTAGACATTAGCCCTTGGCTCCTTTGCTGAAGATGACGCTGGCATTGCTGCCGCCAAAGGCGAAGGAGTTACTCATCACATAGTCGAGCGCTTGAGTCTGCCCCTGTGATACGAAGGGCAGCGCCGGATTGTCGTCATCCCACAGCCCGTCGCCCACCTGAGGGGGGAGCCCCTGGTGTTGATTTAACGCTGACAAGAGCAGCAGGCTGAAGGCCGCCTCCAGGGCACCGGCAGCGCCGAGGGCATGGCCTGTCAGCGGCTTGGTAGAGCTTACCGGCGGCAGTTGGTCGCCAAATACCTTAAGCAGGGCGCGGCTCTCCATGGCATCGTTTTTCATGGTCGCCGTACCGTGAAGGTTGATGTAGCCCACCTGAGATGGCGCTATCTCTGCGTCCTTGAGGGCCATCTCTATGGCCGCCACTGCGCCCTCTCCCTCGGGATGGGGCGATGATATATGGTGGGCATCGCTGGATTCGCCCACGCCTGCCAGCAGCCATTCGGCCTCGCCTAGGGTGAGGGTAAACAGTGCGGCGCCCTCGCCGATATTGATGCCATCGCGATTACGGCTAAAGGGTTGGCAGTGGGTCTTGGAGACAGATTCCAGCGAGTGAAAGCCGTTCAGGGTCAACTTACACAGGCTGTCGGCGCCGCCGACGATCACCATGTCGCAGACGTTGGTTTCTAGCAGGCGTTTGGCGCTGGCGAATACCTTGGCGCTGGAGGAGCAGGCGGTAGAAACCGTGTAGCATGGTCCTGAGAGCTCGAAATAATGCTGTAGAAAGTCGCAGCTGTTACCCAGCTCCTGCTTGGAATAGAGGTAATCGGCGGGCAATACACCATGCTCGGCGCGGTAGGCCAACGCCTTCTCGCCCCTGGCGATGCCCGAGGTGCTGGTGCCCAATACGATGCCGATACGATCGGCACCATATTGGGTCTTGGCAGCCTCTACCGTGGGGGCGATCTGCTCCGCGGCGCGCTGTAGCAACTGGTTGTTACGACAGTCGAATCTCTGTAGGTCAGGCGCTATCTCTGGCAACTCTGTGGTGACCATGCCCACGAGTACCCGGCTGTCGGGGATTAGGTCGTCACGCCACCGCATGCCCTGGGTATCGCCATCGAGCAGGTGGCGCAAGACTGTGTGGGGATCGTCTCCCAGCGGGGTACACAATCCTAGGTGGGTGATAGCTATCTTTGTCATAGTGTCCGTTCTTATGGCTATTAAGCGCTTGTTTACTCTAGCGGCTGGATGTTCAGCGTCAGTTGTGCCTGATGAAACTCCAGCGTTACCTCGGCTGCCCAGGGCTGTGCTTGGCTATAGCGGATATCCATTATGGTCTCGCCATCGCTAGCATATAATCTTCTGCAATAGGCTGCATCACAGGCGTGATCGGTCAGTGTCGCCCCCTGTAAATGGCGATTTACATCCTCTGGCTGCCAGTATATCAATTGCAACAGCCCAAGGAGATACTCGGCCTTAAATTGCTCCCCCAATAAGACGCTCTGCTCGCTGGTGAGTTGCTGGCCGTCATAGGTGAGGGTAAACAGTGGCTGGCCCAGTGGTGCCAGCCCCACTAAGGTAAGTGAGTCTGGTGTCAGATCCAGCTGGCTGAGCAGCTGATGCCTGGACTGTTTCACCTTGAGTTTCACCAGCTGACTCTGACTGACCGGCGCCGATGCTGGCAGGGGGGCCAGACAATAGTCGACTCCCTCTGCCAGGGCCATACAGGTGTGCCTGTCTAGCTTTTGGGCGCAGGCACTCAGCATGAGCGTCATGCAGATGAAGAGACTCGCCCTTAACGGCATAGCTCGACCACCATGTTGAGGCGACGCTCAGACTCGGCGACAAACGGGTTGCTCTCGTCCCAGGCGTAGCCCGCCAGGATAGAACAGATCATCTGTTTAATCTTAGGGTTAGGATCCTGATAGAAGATCACGTCCTGGAAGCGGCCATCATACCAGGCCTGCACATAGGTTCTGAAGGTATCGACGCCGCGCATCAGCGGCTGGGCATACTCCGCCTGCCAGTCGACCGCCTGACCATTGAGTTGTCTCACGACACATTTAGCTGCAAACGAGGCTGATTGCATCGCAATAGTCACGCCAGAGGAGAACACTGGGTCGAGAAACTCGCCGGCGTTGCCCAGCAGGGCAAATTTATCGTTAGCCAGGGTGCTGACATTGGCCGAGTAGCCCTCGAGCTTGGCGGGTGGGCGTACTATCTCGGCGCGACTGAGCAGCTGCTTGAGACGTGGTTCTTCCCGCACCAGGCGCATCAGTGTGGCCTCGAGAACTGTGGTCTCGAGATTTGTGGCCTCTAGATCGGCATTTTCGCCCAGCAGGTGAGGCTCGCCCACCACACCCAGCGAGCAGCGACCGTTGCTGAAGGGGATCAGCCAGTACCAGATGTCGCGGTTATCCGGGTGAACGCTGATCAGGATCTTGTTGCGATCGAACTGATAGTCGCCCATGTCGACGCTGTCGATATTGTCCTGGATATGGGTAAATATCGCGGTGCGGCTGGGCAGGTTAGAGGGACGCTCAAGGTCCAGCAGCCTGGGGAGTACCCTACCGAAGCCGCTGGCGTCCAGCAGGTAGTCGGCGCTCAGCGTATAGCTTTGTCCCTGCTCGTCGCTGATGGTGAGCCTGGGTTGTTGGCTCAGATCGACCGCGTCGACATGCTGGCCATAACGGATCTCGACACCCTGGCTCTCGGCCGTGTCGGCCAGCAGCTTGTCGAAGTCGCCACGTTCGACCTGAAAGGTGGTACCCGGCCCAGGGGTGAACTTGTCGGTAAAGTCGAAGTAGGTCGAGCGTCCATTGGCGTTGAACGCAGCGCCATTCTTGAATTGATACCCCGCCTGATTGACGGCCTCGAGCATATTGGCCTCCTCAATCACCTGCATACAGCAGGGGAGAAGGCTCTCGCCGATAGAGAAGCGTGGGAAGTGCTGCTTCTCTATGACTAAAACACGCTTACCCTGTTGATGCAGCAAGCTGGCGGCGACACTCCCCGAGGGACCGGCACCTATCACTATCACATCATAATGGTCCGTCTGAGCGGCTGTTTGCGCGAATGGGGTCACTTATCAATCCTTGTTAATGTGTGAATAAAGGGGGAGAGCAAGAAGGTGAGCCCTATCCCCAGGAGTAATGTCAGGCCGAAATAATGGATGGCCGGCGTCTGGCTGAAGGCCAGTAGGCCGAAGGCCATCAGGGTCGAGCAGGCGGACATGAATACCGCCATCATCACGCCTTCGCCTCTATGGCTCTCGGCGAAAAACAGGCTGTAGTCGACGCCTATGCCGAACACCAAGATCAGTGCCAGAGCATGAAACAGGGTGAGTGGTGAGCCGGCTAATCCCAGGCCTGCCAGGGTGAGCAGTGCCGCCAAGGCGGGGACTGCCGTTATCCATAGGGCCATCTTGAGGCCGAAGCGCAGCGAGAAGATAAGCCCTGCGACCACAAGTGCCAGGCCCAACAGGCTTAGGGTCGTGCTGCGATACTTGGCCATCACATCCGAGATATCCTGTACCTTGTCGACCAGGGTCACGCCACTTAATGAGCTGATTGCCTGGGTCAAGGTGCCGAGGTTTTTGATGCCACCCAATAAGACAATAGCGCCGTAGGCATCTGAATCAGATCTCTTTATCTGGGTTTGAGCATCAGTTCCACGCGATAGCCCATGTGATAGCTCGGGTGACAACTTGGACGACAACTCGGGTGCCAACCATAGCGGCGCGAACAGCTCGCCCGCCTTATCGGCGAAGAAATTGGCAGGGGTGATGGTCTCTGTGGCGCTGGCCTCGAAGCTCGCCATCAAGGCGGGCGCTAGCTCGCTGTCCAGCCCTAGACGCGCTAACACCTGGGGCAGCTCTTGGTAGATCTGCCCTTGTAGGCGATAGGCCTCTTGCTGGCTTGTCTGACTGGGCAGGTAGCGGGCCAGATTAACTGAGTTACCCAGCATGCCCTGGTGTTGCAGTGAGTTGAGCGTCGGCGTAAGTGCCTCAAGCCGTGTCAGCAGCGCCTCCGGGGTGTCGGCTCTTACCAGGATAAATTGGTTATCTGTGCCGCCACTCATCACCTGGCGCAGCCTTTCCTCACTCTGGGTGACGCTCAGAGGGCTCTGCTGCAGGGCGCGAATATCATCGTTCACCTCAAGCCTATTCAGGCCCATCACGGTCACAAGCAGCAGGCTGAGGGCGAGTGCTATTCCTTTGGCCCCATTAATGGGCCGCGCGATGATCTGCATGGCATTGAGGTAACGCGCCGCTAAGCCTAGTGCGCGCTCGCCCGGCGTCATGGCGCTGTTGGCAAGCTTAGGATAGGCGAAGATCAGCGTCAGATAGGCGCCCAGGAGGCCGGCGGCACAAAATACCGCGACCTGCTGCATGCCGGGAAACGGCGTTAAGCCTATGGCCAGGTAGGCGATGACAGTGGTCAGCAGCGCCAGGCTGGCCGCCGGAAAGACCCGGGCGACGGCCGAAGTCGCGGTATAAGTGGCGGTATTAGCCGCACTATTGGTCTCGCCATTAGTGCTTTCACTTGCATCATCTTTCTGTGCCTGCAGCCGCTCGCAGTAGAAGTGAAAGCTGTAGTCGATGGCGATGCCGATCAGGCTGGTGCCGAATACCAGGGTGAGCAGATGAACCTGGGTGAAGATCCACAGGGTCGCGCCCAGGGCAAACAGCAGGCTGGTGGCTATGGTCAGGGCAGCTATGGTGAGCGGCATGATAGAGCGAAATGCAAGCCATACCAGCAAGATAACGCCGACCAGCGAGGCGAGCCCCAGGCTGGAGACCTCTCTCTTCGCCTGTGTTGTTGCCGCCGCGGCATGAAACAGGGCGCCGCCGCGTAGCACGTTCACGTTTTGTTCTGTCCCGAGGTTTTGCTGCATCTGGGCTATTGACTCTTCAAGCCGGGCGAGCTGAAGTTCCTGCGCCTTAGGGTTGAAGGCGCTGCCGACTCCCTGGGCCATGACGATGGCAACACTGCGCTTTTGCCCATCTGGACCTGGTGTCGCTTCCTGGCCGACCAGAATGCCGTCGACAACCTTGAGGCGACGCTGGGGCGAGAGCTGTTTCAGCAGCTCTGGGTAGAGTAGCAGGGGGTCCTGGCTCAGCAACTGGCTGTTGGCGTAGCCGAAGGCATTGTAGAGTTGAGCTAGCGTATTAGCCTCTAACTTGGCTAATTGTCCACTCTCTAACAGGGCTCTCTGCTGCGCGGTAAGCAGGTGAAAGCGATAGGGAAAATAGAAGCGGTTGAGGGCCTGTGCGCCCTGCATGTCAGCGCTTTGAACCTGGGTAAAGGCCTCGGGTGCGGCCTGCAGCGAGGCGAGTAAAGCCTTAGCCCCGGAGACGGCGCTGGCCTGATCTGGGCTGACGACGCCAAGATAGATACGATTGGCCAGCTGCTGCTCGACCCTGTCTATCGCCCTCTGTGTCAGGGGATCTTCCTGGATCTTGGGAAGCATGGCCAGGATGTCGCTCTGCACAGTGGCGCCGCGACTCAGGGCCTGGACGGCCAACAGCGTCATGGCGGCCAGCAGCGCCACCCAGATAAGGAGGCGGGTATTGGCTGAGAGACGACCTAGGCAGTCGCTGAGTCTGAGGATCATCTCGCCTCTGTCGCGGGGCGAGGTTCTGAGTCGAGCCTGAAGTAGGCTAACTCATCTGCAGTCAGTGGTCGCTGCGCTAGGCTGTTAAACTCGATCACGCTGAGATCGCCGCGGCTATCCAACAGGCTGAGGGACTCAAGCTGTTCGCCGCCTTTGAGCACGATACGCGGCATCGCCTGCTTGATCAGCGGGTCTATGGGCTCGAGGCCGAGCTGCCAGCAGTCGGCTTGCTGTATCAGGTGCAGGGTAAATTGCGCCTCCAGTGGGGCGAGGTCGCCACTGAGCAGGGCGCTCATCAGGTTGGGCATCATCTGCGCCATGGCCCCGGCCTGAGGGTTCTCATCGGCGTGGCTGATTTGGCGGTGACCGTCGGCGTCTATCTGCACCAGGGTGTTTTGCGTCAGCACCAGGCCAGAGGGGAAGGGCGCTGTCTGTAGCCAGGCGATGCCAAGCTTGTCCTGATAGAGAAACTCGCCATGGCTCACCAGAGGTTTCTTCAGCACTTTGAGGTAGCGGGACTGGGTAAATTCGCCCCTTGCCGACTCACCGCCGCCCAGGCGGGTCACCAGCTTGGATAGGGCCGCATTGTCTGCTGACGCTTTAAAAAGAGCCTCATAATCGGTTGATTGATCGGCATGAGTTACGAAGCTAGCTAAGCTCAGGGAAATCACTAGGCTGAGGCAAAACATTAGCCGGCAGAGACCTGCCTTAGCCGCGCGGATGAGCCGATGCGCCATCATGCCTTTAACTCCGCGTCTGGCAGCAGGTGAGCTATCTTGTCTCTAAAGCAGTCAGGGGTGACCAGGCAGAGCTCCTTGGTGTCCATCTCGACCGCCGCCTGAACAGTATAACCCTTGGTCAGGCGCTGGTTGGTGTCGGCGTCGCGTACCTGATAGGTGATCTTGAGACGGTTCTCCCACTCCACTAGGCTGGCTATTACTTTGACCCTCTGCTCGAAGGTGCTGGCCTGCACATATTTTATCTGCAGATCGATAATGGGCCAGGCATAGCCGGAGGCCTGCATCTTGCGATAGCCATAGTCTATTTCGTCCAGCAGCTGACAGCGGGCGATCTCGAAATATCTAAGATAGTTACCGTGCCAAGTGATCCCCATGGAGTCGACGTCGTGGAAGGGGATGACCATCTCCATCTCTGTGGTGAGCAGTGCCTTCATCTCGCGCCTCCTAGTGACACACTTCCCATAGACCCTGCTGGATCTTGTCGACCGTCTGTCTAAGTACTGTCTCTAGGGGTCTGTCTTCGGTGAGCAGTTCGAAGTCGGCGCTGACCTGATCGAGTGTCTTGGCCACAGAGCTGGTGAGCGAGGCATGACACAGCTCGCCTTGGGCGATGCGCAGGTGAATGCCCTGGGTCATGGCCAGCAGCGCAGCCGCGGCCACCTGTTCGGTGAGCTGCAACACGCGCATACAGTCGCGGGCGGCTATGGTGCCCATGCTCACCTTGTCCTGGTTGTGACACTCGGTGGAGCGCGAGAACACGCTGGCAGGCATGGTGTTTTTCAGCGCTTCGGCGGTCCAGGCCGATACGCCTATCTGCACCGCCTTGAAGCCGTGGTTGATCGCCTTGCGGCTGCCCTGAGCACCCGAGAGGTTGGCGGGCAGGCCGTTGTTAAATTTAGGGTCCATTACCAATGCCATCTGGCGATCGATAAGATCGGCGATATTGGCGATGGCGTTTTTCATCGAGTCCATCACGAAGCCGATGTGACCACCGTAGAAGTGGCCGCCGTGGAGCACGTGTTCACCCTCGCCGTCGACGATAGGGTTGTCGTTGGCGCTATTGAGTTCGGTCTCGATGAACTGGCGCATGAAGGGCAGCGCATCTTGCAGCACGCCTATGATGTGCGGCGCGCAGCGGATCGAGTATCTGTCCTGCAGGCGATCCGAGTTGCGTGGATGCTCGTGGTGGTTGAGGTCTTCCCGTATCCAGGCCGCTACCTGATTTTGGCCAGGATGTGGCTTGGCCGCAAACAGGATATCGTCGAAATGGTTAGAGTTACCCTTGAGAGTCAGCGAGGCCATGGCGGTGATGCGACTGGCCAGACGGTTCAGGTATTGAGCCCTGTCATAGGCCAGGCAGGCCAGCGCCGTCATCACTGCGGTACCGTTCATCAGTGCCAGGCCCTCCTTGGGACGCAGGGTCAGCGGCGTGATGTTTAGCTCACTGTATACCTCTGCGGTAGCGCGACGCTCGCCTTGGTAGATCACCTCGCGCTCGCCCACTAACACGGCGGCCAGATAGGAGAGAGGAGTGAGATCGCCGCTGGCGCCCACTGAGCCTTCTTCCGGGATCACCGGGGTGATGCCCAGGTTAAGCAGGGTCTCGATACGCTTGAGCAGCTCATAGCTGACTCCAGACTTACCCACGGCCAGCGAGCTTAGGCGGCACGCCATCACGGCCCTGGCCTGCATGACCGAGAGTATATTACCCATGCCGCAGCCGTGAAAGCGCGACAGATGCAGCGGCAGCTCGTGGACCAGATCCAGTCCCACGGTGACTGTACAGGAGTCGCCATAGCCTGTAGTGACGCCATAGACAACGCCCTCTTCGGCCAACAGGCTGTCGATGAAACGGGCGCCTTTCTGGATATATTCCTGATAGTCGGCGCTCTCTTTCAGCTTGGCCTTAGCGCCCTTGGCGATGGCAACGACCTCCTCTAGGTTGAGGTTACGCTGGCCAAATTCGACCAGGGTGTCTAAAGCGGGGGATTGAGTCGTCTGTGTCATCTATTTCTCTGTCCTATTGGGCATTTGAGGCTTGGCCTCGCGCAGGAGTTCATCGTCCTTGCGCCAAAAATCGAAAAAGTTAAACCATTGCAGCGGTGCGCGGCGGGCGTAGTGTTCCAGGCGCTCGGCGTAGTTATTCACCGCCTCCTGCAGCCTCTCCATGCGACCGGCGCGCGGTCCCTTGAGAGTGTCGGCAAAGTGCTCTACATGGACGCGGTAGCGGCCGTTTTCTCTGAGGCAGAACATCAAATAAACCGGGCAATCCAGCAGGCTGGCGAGGATGAAGGGGCCTTGTGGGAAAGGCGCCTCCTTACCCATGAAGGGGGCGTACAGTACCCGCCCCTCGCTGCTGGTGGAGGTGCGATCGCCGGCGATCACCACGAGTTCCCCCTGCTCTATCTTCTGCTGCAGCAACATAGAGGTGCTGGGGCCCAGTTCGGTCACCTGAATCAGGTTCAGCGCGCTATTGGGGTTGAGCTGTTTGAGTACCCGGTTGAAGTTCTCTGCGTTCTGGGTCAGCACCATCACATTGACTTTCACCTTGCGCTGGTGAATCGAGATGGCGCGGCAAAGCTCCAGGTTACCTAGGTGGGAGACCAGCAGCACGGCGCCCTGGCCCTGTGCCAGCGGCTTGGCGAGCACCTCGCGGTCGGGAAAGTCGACCTGGCTGAGTTTGATGCGATCGCACCAGGCGTCGATGCGATCCAGTGCCGCATTGCCGAAGGCGATGAAGTGCTTGAGGCTGTGGCGCCAGTTTATCTCGTCCTGGAGATCCGGATGCTTGGGTTCGAGTCGCTGCACCTGACGCAGGAAAGTCTGGCTGGCCTGGCGAGCCGTGCGGCCCGTGGCGAAGAAGTAGCAGATCACCGGATACATGATGGCGCGGCATAGCCAGTGACCGCCCAGCTTATAACTGGTGGCCAACAGCTTGATGCCCCAGTAGCTGCCGCGCTCGCCCATCCGAGACCAGTGCTTCACCGCCTTGGGGCGGCTGCGCTTGTGACGCAGTAGCTGTGGCATGCGTCTTAACATGCCGAAGAAGAGCTTGCTGTGCATGGCGGAGATGCGCACATTGTCTTTGAAGCCCTGGAAGTGGCTGGTGCCATCTTCTGGGTAGATCACCCGCGTCGGCTGGTGTCTGACCTCGACGCCCTGCCAATAGAGTTTGACCAGGACCTCGATATCGAAATCCATGCGCTCGCCTAGTGGCTCGGTGAGAAACAGCTGCTCGGTGGCGGCAAGGGGGTAGATGCGAAAACCGCACATGGAGTCTCGAATATCCAGGCTTAGGGTCTCGACCCAGACCCAGAAGTGGGTGAGGTAACGGCCATAGAGGCGTCCCTTGGGCACAGACTCATCGTATTGCGGCAGGCCTGAGATCAGCGCCTGGGGCTGAGCCTTAGCCGTCTCTATCATCTTAGGAATATCGTCGAGGTCGTGCTGACCGTCGGCATCCACCTGCAGCGCATGGCTAAAACCATCGGCATAGGCGGCCCTGAGGCCAGTCATCACCGCCGCGCCCTTGCCCCGGTTGAAGGGATGATGCAGCAGTCGCACCCAGTCGTGCTGCGCCGCCAGCTGGCACAGCAGGTGACGGGTCTCGTCGTCGCTGCCGTCGTTGACTAGATAACAGGTCAGTCCCAAGGGCTCCAGGCGTGCAAGGGTAGCCTTGATCGCCTGGCGATGGTTGTAGTTGGGGATGACTAATGCCAGCTGCATCAGCCTCTCTCCTCAGTATCGCTCGGCGTCAGGCAGATGCGGCCCGAGCCGAAGCGCTGTTCGCCCTGATAGTAGGCGAAGGTGAGCTTATGTTTGGCGCGATTGAGGCTGATCTTCAGTTGCACCTCGCTGCCGGGCAGGATCAGCTGTTGAAACTTGAGCACCTCTAGGCTCTGCACCTGGGGCGCATAGCCAAATTCGCTGGCGCCCAGCTGCACCGCCCAATCCAGTTGGGTCACGCCGGGAAGCACCGCCTGCTCGGGAAAATGCCCCTCGAAATAGGGCAGGTCGGCATCGATGCGCAGTTGCCATTCGACACCATCTTCCAGGCTGCGCTTGGCCAAGATGGGGGGGAGGTTTGACTTAATCATGTGTAAACAACTCCAACAGATCCTTGTGGATACGCTTGCCCTGGGTGTTGAGTGGCAGCTCGACAGGATAACGCCAGCGTCTGGGCAGGGTGACTCGCTCGAACTGACTCAACAGATGCTGTTTGAGGGCGTTGTTGACCGCTAACTTGCCTTCCTGGGCCAACAATGTTTTGCCCTCGGCAGATAGGCTGATGGCGGCGCCCAGGCTTACCCTAGGTTGCTCCAGTACCACGAGCGCGGCCTGATCCACCAAGGGATGGCTCTCCAGCAATGCCTCCATCTGTACCAGCGAAAGGCGCTTCTCCTCAATCTTGACGATGCGGTCCAGTCGTCCCTGCAACACAAACTCGCCGGGGGCGATAAGCTGTATCTTGTCGTCACACCTGAGCCAGTCTTGGCTTTCCAGGTAGGGGGATTTGAGCCAGAGCGCACCATCCTGGGGATCTTGCTTGATCTCGTGGGTGGCAAAGGCGCGCCAGCTCTGCTGATTGTCTTGCTGACGACGATAGGCGATGCCACCGGTTTCCGTGCTGCCAAAGACCTCGATGGGCGGCTTGCCATAGCAGTGGGCGATGGCATTGGCGGCCTCAAGGCTCAGCGGGCCGCCAGAGCTGAAGATCAGGCTGGGCGCGCGCAGCTGCGGCTGATGCTCCAGGGCATCGGGCAGACGCGACAGCTGCGCCGGGCTGCTGATCAGGCAGAGGTTAGGGAACAGGTTGGCGTAATAGGTCAGGGTCTCGGGGTACTCCACCAGATCGCTGAGGAAGGGGCGGCTGGCGGCTAGGGGCCAGAGTACCTTAAACAGCAGGCCGTAGATGTGCTGATGGGAGACGGTGGCGATCACGCTGCATTGGGGCAGGTGATTGGCAAAGGTCTGTTCCAGCACCGTCACCTCGGCATCGAGCTGATCCAGCGTCTTAGTGATCGCCTTGGGCTGACCACTGGAGCCAGAGGTGTAGAGAATGAGCTCGCCAAAGGTCTGGCTGGTCGGCCAGGGCCCAGGATGTTTAAGATCCTTATGCAGGGCGACATAGTCTTTGGCCTCGCACAGAGGACGGTCTGCCAGTACGGCATCGAACTCATGGGTGAGCTCGCTCAGGGTGCCGCCCTGGGTGTTGGCGGGCAGGATAAGCTGCTTGCCCGCCAGCAGGCCGGCGCAAAGGCCCACCGCAAACAGGTCGCTGCTGTCGCAGGCCAATAACCAGCGCTTCGCCTCATGTTGGCTCAGGGCCTCGAAGATGGCGGCCACCTGGGCGGTAAAGGCCTCACCCGTCAGGATATCGTGGTGATTGAAGCTGATAAGCTGCTGGCTCGCCGGCCCATGCTTGAGCCAATGTTTGAGTAGGGCTGTCATGACTTTTTCAACCAGAAGGTGCGATATAACCATTCTCCGCCGAGCAGCGCACCGATCAGCAGATAGGCGATAAATCCATTATAGAGGGTCCAGGTCGCCAGGCTAGTGGCGCTGGCGGTGTAGAGTGCCATGCTACCGTTGAAGATAAACAGTCCACACCAGATCTGGGTGACCTTACGCAGGTATGGGATCGCCTCATCGGGGAGATCCGGCTCCTTTAACTTGGCGAGACGCTCTATCATGGTGGGACCATGTTTGAGCGAGTAGGCAAACAGCGCCAACATGCTCAGGTTGATCACCACGGGATAGTAGAGCAGCCAGGCATTCTGTTTCGCCAAGTAGCTGCCTGCAGTCAGGAAGATGCCCACGACTATGGGCAGCATCATAGACCTTATCTGTTGCCTCTGTAGTGCCAGCCTCAGCAGCAGTATGCTGCACAGGGCGAGGGCTATTACGCCCGGCGGCAAATAGTTCAGGCCGAAGTAGACGGCTAGGGGATATCCCAGTACGACTAGGCCGGTGACTAGTTGCAGGAACAGGCGCATTACTGCTTCACTAGGCCTTCGATGGCCGTTACCACGTCATCGACGGTACGTACGGCTTTAAACTCGTCGGGCTGGATCTTCTTGCCCGTGAGTTGCTGTAGCTTAATCACCAGATCCACCGCATCTATGCTGTCGAGATCCAGCTCTTGATACAGCGACGCCTCTGGGGTGATGTCGTCGGCATCAATTTCAAACTCATCCACTAGGATCTGAGTCAGCATCTGAAGAATTTGCTCACGATTTTGCATGCTGCCTCCTAACCACGCTGAGATTCGATGAAGCTTGCCAGGCTGGCAACGCTGTAGAAGTGGGCCTTGGTGGCTTCAGAGTTCGCTTCGATCTTGACGTCGAACTGCTTCTTGATGGCCAGTCCCAGCTCTAGGGCATCGATAGAGTCAAGCCCAAGACCGTCGCCAAATAGCGGCGCATCGGTATCGATATCTTCGATACTGACGTCTTCGAGATCCAGGCAATCTATGATGAGTTGTTTAATTTCGTTTTGTAAGCTCATAATTTTTATCAAGTTGTTGTTTATAATATTCTTCGAGTTCCCGCGTCAACTGACGGGCCATCTTGGCGTCTCCACCCGTTTGAGCATGATACCTGATATGTTCGATAGTTTCGCCTACTTCGACATTCATGCCTATGGTTTGGCGAGGTATCTCATACCAGGGTTCCTGCTTGGTCAGGCCGACGGCATTGGTTCTTAATACCACGGGGATTAGATCGGTATCGGTGCGCAGGGCGATATTGGCCGCGCCCCGGGCAAATTCGTTGACTATCTCGCCCTTGAGGGTACGGGTGCCCTCGGGGAAGATGATCATATTGGTGCCCTGCGACAGTACCTCGCTGCAATCATTGAGCAGGAGATCGGCGCCGCGATTGGGAATATAACCGGCCGCCGATACCACGCCGCGCAGAAAGGGGTTGCGCCACAAGCCTTGTTTGACGATACAGCCGACATTAGGCATCAGGCTGATCAAGACCACCACGTCGACCAGCGTCGGGTGGTTGGCGATAATCACCTTGCCCTGGGCGCTTGCCAGTCTTTCAAGATGTTGGGTGGTGACCCGAATCACTCCGGCCCAGGTGAGCATATGCACGAAGCCGCGAAACATCAGGTGCACCGCGCGCTGTACGCGGGCGATACGAACCTCTCTGGTGCCTGGCCAGAACCTCAGCAGGGGCAATATGGTCAGCGAGCTTAGCAGGCCGCCTAGTCCGAAGGCGATATAACAGCTCACCCCACCCAGCCAGCGAGGAATATAGGCGATGCCGGTCAGGCGCTTGGCAACCACCTGGCTAGTCATGACAGATCCGCAGCAGATAGCGGTTGAGACGGCCTTCGAGCGGCTGCTTGGCGGCGATGGCGTGGATAAGCTGGCCAAAGCCTATGGCTGGTGCCTCGGCTAATTCGCTGGTCGAAGGGCTGGTCTCTATGAGCAGTTGCATGCCAGTAGGCGCTTCCTTGGCGAGCGACAGCTGCAGGGCCAGGGCGATTGGCAGCTCTGGCTCCTTGGTAAATTCTTTGTAGATGTCCGAGACGGGCTCGTCGCCGAAGACCAACAGCAGCGGCGCGTTATCTTCTGCCAGCAGGCCATAGGCCTCGATAAGCGCCTGAGAGAGAGTGAATTCACCGGCTGCTATCGATGTAGAGGGCGCGCGGTTGTCAGTCAGTATGCTGAAGATGCCGCTGGCGGTGTTATGCACCGACTGGCTAAAGCCGATGGGCGAAATGGGCTGCTGGCGCACTATGTCCTGCAGCAGATCCACTGTGCGGTTAAGTTCGCCATGGCGGGAGGCAAAGATGGTACGGCTTTGGGGCGGCACTTCGCATTGAAAGGCGACATCCAGCAGCATCTTAGTGAGCTTACTAAAGCGTCGCCTTTGCATGGCGGGCACTTGCTTGAGTGCCGGGGCGGCCTGAGCGAGCTGCTCGGCATTCGTCGGCGGCGTTGGCCATGTCTGCCAATCCCGCAGCTGCTGGTATAGGGGAGACCAGGCGCCCGCAGAATGAATGTGAAAGTGTAACCGCACTACTTTGCCTCTAAATACAGCGCTTTGCTGATGTTTTCCATAACCAGAAACTGAGCCACAAGAGAGATTTGTGGGGCGACTATTGTACACCCTTTGACGGGTGACATAAATATGTGATTGTTCTGTTAGTGATTACTGAAAAGATAGAGGAGGAAGTCGCCCGCCATGAGGCGGGCGATCTTGGGCTTAAGACTGTTTGAGCTGCTTCTTGAGCTTACGCAGGGCGGCTTTGACCTTCTTGCTGTTTTCCGGTCCCATGCGGATCATCAGCTTCTGGGCATTGGGCAGGCTCTCGAGCTTAGGGTCGACAAATTTATAGTTTACGCTGACGCTGTCCAGCTCAATCGGTGCGTCGATAACCGGGGCGGATAACATGACGTCGATCGCCTCTATCATGCGGTCATCGAAATTCATGTCGGGATAACCTAACTCGGCGAAGGCTTCGCCTAGCAGAGGCTTCACCTTTTTATAGGTGCTGAAAAGCTGTTCCTCGTCCAGGTTATCGACAAAGTTCGCATAGAGATCATACCTATGGTAGCTGTCGGGATTGAGGTAGGTCTTATCTGTCACCTCGGAGACGGTAAACTTGCTGTTAGGCGCCTTGAGTGGGCTCACCTTGCGGGCCAGCTCGCCTTGGGCCAGGTTGTCGACGAACACCACGAAGTGCCTGACGATATCTTTCTCGACCAGCAGCGGCTCAATCTTCATGCCGTTGGCGACGTCGACCGTCTTGTCGTGGACAAATTGATCGCTCTCGGCCAGTGTAGGCAGGGCCTCCACCGTCTCGATTGGTGCCTCTTCAACCTGAGCTTCAGGCTCGGGCGCCAGGTTTTCGGGTTCTGGCAGCGCCGCATCCGTCTGTAAGGGCTGCTCTGGCTCGGGTTCCGGCAGGGTCACAGGGGCGGGCATCTCTGGCTCGGGTGCGGGCTCGTCGCCACCGAGGAAGTAGTAGGCGCCACCGGCGAGCAGCAGCAATATGACGACCACGGCAATGCTGAGCGCATTGATCCCGCTGCGCGATTCCTGTGGGGCAATTCTATCTTCTTGACTGACTTGCATGAGATTTCCTTGAATTGTGGCTGGAGTGAGCCCTGTGACCACAGAGGCCTCTTTCCATTCTGCAAAATTCACCGGGCTTGTCTAGGGGCGGTCGGTGAAATAAAAAATATTTAATTGTTAGCAGTCGTTATGAGTTAAGCCTGCACGTATTGCTGGCGCTCCCCTAACCAACGCAGCACTATGGCGTCAACGTTTTCCGGCGCCTCTTGCATCACATGCTGCGCCAATTTCTGGATGTGGGGAATGAGGGCCTGATCCCTGACCAGATCGGCAATCTTCATGTCGGCGATGCCCGTCTGCTTGGTGCCTAAGACCTCGCCCGGACCGCGGATCTCGAGATCTTTCTGGGCGATCACGAAGCCGTCGTTGCTGTCTCTGAGCACACCCAGGCGCTGGGTGGCGGTGTGGGAAAGTGGCGCCTTGTAGAGCAGCACGCAGTGGCTGGCCACGGCGCCGCGCCCGACGCGTCCGCGCAACTGATGCAGCTGTGCCAGCCCCAGACGCTCGGGGTTTTCGATGATCATCAGGCTGGCGTTGGGCACATCGACCCCCACCTCGATCACTGTGGTGGCCACCAGTAGCTGTATGCAGCCGGCCTTGAAGGCGTCCATGATCGCCTGCTTCTCGGCGGGTTTCATGCGGCCATGCACCAAGCCAATGGATAGCTCGGGCAGTAGTTGCTTAAGCTCCTCGGCCGTGTCTTCGGCGGCCTGGCATTCGAGCGCCTCGGATTCTTCGATTAGGGTGCAGACCCAATAGGCCTGACGCCCATCTTGCAGGGCGGCCTGGCGCACGCGATCGATTATCTCACCGCGGCGATTGTCTGAGATGGCGACCGTGGTCACCGGCGTGCGCCCCGGCGGCAGCTCGTCGATGATGGAGGTATCGAGATCCGCATAGGCGGTCATCGCCAGAGTGCGGGGGATAGGGGTTGCCGTCATGATCAGCTGGTGAGGGTGGAAGCCCTGGCTGATCCCTTTCTCTCGCAGGCCCAGGCGTTGATGCACCCCGAACCTGTGCTGCTCATCTATGATGATCAGCGCCAGACGGTTGAACTCCACCTGCTCCTGAAAGATGGCGTGGGTGCCGATGACGATATGGGCCTCGCCGCTCTTAATCTGTGCCAGCGACTGCGCCCGCGCCTTGCCCTTGAGCTTACCCGCCAGCCAGCCGACCGTTAGGCCGAGGGGCTCAAACCAGGCGGCGAAGTTGTTGGCATGCTGCTCAGCGAGCAATTCGGTGGGCGCCATCATGGCGACCTGATAGCCGCTCTCTATCGCCTGCAGCGCCGCCAGCGCCGCCACCAGTGTCTTGCCCGAGCCCACATCGCCCTGTACTAGGCGCATCATGGGGTGTGACTTGCCGAGATCTTGGGTGATATCGGCAACCACCCGCTGCTGGGCGCCCGTGGGCTTGAAGGGTAAGAAGGCGAGGAAGGGGTTGAGCAATTGCCCAGTGGGCTGCATCGCGATGGCCTTATCATGATTGCTGCGGGCCCTGAGCTGTAACATGCTCAGGTTGTGGGCCAGCAGCTCCTCCTGGATCAGCCTTTGCTGCGCCGGATGTGTCCCCTGCTCCAAGGCAAAGGGGCTGACATCGCTTGGGGGTCTGTGTAGCAGCTGCAGCGCGTCGACCAATGAGAGCTGATTAGGCCTCAGCTGAGGTGGTAGCAGTTCGGTCAGGGCACCATGGGCCAGCAGGGCCAGAGCCTGATCCGTCAAACGGATCCAGCTGGCCTGCTTGAGCCCCTCCGTGGTCGGGTAGATAGGCGTCAGGGTCTCGCTGAGGCTGAAGTCGCTCTCGCCGTGGAGCATCTTGTATTCCGGGTGGATGATCTCCCGGTGAAGCTTGCCCCGGCGCACCTCGCCATAGGCCCGAATGCGCTCGCCCTCTTCGAGGCCGTTACGCATGGCGGCGGAGAAGTTGAAGAAGCGCAGGGTTATGGTGCCCGAGTCGTCGCGCACAGTACAGGTGAGCATGCGCTTGCGTCCCTGAACGATCTGGGTCGACTGTATGATGCCTTCTATCGTGCCATAGCTACCTGGATAGAGGGAGGCGATAGGATATATCTGGGTACGATCTTCGTAGCGCAGCGGCAGGTGAAACAGCAGATCCTGGACTGTGTTGATGCCGAGCTTTTCCAGCCGCTGCGCCATCTTGGCGGCAACGCCCTTTAACTCTGTCACCGCCATGAGATCGAGTCTATCCACGCTTTGTACCCATTTGATTTACTGTTTTATTTAACCAGTAATCTAGCCAATCACTGTAAATATATACATATACTATCAGAGTTCGGCATGAACGCAATCTTGTCGCATGTTTTGCGGTAGCTGGGCGTTATTTGACTAGCCACCCGAGGTGAGGATCAGGTAACCCAGGTAGACGAGGTAGCAGACTAGCAGCAAGGCGCCCTCGCGTCGGCCGATACGCAGGCCGCTCCACGCCAGGGGAAGCAGCAAGAGAGCCAGTGACACCATCACCAGCATGTCCAGCTTGGGCACGCTGGCCGTGATGGGATGAATGACCGCGGTGATCCCCAATATTCCTAAGATATTAAACAGGTTTGAGCCCACCAGGTTGCCGATGGCGATGTCACTCTCGCCACGTCTGGCCGCCACCAGAGAGGTGATAAGCTCTGGCATGCTGGTGCCTATGGCAATGATGGTCAGGCCGATGAGTAGCTCACTCATGCCCAGCTGTCTGGCAAGCGCCACGGCGCCGTCGACAAAGAGTATGCCGCCGCCGACCAACATGGCGATCCCCAGCAGCAGTAGCACCACGGCCAGTAACGGAGCGAGGGGCTTAAGCTCCATCGTCTCAGTGTCGGCTTGCTGCTTATCGAACAGGTAGTTCATGCCCAGATAGGCGAGCAGCATGGAGCAGAGCAGGGCGCCGTCGAGCTGGCTTAGGCTGCCATCGCTGATCAGCCCCCAGAAGAGCAGGCTGGCGAAGAGCATCAAAGGGATGTCGCGCTTAACCATCATGGATTGCACGCCGATGGGACGCACCAGAGCGGTCAGGCCGAGGATCAGGCCTATGTTGGCGATGTTGGAGCCGACCACATTGCCCAGCGCTATACCAGAATTGCCGGCCAGTGCAGATTTGAGGCTGACCGCCAGCTCGGGGGCGCTGGTGCCGAAGGCGACTATGGTGAGGCCGATGATCAGCGGGGTGACACCGAGCCTGAGGGCGAGGGCGCTGGCGCCGCGCACCAGGGATTCGGCGCCAAGAATAAGAATGAGCAGACCAGCGATAAGGGCTAGCGGGGTGAACATGATTGACTCTCAATAGTAGTGGGGCGCCAAGCATAGAGCTTGCACAGTTTTAGGCAACACCTATTTTGCTTTTGCCGATTAAACTTTATTCACTCCGCTGTGGGCGAGAAAATAAAAAACACGCCAGATGGCGTGTTTTCTGTTAGCGAGATATCGACAGAGCCTAGAGCTCATCTTCCCAGCGAACCACGCCGCCGCGTTGACCGTCGACCTTGGCGCTGAATCTCTGCTCCAGCACGTGGCGTTTAATCTTCAGGGTCGGCGTCAACACGTCGTTATCTACATCCCAGGGCTCGCTCACCACTATGATGGCGTCGACCGTCTCGTGGGACTCCAGGTTAGGGTTGATGCTGTCCAGGGTCGCCTTGAGTGAGGCGCGAACCTCCTCCTTGGGTTGCAGGGCGGCGCCCTCGGAGAGCTGCACCAGGGCAACAGGGTGAGGCAGGCCAGAGCCTATGATGCAGATCAGCTCCACATGAGGATCCTGGGCCAGCTTGCGCTCGATTGGCACGGGGGCGACATACTTGCCCTTGGCGGTCTTGAAGTTGTCTTTGACCCGGCCCGTGATGGTGACGCAGCCATCGGCGTCGATTGAGCAGAGATCGCCGGTATGAAAATAGCCATCTTCGTCGAAGCTGGCCTGAGTGACTTCCGGCTGCTTGTAGTAGCCGCTCATTAGCCCTGGGCTCTTGACCATCAACTCGCCATTGTCGCCCTGCTTGACGCTACAGCCCTCAACGGCGCGCCCGACTGTGCCTATCTTGCTGGCATCGAAGGGGTGATTGATGATGGAGTAGGCGCTGTTTTCCGTCATGCCCCAGGCCTCACAGATATTCAGGCCAATCTTGTGATACCAGGTAATCAGCGAAGGCGGAATAGGCGCCGAGCCAGAACCGAGCAGATGACAGTGTTGCAGACCCAGTCCTTCATGAATTTTCTTCTTCACTATGCTGTTGAGAATGGGCACCTTGAGAAGGAAGTTGAGCTTAGTGTAGCCAATCTTGTCGATAATATTCTTCTGGAACAGGCTCCACAGGCGGGGCACAGAGAAGAAGACGGTCGGTCTGGCTCGCTGCACGTCGGCGACGAAGCTGTCGAGGCTCTCGACGAAGGCGACGCTGCTGCCGGAGTAATAAGAGGAGCCCTCGATGGCGACACGCTCGGTGATGTGAGCCAATGGCAGATAGGAGAGCAGCCTGTCTTCCACATCTGTCTTGAGGTCACGCACCACGGCGCGGCAGGTCCACTCATAGCTGGCGAAGGTCTGAATTGCCCCCTTAGGCTTGCCGGTCGATCCCGAGGTGTAGATGATGGTCATGATCTGCTCGGGCGTAGGTGCCTCGGCGTCGGTCAATGGGTGACCCAGTTTCAGCAGGGTGTCCCATTGGTATTGTGCCGGCATGGTGTCGTAAGGCATGGCGAGGCGCAGTATGTCGCCGCCAACCCCGGCTTCCTGATCGGCCCAGTAGTCCAGCTTGCCGATGAAGATCGCCTTGGATTCGCTGTGTTCCAGCACGTAGCGTATGGTGTCGGCATTGGCCGTTGGGTAGATGGGCACGCTGATATAGCCGCCGTGCATCAGGGCAAGATCGGTAATAAACCATTCGGCGCAGTTCTTTGATAAAACCGCGACCTTGTCGCCCGGCTCCAGGCCGAGATGGCGCAGTGCGCCGGCGATCTGTAGCATCTTCTGCTGCACTTCACGCCAGCTAAAATTGACATACTGGCCGTTTATGGGCTGTTTCAGGTAGGTGTTATCGCCATATCGCTCGACCCAGTGTTGCAACATGTCGACCGGTGATTTGAATAGTGAGTCCATCTTGCCATTCCATAGTTATTCTTAGTGTTAAAGGAGACGCAACTTGGTTCGCCCGACCTGTGCCGGTGCGAGACTCAACAACCCCCATTATTGAGTGGGCCTGTTGTCTGTGATGAGAGCGCCTGGCCACTTTTTATGCGCGTCTTTGAGTATGGCGAAGAATGTGATCTATGACAATTGTTTTACCGGAATAAAAGGCCAATTGTCATAGTCTTAGGAGGCGTGGTCTGTTAGGTGAGTGCAGGAACTGTGTCGCAGGAGGCCGATTTTTGGCTTATCTCGCGTAGCGAGCTTAGGTTTCTGATTCGGCGTCGGGATCCGGGGCGCGCATTCGCTGCCACCAGGTCTCGTCGGCGACGATCTGCCCCTGGTCGTCGATGGCGGGATAGGGGATCTTCTTGCGCCGACAGGCCTTGGCGTACACTGGGTGGCCCTGCTCGAACAGCATGGTTTGGCAGTAGGCGTCGTCTAGGGTGCGCTGGCCATACATGCCGGCCTCGGCGCGTTGACGCTGTGCTTCATACATCACCAGGGCAGAGGCCACAGACACATTGAGGGACTGCACCATGCCTATCATGGGGATGATGATCTGTTTATCGGCGATGGCCAGGCCTTCCTCGCTGACGCCGTCGCGTTCGTTACCCATGATCACCACAGTCGGCTTGGTGTAGTCGATGTCGCGAAAATCGACCGCATTTTCTGAGAAGTTGGTGGCCAAAATCTGCATGCCCGCCGCCTTGAACTGGGCCGCGGCCTCATCCATATGGTAGTGCTTGATGGTCTTGACCCACTGCTGGCTACCCGATGCGGTATTGCCTGAAACGCGCATCTCGATATCGGGCCAGACGGCGTGGATTTGATGTATGCCGACGGCGTCGGCGGTGCGGATCACCGCGGCGATATTGTTGGTCTTGTGTACCTTGTCCAAACACAGGGTGAGATCGGTCTGGCGGTTGTCTAGCATCTGGTTGATGCGTTTGAAGCGTTCTGGACTCATGATGTTTCGTTTGTAATGTTTATCAAGAACAAAGGGCGCCGCAGCGCCCTTTGGTGTCAACTTAGAGCTTACAGCTCCATCACGCCATCCATCTCAACCAGAGAGTCTTTCGGCAGCTGCTTAACGCCGATGGCGGCGCGGGCAGGGTATGGCTGCTCGAAGTAGCGACCCATGATCTCATTGACCGTGGCGAAGTTAGCCAGATCTGTCATGAAGATGTTCAGCTTAACGATATCCTTCAGGCTACCACCGGCGGCTTCACATACGGCTGTCAGGTTGTCGAACACCTGCACCACCTGGGCTTCAAACTCGTCGCTGACCATCTGCATGGTCTCAGGATTCAGCGGGATCTGGCCAGACAGATAGACTGTGCTGCCCACTTTAACAGCTTGAGAATAGGTGCCGATCGCCTGCGGGGCCTTGTCGGTTGCAATGATAATCTTCTCTGCCATAACGCTCTCTCTACTTAGGTTAATAGTGGTGGAACTAACGATTACGCGAGGTGCGCAGCACTTCCGGCAGTACCCTGATACGGCGCATCACGTTGGCTAAGTGGACTCGGTCGGTGACCGAGATCCGTAAGTTAATCAAGAATACCCGGCCGTCACGCTCTTCTGTGCTCAGGTTATGGATATTCGAGCCCTCGGCGGCCACGATAGAGGTGATCTTGGCCAGTGCGCCCTGATGGTTGACGATCTCGATGCGCAGGTTAGCCTGGAACTCGACGCCCTCGGCGTTGTCCCAGTGCACAGGAATATACTTGTCTGGTTCGCCCTGATAACCGCGGATGTTGGCGCAGCTTTCCATGTGCACCACCAGGCCCTTACCCGGGCTCACATGGGCGATTACCGCATCACCCGGGATGGGGCGACAACAGTTGGCGAAGGAGACCAGCATGCCTTCGGCGCCGCGGATCGGCATCATGTTGGATTCTTTATGTTCGTGCTGCTCGACGCGATCGCCCTTGAGACGCTGGGCGATCACTATGCTCATGGCGTTGCCAAGGCCAATGTCGGCCAGCAGGGAATCTAGGGTGGCGTGTTTGGTCTCGCTCACCACCTTATCGATCTGCTCCTGAGGGATATCCTTGAGCTTGATGTCGCCCAGGGCGTGATTGAGCAGACGCTTGCCTAGCAGTACGGCATCATCTTCTTTGAGGCTCTTGAGCAGCTGGCGGATCTTGGCGCGTGCCTTACCCGTCACCACAAAGTTGAGCCAGGCGGCATTGGGCCGCGCGCCCTTAGCGGTGATGATCTCTATGGTCTGGCCTGAGATGAGCGGCTGGCTCAGCGGATAGGCCTGACGGTTGACTCTTGCACCCACACAGGTGTTGCCCACGTCGGTATGAACCTCGTAGGCGAAGTCCACCGCGGTGGCGCCCACAGGCAGCTCGAGAATACGTCCCTCAGGGGTGAAGACATAGATCTCTTCCGGGAACAGCTCTGTCTTAAAGTTCTCGACGAATTCGAATGAGGTGCTGGCGCTCTGTTGTAGCTCAAGCAGGCTTTGCATCCATTTACGGGCACGAACCTGAGTCGTGGTGCCTTGCTGGGCCGAACCGGCCCCCTTGTAGAGCCAGTGCGCCGCGACCCCCTTGTCGGCCATCTGATCCATATCCTCGGTACGTATCTGGATCTCTACCGGCACGCCGTGAGGCCCAAATAGTGAGGTATGCAGCGACTGATAGCCGTTTGCCTTGGGGATAGCGATATAATCTTTGAAGCGGCCGGGGCGCGGCTTATACAGGCCGTGCATGGCGCCCATGACGCGATAACAGGTGTCGATGGAATCGACGATCACCCGAAACGCGTAGATATCCATTACCTCTTGGAACTGGAGTTCCTTGTTGCGCATCTTGTTGTAGATGGAGTAGAGGTTTTTCTCGCGGCCCTTGACCGTGCCCTGAAGACCTGTGTCCTCGAGACGTGTCTTGATGGCGCCTTCGATATTCTGGATCAGCTCTTTACGGTTGCCACGGGCAGACTTGACCACCTCTTTGAGCACCCGGTAGCGCATGGGGTAATAGGCCTGAAAGCCCAGATCTTCCAGCTCAGTCTTGATATTGTGAATGCCCAGACGGTTGGCGATGGGGGCGTAAATTTCCAGGGTTTCCCGGGCGATGCGACGACGCTTGTCGGGACGCAGGGCGCCTAGGGTGCGCATGTTATGGGTGCGGTCGGCCAGCTTGATGAGGATCACCCGGATATCCTGGGTCATGGCCATCATCATCTTGCGGAAGTTTTCCGCCTGGGCTTCTTTCTTGTCTCTGAACTTAAGCTTGTCCAGCTTGGAGACGCCCTCTACCAGCTCGCCCACAGACTCACCAAATAGCTCGGAGAGCTCTTCTTTGGTGACAGGGGTATCTTCGATGGTGTCGTGCAGCAGGGCGGCCATGAGCGTCTCGTGGTCGAGACGCATATCGGCCAGGATGCGGGCAACCGCAACCGGATGGGTAATATAGGGTTCGCCACTCGTGCGCATCTGCCCTTCATGAGCATCGCGCGCTACCTGATAGGCCTGCTTGAGTAATTCTACCTGCGTAGCTTCTAAGTAACTTGACGCAGACTCCTTGAGACCTTCAAACAGATACAAGTGGCTTCACTCCTTAGATAGTGTTGCGGCCTTCGGCGATGGCGGCAACGGCAGCAATCTCGGCTGCTTCACGTTCGCGGACGGTCTGACGCTCATCGGCGTCCAGTGTGTCGGCGGTAACCAGGCCAAGTTCGATTTCGCGTAGGGCGATAACCGTTGGCTTGTCGTTCTCTTCTTCAACCATAGGGTCTTTGCCCTGCACAGCGATTTGGCGAGCACGACGCGCTGCAACCAGGATCATATCAAAACGGTTGCCGATTTGGTTTACGGCGTCTTCTACAGTTACGCGAGCCATGTATTGAAACTCCAGTGTTTATGGGTGAAAAAATGACGCAAAATTGTACACGATGACAGTTAGTCTGCCAACAGATCATTAAGCATATCATTTTGAGCATGAATTTGACTAGCACGAGTGAGGCGTTGGCTGCGAATAATTGCCTTTAAATCCACCTGTGCCTGTTCGAAATCATCGTTCACTATGATGAAGTCGTATTCGTCGTAGTGGGAGATCTCCGACGTCGCCTGGGCCATACGTCCGGCAATGACCTCGGCGCTGTCCTGGCCGCGTCCCGTAAGACGACGCTCAAGCTCGGCCTTCGAAGGCGGCAGGATGAATACGCCAATCGCTTCGGGCATCATCTCTTTAACTTGCTGTGCCCCCTGCCAGTCGATGTCGAGAAAGACATCTATGCCCTTTTCCAGCATCACCTCGATAGCCGCCTTAGAGGTGCCATAATAGTTACCGAATACCTCGGCCCATTCGAAGAAGGCATTCTCTTCGATCAATGCCTTGAACTCGTCGACCGAGACGAAATGGTAGTGCTCGCCGTCGACTTCGCCGACTCTGGGTTGGCGTGTCGTGTGTGACACAGAGACCTTCATATCGGCGGGTTTATCCTGCAAAATGGCGCTAAGAAGTGAAGACTTGCCGGCGCCACTGGGCGCTGAAATGATAAAGAGGTTTCCGCGAGCGGTCATGTATTTGCTATCCAAAGGCTGTATGGTTTTAGGTAGCCAGACATTATACAGGCTTGAGGTAAATTTAGGCTAGTTAATCTTGGCCCCTAGCCGCGTGGCCGCATGGGCGTTAGCCGCGTAGGTGCATGGGGGGCGAATCATCACAGCTGGCTTAGGCGAGATAAGAAAATTAACCAAAATTAAGCGTCATCCGGGGCGAGATCCAGTAGACTCTCTGCTGAGATAGCCGTGAAGTGGGATTTTTTATGTCGTTAAACACCTTTTTCTGTCGCCAGGGCGTGGATTCCAGCCTGCGTTTTCTTGTCATTAGTGGCACCTCACTCTGCCTCATCTATCTCTTCTCCTTGTTGTTTGCCAGTCATGGCATCTTGTTGCTGTTGGCCCTGCCATTCATTGCCGTCTCGTTGCTCAGCGCCAGCCGTCGCCTGATAGCCGACCAGCGTCTGCAGGCATTGACTGTGATCCCTGGGCCACTGCTGCTAGCTATTAGCCTAGTATTTGCCGACCAGGCCTGGCTGAACTGGGTCGCCCTCATCTTGAGTGTTTTGGCGGTGGGCTTCATCGTCTCTCGTCCTCAACCAAAGGCTTCCGCCCCTTTCGATAGCCTGGGCTACAGTGGCCCCTTGATGGCGAGTCATCAGCGCCGCGCCCGGGTAGAGCCCACCCTGTTGGGGAACTCGTCTGGATTTGCTCATGCTCCAGAACACGCTTTAGGGCAGGAGCTGGCGCAGGACAATGAGCCTGAGTTTGAGCAGGCATCTGCCATGGCGTCAGAGCTCGATGCGCAGCAGGTCTATCGAAGTGATGGCCCAAAAGATAATTATTTCCAAGCTAGCCAGTCCCAAGATGGCCAGTCCCAAGCTAGCCAACCCCAGGATAGGTTGGTGCAAGGAGTTAATACGCTCGGGGAGCAGCTGGCTAAGCTGTTTGGTATAAGCTTAACGACCATCAAAGGTCATCCTCGCGGCGCCCTGTTAGGCTTTGGTTGCCTATCGCTGTTGCTTGGCAGCCTGTTCTGGCTTGGGGGCGATGATGCTACCGAACAAATCGCAGCAGAGTCAGAGCCCGAGAAGCTGATAGCCCAGGGGCCTGCGACAAACATCAAGCAAGTGGCGATGCCGGACGGCTTTAAGGTGCAACTCGAGGGCAAGGTATTGATGCTCAGCTGGCTAGGTGAGCGGGGAGAACCAGGGACGCTATGGTCACTCGCCAGCGCCGAAGGGGATAGCAGCTGTAAGAACCTGACTTTTAATAATGGCGTGAGCTATCGGCCGATGACGGTGAGTCTGCTGACCGACACCTCGACCCAGGCGCGTTTCTCTCCTTTGGATACGCCCGCCATCATCAATGATATCGCCATGCGCGGCAGCCTGACCTTATGTGGCTACGAGTTTAGCCTTAAGGGGAGTCAGGCGGCGCTGGCCAAAGAGCCGGCCTTCAGGCCTTATCTCTAATTTTCTTATTCTATGACTTATGACATGGGCGGTTACACGGCCGCCCCTGTCTTCTTTTTTAAGACGAGCCATTGGTTCGTGTGGTTAGATGTCGATGAAGTTAACTGATGCAGTGTCCTATGGGGATGATGATAATCCATCCCTGACTCTAGTGATCATGGCGGCCGGTCTGGGGAGCCGTTTCGGTGGCGATAAGCAGCTCGCCGAGTTAGGACCAAAGGGCGAGACCATGTTACAGCTCTCCATCGCCAGCGCCATCAAGGCGGGTTTCTCGGCGGCGGTGATAGTGACCCGCTCCGAACTTATTCCGAGCCTTGAGGCGCGCCTTGCCGATCTACCTGGTGGTTTTGCCCTGCAGTTCTGTGTGCAGCAGATGACAGACCTGCCTGAATCCTGCCGCGAGACAGTACAGGGCGATAAGCTTGCCGAGCTGACAAACGCCCGTCGCAAACCTTGGGGCACGGCCCATGCGCTGTGGAGTGCCCGCAAGCTAGTTGCTGGCCCCATGGCGGTGATCAATGCCGACGATTACTATGGCGATCAGGCCTTTGCACTGCTGGCCCAAGGTTTTCAGCAGCGGCCTGATAAATGGCAGATGGTGGCCTATCCCCTCAAAGAGACATTGTCAGATCATGGCGGCGTGAATCGCGGCATCTGCGTGACTCAGGATAATCTGCTGATTTCTGTCGAAGAATGGCTGAATATTGCCTGGCAAGGTGATAATCTGGTGGGCTCGCATCTGGGAAGGCAGGGCCAACTGTCGCCCGAGGCGATGGCCTCGATGACCTGTTGGGGATTTACCCCGGATATTCTCGATCTCCTGGGTGACGCCTTGGCGGATTTTGTCGCTCAGCCTGGGCAGGCGCCGAACAGCGAATGTTACCTTCCCGCCGTGGTACAAGCCGCCTTGAGCGCCGAGGCGAATGCTAAACAGGTATTCGTGAGTCAAACCTTGGATACCTGGTTAGGTGTGACCTATCCGCAAGATATTGACTGGGTAAAACAAAAATTAATGGAGTTACTGGGTGATTGATTTTATAAGGCAGCAGGTGCTGCCGCGCTTTGGCGTAACCGCTTCGGCCAAAGTGAGTCCCCTTGGGAACGGTCATATCAATGATACTTTTCTCGTGCGCTGGCCAGAGGGTGAATTTGTGCTGCAGCGCCTCAACACGGAAGTCTTTACTGAGCCTCACGCCCTGGTGCGCAATGCTCAGAAGGTGGCGCAGCACCTGCAATCGAAACACGAGGCCGGTGAGTATCGCCTGAGTGTGGTGCAGCCGGTGACAGACTCACAGGGTGAGCTGGCGCTGGATTTGGGCGAGCAGGGTTTCTGGCGCGCCATCACCTATCTGTCTTATAGCCACAGCATTGAGGTGGTGGAAGATGCGGTCCAGGCCGAGTCGGCGGCCAAGGCCTTTGGCCATTTCTCTCGCGCTTTAAGCGATCTCGATGCCAGCCAACTTGAAGATGTGATCCCGAACTTTCATCATCTGCCCGGACGTATCGCCCAGCTGCAGCAGGCCGTCATCAAAGACAGCCTGGGGCGTCTTAAAGCCTGTCAGGCTTGGGTGGACTTTGCTTTGTCCCAGGATGATCTGCTGAGTGAACTTAGCGAAATAGAGACCAAGCTGCCGCTACGTGTCTGTCACAACGACACCAAGATCAATAACATGCTGTTTGATAAGCGCGACATGAGCAGCATGGCGATAATCGACCTCGACACCTGCATGCAGGGACACCTGATGTATGACTTCGGTGACATGGTGCGCACCTTTACCTCGCCAGAGGCCGAGGACTCCACCAATCTCACCAGGGTCGAGGTGCGCGAACCTATCTTTGCCGCCATCTGCCGCGGTTACCTGGGCGAGCTTGGCGAGGTGCTGAGCGATGTCGAGCGCAAGAGTCTTTGGCTGGGCGCCAGGGTGATCTGCCTGATGATCGGGGTACGGTTCTTAACAGATCACCTCAATGGCGATGTCTATTTTCATATTCACCATGAGAATCATAATCTCGAGCGTGCGGCCAACCAGTTTACCCTCTATAAGAGTCTGTTGACCCAAGGGGATAGCCTCAAGGCTTATCTAAAATAGTGCGTGATAAAGGGGGCCGAACGGCCCCTTTTTTGTGGCCACCGGCGTATTTATCTTATGCCGAATAGACACTCTCTTGCTCGAGATCAACTTAAGGTGAACTCATTGATAAGTTTGCTATCAAAGCGTTAAGTTAGTTCGTACACTGCACTCAGTTTTCCGACTATAGGTGAGATAGATGCCACCCATTATCTGTAATACTGCGCGAGAAGCCGTCGCCTTGATCCAGAGCGGCGAGACCCTTTGGACCCACTCCATGGGCGCCACCCCCAAGCTTTTACTCGATGCCTTGGCAGAGCATGCCTTGACCCGGCAAGACCTGACCCTGCTGCAACTGCATACCGAGTGCGCCGAGTCCCTTAGCGATCCCCGCCTCAAAGGCCATCTGCGCCATCGCTGTTTCTTCGGCGGCTTGCCGACCCGCCTGCTGCTGCAGCAGGGAGACGCCGATTATGTGCCCATCTTTCTCTCCGAGGTACCTAAGCTGTTCCGCTCTGGCGAGCAGCCTATAGACACGGCGATCGTTCAGGTATCGCCACCGGATAAGCATGGTATCTGTTCGCTGGGGATCTCGGTGGAGGCAACGCTGGCGGCCTGTCAGGTGGCGGGTAAGATCATCGCTCACATCAACCCCTGTATGCCCCGCACCCATGGTGATGGCTTCATTCATTACGACAAGTTTGCCGCCGTGTTTGAACAGAGCATGCCGCTGCCGCAACATCCGCTGGCGGCCAGCGACGAGACCAGCCTGGCAATCGGTCGGCACGTCGCTAAATTAGTGCGCGACGGTGACTGCCTACAGATGGGCATAGGCGCCATACCCGATGCCGTGCTCTCCTGCCTCTCGGACCACAAAGATCTTGGAGTGCATACTGAGCTGTTTTCCGATGGCGTGTTGAATCTGGTCGAGCAGGGGGTGATCAACAACAGTCGCAAGAAGGTGCATCCAGGCAAGCTGGTCACAGGTTTCGCCCTGGGCAGTCAGCGACTGTATGACTATGTGGACGATAACCCTTCCGTGGTTTTCATGGATATCGAACAGGTCAATGACACCTCGATCATTCGCAAGAATCCTAATGTGATGGCGATTAACTCGGCGTTGCAGGTGGATATCTCGGGGCAGATCTGCGCCGATTCCCTCGGTACCCGCATCTATTCAGGTGTCGGTGGCCAGATGGACTTTATCCGCGGCGCTGGCCTTTCCGAAGGTGGCCGCTCGGTGATCGCCCTGCCCAGCACGGCGGCGGGCGGTAAGGTGTCGCGTATCGCCTCGGTACTCTCTCCCGGAGCCGGTGTGGTGACCACCCGCGCCCATGTACACTATATAGTCACAGAATATGGCGCGGCTAATCTGCGCGGCAAGTCGCTACGTGAGCGTGCCCGGGCGTTGATCGATATCGCCCACCCCGATTTTAGGGAGCAGCTCTGCAAGGAGACCTTCGATATGTGGGGGTTAAGGGTTTAGCCTACCTATAACGAATCAAGCCCCCTATTGCGTTATAACAATATGGGGGCTTTTTTATGTCGTTAGCTCTCTTGAGTATCGCTCGGCTCAGACTTCATTTTTCTAAATAGAGTGCGCTAGATGCTGGGTTAGGCAGAGGTGTTTGTAGGTTTGCTCATCATGATGTTGGAAGCGATGGCAAACAGGCAGTAACCGGTGAAAAACCAGAAGCCGATTTCGAGCTGGGCGTGCATTATGATCAGCTCACCCATCTGATCCTCGGCGTTACCGGCAAGGTAGCTGACTATGATGGCTACCACAAATACATCGGCCATGCTCCATTTGCCGATGGCATCGATAAGGCGAGTGAGCAGAGTAGCCGTGCTGCCCCGAGCGAAAACCAGTACCGCCTGCGCCAGTAGCTTGAAGGTGGGTATGATCACCGAGAAGGTGGCAATCAAGATGCCGACCAGCAGATTATCGCTTTGCATCAGGTCTTCTACCGTCCCAAGTATGCTGCGCTGCTTACGATAGATCTCCACCTGACCTTCAAGCTCGTTAAAGCCGAGGAAGGCGGATACCGACCCCAGCAGTCCGCGCATCTCACTGTCTTCTGTCATCAGTTCTATGCTGGTCTGGGCAAATTTAGATTTGTCCGCCTGGCCATCCAGGCTCAGCATAGGCAGGCTGAGTCCGGGGATAAGCAGCGCCAGGGCGATAAGAATCACCAGTAATTGAGGCCATTTACTCCGTTGTGACATGGGGTCTCCAATTTTGCTGTGTTGCCTAGGTTTTGGCGTTGAGACTTGGTTATACATTGATTGAAGTGAACACTGGCTGAATGTCGCCGCTCATTTGAGAGCACTTTCTACCACGCCTAGCCTCGGCTTTGAAGTTTGGGCACTTTGCGGGAGCAATACTCTTTGCATAAGCGTAGCGGTAAGCCCTGTCGTGTCTTACATTCTGATTTCAGAGACTAGCTTGGCTCGAAGTTTCGGGTATGAGCTGTTCACCAGCTTGATTCAGAAATGAAAAAAACCTCAATAATGAGGCTTTTAGTAAGACTGAAGCGCTTATTCGACGTTCTGGATCTGCTCTCTCATCTGCTCGATAAGGACTTTTAGCTCTACCGCGGCGGCGGTGACTTCTGAGCTGATGGACTTGGAGGCCAGGGTGTTGGACTCGCGGTTAAACTCCTGCATCATGAAGTCGAGGCGTCGGCCCTGGGCGCCGCCTTTTTTGAGGATGCGGCGTGTCTCGGCGACGTGGGCATCGAGTCTGTCCATCTCTTCGGCGACATCCATCTTCTGCGCCAGTAGCACCATCTCCTGCTCTAGACGAGCGGGATCCAGTTCGCCCTGGATCTCGGCTAAACGATTAGTGAGCTTGTCGCGCTGCCACTGCATCACAGTAGGCATGTGCTGGCGAACGATAGTGACCTGGCCCTCGATGGCCTCGAGACGCGTCTCCAGCATGGTCTTGATGGCGTCGCCTTCGCGGCCACGGGCCTCGATAAACTGATCGACCGCGCTGTCGAAGGCGGACAGTAGCTCTTTGCCTATTGCGTCCATGTCCTGCTCGCTGCCTGACATCACGCCCGGCCAACGCAGCACGTCGACTATGTTGATCTCGCCTTGACCGGCTTCCTGCTTGACCCAGTTGGCTGCCTGAATGATCTGGCTGGCCAGCGCCTGATTGAGTTGCAGTTCGTTATTCTTTTCTTCGCCAAGATCGTAGCGCAGGTTGACCTCGATCTTGCCGCGATTTAAACGTTTACGCAGACGGTCTCTGAGGACAGGCTCCAGGCTGCGCAGCTGTTCTGGCAGTCGCAGGTAGGTTTCCAGGTAACGTTGATTGACCGAGCGGATCTCCCAGGAGGCGGTGCCCCATTGTGCTTTGTGCTCGATGCGAGCATAGGCTGTCATGCTTTGGATCATGGGTAATTCCAATAGTTTAAATCGATTTAGTGACCTTGGATTATAGTCCGATGAGGTGCAGGGTTAAAGCAAACTCTCCTCCCTTTACGCTTTGGGTCATGATTAACATGGCATCGAAGCGCGCAAGCCCCTATAATATGCAGCCAAATCTGCTTATCTCTATTTCAAACAGGAAATGCCAATGCGCCCAAGTGACAGAACCCCAGCTCAATCTCGTCCGGTAACCATTACGCGACAGTTCACAGCCCATGCAGAAGGTTCTGTATTAATCGAATTTGGCGAGACCAAGGTATTGTGTACCGCCAGCTTCACCGAAGGAGTACCGCGTTTCCTTAAAGGCCAGGGCCAGGGTTGGGTAACCGCTGAATATGGCATGCTGCCACGTTCGACTCATAGCCGTATGGATCGTGAGGCTGCTCGTGGTAAGCAGTCTGGTCGTACTCAAGAGATTCAGCGTCTTATCGGCCGCGCCCTGCGCGCCGCGGTAGACATGAAGGCACTGGGTGAAAACACTATCGTCATCGACTGTGACGTGATTCAGGCCGATGGTGGCACCCGCACCGCGGCGATTACCGGTGCCTGTGTGGCCTTGGTGGATGCGCTGAACTGGGCCCGTGGTAAGGGCTTGATTAAGACCAACCCCCTTAAGTTTTTGATTGCCGCCGTTAGCGTGGGCATCTACAAGGGCGAGCCTATCTGCGATCTCGAGTATATCGAAGACAGCGCCGCCGAGACCGACATGAACGTGGTGATGACAGAGACAGGTAAGATCATCGAGATCCAGGGCACCGCCGAGGGCGAACCCTTCAGCCATGAAGAGCTGCTGAGTCTGCTGGATCTGGCCAAGCATGGCATTCGTGAGATCGTCGATGTGCAGAAGGCGGCATTGAGTTAATTATTATTTTGTTAATCAGGACCCTACGGGGTCCTTTTTTTAAATCGAATTGAGCGTACCCCTACATTTTAAAAAGGAGAGATTGTGAAAGCCTATCAACGTGAGTTTATTGAGTTTGCCCTTGAGCGTCAGGTATTACGTTTCGGCGAATTTACGTTAAAGTCAGGCCGCACTAGCCCTTACTTCTTTAATGCCGGCCTGTTTAATACTGGGCGCGATCTGGCGCGTCTGGGTCGCTTCTATGCGGCGGCGCTGGTGGATTCGGGTATCGAATATGACCTGCTGTTTGGCCCTGCCTACAAGGGTATCCCGATTGCGACGACCACAGCCGTGGCCCTGTGCGATCACCATGATATCGATATGCCTTACTGTTTTAACCGTAAGGAGAAGAAAGATCACGGTGAGGGCGGCAGCCTGGTGGGTAGCGAGCTTAAAGGCCGCGTGATGCTGGTGGACGATGTGATCACCGCTGGCACGGCGATTCGCGAATCGATGGAGATCATCGAGGCCCACAATGCCGAGCTGGCGGGCGTGTTGATTGCGCTAGACAGACAGGAGAAGGGTAAGGGCGAGCTGTCGGCGATTCAGGAAGTCGAGCGTGATTTTGGTTGTCACATAGTTTCTATCATTAAGCTGGAAGATCTGATCAATTACCTGTCGGAAAAACCTGGCATGGAAGCGCAGTTGGCAGCGGTGAGCGCCTATCGCGACCAATACGGTATCTAATTGGTATCAATTGTTGAGAAGCAAAAAAACGCTGCCAAGGCAGCGTTTTTTTATTGCGACAAGTAAGTTACAAGCAATAGATATTAATTGCTGAGAAACTCGGCGCGGGTGGCTGGGTTAGACTTGAAGATACCGCCCAGTGCAGTGGTGGTCGTGGTGCTGGTAGAGTCCATCACGCCGCGAGACTTAACACAGTAGTGCACAGCATCCATCTTGACCGCTACATCTTTGGTCTCAAGTAGTGTCTGTAGCGCAACCAAAACCTGTTGTGTCAGGCGCTCCTGCACCTGAGGGCGCTGGGCAAAGAAGCGCACGATACGGTTGATCTTAGATAGGCCTATGATGTTCTTGCGCGGCAGGTAGGCGACGGTAGCGACGCCGTCTATGGTTACTAGGTGGTGTTCACAGGTGCTGGTAAGGCTGATGTCGTTGACCTTGACCATCTCATCGAAGCCCATCTTGTTTTCGATGACGGTGATCTTAGGGAAGTTTTCATAGTCCAGGCCCGAGAAGATCTCATCCACATACATCTTGGCGATGCGCTTAGGCGTCTCCACCAGGCTATCGTCGCGTAGATCCAGTGACATCAAGGTTAAGATCTCGCGCATATGGTGCTCAATCTTCTCTTTGCGCGCCTCGCTGCTCAGTCCGCATGGAACCATGGGCGTCTCGAGACCACGCTCTAATAATGCGGTTTGCACCTGCTGTGCTGCTTCACTCAATGCCATCGTGTCCTCCACCATCAGATAGTGGTCTATTCAGTCAGGTTAATTTACTAATGTTTTTAACAAATTAACCTTTAAGATATTCATTATAGCCTGTCCGGCGCCACTAAACATAGGGCGGCGGGTCAGGGAGGATACCCTGAATTGCGGGTAATTTATACCCAGAATTACTAGGGGATTAAGAAAAAAGCCGATTGAGACAATCGGCTTTTGGGTTTTTTTAGGGGGTTACAGCTTCAGATTGTCTTTGAGGAAGCTCATCATCTGACGATAGTATTTCGCCCTATGCTCATCGTTGTAGAAGCCATGGCCCTCATCGTCCATGACCAGTTTTTGATAAGGGTAGTTGTGTTTCTTGAACCCTTCTTCCAGCGCTTCGAGCTGTGCGATTGGTGTAAGTTACCTTTACCCGTTGTTAACTCTGAAGTAATTGTTGCTGAATAAACTGCCACTGCTCTGCGAAGTGTTCTGTGGGCTTGTTTTTGAAGTCGCTGCGAACGAATTGGGCGATGCGGCCTTCGGCTACCGCCAGTAGCAGGTTGGCTAGGATGGCCTCGTCTAAGTCAAAGCCTTTGCCTTCTCTTAGTGTCTTCTCTCTCAGGATCTGTTTCAGATGAGTCTCCACCTTGGAGAAGATCTGCCCGGTACGGTTACGCAGTCGTTCGTTTTCCCCTAGCAGCGCATCGCCGTTGAGCACGCGGGAGATCCCTGGGTTGCGCTCGGCAAACACCAGCAGGAGTTGCAGCAGCAATTGGCAGCGTCTCATGGTGTCTTTCTCTTCATCCATGATGAGGTTGATGCGCGACAACAGTGATTCTTCGATAAAGTCGATTAGCCCCTCGAACATTCTCGCCTTGCTGGGGAAGTGGCGATACAGCGCCGCCTCAGACACGCCTACCTCGGCGGCAAGTTTTGCCGTAGTGATTCGCTGGCCAGGGCTGGTTTCCAGCATGGTGGCCAGACATTGAAGAATATGTTCGCGTCGGTTGATTTTAGGGCTTGCAGCCATCTAAGTGTCCTTTACTTAATTACTACAGGAGCCGATGGGCTGGTGTTGCCCATGGCTCTCTAATTGTTCTGTGTGGCGTGTCGAGGTTGTGAGTGCCGGGTGCTCGCGTATCTGGCTATCGAGTACCTGAGTGACCGAAGCCGCCATCGCCTCGATCTGAGGTGTCGAACTCATCGACCAGCTTAAATTCGGCCTGTACTACGGGCACAAACACTAGCTGGGCCAGGCGATCTCCTATCTCCAAGGTGAAGGGCTCGCTGCTGCGGTTCCAGCAAGAGACCATCAGGGGGCCCTGATAGTCGGAGTCGATCAGGCCAACCAGATTACCTAGCACTATGCCATGTTTGTGGCCAAGGCCTGAGCGTGGCAGGATGACGGCGGCCAGGCTGGGGTCGGCGACATGCACGGCGATCCCTGTTGGGATTAGCTGGGTTTCGCCCGGCTGAATCACCATAGTGGTCTCTATCATGGCACGTAGATCCATGCCTGCGCTGCCAGGGGTGGCATAGGTGGGCAGGGGGAACTGTGAGCCGATGCGCGAATCGAGGATCTTGAGTTCTATGGGCGTCTTCATGCTGTCTTCATCTGCTGTGCGATCAGGGTGAGTAATTGCTTCGCTAAGGTATATTTATCGGTCGCGGGGAGTTCATACTGGCCGTTCGACCAGAATACTTTGAGGGCGTTGGCGTCGCTGTTAAAGCCCAATGCGGGATCCGATACATCGTTGGCGGCAATCATATCCAGTTTCTTGCGCGTTAACTTATCCTTGGCGTATCGCTCTACATCTTGGGTTTCGGCGGCAAAGCCCACGGTAAAGGGGCGTGTATCACAGGCCGCGACCGTGGCTAAGATATCAGGATTGCGTATGAGCGCAAGTGACATCTCTGTGGCAGATTTCTTGATTTTCTCGTCGGCAATATCCATGGTGCGATAGTCGCAAACCGCGGCGCAGCCGATAAAGATATCGCTGTGATGCACCTGTTGCATCACGGCGTCGAGCATCTCTTGGGTCGAGCTGACATTGAGGCGATTAACATTCATCGGCGTCTCGAGATTGACCGGGCCAGAGACCAGGGTCACCTTGGCGCCCATCTCGGCGGCGGCTCTGGCCAGGGCAAAGCCCATCTTGCCTGAGCTGTGGTTAGAGATGTACCGCACGGGATCGATCGCCTCGCGGGTGGGGCCTGCCGTGAGCAGTAGCGACACCCCCTGAAGTAGCTTGGGGGCAAAGAAGTGTTCGACGCGCTCGGCGATCACCAAGGGCTCCTCCATGCGACCCGGACCAATCTCGCCGCAGGCCTGACTGCCCGATGCTGGTCCCCAGATGGTGAGGCCGCGTTTTCTGAGGTTATCCAGGTTGTCTTGAGTCGCAGCGTTGCTATACATCTGCTGATTCATCGCCGGGCATAGCACCACGGGGGCCTCTGTCGCCAGGCAGGTGGTGGTGATGAGCTCATCGGCCATGCCTGCATTGATGCGGGCGATCAGGTTAGCGGTCGCTGGGGCGATCAAGACTAAGTCTGCCCAGCGGGCGAGCTCGATGTGGCCCATCGCCGCTTCGGCGGCCGGATCCAACAGGTCGGTGGCAACCGGATGGCCCGACAAGGCTTGCAGGGTCATTGGGGTGATAAAGGCCTGAGCGCCCTGACTCATGACGACGCGAACGTCTGCGCCACGCTCTTTCAGGCGGCGGACCAAATCGGCAGACTTATAGGCGGCAATGCCTCCGCCAATTCCCAGCAGTATCTTTTTATTGGTTAGACTCATGGTGATCATTAACAGTATTTCATTTTGCCCGCTAACCATATCACACTCGACTCTGGATTGAGGATACAAGTTTTTAAAAACTAGACCATACTCTAAAGCCTGAGTAGGAACTGAGTGCCGTGACAAGGAGTGTTTATGGCGATAAAAGATTGGCCCCAGGGAGAAGGACCGCGCGAAAAACTCTTGCGTAGTGGCGTCGACCAGCTCTCTGACGCCGAACTACTGGCCGTGTTGCTGAGAAACGGCCTCAAGGGGCAAAGTGCCGTGTCGCTGGCCCGAGTGATGTTAAGTCATTTTGGGGGCCTCAGACCGCTCTTTAGCGCCTCCTTGAGCGAACTGTGTGATATTCAGGGAATTGGCCCTGTAAAGTATGCCCAATTGCAGGCGGCCATCGAGTTAAGCAAACGAATCGCGAAAGAAAATCTACAAAGAGGAAAGATTTTGTCAGATCCTGATTTAACTCGGGACTATTTAATGAGACAATTAGCGGATCGTGCCTACGAAGTGTTTGCCATCTTATTGCTCGATAGTCAGCATAGGGTGATTCAGTTCGTCGAATTGTTCCGTGGCACCATAGATTCAGCCTCGGTTTATCCACGAGAAGTGGTAAGCCTAGTGCTTGAGAAAAAAGCCGCAGCTGTCATTGTGTGTCACAACCATCCTTCCGGGGTGGCTGAGCCCAGTCATGCTGATAGGCGAATTACTGAGCGATTGAAATACGCGTTGGCGACTATAGATGTTTCGCTGCTAGACCATATGGTTGTGGGCGATCGTGAGATAGTTTCGTTTGCAGAGAGGGGATGGATAGATTGAATATCCCTTGATCTTTGATTTTAGATCCTGTATAAAATGCGCCCTCTTTGTGTGCCTCGGGCGACGGCCATATTCGAGGTACATTAATGCTCGAGCGTTAAATTGTTTTTGGAGAAGATTGACATGTCAAGAGTATGCCAAGTTACTGGCAAGAAGCCGATGGTTGGTAACAACCGTTCGCACGCTAAGAACGCGACTCGTCGTCGTTTTTTACCTAACCTACAGAACCACCGTTTCTGGTTAGAAGACGAAAAGCGTTTCGTACAGCTACGTGTATCTACTAAAGGTATGCGTATTATCGATAAGAAAGGTATCGAAGTTGTTGTTGCAGAACTTCGTGCCCGCGGCGAGAAGGTGTAATAAACCATGGCTAAAGCTAAAGGTAACCGTGAGAAGATCAAGCTAGTTTCTAGCGCTAAAACAGGTCACTTCTACACGACTGAGAAAAACAAGCGTAACATGCCTGAAAAGATGGAGATCAAGAAGTTTGATCCTGTTATCCGTCAGCACGTTATCTACAAGGAATCAAAAATCAAGTAATGCTTGGTTGATGTTTCTGAAAAGCCCCTCATTGCAGGGGCTTTTTTTTGCCTCTCGTTTAGCGGCGCGTCAGCCTGCTTACTGTTTTTTTGACTAGCCAACTAATCGCTCCCGGCTCCCCATCCAACTTGATACCTAAGCCACTGATCTTAAGCTGTTCTGCTATGCTTAATCAGACTGCTTTGCCATGATGAAAAAATATCGCATCAGATGACAACAAATGCTTTTAATGTGAATTTAAATGCAATAAAATCGTTTTGTTATTCGTCTTGTGGCGATATTTTTACATATTTATTGTTGAGGTTACGCGCGTGCGCACTACTGAGTTAGTCGAGGGGTTTCGTCATTCTGCTTCCTATGTGAATGCACACAGGGGGAAGACATTTGTGGTCATGTTGGGCGGTGAGGCGCTGGCACAGAGTCAGTTTCGCTCCATCATCAACGATATCGCCCTGCTTCACAGTCTGGGGATCAAGATAGTCCTGGTGCATGGTGCCAGGCCACAGATCGATGAGGCGCTGGCGGCGCATAATCTCTCACCCGAGTACTACAACGGGGTACGCATCAGCGACGAAGAGTCCTTCAGGGTGATCAAACAGGTGGTTGGCGGTCTGCAACTGGATATTACCGCGCGTCTGTCGATGAGCCTGAGCAATACCCCGATGCAGGGGGCGCAGATCAACGTGGTGAGCGGTAACTTCGTGATAGCCCAACCCTTAGGGGTCGACAATGGTGTCGATTACTGCCTGAGCGGCAAGGTAAGACGCATCGATGTGGCGGGCCTCAGACGTCAGCTGGATAATCACGGCATAGTGCTTTTAGGCCCGGTGGCGGCATCGGTGACGGGGGAGTGCTTTAACCTCACCGCCGAAGAGGTTGCGACTCAGATTGCGGTGAAGCTCAAGGCCGATAAGATGATAGGCTTCAGCGCCAAGGAGGGGATTCTCGACGGCAATGGCGAGGTGATTGCCGAGCTGATGCCGACCGATGCCCAGCGGATCCTCTCAGAGCTGACCGAGGAAGACAACTGG
Organism: Shewanella aquimarina; assembly: GCF_023349185.1. Classification (GTDB taxonomy): domain Bacteria; phylum Pseudomonadota; class Gammaproteobacteria; order Enterobacterales; family Shewanellaceae; genus Shewanella; species Shewanella aquimarina. Next base: position 40,380 of record NZ_JAKIKY010000013.1, on the reverse strand, counting down.
TGCGTGGGCACCCGCGCCTTCTTACAGGCCAGCATAGACGCCTGCCGTAATGGGGTGGCGCGCTGCCACTTCGTTAGTTATCTCGATGATGGTGCCCTGCTACAAGAGCTATTCTCCCGCGATGGTATCGGCACTCAGATAGTGACCGAGAGCGCCGAGCGGCTGCGCCGGGCCACCATTGCCGATATCGGTGGTGTGTTGGATCTTATTCGCCCGCTGGAGCAGGCCGGGGTCTTGGTGCGTCGCTCCCGTGAGCAACTCGAGATGGAGATCGAACAGTTTATGCTGATCGAGCGTGACGGCCTGGTGATCGGCTGCGCGGCACTGTATCCCTTCGAGGAAGACAATGCCGGTGAGTTTGCCTGCCTGGTAGTGCATCCCGATTATCGCGACGCCGATCGTGGCAGCATCTTGCTGAAGAACATCATAGGCCAGGCCAAGGTGCGTGGTTATGCCCGCCTGTTTGCCCTGACGACCCGCAGCATTCACTGGTTCCTCGAGCATGGTTTTCAGATAGTCGAGGTCGATGCCCTGCCTGACAAGAAGAAGCAGCTGTATAACTATCAGCGTAAATCTAAGATTCTCGCCTTAGATCTTTAAATCTGCCTGATAGAGAGTGCTGGTAAAAGGCCACCTTCGCGGTGGTCTTTTTTATGCGCCAGCGACAGAGCTAGAGAAACCGAGCAATAGGCGCTCAGCGTTAGATTCGGAGCATCAGTCTCATGGCACCATTCTAATGGCATCAGTCTTGTAACATGAATCCTTTAACGTCAAAAAACAGGTTGACATAATATGTCATTAAAACCAGACTCTATCTGTTGATTTTTGCTACGGTCCACAAACTACCCTGCTCTTCACGGCTAGGGCTTTCTCGGTCAGGCCGAGATACTAAGCGGTAACCGTTAGCGCAAGTGTAAGCCTATCTTTGCTGGAGGATATATAGAGATGGATACTCAAGTCTTTCAACTCACCACCTTTGATTCGACGACGAGCGCTATGTTCCTGTCTATGCTGCTCGGTGTGGCCTTGGTGCTATTGCTGCTGAAGGTGAAGCCTCTACCTAAGGGGGCGAAATACGCGGCCTCTGGGATGATTATCGCCGTATTGGGATTGCTCTCCTGGGTGTTCTACAAGGCCCATGATGCCAGTATTCGCCTCTCGCCGACGACTATGCTTGTCGATATCCCGCTTTATCGGGTCGAATTATCACGGGAGAGCTTACTGACGTCCGAGGCCAAAATCCTCAACCTAGATGAAGACGGTGCGCCCAAGCTGAGCTATCGCAGCAACGGTGTGGGAATGCCGGGCTATTCCCTGGGCTGGTTTAAGCTGGCCGAAGCCAGCGAAAGCGTAGCTAGTGAACACATAGTTAGCGAACACATAGCCAGCGAAAACATAGCCAGCGCCCTACTGTCTGTCACCCACAGAGAGCGGGTGCTGGTGTTGCCAACCACCGAGGGTTACCTGTTGATCTTGAGCCTAGAGCAGCCGGAGGCCTTGTTAGCCAGCCTGCTTACGCCGACTCTTTAAGGCTAAGTCCAGGGTAAAGATCACCAGCGCACTCCAGATAAAGGCGAAGGTGACTCCCTTCTCGAGATCGAAGGGTTCGTTAAACAGGCTGACGGCCAGGATAAACATGATGCTGGGGCCGATATATTGAAAAAAGCCTAGTATCGACAGCGGGATACGGGTTGCTGCGCCGGCAAAGCACAACAGCGGAACCGAGGTGACGATGCCGGCCGCCATCAGCAGCAGGTTCATCTGCCAGCTGTTTTCCAAGATGCTGGTGCCGTCAAGATTCGTCATCAGGTAGAGTAGGGCTACCGGCACTAAGATGGCCGTCTCGACCAGCAGACCCGTCTTGGCGTCGACATTGACCTTCTTGCGCAGCAAACCATAGACGCCGAATGAGGCGGCGAGCCCCAGCGACACCACAGGAATCGAACCGAAAGAGATCAATTGGATCAGCACGCCGGCGCAGGCCAAAGAGACGGCGACCCATTGAAGCCTGCGCAGACGTTCCTGTAAGAACACCATGCCCAGCAGCACGTTGACCAAGGGATTGATGAAGTAGCCCAGGCTGGCATCGAGCATATGCTCGTTGTTGATTGCCCAGATAAACAGCAGCCAGTTACCGGCGATTAGAATCGAGGTGATCACTAGCACGCCAAGTTGTTTGGGCTGTCGAAACAGGGCGCGCAGTTTGGCAAAGCCACCGATAAATTGCATCAAGATCAGCATGAATACGAAGGACCAGATCACACGATGCAGCAGGATCTCAGTCGCCGACACATGATTTAGCAGCTTAAAATAGAGGGGAGCGAAGCCCCACAGGCAGTAGGCGCAGATGGCGAGCGCTACCCCTTTACGATACTCAATATCGGCCATAGTTTAGGATTTAGAAAAAGAGCGGGAGAGGCATTGTAGGCGCCTAAACGGCATGACTCAAGCGGCGAACGCCAATCTTTTATGCCCCGGCACTGGTACGGTCCATTGCCAGGGCGTCTCGCTAACTTGACGGGATAAACAGGGCGGTGAGGCTGCTAGCCCACCATGTAGGTGCCCGTGCCGAAGGCGATATGAGAGCCCTTCTCGTTGTGCAGCTCCATACGGCAGACGGAGACCCGATTGCCGGCCCTTATCACTGTGCCCGTGCCGGTAAAGATCTCGCCGCGTCCCGGTCTGAGATAGTCGATACGCAAGTCTATGGTGCCCAAGGTTTGCAGGCGTTTCTGCAGATCTTCCAGACGCCAGTCTTCGCGGCTGGCGACCAGGCCGGAGAAGGCCGTCAGTCCGCCCACCACATCCAGTACAGTTGCCGTCACGCCGCCGTGAAGGATCTGCTGGTGGATATTACCTATGAGGTCTTGGTGCATCTTTACCTCGACCTCGACGCCCTGAAGATCGTAGCGTTTGATATCCATGCCTAGCAGGTTGTGAAAGGGGACCTTGGTATCGAAGATGTCGGCTACGCTAGCCAGGGTCTGGGCTTGTATGGGCGTCGTCATAGGGGCACTCCTTGTTTTGTCCTACGCCGCTTGCGGGGTACAAGAGGGTTAAATTTGGCACTCGTTAGCCCGATGGCTAGAGCATTTAATCTATCGCTAATGCACAGGGTGAGGCAAGCCTGCGGACAAAATTTCAGCAATCGATGGGGGCCAGATGACAATTAATACCCGGATAGATGAGACAAGCCGAGCCGCCTTGATTAGAATAAGCGGCCAAATTATTGATTACTGAGCACCATGGACTTAGCCTTAACCTCTGCCGATGTGACCCAAAGCGATCCGCTCGCCGACTGCCTGCAGACGGTGTTTGGCTATCGCACCTTCAGGACGGGTCAGCGTGAGGTGATAGACACTGTCTGTGGCGGCCTGGACGCCCTGGTTATCATGCCAACCGGCGGGGGTAAGAGCCTGTGTTATCAACTACCGGCACTCGTCTTATCCGGGTTGACGCTGGTGGTGTCGCCGCTTATCTCTCTGATGAAAGATCAGGTCGATAGCTTGAAACAGATGGGGGTTGCGGCGGCCTATCTCAACTCGTCACAGTCGCGGGAAGAGGCACTGACCATCTATCGTCAGCTGCATAATGGCGAGCTCAAGCTGCTTTATGTCTCCCCGGAGCGCCTGCTGACCGACAGCTTTATCGAGCGGTTACGCAATCTGCCGCTCTCCCTCTTTGCCATCGATGAGGCGCACTGTATCTCTCAGTGGGGCCATGACTTCAGGCCCGAATATGCGGCGCTTGGTCGACTGAAGCAGCTGTTTCCTCAGGTGCCCATGATGGCGCTGACGGCCACGGCAGACAAGGCGACCCGGGTGGATATCTGTCAGCGGCTGGGGATCGCGCCTTTCGAATTGCTCACCAGTTTCGACCGGCCCAACATTCGTTATACCGTGGCGGAGAAGCTGAATGCCGCCAATCAGCTCAGGCAGTTTATTCAGGCACAGAATGGCAACAGCGGCATCATCTACTGCAGCAGTCGGCGCAGGGTGGATGAAGTGGCCGAGCGTCTGCGCATGCAGGGGTATCAGGCCGATGCCTACCATGCGGGTAAGACCCAGGAGGAGCGCGCCGATATTCAGGAGCGTTTTCTTAAGGATCAACTGGATATCGTGGTGGCGACCGTGGCCTTCGGCATGGGGATCAACAAGTCCAACGTGCGTTTCGTGGTGCATTACGATATTCCCAAGAGCGTCGAGGCCTATTATCAGGAGACAGGTCGCGCCGGCCGAGATGGCCTGGATGCCGAGGCCTTCATGCTGTTTGACCCCGCCGATATTGGGCGCGTGCGCCATCTTATCGAGCAGCAGGAGCCGGGGCCGCAGCAACAGGTGGAATACCATAAGCTCAATACCATGGCGGCCTTTGCCGAGGCGCAAACCTGTCGTCGTCAGGTGCTGCTGCATTATTTCGATGAGAGTGCCTCAGAGCCCTGCGGTAACTGCGATATCTGCCTGGATCCGCCTAAGCGCTATGACGGCGTCGAAGATGCCCAGAAGGTGCTCTCCTGCATCTTCCGTCTGCAGCAGAAGTTTGGCGTGAATCATCTTATCGAGGTGCTCCGGGGTTCCAAGGCAGCCTCTGTGGTCGATCGTGGCCATGACAAGTTGTCGACCTGGGGCATAGGCAAGGATAAGAGCCATGAGTTCTGGCTCAGTATCATTCGTCAGATCATCCACCTAGGCTTCGCCAGTCAGGATATTACCCGAGGCTCGGCCATAAAGCTCAATCCCCAGGCGCGGGCCGTGCTCAAGGGCGAGTTGCCGCTACAGCTCGCCGAGCCGCGTATTAGCATCACCACACATGTGAAGCGTCGCAGCACTAGCCGGGCGCCAATCAATTACGACAGGAAACTGTTTGCTCGCCTGAAGCAGCTACGTCGCAGCCTGGCAGAAGAGTTGGATGTACCGCCCTATCTGGTGTTTAACGATGCCACCCTGGCCGAGATGGCGGGCATGCTGCCGACCAGTCCTGGCGAGATGCTGGCGGTCAACGGCGTGGGAGAGACCAAGCTTGAGCGTTTCGGCGGCGACTTCCTCGACGAGATCAACGATTACCTCACCCGTGGCTAAGTAAGTCGCTGCCTGGCTCGCGGATCAGTGTGCCTGCTGGCCGCTGTATTTACTCAACTGATCGACACTGGCCCGCTTAACCAGTGAGGAGAGGGTGTCGTGATGCTGCATCACAGCCATCCCCATGTTGACCCGGGTACCGTTTTGGAGCGGCGTGATGATCTCGCTTAGCTGACGAGCGATGAGCTGTGCCCCCGCCAGCGAGGTGAAGGGTAGCATGATCAGTATCTGATCGGCGCTGGTGCTCATCAAGATATCCTGCTGACGTATCTTCTGTGACAGGCGGGTCAGTAGCCTGTCCACATCGGCTTTGGCCAGATGACTGGGGTTGATCAGCAAGATGGTGATAGGAAAACCTATCTGTTTGGCACTGGTCAGCAGGGCTTCCATCTTCTCCTGGGTGCTCATGGGTTCATCTCTCTGGCTCACCGGCGGCGGTGCCTTAGGCATTCTGATACGGTTGAGCAGAATAAACAGCGTCAGCAGCAGGAAGAGCACCAGGATACCGATTAACCCATAGCTGTCGCTAATGTTGGCGTCGAGCTTGATGGGCTTTGGTTGACTGGCCTGGGCAAGTTGCTGGTAACGTCCCAGCTGCGCCTTGATCTGCAGCAGTCGGGTGTCTTTGAGAAATTCGTAGCTGCGTTGGGCCATCTCGAAGCGTTTCAGCTGATACTGATAGGCCTCCTTGTACTGGCCGATGTCGGCAAAATAGCGGCTCAGGCTGCCATAGCAGTAGACGAGCTCGTCAAACTGATTAGTGCGCTCGCCGATGGCGATCGCCTTTTGCATCAGCTCGGTCCCCAGGGCCTGATTGCCATTTGCTAACTGAATATTGGCCAGTAGACGGTTGGCCCTCAGGGTGTCGTTGATCTTCTTCTGCTTGTCGAAGGTGTTGAGGGCGATATTAAGTAGCTGGATGGCGCTCTTGTCATTTCCCCTGAGAAACTCTATTTCCGCCAGTTGGGTGTAACTCTCTGCCAGTTCGGTCGCCGTGGCTAATTCGGGCAGTAAAATCTTGGCCTCGAGCACCATGTCATCCCTGAACTTCACCTCTTGGTTGTAGTGGGCAATCTTGGCCAGGGTGAGCAGCACTGTCAGTCGCACCTTGCCCGTGGTCTGTTCGCTATCGAGCGCGACTCTGGCATTGTTGAACGCCTGGTTATAGAGCCCCTTGGTTCTCAGCAACTCGGCCATGGCCAGTTGCACATAGGGCCTTGGCGGGGTAAGCCATTGTGGCCTCTGCTTCTCGGTATCGGGGTAGATATCTTGGGCCAGGCGCAGATCTTCCAGGGCACTGCTCTGGCTCTCGATATGAGTATCTATCTTACCGCGTAGCATCAGGCCGTTGACTAAGGACTGAGGCTGCTGCTGTTCGCGAGAGAGGTAGATGGCCGAGTCCAGCAGAGTCAGCGCCTGTCTGAGGTCGCCATAATCGATATAGGCCGCGGCCATACAGTTGAGAAAATAGGGGCTGAGCTGGTTGAGCTTTAGGGACTTAGCCTTGGCTTCGCTCATACGGCCCAGGTTGATGGCGGCCTCATTCTCACCGAGCTGGACGAAGGCCTCACACTTGAGCAGCGCGAGCCTGAGACGATTTTCGTCAGACGTGTCTTCCTGATCCAGGCGTTGTTCCAGCGCCGAGATTTGCGTCAGTGTCTTGTTGGGATATTGGTAGACGGTTTGGGCCAACTCATCTAACTCTGTCATAGTGTCCCCATAAGCGGGGATCAGCCACAGGCTGAGACTTAACACTATGAGACGAAAATCCATTTTTAAAAGCTCCGGAACGAGTGTGCTATATCTGTTTCCATTGGCGGCATTATACTGATTTTTCATCAGCAATTGCATAAAAAATAGTACCCGCGGTTGGAATCAGAGGGAATGCTCGACAAATGACCTAGTATGCTGAATTTAATCACTTAGTCACTCTTGTGAGCAAATTAATGGTTAGATTTGCGCAGTTAATCAAGATTTTTATCTGGTCTAATGTGGCAAACATGAAAAATATGGGGTTGACTATTGAACAGACACACGTTAAATATTAATCAATCTTTCGAAGCGAAACGAATAATTAATTACTTTTATTGAATACAATGACGACTATTAACCGTGCACTCCTCAGCCTCCTTATTCTCATTCTCGCAGGTCCTGCGCGGAGAATGTAGTGTTGCACGCTTAATAACACACCCAGCATTCATAAACCCCGCGCCCAACAACGCGGGGTTTTTTTGTTTATGGATTCGACGAACACCCAAAATTAGAGCCTAGACGTACCATGGAGAAACCAGATGTCTAACCGAGTGATAATATTTGATACGACCTTACGAGATGGTGAGCAAGCATTAGCGGCGAGTTTAACGGTTAAGGAGAAGCTACAGATAGCACTGTCACTCGAGCGTCTGGGGGTGGATGTGATGGAGGTGGGTTTTCCCGTCTCATCGCCGGGTGATTTCGAGTCGGTGCAGACCATTGCCCGCACCATCAAGAATAGCCGAGTCTGCGCCTTAGCCAGGGCATTGGAAAAGGATATCGACGCCGCGGCCCAGTCTCTGTCTGTGGCGGATCAGTTCCGTATCCATACCTTCATCTCTACCTCTACCATACATGTGGAGAGTAAGTTGAAACGCTCCTTCGACCAGGTGTTGGATATGGCGGTCGGCGCGGTGAAATATGCCCGCCGTTTTACCGACGATGTGGAGTTTTCCTGTGAAGACGCAGGTCGTACCCCCATAGATAACCTGTGCCGCATGGTCGAGGCCGCTATCAAGGCGGGCGCTAAGACGATCAACATTCCCGACACCGTTGGCTATACGGTGCCGAGCGAGTTTGGCGGTATCATTCAAAACTTATTTAACCGTGTGCCTAACATCGACCAGGCGGTGATCTCGGTGCACTGTCATGACGATTTAGGCTTGTCCGTGGCTAACTCCATCACCGCGGTGCAGCACGGGGCACGTCAGATCGAGTGTACCGTCAACGGCATCGGCGAGCGCGCCGGTAACTGCTCCCTGGAAGAGATCGCCATGATCATCGCCACCCGCAAGGCCAGCCTGGGGCTGGAGACGGGGATCAATGCCAAAGAGATCCACCGTACCTCTAACCTGGTGAGCCAGCTGTGTAACATGCCGGTCCAGGCCAACAAGGCGATCGTCGGCGCCAATGCCTTTACGCACTCCTCGGGTATCCATCAAGACGGCGTGCTGAAGTCGCAAAACACCTACGAGATCATGACGCCAGAGAGTATCGGCCTTAACCGCAACAACCTGAACATGACCTCCCGCTCCGGCCGTCACGTGATCAAACATCGCATGGAAGAGATGGGCTATGGCGAGCAAGACTACGACATGGACACCCTGTATGAGGCCTTCCTGAAGTTGGCCGACAAGAAGGGCCAGGTATTCGATTACGACTTAGAGGCACTGGTGTATGTGGAGGCTCAGGCGGAAGATGAAAACCACTATGGCTTGCAGCAGCTGGTGGTGCATTCGGATTCTACCCAGGGGCAGGCAACCGCCACAGTGACCTTAAGCATCGACGGCGAGTCGGTGACCGAGGCCGCCACAGGTAACGGCCCGGTCGATGCGGCCTACAAGGCGATTGCCCGCGCCAGTGGCTGTGAAGTTAACATCAGCAGCTATCAGCTCAGCGCCAAGGGCGAGGGCCAAGACGCTCTGGGGCAGGTGGATATCACCGCCAACTACCATGAGCAGAGTTTCCACGGCGTCGGCCTGGCGACCGATGTGGTCGAGGCCTCGGCGGCAGCACTTATTCACGTGATGAATCTCACCTGGCGTGCCGACAAGGTGGCCGAGAACAAGCATAAGCTAAAACAGGCGCGTACCGAGTTGGGCGGCGTATAACAAATTTCAAATTTAACAGTATAAAGACAATTAATTGCAGGGAGTTACTTGAGGTATGAGTTATCAAGTCGCGGTATTGGCCGGTGATGGGATAGGTCCCGAGGTCATGGTCGAAGCACGTAAGGTGCTAAAGGCGGTAGAAGAGCGTTTCTCGTTGGACATAGAGTATAGTGAGTATGATGTGGGCGGTGCGGCCATCGACAATCATGGTTGTCCGTTACCCGAGTCGACCCTAAAGGGTTGTGAGGCGGCCGACGCCATCTTGTTTGGTTCGGTAGGTGGCCCTAAGTGGGAACACTTGCCGCCTAACGATCAGCCAGAGCGTGGTGCCTTGCTGCCGCTGCGGGGGCATTTTGAGCTGTTCTGCAACATGCGTCCGGCCAAGCTGCATGGCGGACTGGAGCATATGTCGCCACTACGGAGCGATATCTCGGCCCAGGGCTTCGACGTGCTGTGCGTGCGCGAGCTAACCGGTGGCATCTATTTTGGCAAGCCAAAGGGGCGTCAGGGCGAGGGAGAGCAAGAGGAAGCCTTCGACACCATGCGTTATAGCCGCCGCGAGGTGCGCCGCATCGCCAAGATAGCCTTCGAGGCGGCTCGCGGTCGTCGTAAGAAGGTGACCTCTGTGGATAAGGCCAACGTGCTGGCCTGCTCAGTGTTGTGGCGTGAGGTGGTCGAAGAGGTGGCCAAGGAGTTCCCCGATGTGGAGCTGGAACACATCTATATCGACAACGCCACCATGCAGCTGCTGCGTCGTCCCTTCGATTTCGATGTGATGCTCTGCTCTAACCTGTTTGGCGACATCATCTCAGATGAGATCGCCATGCTGACCGGCTCCATGGGCTTGCTCTCTTCGGTGAGCCTCAACAGCGATGGCTTCGGCCTTTATGAACCCGCCGGGGGCAGTGCGCCGGATATCGCAGGCAAAGGCATCGCCAACCCGATTGCGCAGATCCTGTCTGCGGCGCTGCTTTTGCGCCACAGCCTCAAGGAGGAAGCGGCGGCCAAGGCGATTGAAGATGCGGTCGCCAAGGCATTGAGCGATGGCTATCTAACTGGAGAACTCTTGCCCGCAGATCAGCGTGACAAGGCAAAATCAACCCGCGAGATGGGCGACTATATTGCCCAAGCAGTCAGAGAGGCAAACTAATGGTGAAGACACTGTATGAAAAGGTATGGGATAGCCATATCGTAGCAGCCCCCGAAGGAGAGGCGCCGCTTATCTATGTGGATCGCCATCTGGTGCATGAGGTGACCTCACCTCAGGCCTTCAGCGGCCTGAAAGTCGCCGGCCGTAAATTAAGGGCGCCAGAGAAGACCTTCGCCACCATGGATCACAACACCTCGACCAAGAGCGCCAGCCTGGATGCACTCAGCCCCATGGCGCGCACTCAGGTGGAGACCCTGGCACAAAACTGTAAAGAGTTTGGTGTGCGTCTGTACGATATTCATCATAAGAATCAGGGGATTGTCCATGTGATGGGCCCCGAGCTTGGCATCACCCTGCCGGGCACTGTGATTGTGTGCGGCGACTCGCACACGGCGACCCATGGCGCCTTCGGCGCCTTGGCCTTCGGTATCGGCACCTCTGAGGTGGAGCATGTGATGGCTACCCAAACCCTGCGTCAGCTGAAAGCCAAGACCATGAAGATCGAGGTGCGTGGTCAGGTGGCCGATGGGATCACCGCCAAAGATATCGTGCTGGCCATCATAGGCAAGATAGGAATGGATGGTGGCACTGGCTATGTGGTCGAGTTCTGTGGTGAGGCGATTTCGGCCCTGTCGATGGAGGGTCGCATGACCGTCTGTAACATGGCGATCGAGATGGGGGCCAAGGCGGGCATGATAGCGCCGGATCAGACCACTATCGATTATCTCGAGGGCCGCGAGTTTGCCCCTAAGGGCGAAGCGTGGCAGCAGGCGGTCGCCGCCTGGAAGGCACTGAAGTCGGACGACGATGCCGTGTTCGATGCCCATGTTGTGTTGGAGGCGAGCGATATCGCGCCTCAGCTGACTTGGGGCACTAACCCAGGCCAGGTGGTGGCGATCGATCAGTGCGTGCCTAACCCTGAGGATGAGTCGAATCCTACGGTTAAGGCCAGTATCAAGAAGGCGCTCGATTATGTGGCGTTGACTCCTGGTACTCAGATGACAGATGTGAGCATCAACAAGGTGTTTATCGGCTCCTGTACCAACTCGCGCATCGAAGATCTGCGCTCGGCGGCTCACCAGGCCAAGGGGCGTAAGGTGGCCGCCGGTGTCACGGCTATCGTGGTGCCGGGCTCTGGTCTGGTGAAAGAGCAGGCGGAGGCGGAAGGCCTGGATAAGATCTTCATCGACGCCGGGTTTGAATGGCGTCTGCCGGGCTGCTCCATGTGTCTGGCGATGAACGATGATAGGCTGGAGGCGGGGGATCGCTGCGCCTCGACCAGTAACCGTAACTTCGAGGGGCGTCAGGGACGCGGTAGCTGCACTCACCTGGTGAGTCCTGCCATGGCCGCCGCTGCGGCGATTGCCGGTCACTTTGTCGATATTCGCAAGCCATACTAGGAGGGAGCGATGCAACCATTTACTACACACACAGGGCTTGCGGTGATCATCGACAGTGCCAATATCGATACGGATCAGATCATCCCTAAGCAGTTTCTCTCCAAGGTCACCCGTGACGGTTTTGGGGTTCACCTGTTCCATGACTGGCGTTATCTGGATGATGCCGGCGATCAGCCTAATCCAGAGTTCAGCCTGAATCAGCCGCGCTATCGGGGCGCCTCCATCTTGCTGGCCAAGGAGAACTTTGGCTGTGGCTCGAGCCGCGAGCATGCGCCCTGGGCCCTGGCAGATTTTGGCCTCAGGGTGATCATAGCGCCTAGCTTTGCCGATATCTTCTATGGCAACGCTATCAACAACGGCCTGTTGCCGGTTCGCCTCACCGAGGCGGAGGTGGTGCAGTTGATGCAAGAGGTTGAAGCCGAAGAGGGCGCTCAGGTGAGCGTGGATCTACAAGCCCGGACTGTGACCTCTCCTTCGGGCGCAAGCTTTAGCTTCGATATTGCCCCGTCGGCAAGCCATAATCTGCTCAACGGCCTGGATGCCATAGGCATCAGCCTGGGTTACGGCGAGGCGATAGCGGCTTATGAGGCCGAGATCCCAAGCTGGCGTGCCTAACTTCTAGTGCCTAGAGCCTAATGTTTAGTGCCTAAAACCAGATAAGGTGAGCCGGTTATAGCGTCTGTTATAGCGGGCTCATGCCAGTTGGCGTACATCTGTACCTTAGGGGATATGAATCAAGCCGATCGCAGTTTTCTGCGGTCGGCTTTTTGTTTATATTAGCGGTGGCGAATCTTATTAAGTACTTAATTTTCAGATGCTTACGTTTTGTTTTTGCCGTGAGATTGCTAGGTGTTCAACAGTCTAGTGATTTATGCTGGTGGTTTTGTTGTTTTCAGGCGTACAAGTGTCATTTTAATGTTTTGTGCTTAGTTGTTTGTTTTTATTTATTTTTGTCTGTTTTTCCTGATTTGTTTGAATCCCATTAAGTGAACATTGATCACATTTTTACGCTTTGGTGAGAGCTTAAAAACCGGTTGTGGTCGGTTTTTGTATGCTATTTAAGCGCCTCTGTCAGCATAATTCGCTTAAATTGATTATTTGCTTGTAAAGATATTCTGCATCAGTAGACTGCGGCTCACTCAATGACTGGAGCCTTTGCTCTAGGTTGTCATAATAACAAGAGAGCCATGATGAAGAAGCATATTTTATCTTTAGCTGTTGTTGCCGCTATCGCCGCACCGCTATCTCAAGTTCAGGCCGCTGGATTTCAACTTGCCGAATATTCTGCCACGGGTCTAGGCCGTGCATTTGCCGGTGAGGCGGCCATGGCCGACAACGCCGCCGCTCAGGCGCGTAACCCTGCGATGTTGACCTATCTCGAGGGGCGTCAGCTATCACTGGGTGGTATCTATGTCATGCCAAACGTCGATGTCGAGGGTGACGTCACCCTGGCTTCGCCGGTACTCGGGCCACAGCCTGTCACCATGAACGCCGACGCCTTAGACGTGGCAGGCGACGCGCTGGTCCCCAACTTCTACTACTCGAATCAGCTTAACGATCAGTGGACCTGGGGCTTAGCCGTTAACTCTAACTATGGTCTGGCGACCGAGGTGCCGAGTACACATCCCACCGCGATCTTCGGTAAAGAGACCTCTGTAACCACAGTCGAGTTTAATCCTAACCTGGCTTATAAGATCTCTGAGGCCTTCTCTGTGGGCGCGGGTCTGCGTATCGTCTATGGTGAAGGTAAGATTGGCGCTTCGACACCGGCTTGGGTCGATGGTATCAAGGCGATTCCTACGCTGCCCGCCGAAGTGGCCGGCGCGCTACCACCGGGTGGCACTAGCCTGAAATCGATGGAAGGCGATGATATCGGCTATGGTTGGCAGTTGGGTGCCAGCTGGCAGATCAACCCGGCACACCGTATCGGTCTGGCCTATCATAGTGGTGTCGAGCTGGAGCTTGATGGTCACGCCTCAGGCCTGATCTACAACGGTGGTCAGGATGTGGAGATCGAGGGTTATATGCCGCTCGAACTACCGGCCTTCGCCGAGCTTGCCTCTTTCCATCAGCTCACCGAAAACTGGGCCATGCATGCCAGCGTCAACTGGACCCAGTGGAGCGTGTTCGATCGCCTAGTGGCTTATTTCCCTGGCGAGCAGAAGCCAGTGGGTGGCCTGGAGTCTGACCTGGTGAAAGTCGAGAACTTCAAAGACAACTGGCGTTTCGCCCTGGGTACCAGCTATCAGCTAAACGATAAGTGGTTGGTCCGTGGCGGTGTAGCGCTGGACAAGACGGCGGTAGAAGATGAGTATCGCACCATCACCATCCCTGATTCTGATCGTCTGTGGTTCAGTGCGGGGGCTGGCTACCAAGCCTCTAAGAACCTGACGCTGGATTTTGCCGTGACTTACATCAAGGCACACGGCGATGCACCGATCAACGAGACCATGAACCTGATGAATCTGGCTCAGGTGAGCTTTAGCGGTGACGCGGGTGGCGATGTCTGGCTGGTAGGTGCTCAGCTAAGCTATAAGATGTAACTCGCCAACAGGTTATTGAACGAAAACCGAAATGCCTCACCTGTTTGAGGCATTTTTTTATCTGAATATTTATTGGCTATCTGAACTTCATCGGATTATATTCGTCTAATTATCAACATATTTTTAGCTTAATTGCATTCATTGATTGTCGCTCGGCTGAGGCTCTTGGGGCAATAGATGCGATAACCAACAATAAGAGGTGTCCCATGAAACCCTATCTTCTGGCTGCAAGCATAGCGTTACTGCCACTATCGGCCTTGGCCGACCCGAGTGCGACGCAAGTGGTGAAAGGGTTTATCGACGCCTACAACCAACACAGTGTCGAGCAGATGCTGACCCATGTATCGGACGATGTGCGCTGGATGCATATCTCTGGCAGCAAGATAGAGGTGGAAACCTCGGATAAGGCGCAGTTCGGCGCCGCCATGACAGATTATTTCGAGACCCTCACCGGCGCCCAGGCCAGTATCATCGAGTTGATTGAATCGTCTCACTTTGTCAGCACAGTAGAGCGTGTGACCTGGGAAAACGATGGCGAGCAACTCAGTCAATGCAGCATAGGGAATTTCCGTGTGCAGGACGGTAAGATCGCCGAATTCTGGTATCTGCCCGCCCACGCCTGTGACGAGCAGCTCGAGGCAGTACAGGACGTTGAACCTGAGCCGGAGCTAGATCCGAATCAGCCTAGCCAGCAGTAGCGGAGGCGTTCGTGCAACAGAAGTATGTTATCGCGCTCGATCAGGGCACGACCAGTTCACGTACCATCATCTTCGATCATGACGCCAATGTCGTGGCCATCTCCCAACGAGAATTTTCTCAGATCTACCCTAAGGCGGGTTGGGTGGAACACGATCCCATGGAGATCTGGGCCTCCCAAAGCTCGACCCTGATCGAGGCTCTCGCCAGGGCGGGGATTCACAGCGATGAGGTGGCTGGCATCGGCATCACCAATCAGCGTGAAACCACCGTCCTGTGGGACAAGACTACAGGAAAACCTGTCTATAACGCCATCGTCTGGCAGTGTCGTCGCAGTCAGCCTCTGTGCGAATCTCTGAGGGAGGCGGGTTATGAGGAGTACATCAGGCAAAATACTGGTCTAGTGTTAGATCCCTATTTCTCGGCTACCAAGATCCGTTGGATCCTCGACAATGTTGAGGGCGCCAGAGAGAAGGCCGAGGCCGGTGATTTGCTATTTGGCACCATAGATACCTGGCTAGTGTGGAAACTCACCGAGGGTAAGGTGCATGTCACCGACCCTACCAATGCCTCGCGCACTATGCTGTATAACATTCACCAGCAGGCCTGGGATCCCGTGCTCCTCGAGGCTCTGGATATTCCCGCGAGTATCCTGCCCGAGGTGAAGCCTTCTTGCGCCGTGTATGGTAAGACACGTATCGCCGGGGAGGGGGGCGAGATCCCCGTGGCTGGCATGGCGGGGGATCAGCAATCGGCCCTCTTCGGTCAGCTGTGTATCGACGAGGGGATGGCCAAGAATACCTATGGCACAGGCTGTTTCCTGTTGATGAATACCGGCTTACAGGCGGTGCAGTCTAACCATGGCCTGTTGACCACCATCGCCGTGGGACCTAAGGGTGAGGTGAATTATGCCCTAGAGGGCTCGGTATTCATGGGGGGCGCTACCATTCAGTGGCTGCGGGATGAACTGGGGCTGATTCGCGATGCCCAGGACACCGAATACTTTGCGCTCAAGGTCAATGACAACAATGGCGTGTATCTGGTGCCGGCCTTCGTGGGGCTCGGGGCGCCTTATTGGGACGCCAGCGCCCGCGGTGCCCTGGTCGGCCTCTCCAGAGGCGCCAATCGTAACCATATCATTCGCGCCGCACTCGAGGCGATCGCCTACCAGAGTCGGGATCTGCTCGATGCCATGACCAAAGACAGTGGTGTCGAGTTGAAACAGCTCAAGGTCGATGGTGGCGCCGTGGCCAACGATTTTCTGATGCAGTTCCAGGCGGACATTACCGATGTCGAGGTACAGCGACCTAAGGTGACGGAAACCACGGCCATGGGTGCGGCATTCCTGGCGGGCCTAGCCGTAGGATTCTGGCAATCGACGGCCGAATTAAAACACAAGGCGGGTGTCGAGCGCTGCTTTAATCCTGCTATTGCGGATGAAGAACGTGAGGCCTTGTATCTGGGCTGGAAACGCGCGGTTGCCCAGGTGACCAGCGAGTCACTGAGCTAGGAATATTAGACGTCGATATCGATATGGGGCAGTGGTGAGTTTAGCGCTTCTTTTTCGGCCTCTTCTTCGGCCTGTTTCTGGGCCTGTAGGCGTCTCGCCTGGCCGCGTCGATCGTCGCGTCCGGGTCTGGGGTTGATGCGTCTATCAGTCTGACGACGACGCTCCAGATGGGGCGGCAGCTGCGACTGGGGCGCCTCATGACTGTCGGCATGGATGGCATCTATGTGCTCAGTCTGATCCACCACGCGCTTACGTGTTACCACACGTTGTACCGGTCTGGCTAACATGGCGTACAGGCTATCTAGGGAAAGCATCTCTCCTCCTTTTTAGGTTAGGTGTAACTCCTCTAACCTATCTATCGGCTGCATTTGCTTAAAATTTAGACACCTGTTTGTTATTTTTGTTCAGGGAGCCGTTTTTACTCAAGAGGGCTGCTTTCGTTCACAAGGGGGGCCTGGGCCGGATTTAAGGCGGGTTCGGCCTCTGCCTGCGCTTTTTGCCAGTATCTTAGCTGGGCGCGACTGGTGAGGGCGAGTTTGCCTTGGTGGCCGTTATGCTGACAGCTGAGGCGAATCCCCTGAGCCAATAGCTCTTCCTTGAGACGCGCGCGCTCCTCTGGAGTGGCCTTGGGAGCTTGGTCCACAAAGCGCACGCGGCACATGCCACAATGACCGCCACCGCCGCACTGACTGGCGATCCGATTTCGGTCGTGATTGAGGTTATCCAGCAGATTACCTGGCGCCAGAATGATGTTTTCAAGTAGCTCTCCGTCAGGGGAGAGTAGCGTCAATTTACTCTCCTTCTTGCTTGCGCGGCTAATTAGCTGCCAGCTGATATAGTCGCCTGCGGCAAGTTTACGTACCAGTACCCAGGTGCCGCTGAGCCCGAGTAGCAGGGCGGCGAAGGCAATCAGCCGGGTGGCGAGATGATTGAAGCTCACGCCATTGTCGGGGTAATAGTCGATAAAATGCAGCATGAAGAGTAGCTGCTTTAATTCTGAGCCTAAATTCTCATGGGCCTTGACCTGGCCGCTCTGACCATCGATGAAGATCTGCGTGTGGCGCTCATCATGTGTGTCGATGCGGTAGAAGGCCGGATTGCCCCCATAGCGCTGCGCCGCTGCCTCATCGAGTATCGGCTCGGAAAAGATCGCCTCTCCCCGGTAACTCTGCTTGGCAAGTCGCGTCAATTGCTCCCTATTGAGATTTACCGCCTCGCCGGTATCGGCCCAAAAGGCGTGGTTCCCGCTGCTTGTCTTGATGCGATAGATGGGGCGACCGAGCAGTGTATTGAGCTCGACCCGTTTAAGGTCTATCTGCTTGGTGCCACTGCCAGTGAGCTGCGCCGTTATCTCGGCAAGCGTCACTTGGGGGGAAATCAACTGGGCCTTTTCGGGCTTGGCTCGCAGGGCGTTGGCATCTAGCAATGGATCGTCGATCAGGTTAAATGCCAGGCCGGTCAGAGTCCAGATGATCAGCTGAGCGCCGACGATGAGTGCCAGGATGCGATGTAAGCTTCTCGCGTTAATCATGCTAAGTCTCATGCTGGCTCCTCCTTGCCCCGTTTAAAGGCAATGAGCAGTAGCAGGGCGCCGGAAAGCGCCGTGAGTAGCGCCAGCAGGCTAAAGCCGCTAAGCAATGGATTATGCACATTTTCTCGGGTTTCATAGTCCATGATGTGTAGCATCCACATGACATCGAACAGGCGCCAGAAGTCGTGGCGCTTGGTGACCAACTCACCGCTACTGGCCGAGATATAGAGGCGTGAGTCGAAGGCATCGTTTAGGTTTATCTGCCACAGAGGCAGGTGTCGCCCGCCGACTTCGGCTGGTGTCGATTCGGTTAACAGCTCAGCGCTGGCGCCGGATAAGTTGCCAGGGTAGAGGCGGGCGGCGATCTTCATGGCCGCCTGCTGGCTTAATGGTTCAAGCGGCTCACCATCTCGTCCCGAGAGGTACAGGGGCTTACCTGTTAGATTGAGTTTATAGACGGGGCCGAGCGCGGTAGGCAGCAGCTCTAGCCTGGTTGCCTCGGGATAACGCGAGAGGATCGTCTCGGGTGATATGGTTAGCTGACTGGCATCTAACGTGAGTCTGGAATCATCGACGAGATGATCGCCATGGATATAGTCGATATCCATCAGCACCATGTAGAGACCGGAAATTAACCAGATGAGCAGTTGTGCCCCGAGAAAGAGGGTCAACCATTTGTGTGATTTTCGAAGCCAGCGGCCTTGTTTAGGAGTCAGCATAATTTTGTGTTTTTATTGGCCATCATAGGGATCAAGCGGTGTTTGAGCAAGCCATAATGGGTCTGAGTCCAATCGTTTAGGGTCGAACAGGCATACACGTTTCATCAGCCCAGACGGATCTTGGCGATCATGGCCTTAATTTGGGACGGCGATCCACTTATCGATCCACTAAAGCCTGTAGGTCCTCCACTTCTGTTTGTTTTTTCAACATATTTGTCCTCGAAATTCCCACAAATCTCCCCTGGATTGACTGTAGTTACAAATTTACAAACTGGCTGCTAACCCGCTTGAATACTGGCTTTATAAATGGTTGCATCCCTTGACAATGCTTGCACACTATCTCTAAACTTAGCATTTGTGGGAAATTGTGGATATTTGTGGATCTATTAACCAAAAAAACAAGGACGAGCTAACGTGTTTCGTGGAGCGAGTGCTATTAATCTTGACGCCAAAGGCCGGATCGCGATCCCCAAGCGATACCGCGAAAGCCTGCACGTCGAATTTAATAGCCAGCTGGTGATCACGGTCGATTTCGATGCCGCCTGTTTACTCATCTATCCACTCGAGGCTTGGAAACAGATAGAAGCCAAGCTGTTATTGCTGTCAGATACCCAGGGACCCGAGCGCGCCATGAAGCGCTTGCTACTCGGTTATGCCCATGAGTGCGAGTTAGATAGCAATGGTCGCATTTTACTTCCCCCACCGCTACGTCAATACGCCAACCTGGAAAAGCATGCGATGCTGGTAGGCCAGTTGAACAAGTTTGAGCTGTGGGATGAGGCGGCCTGGCAGCAACAGATTGAACTTAGCCGTGAAACGATTCAAAGCGATGCCTTTGCCAACAGCGAGCGTTTGGCGGACTTCTCTTTGTGATAAGAGAATAACCATAAGTTAAAGAAGAGAGCGATGACTCAAGAATTTGCGCATTTATCCGTGCTGCTGACGGAAACGGTAGCCGGACTCAACATCAAGCCAGAGGGCATCTATATCGATGGCACCTTCGGCCGCGGCGGACACTCGCGCGAAGTGCTCAAGCAACTTGGCCCCAATGGCCGCCTGGTTGCCATAGATCGCGATCCTCAGGCGATCGCTGCCGCAGAGCAATTTGCCGATGATGCGCGTTTCTCTATCGTTCACGGTGGATTTGGCCAGTTGGCCCAATATGTCGACGATCTGGGCCTGAGAGGCAAGATCGACGGCATACTGTTCGATTTCGGTGTCTCTTCGCCGCAACTCGACGATGCCGAGCGCGGCTTTAGCTTCCTGCGCGACGGTCCGCTGGACATGCGCATGGATAACTCCCAGGGGGAGACAGCCGCCGAGTGGCTGGCACGCGCCGAGATAGAAGATATGGCCTGGGTATTTAAGACCTATGGCGAGGAGAAGAACGCTCGCCATATTGCCCGCTGCATCGCCGCCGACAGAGACAAGACGCCTTTCCTGCGTACCAAGGAGCTGGCGGATCTGATCGCCCGTGTGAGCAAGAGCAAGGAGCGCAACAAGCATCCGGCCACCCGCGTATTTCAGGCGATCCGTATCTATATCAACAGCGAGCTGGAGCAGATCGATCAGGCGCTGGAAGGCGCGGTGACCGTGTTGGCTCCGCATGGACGCCTGTCGGTGATCAGCTTTCATTCGCTGGAAGATCGTATGGTGAAGCGCTTCATTCGCCGCCATAGCCAAGGTGAGTCGGTACCCCACGGGTTACCGCTGACCGAGGCCGAAATAAATAAGACACGATTACTCAAGGCCGTGGGTAAGGCGATTAAGCCATCGGCCGAAGAAATTGACCGTAATGCCAGGGCGCGTAGCTCAGTGTTGCGGGTTGCCGAGCGATTAGAGTACTAATCCCGTCGAGCAGACGTGAGAGACTAGGGGAACGCTAGTGAGTAAGTCACAACTTAACCTGACTCGTATCGTATTACTCGATCTTTGGCATCACAAGTGGGTGCTTTTGATGGCTTTTATTGTGATCGCGAATGCCGTTCTGGTGGTTTACACCAGCCATTCCAGTCGCAAATACACCAGCCAGTGGGATCAGTTGCTGCAAGAGCGCGACCGCTTGGATATCGAATGGCGCAACCTGTTGCTGGAAGAGCAGTCGCAGTCGGAACACAGTCGGGTGACACGGATTGCCACGAAAGAGCTGGACATGAAGCGGCCGTTACCCAATGAAGAAGTGGTGGTGAGAGTACCATGAGCAAGCAGGCGAAACGTAAACAGAAACCACAGCTGATCCACTGGCGTCTCTACGTCGTGGTCGGTTTCGTGTGTCTGCTGTTTACCAGCCTGGTGGGTCGCGCTGCCTATATTCAGATCATCGAGCCGGAAAAGCTGCGTCACGAGAGTGACATGCGCACCCTGCGCACCACGAGTAACGAGGTGCATCGCGGCATGATCACCGATCGCAACGGTGAGATGCTGGCGGTCAGTGTGCCGGTCAAGGCAGTGTATGCCGATCCTAAGGTGGTGCATGATCGCAACGGTTTCGCCGATATGCGTCGCTGGCAGGCGCTGGCCGATGTGCTGCACGAGCCCAAGGAGGAGATCCTGGCGCGGGTGCAGTCTAACCCCAAGAAACGTTTTACCTACCTCAAGCGTCAAGTCACCCCGGCGGTGGCCGAGTATATCAAGCAGCTTAAGCTGCCCGGCGTCTATCTTAAGGCGGAGTCACGTCGCTACTATCCTACTAGTGAGATCAGCGCGCAGTTGGTGGGCCTGACCAATATCGACGACGTGGGTATTGAGGGGATCGAGAACACCTATAACGACTGGCTCACCGGTACGCCGACCAAACACAAGGTGCGTAAATCCCGTGACGGCCATGTCGTCGAGCGCCTGGATACGGTGCAAACCGGCGAAAGCTCTAACGATCTGGTGCTGAGTATCGATCAGCGTATCCAGCAGCTGGCCTATCGCGAGATTAAGCGTGCCACAGAGATCAACCAGGCCACCTCGGCCTCAATCGTGGTGCTGGACGTGCATACGGGCGAGGTGTTGGCCATGGCAAACACCCCAAGCTATAACCCCAACTCCCGCGATAACCTGCAAAGCTATCGTATGCGTAACCGTGCCCTGACCGACGCCTATGAGCCGGGATCCACCATTAAGCCCTTTGTGGTTGCCGCGGCGCTCGAGGCGGGTACCATCAAGGAAGATCAGATCTTCAAGACGCATCCGGGCCGCGTGCGTATCGGCGGCAAGATAGTGCGTGACGGCCGTAACTACGGCGATATGTCCCTGGGTGATGTATTGGTGCATTCCAGTAACGTGGGGATGACGCAGATCGCCCTGTCGATGCCGGTACAGGAGCTGCTGGGTTACTACCAGGCCATGGGACTGGGTAACTATTCGGGCATCAACCTGCCAGGTGAGAGTGCCGGTCTCATCCATGATCGTCGTCGTTGGTCCGATTTCGAGCGGGCCACTTTGTCGTTTGGTTATGCCCTGACGGTGACACCGCTGCAGATCGCCCGCATGTACGCCATGCTGGGCAGTGGTGGTGTGTTGTATCCCTCTTCGATTCTCAAGCTTAAGAAGGCGCCCGAGGGGGATCAGGTGATCTCGCCCGAGGTGGCTCGCAGCGTGATGCAGATGCTGATCGGTGTCACCGAGCCTGGCGGTACCGCCAAGAAGGCCCATATCGACGGCTATCCGGTTGCGGGGAAGACGGGTACCGCCCGTAAGGCCGTGGCCGGTGGCTATGGCGAAGATTATGTCGCCCTGTTTGCTGGGGTCGCGCCTGTGCACAATCCAAGACTCGCCATGGTTGTGGTGGTCAATGAGCCTAAGGGCGATCGTTATTATGGCGGCGATGTGGCCGCTCCCGTGTTTGCCAAAGTGATGTCAGGGGCACTACAGATGTTAAATGTTGAGCCGATCAGTGCTCGAGAAAAAGTTCAATTGGCCGGTAATGTCAGGAGGGGCGAATAATGCAGCTGTGCGATCTCCTTGCCCCCTGGTTTCACTACGCCGGCGGTGATTCACTCAGTCATCTGACGCTGGATAGTCGAGAGATAGGCCAAGGCAGCGTGTTTGTTGCCGTGCCGGGCCACAGCGTCGATGGACGGGACTTTGTCGATGCCGCCCTTTCACAGGGAGCCGTGGCGGCGCTGATTCATACCGACGATCCGGCGCTGCATGGCAAGGTGAGTCAAGAAAACGGCCTAAGGATCTACTTTTTTCAGCTGCAACGGCAGCTGTCGGCACTCGCCTCCCAACTCTATGTGCTGGGGCGGGACAGAATCAAGCTGATCGGCGTGACGGGCACCAATGGTAAGACATCGGTGACCCAACTGATCGCTCAGCTGAGCCAAGGTTTGAGCCAGCCGAGCGCCGTCATGGGCACCCTGGGCAACGGCATGTGGGGTCAGCTGGTCGATAGCGGCAACACCACGGCCGACCCGATCACTGTGATGCGTCAGCTCAACGAATTTGACCAACAGGGCGCGGCTGTCTGTGCCATGGAGGTCTCCAGTCATGGCCTGGTGCAGGGACGCGTCGATGCCGTGCCCTTTGACGTGGCCGTGTTTACTAACCTAAGCCGGGATCACCTGGATTATCATGGCTCTATGGATGCCTATGGCGCAGCCAAGCAGCGCCTGTTTAGATTCAGCTCCCTAAGCCATGGTTTGATAAACCTAGATGATCCCGTGGGGCGTCAGTGGATACAGGATAAACGCTGCAAGGGCTTGGTGGGCTTTAGCATTCAGGGCCAGGAAGACGCCTCTATCTATACCAAAGCGGTGAAGCAGCATAGCCAGGGCGTCAGCGCGACCCTAGTCTGGCCCGAGGGCGAGGCGAAGATCGACTCGCCTCTGCTGGGTATCTTCAACCTGTCTAACTTAGTCGCGGCCTTGGGGGCTCTTTACCTGAGCGGCTACGCCATGGCGCAGCTGTTGACTCAGGTGTCCAGCCTCAAACCTGTGGCGGGACGCATGGAGCGTTTTACCACGCCAGAAGGCGTCACCCTGGTGGTGGATTACGCCCACACGCCGGACGCCATAGAGCAGGCGCTGCGAGCGCTGCGTGGCCACTGCCGCGGCAAGCTGTGGTGCGTCTTTGGCTGTGGTGGCGACCGTGATAAGGGCAAGCGTCCCCTGATGGCCCGCGCCGCCGAAGACAACGCCGATTGCGTCATGGTCACCAGCGATAATGCACGTAGCGAAGATCCCATGGTGATCATCAATGATGTGCTGGCCGGTCTAAACAAGCCGCAGGTAGCCTTGACTCAAGTCGATAGACAAAAGGCGATCCGCGAGGTGGTGACCCTGGCATCCAGCGGCGATCTAATTTTGCTGGCCGGCAAGGGCCATGAGACCTATCAGGAGATCGCCGGCAAACGCCTGGATTATGATGAACGTGCCCTAGCGGCAGCCATTGCGAGGGGCGGCAAATGATTCCACTGCGACTGTCAGAATTAGCCAAGGTGCTCGGTGCCCGACATGTTGGCGACGATCTTAGCGTCAGCAAGGTCTCTAGCGATAGCCGTGTGGTGGACTCTCAAACCCTGTTCGTCGCCCTCAAGGGTGAGCGTTTCGATGCCCATGATTTTGCCAGCAAGGCGGTGGCTGATGGCGCCAGCGCCCTACTGGTCGAGCGTGAGCTGCCGATCGCGGCGCCTCAGCTTGTTGTCACCAACAGCCAGAAGGCCATGGGCCAGATAGGTGCCTATGTGAAGCAGTGTGTCGCGCCTAAGAGCGTGGCCCTCACCGGCTCCAATGGCAAGACCAGCGTGAAGGAGATGGTGGCGACCATATTGTCGACCCAGCATCAGGTGCTTTATACCGCAGGCAACTTCAACAACGAAGTGGGCGTGCCTTTAACCCTGCTGCGTCTCGAGCCGCAACACGAATACGGGGTGTTCGAATTAGGCGCCAATCATCTCGGTGAGATTAATTACACTTCATCTTTAGTGCAACCCGATGTGGCGATGGTTAATAATGTCGCCTCGGCGCATCTCGAGGGATTTGGCTCGCTGGAAGGCGTGGCTAAGGCCAAGTCGGAGATCTTCCTCCACCTGGCTAAGGATGGTGTCGCCGTGATCAATGCCGACGACGCATTTGCCGATGTGATGCGCCGCGCGGCCGCTAGCCATACCCAGTTGAGTTTTTCTTCCCAAGGGAATCCAGCAGATGTCAGCGCCGACGAGCTCAGAGCTGATGCCTTGGGCTGTTATCGCTTTTGGCTCAGTTACCGAGGCGAGCGGCGTCAGGTCAGCCTGCCGCTGTCTGGTCGTCATCAGGTGAGCAATGCCCTGGCGGCAACCAGCATCTGTCTGGCGCTGGGATTGTCACTGGATGAGATAGTTCAAGGACTGATGCAGCTGCAACCCGTGAAGGGCCGTATGCAGCCGACCCGTCTGGGACGCTTCTTGCTGATTGACGATACCTATAACGCCAATCCGGCCTCTGTGGGGGCGGCAATCGACTGGCTTCAAGAAATTGAAGGAAATCGCTGTTTAGTGCTGGGCGATTTAGGCGAATTAGGTGACAATGCGTCCCTTTTACATCGGCAGCTGGGCGAGAAGGCCAAGCAGCAGGGGATCGATGCCTTGTATTCACTGGGAGAGTTGAGTCGGGCGAGTAGCGAGGCTTTCGCCGGCAAGCACTTCACCGACTTAGATGCATTGGTTGTTGATTTAGTTAGTTATTTTAACCAGTTAACCGGCAAGGTGACTGTGTTAGTTAAGGGGTCTCGAAGCGCCAAGATGGAGCGGGTTGTCGAGGCCCTCATTGCCGCCTTTGAGCGCAAGGAGTTGTTTTAATGCTGGTTTATCTGGCTGATTATCTAACCCAGTTTTATTCTGGGTTTAACGTTTTCTCTTATGTGACCTTCAGGGCTATCCTGGGGCTGTTGACCGCCATGGTGTTTAGCCTGTGGTGGGGGCCTAAGATGATCGAGCGTCTGCAACTGCTGCAGATAGGTCAGGTGGTCCGCAACGAAGGGCCCGAGTCGCATTTTGCCAAGCGCGGCACGCCAACCATGGGCGGCCTGTTGATCTTGGCTGGCGTCTTCATCAGCGTGTTGCTGTGGGGCGACTTGGGTAGCCGCTATGTGTGGGTCATGCTCTTCGTGCTGGGCGCCTTTGGCCTGATCGGCTTTATCGACGATTACCGCAAGGTGGTGCGCAAGGACACCAAGGGGCTTATTGCGCGCTGGAAGTATATCTTGCAGTCCCTGGCGGCTCTGGCGATCGCCTTCTATCTGTATGCCTCGGCGGGCAGTGAAGGTGAGACCCAACTGGTGCTGCCCTTCTTCAAAGATGTGATGCCGCAGCTGGGTGCCTTCTTCATTCTGCTGGCCTACTTCACCATTGTCGGCTCGAGCAACGCGGTGAACCTGACCGACGGTCTGGATGGTCTGGCTATTATGCCTACCGTGATGGTTGCGGCGGCCTTTGCGCTGATTGCCTATCTGTCGGGCCATGTGCAGTTTGCTAACTATCTGCATATTCCTTATCTGCCAGGCTCGGGTGAGCTGGTGATCGTCTGCACCGCCATCGTCGGCGCAGGCTTAGGTTTCTTGTGGTTCAACACCTATCCGGCTCAGGTCTTCATGGGCGACGTGGGGTCGCTGTCTCTGGGCGCGGCGCTGGGCACCATCGCCGTGTTAGTGCGTCAGGAGATCTTACTGGTGATCATGGGCGGCGTATTTGTGATGGAGACAGTTTCTGTGATCCTGCAGGTCGGCTCATATAAGCTGCGCGGTCAACGTATCTTCAGGATGGCGCCTATTCATCACCACTACGAGCTGAAAGGTTGGCCTGAGCCTAGAGTGATCGTGCGTTTCTGGATCATCTCCCTCTTCCTGGTGTTGCTAGGCCTAGCAACCTTAAAGTTAAGGTAATACGCCATGGCGAGTCAGTACACGCACATAGTATTAGGATTGGGGGCCACAGGGCTCTCGGTGGTGCGTTATCTCATTAAGCAGGGGATCACGCCACTGGTGATGGACAGCCGCGAGAATCCGCCGGGTCGCGAGACCCTGAGTCAGGAGTTTCCCGAGGTGCTACTGCTCACCGGCGGTTTCGATTGTCGCTACCTGGTGCAGGCCAGTCAGATAGTCGTTAGCCCAGGCATCCCGCTGGATACCGCCGAGGTGCGCGCGGCAGTGGACATGGGGATAGATATCGTCGGCGATGTCGAGCTATTTGCCAGAGCCTTGCAGGGCCGTGAGCCCTGCGTCATAGGCATTACCGGCTCTAACGGCAAGTCGACCGTGACCACGCTCGTGGGTGAGATGGCGGCTAAGGCGGGCATCAAGGTGGCCGTGGGCGGCAATATCGGTGTGCCTGTGCTGGATCTGCTCGAGGGTGATAATGAGCTGTTCGTGCTTGAGCTGTCGAGTTTTCAGCTTGAGACCACGGCTAGCCTCAACTGCATCAGTGCCACCTGTCTGAACATCAGCGAAGATCATATGGACAGGTATTCGGATCTCGAGAGCTATCGTCAGGCCAAGCTGCGTCTGTATGACCAGACCAAGCTGGCTATCTTCAATCGTGACGATCTGCTGACCCGCCCCAACGAGCCGATGAACCAGAACAGTTTCGGCCTCTCTCTTCCCGAGGGCGACGAGTGGGGTGTTAACCATGGCATCTTAGTGCATGGCTCCACCGAATATGTCGCCGCCGATCAGGTCGTGCTGGTAGGTAGTCACAATCAGGCCAACTTGCTGGTTGCCATGGCGTTGGCCGATAGCGCCGGTGTGGAGAAGGCGGCCATGGTCGAGGTGGCAAAACAGTTTAAGGGGCTGGCACATCGCTGCGAACTGGTGGGCAAACACCTGGGCGTGAGTTATGTGAACGACTCCAAGGCGACCAATGTGGGCGCGACCATAGCGGCCCTGCAGGGGCTGAGTGAGCATCAGGGGCAGATTATTTTAATCGCCGGCGGTGACGGTAAGGGCGCCGACTTCTCGGCGCTGCGCAGTGTGCTGCTGGATGTGGCTCAGGTGATCACCCTGGGCAAGGATGGCGACAGGATCGCCGAGCAGTTTGATGGCGCCATTCGCGTGGAGTCGATGCAAGAGGCGGTGACTCAGGCGGCCAGCTTGGCCAAGCCTGGCGACCTCGTGTTGCTGTCACCGGCCTGCGCCAGTTTGGATATGTACGCCAACTTCATGGCCAGGGGCGATGATTTTCGCGCCCAGGTGGCCGCGTTGGCCCAAGAGGTGATGCATGCGTAGCGACGAGCGTCAACTAAGCCTGTTTGGTAGCTCCCTTAGCTGGTCGCTGCCGAACCTGTTTAGTCAACGCGAGGCGCCGGGCATGCAGCTCTATGATAGAGCCCTGCTGTTTGCGGTCATCTCTCTGATAAGTTTCGGCTTCATCATGGTGATGTCGGCCTCTATGCCTGAGGCCACGAGTCTGACGGGGAATCCTTACCACTTCGTGTGGCGCCATGTGGCCTACCTGGTGGGCTGCGCCCTGATTGCCGCCGTGGTGTTGCAGATAGAGATGCATAGCTGGCAGCAGCTGAGCCCGATCATGCTGCTGGTCGTGGGCATCATGTTGGTGGCAGTGCCGATCGTCGGGACCACGGTAAACGGCGCGACCCGCTGGTTGTCGGTTGGCCCTATTCGTATTCAGGTCGCCGAGTTGGCCAAATTTGTCTTTGCCGTGTATATGGCTGGCTATCTGGTGCGTCGTCATCAGGAGGTACGGGAAAACGCCAAGGGTTTCTATAAGCCGATTGCCGTGTTTGCCGTGTATGCCTTCCTGATCCTGCTGCAGCCGGATCTCGGCACTGTGGTGGTGCTGTTTGTCGGCACTGTGGGCCTGTTGTTTTTAGCCGGTGCAAGATTGCTCGACTTCTTTGCGCTGATCTTGACCGGGGCCATGGCCTTCGTCGGCCTGGTATTGCTGGAGCCTTACCGTATGCGACGGGTGACCTCGTTTCTGGATCCCTGGCAGGATCCCTTCGGTAGCGGTTATCAGCTTACCCAATCGCTGATGGCCTATGGCCGCGGCGACTGGTTAGGGCAGGGCTTGGGTAACAGTATTCAGAAACTGGAATACCTGCCCGAGGCCCACACAGATTTTATCTTCGCCGTGATCGGTGAAGAGCTTGGCTTTCTCGGCATTATTGCCGTGTTGTCGGTTTTGCTGTTTGTCGCCCTGAGGGCGATTAAGCTGGGCAACTTGTGTCTGCTCGGTGACAGGGCATTCGAGGGCTATCTGGCCTATGCCATCGGCATCTGGATCTGTTTCCAGACCGTGGTCAACGTAGGCGCCAGCATAGGCATGTTGCCGACTAAAGGTTTGACCCTGCCCTTTATCAGCTACGGTGGTAGTAGCCTGTGGGTGATGACGGCGGCGGCAATGATATTGATCCGTATCGATCATGAGAGAAGATTAAGCCTGATTCAGGCGGTACAAGGCAAGGTGAAGTAGATGGCGCTAGAGAAACGTATTTTGATCATGGCAGGCGGCACGGGTGGACACGTGTTCCCGGCGCTAGCCGTGGCCAAAGCGTTAGCCAAACAGGGCTGGCAGGTACGCTGGCTGGGCACCGCCGATCGTATGGAGGCGTGGCTGGTGCCTCAACATGGTTTCGATATCGATTTCATCGATATCAAGGGGGTGCGTGGCAACGGCCTTATCCGTAAGCTCGCGGCGCCCTTTAAGATCTTGCGTTCCATCATGCAGGCGCGTGAGGTGATAAAAGAGTTTAAACCCGATGTGGTGCTCGGCATGGGCGGTTTTGCCAGCGGCCCGGGTGGGGTTGCCGCCAAGCTGAGCGGCATCCCTCTGGTGCTACATGAGCAAAACGCCATCCCAGGCATGACCAACAAGTTGTTGTCGCGCATCGCTACCCGTGTGCTGTGCGCCTTTGAAAACACCTTCGAGAGCAGTGCCGAGGTGGTGGGCAACCCGATCCGCAGCGAGCTGATAGCTCTGGGACGTAGCGAGCAGACAAGTGTTCAAGACGATGCGCTGCGGGTCTTGGTGGTCGGCGGTAGTTTGGGGGCCAAGGTATTTAATGACCTGATGCCAAGCGTGACGGCTGCGGTGGCGCAGCACCATTCGATGACGGTATGGCATCAGGTGGGCAAGGGCAATCAGGCGCAGGTGGAGGCGGAATACCTGCAACTGGGGCAATCCGGCAGCGTCAAGGTGGCCGAGTTTATCGATGATATGGAAGCGGCCTATCGTTGGGCCGACGTGATTCTGTGCCGGGCTGGCGCCCTGACTGTGTCAGAGGTGGCGGCGGTAGGTTTACCGAGTCTTCTGGTGCCTTATCCCCATGCGGTAGACGATCACCAGACCAAGAATGCCCAGGTCTTGGTAGAAGCGGGCGGCGCATTTTTGCTGCCACAGACAGTATTAGATAGTGAAAAATTGATCAGCAAGTTGCAGATCTTGGCATCAGACCGTAAGGCCCTCATCGAGATGGGGCAGCTGGCCAAGAGTGTTGCTGTGTTAGATGCCACAGAGCGGGTCGCCGATGTGTGTATCGCGCTGGCAAGTAAGGAAAAAGATGATTAGAACCGAAGAGAAGTACGCCCAATTAAGAACCATCATTCCAGAGATGCGTCGCGTCAAGCGGATTCACTTTGTGGGGATCGGCGGCGCGGGTATGGGCGGTATTGCCGAGGTATTGGTAAACGAAGGTTATCGTCTTAGTGGTTCCGACATCGCCGAGAACGCCGTGACGGCGCGTCTTAAACGACTCGGCGCGGCGATCTTCATCGGTCACCATGCCGATCAGGTGGAAGGTGCCGATGTGGTGGTGGTTTCCACGGCTATCGATGCCAGTAACCCAGAAATTTTAGCGGCCCAGGAGCGACGCATCCCCATAGTTCGCCGGGCAGAGATGTTGGCCGAGCTGATGCGTTATCGTCACGGTGTGGCGGTGGCCGGTACTCACGGCAAGACGACCACGACCAGCCTTATCGCCAGCGTCTATGGTCAGGCCGAGCGGGATCCTACCTTCGTGATCGGCGGCCTGCTTAACAGTGCCGGTACCAATGCCCGCCTGGGTAAGAGCCGCTACCTAATCGCCGAGGCGGACGAGAGCGATGCCAGCTTCCTGCATCTGCAGCCCATGGTGAGTGTGGTGACCAACATAGAAGCCGACCACATGGATACCTATGGGGGGGATTTCGAGAAGCTGAAATCCACCTTTGTCGATTTTCTGCATAACCTGCCGTTTTACGGTGTGGCCGTGGCCTGTATCGATGATCCTGTGGTGAGAGAGATACTGCCACGCATCGGTCGTAAGGTCGTGACCTATGGTTTCAGCGATGATGCCGATGTGCAGGCGCTTAACTTCGAGCAGCAGGGCTACAGTTCACGCTTTACGGTGCGCCGTGAAGGCATGACGGATCTGGAGCTGCGGGTTAACCTGCCGGGTCGTCACAATGTGCTGAACGCCCTGGCCGCGATTGCCGTGGCGACAGAAGATGAGATTGAAGATGAGGCGATCATCCGTGCCCTGGATGAGTTTCAGGGCATAGGTCGTCGTTTCCAGCAGCTGGGTGAATTTACCACGGCCGCGGGCGAGGTGATGCTGGTCGATGACTATGGTCATCACCCTAGCGAGGTGGCGGCAACCATTAAGGCGGCACGTTCCGGCTGGCCAGACAAACGTCTAGTGATGATCTATCAGCCCCACAGATATAGCCGCACCCGAGATCTCTATGATGATTTTGTCGAGGTGTTGGCCCAGGTAGATTGCCTGCTGTTACTCGATGTCTATAGTGCCGGAGAGGCGCCTGTGCCGGGGGCGGATAGTCGTGCCCTGTGCCGCTCGATTCGTCAGCGTGGCCAGATAGATCCTATCTTCGTGGCCGAACCTGAGCAGCTGCAGACCATTCTGCCTGGTGTGTTGCAAGAGGGCGATCTGCTGCTGACCCAAGGGGCCGGCAATATCGGCGCGGTGAGTCGTCAACTGGCCGATGCCGGGTTGCAGTTTGAGTCGGAAAACCAATGAGGTTGAGGGCATCTTGCCCTGGCCTCGATGAAGCTTTTGACGCTAGAGGTGAGGTAGTTATAATGGCCGGTTCCTTACGACTGCCCTCTGGTAGTAAGTTGATTGATTTTTATACATTAAATGATGCGTTAGGGCGATAAGCAGTGTCCTTAAGAGAGCTAGGTAGCCGTTGGAAAAGTAGGTTGGGACAGGTCGATTGGTACCTGTGTTTCGGCTTGATTTTTCTTTTCCTGGTGCTGTGTGGCTTGTCGATGGGAGGCTGGAAGCTACACCTGGTGTTGAACGATGCCGATGCCCTGCCTATCGAGGCGGTGGCGATAAAGGGTGACAGGCAGTTTACCAGCGATGCCGAGATACGCAGTGCGCTGCAGGATCTGATGCAGAGAAGCTTCTTCTCGGCGGATGTGAACCAGGTGCAGCAGGCGCTGGAGAATCTGCCCTGGGTCTACCACGCCTCGGTACGGCGCGAGTGGCCTGCCAAGTTAAAGGTGTATCTGGTGGAGCAGACGCCGGTTGCCCACTGGAACGAGACAGATTGGCTCAATGAGCAGGGGCAGGTGTTTAAGGCGCCGCTGCGTGAGGGCATAGGCCAGTTACCCAAACTGGTCGGCCCGGAAGACCAGGCGAAGTCAGTGTTGACTAACTATCGCCAGGTAAGTGAATTATTGAAGATCAACGGGTTCGATTTGGCCCGTTTAGAGTTAAGCCCCAGACATGCCTGGCTAGCCGTGCTGGCCAACGGCATAGAGTTGAAGCTGGGAAGGGAAGATAAGATGGCAAGGGTGCAGCGCTTTATCCATGTGTATCCCACATTGGCGAAACAGGATAAGCCCGTTGCCCGAGTCGATTTGCGCTACGATACCGGATTGGCCGTAGGTTGGGATGAAGCACAAGATGAGAGCCGTTAATTAATGACCAAGAATCAAGATAGAAATCTGATCGTTGGATTAGACATAGGAACGTCCAAAGTTGCTGTGATCATCGGTGAGGTATTACCCGATGGCGAGATCAGTGTGGTCGGCCTCGGCAGTCACCCCTCCCGTGGTATGGATAAGGGCGGGGTGAACGATCTCGACTCTATCGTGCGTAGTGTGCAGCGTGCACTGGATCAGGCCGAGTTGATGGCCGACTGCCAGGTAGCCTCGGTCTACCTGGGGATCTCGGGCAAGCATATCCAGTGTCAGAACGAAAACGGCATGGTGTCGATTAACGACGAAGAGGTAACTCAGGAAGACGTGGACAACGTCATCCATACCGCCCGCTCGGTGAAGATCCCGACGGAGCGTCGTATTCTGCACGTCTTGCCACAAGAGTACGCCATCGATGTTCAGGACGGAATCCGCAGCCCTATAGGTATGTCGGGGATGCGTATGGAAGCCAAGGTGCATATCGTTACCTGCGCCAATGATATGGCCAAGAACATTACCAAGAGCGTCGAGCGTTGCGGCCTGAAGGTAGATGACCTGGTGTTCTCGGCGATCGCCTCGGCAGATGCCGTGCTCACCGATGATGAGAAAGATCTGGGTGTCTGTCTGGTAGATATGGGTGGTGGCACCACAGATATCACTATCTACACCAATGGCGCCCTGCGTCACTGTGCCGTGGTGCCTGTGGCGGGTAATCAGGTAACCAGCGATATCGCCAAGATCTTCCGCACGCCGTTGTCACACGCCGAGCAGATTAAGGTGCAGTACGCCAGCGCCAGAAGCGCCATGGTGAGCCGCGAAGACAGCATAGAGGTGCCATCTGTGGGTGGACGTCCGTCGCGTACCATGTCGCGCCATACCCTGGCCGAGGTAGTCGAGCCAAGGTATCAGGAGCTGTTCGAGCTGGTGCGTAAAGAGTTACGCGACTGCGGCCTGGAAGATCAGGTTGCCGCCGGTATCGTACTCACGGGCGGTACCGCATCGATTGAAGGGGCGGTAGATGTCGCCGAGGCGACCTTCGGCATGCCGGTTAGGGTGGCCGAGCCGTTGCCGGTGAAAGGATTATTTGAATATGTGAACCAGCCCATCTACTCCACGGGTGTTGGGTTGTTACATTATGGTGCAAGACGAGTGCTCGAGCGACAGTTCGAGCGCCCAGAGCGCCAAGGGGTGACCAGTCTTTGGAATCGGGTCCAGAGCTGGTTTAAGGGTGAGTTTTAAGGTTAATAACGCAGACTAAAACGGAGAAAATACCATGTTTGAGATCATGGATAGTCATTCCGATGAGGCGGTGATCAAGGTCATCGGCGTCGGTGGCGGTGGTGGTAACGCCGTCGAGCATATGGTGAAACACAATATCGAGGGTGTTGAGTTCGTTGCAACCAATACCGATGCCCAGGCGCTACGCAAATCGGCGGCGGGCACCACCATTCAGTTGGGTCGTGATGTCACCAAGGGCCTTGGCGCAGGCGCCAACCCAGAAATCGGTCGTCTGGCGGCCGAAGAAGACAGAGAGAACATCCGCAGCGCGATTAAGGGCTCGGACATGATCTTTATCGCCGCCGGTATGGGTGGTGGTACGGGTACAGGTGCCGCACCTGTCGTGGCCGAGATCGCTCGCGAAGAGGGGATCCTCACCGTTGCCGTGGTGACCAAGCCTTTCCCATTCGAAGGCAAGAAGCGTATGTCCTATGCCGACCAAGGCATCGAGATGCTGGCCAAGCATGTGGACTCGCTGATCACCATTCCAAACGAGAAGCTGCTCAAGGTCCTGGGCCGTGGCACCTCATTGCTCGACGCCTTCGCAGCGGCGAACAACGTGTTGCTTGGTGCGGTACAAGGTATCGCCGAGCTGATCACCCGTCCGGGTCTGATTAACGTCGACTTTGCCGACGTTAAGACTGTGATGTCTGAGATGGGCAATGCCATGATGGGTACAGGTGTGGCGAGCGGTGAAGATCGCGCCGAAGAAGCCGCCGAAGCTGCCGTGGCCAGCCCGCTGCTGGAAGATATCGACTTGGCTGGTGCCCGTGGCGTATTGGTGAACATCACAGCCGGTATGGACATGAGCATCGAAGAGTTCGAGACAGTGGGTAACCATGTTAAGGCTTATGCATCAGACAATGCGACTGTGGTTGTGGGTGCGGTTATCGACCCAGAGATGAGCGATGAGCTGCGTGTAACGGTTGTGGCAACCGGTATCGGCGCCGAGAAGAAGCCTGATATTCAATTGGTTTCTAAGCCTGCGCCACGCCCTGAGCCTGCGCCAGCACCTGAGGTCAAGATTGAACTTCCAGTGGAAGAAGCTGTCCCACAGGCAATGGGAGCGGGCAATGTTGTGCAGGTGGCACAACCTGCTGCGGCTGCCGCGCCTAAGAGTGACCTTGATTACTTAGATATACCGGCATTTTTGCGTAAGCAAGCTGACTAGTCTTCGGGTAGGAGCGTGCTAGTCGGCGCCATATACCAGGATGTGGTACGACGAATTTCGTCGGTAAAATTTTGGTGAATTGGCAAAGATATGCTAGCATGTCCGACCTGCTGCGCCCTTGTGCGCCGCTTTGCTGTGCAGAAATAAACGCTTTTTTGTTGTGATATAACGGGTAACTAAATGATTTTTCAAAGAACTGTTAAAGAAATGGTTAAGACCACCGGTGTCGGATTGCATTCCGGTAACAAGGTGACTTTGACGATCAAACCCGCGCCAGTTAATACAGGGATCGTGTTGGTACGTACCGACTTGACGCCAAGCGTGGCCATTGCCGCCAAGGCGGATCAAGTGCGTGAGACGACCATGTGTACGGCGCTTGTGAATGACGAAGGTGTTCGTATCTCGACCATTGAGCATCTGTTTGCCGCACTGGCAGGTTTAGGCATAGACAACGCGACAATCGAAGTCGATGCCCCTGAGATCCCTATTATGGATGGCAGCGCCAGCCCTTGGGTTTTCCTGCTGCAATCTGTCGGCATTCAGGAGCAAACCGCAGCAAAGAAATATCTAAGAATCAAGCGCCCCGTGCGTGTTGAAGACGGTGATAAGTGGGCCGAACTGCGTCCATTTAAGGGCTTTAGAGTCGATTTTGCGATCGATTTTAACCACCCTGAGATCGCCAGAAGTCAGCAGCACATGGTGATGGATTTTTCCTCTTCTGCCTTCGTGCGTGATATCAGCCGTGCCAGAACCTTCGGGTTTATGCGCGACATCGAATATCTGCGCGCCAACAACCTGGCGTTAGGTGGCAGCATGGAAAACGCCGTTGTGCTTGATGAATATCGCGTTCTCAACCCCGATGGTCTGCGTTATGAGGACGAGTTTGTTAAGCACAAAATTCTCGATGCGTTCGGTGATCTCTATGTCGCCGGTCATGCTATCGTCGGTGAATTCCGTGCGTTTAAGACAGGGCATGCGCTGAACAATCAGCTGGTTCGTGCCCTGTTAGCCGAGCAAGATGCTTGGGAATTGGTAAGCTTCGAGAAAGAAGAAGAGGTACCAGTCAGTTTCGCCGTACCAGCCGGTGCGGTAATGGCGTAACGCCTATTTGGATTGCCTTGAACGGCTGGCTAAAGCAGCCAGCCGTTTTAGTTTTTGGCCTAGGGAACCTTCTATATGCTCGGCCAAGGCGTCGATATGCGCCGCAGCGGTTTCGCTTATCTGGTTGTGAGCCTGCTTTGATTTTGTCTCATACATTTTCAGGCTTGGGTTGACTTTAACCTCGATAGCGGACAGCATGGGGAGCGTTTCGGCTTGTAACTGTTGCAAAAGCTTGGGTTTTTGAAAGTTTATTCTCGCAGCCCATGCGGCGGTACTGGTTTCGATAACGAGCACACCTTGACGGAAGTTGGCGACTTTTAGTTGTTCCGTGACAGGACCTGTGATCACCTGTTTTACATGATGATCCAGATGAAGCAGTAGTTCTGCTTTTTCGGCGATAGAGGGCAATTGACCCTGCTGAAGCAGTAATTGACTGAGGTCCTGCGGGGGCTTTTTCATAACATAATAAAATGGCTTAATGAGGCTATGAGTGTAACAGTTTTTATTCAAGGTCGGAATGGTGCGACGCGCTGGCAGCCGGGTAAGCGTTGGCTATTATTACCGGTTTTGCTTATCGCCGCAGGCACTGGCTTATATCAGCATAACGCCAAACAAATTCAGCAACAGCAGGCCAGCGTCGATAACGAACGTGTCGCTCGTGAAGAGCAGAAGAACGAGCTTATCGAACTCAAAGGCGCGACCGAATCGCAACTGG
The DNA here is from genome assembly GCF_023349185.1 of Shewanella aquimarina. Lineage (GTDB taxonomy): Bacteria > Pseudomonadota > Gammaproteobacteria > Enterobacterales > Shewanellaceae > Shewanella > Shewanella aquimarina. Next base: position 3,782 of record NZ_JAKIKY010000013.1, on the reverse strand, counting down.
CGATCTTGGTTACCCATGTGGCAAAGATGCAGGCTAAGGTGGCTCGTCTCGAGGCCTTGGGTCAGCAAGTTGCAAAAGATTACAAACTCGAAGATCAATTCGATTTCTCTTCTGAAGTCGGTGTTGGCGGCCTGAGCGAACTGGGCAGTAACATCGAACTCGATCAGCTTATCCAGGACATGGATAGGCTAGTGTCACGAATAGATAACAATAATGTTCAATTATCACTACTTGAAACGGTGACATCTAATCTCCATATAGATGAAGAACGTTATATCTCGGGGCGTCCCATCCAGAAAGGTTGGTTATCTTCGCCCTACGGTTTACGCAATGATCCCTTTAACGGCCGCAGAACCATGCACAAAGGCATAGACTTTGCCGGCAAAGAGGGAGCCGATGTTGTCGCCACCGCGGGCGGCGTCGTAACATGGGCAGGCAATATGTTTGGTTATGGTGAGTTGGTCGAGATAGATCATGGTAATGGTCTGCGAACTCGCTATGGACACAATAAGTCTTTGTCAGTAGCTGTAGGTGATGTGGTCGCAAAAGGCGAAAGTATTGCCAAAATGGGGAGTACGGGTCGTTCGACCGGTCCCCATGTGCATTATGAAGTGTTGCGTGGTGGACAGCAGATAGATCCTAAGAAGTATGTCTACCGCAAGGCAGGTTAAACTAAAATAGGCTTTTAGACTCGACAGGGACTTAGCCAACAACATAAAAGTGGTTCAGATGTTTGGTAAATTACTGACAAAAATATTTGGTAGTCGTAACGATCGCACCCTAAAAACTCTCGGTAAGATTGTCACAAAGATTAATGCCCTCGAAGCGGATTTTGAGAAGTTATCCGACGAGGAACTCAAGGCCAAGACGGCCGAGTTTAAGGAGCGATTGGAATCGGGCCAGACGCTGGACGATGTCATGCCAGAAGCCTTTGCCGTGGTACGCGAAGCCTCTAAGCGTGTGTTTGAGATGCGCCACTTCGACGTGCAGCTGCTTGGTGGTATGGTGCTCGACAGTAACCGCATCGCCGAGATGCGTACCGGTGAAGGTAAGACGCTGACCGCAACACTCCCCGCCTATTTGAACGCCTTGACCGGCAAAGGGGTTCACGTGATCACTGTGAACGACTACCTTGCCCGTCGCGATGCGGAAAACAACCGTCCCCTATTTGAGTTTCTGGGCATGACTGTCGGCGTGAATATCGCCGGTATGGGTCAGGCCGAGAAGAAGATGGCCTACGCGTCAGATATTACCTATGGTACTAACAACGAGTTTGGCTTCGATTACCTGCGTGACAACATGGCGTTCTCGCCAAACGAGCGCGTGCAACGTCCACTGCATTATGCACTGATCGATGAGGTCGACTCGATTCTGATCGATGAGGCGCGTACGCCACTGATCATCTCGGGCGCCGCCGAAGACAGCTCTGAGCTGTATATCAAGATCAACACTCTTATCCCTCACCTTATCCGTCAGGAGAAGGAAGATACCGAGGAAGAGATCGGCGATGGCGATTACTCTATCGATGAGAAGGCCAAGCAGGTCCACATGACAGAGCGTGGTCAGGAGAAAGTTGAAGTTCTGCTGACCGAGCGCGGTATGCTGGCCGAGGGTGACTCACTCTATTCGGCAACTAACATCTCGTTGCTGCACCATGTTAACGCGGCGCTACGTGCTCATACCCTATTTGAAAAAGATGTTGACTACATAGTTCAAGACAACGAAGTGATCATCGTCGATGAACATACGGGTCGTACTATGCCGGGTCGTCGTTGGTCAGAAGGTCTGCACCAGGCGGTAGAAGCCAAAGAAGGGGTTCATATTCAAAATGAAAACCAGACGCTGGCGTCTATCACCTTCCAGAACTTCTTCCGTCAGTATGAAAAGCTGGCCGGTATGACGGGTACCGCCGATACCGAAGCGTTCGAATTCCAACACATCTATGGTCTGGATACCGTGGTGATCCCGACTAACCGTCCTATGGTGCGTAAAGATCACGCGGATCTTGTCTATCTGACGGCGGAAGAGAAATACGATGCCATCATTAAAGACATCATAGATTGTCGTGATCGTGGCCAACCAGTATTGGTAGGTACTGTATCTATCGAACAGTCTGAACTGCTTCATAGCCTGCTGAAGAAGGCTAAGATCCCTCACGAGGTACTTAATGCTAAGTTCCACGAGCGCGAAGCGGAGATCGTTGCTCAGGCGGGCCGCAGTGGTGCAGTAACCATCGCAACTAACATGGCCGGTCGTGGTACCGATATCGTGTTAGGTGGTAACTGGAACATGGAGATCGACGCGCTCGACAATCCAACCGCCGAACATAAGGCTAAGATTAAGGCCGATTGGCAAGTGCGACACGACGAAGTGGTTGCCGCAGGCGGTCTGCATATCCTAGGTACCGAGCGTCATGAGTCGCGTCGTATCGATAACCAGCTTCGTGGCCGTTCAGGTCGTCAGGGTGATGCCGGTTCATCACGCTTCTATCTGTCGATGGAAGACAGCCTGATGCGTATTTTCGCCTCTGAGCGTGTTTCATCTATGATGAAGAAGCTTGGTATGGAGAAAGGCGAGGCTATCGAGCACCCTTGGGTATCACGTGCTATCGAGAATGCCCAGCGTAAGGTTGAGGCACGTAACTTCGATATTCGTAAGCAGCTGCTTGAATTCGATGACGTGGCAAACGATCAGCGTCAGGTAGTCTATGCCCAGCGTAACGAGTTGATGGATGCCGAGAGTATTCAAGACACTATCGTTAATATCCAGGCTGATGTGGTTAACGGTCTCATTGATCAGTACATTCCACCACAGTCTGTCGAAGAGCTATGGGATGTTGCCGGCCTCGAGACGCGTCTCGAGCAAGAGTACGCCCTAAGAATGCCTGTCCAGGAGTGGTTGGATAAGGAAGACGATCTACACGAAGAGACGCTACGTGAGCGTATCGTCGAGATGTGGGTGAAGGCATATAAGGCAAAAGAAGAGATGGTTGGCGCTCAGGTGCTACGTCAGTTCGAGAAAGCCGTCATGCTGCAAACGTTAGATGGTCTCTGGAAAGAGCATCTGGCGGCAATGGATCATCTGCGTCAGGGCATCCACCTGCGTGGCTATGCGCAGAAGAATCCTAAGCAGGAATATAAGCGTGAGTCGTTCGAGCTATTCCAGCAGATGTTGGAATCTTTGAAGCATGATGTGATCAGCATTCTCTCTAAGGTACAGGTTCAGGCTCAGTCTGATGTCGAAGAGATGGAAGAGCGTCGTCGCCAGGAAGAAGCTAAGATGCGTCGCGACTATCAGCACGCAGAAGCGGAAGCCCTCGTCGGTGCAGAAGAGGCACAAGCCTTGGCCGCGACTCAGCCTGTAGTACGTGAAGGTGAGAAGGTTGGCCGTAACGATCCTTGTCCTTGTGGTTCGGGTCGCAAGTATAAGCAGTGCCACGGCAAGTTAAGCTAATAGTATAGTAAGTGGTTAGCTGAACTTAGCCATGCATATTAAAAAGCCATCCTAAGGATGGCTTTTTTGATCCCCTAAATCCGTTGCCTTTAAGGTGAAGATGGCGCCTAAATAGCGACATTTGTGGATAACTTTGGGGGTAAATGGTGTGTATGATGTGACTATCTAAAAAGATCGAAAAAAGTCTGATTTTTCTTAAAAAACCACTTGCGCCCAAATCAGAACTGCCTATAATGCGCATCCACTGACACGGCAAAGCAGATAACGCGGCGTCGAAACACTTGGTAGCTAAGGCGATAGGGTGGTCAGTCACTGAAAAGTGAAGCCTC
>NZ_JAKIKY010000012.1 GCF_023349185.1 Shewanella aquimarina | reverse complement strand
CTCATTAAGGCCAGAGCACAAAGATGCTCATAAACAGGTCGGATATACGGATGCAGTAATATCTTTTGTTACTAACAAATTAGCTATTGAATCTATCGAGGTGTCCATATACGGATTCACGGCGTGTAGCAGATCTATCTGCACATAAGCGAGCCGCAGGCTATTGACAGAATTTGAATGATCGACCTTCAAATCCCTATCAAACATTAGCTCAGTCAGACGCTAAGCCGTGACAACTAGAGCCCTAATGTAGTGAGGTTAGCTATGAATACCCTGGAGTGTCGACACCACCCCATCCAATACCGACAACCAATTTTCTACCGACTTATTCGTTGTCCATACAGACGAGAAACCTGACTTGCAGGGCGTTAACATCAAAGCGTGGCTTTCTCCCTCATCACTGTAGGTGATCTTTATGTACTTGAGAGGAAAAGGTTTAGCCGTGCGTGGGTAAATCCCAGATTCAATATTAGAGATTGAATTCAAGGGGATAACAAATGCGTTTTTCTGACTCTTAAATGTTATCGATTCAGCTGTCAGCGTTAGCTCACCCCTGTCGGTATAGATATAAAACCATCGACCGACAAAGGTTTGCATATGCTCTAATGTGGAGAGGTAACAGCCTTCTTGCTTTACAACATTTTCTTCCATGACTTCAATCCGTTACTTAGTCCGTTACTTAATCTATTACTTAGCCAATGCATCATTCTAAGCTAATTGCACCAATTGGCTAACTCGTGATGCATGGCCACAGTAAAGGATATTCAGTCTAGGCGCTAGTCGCCAAGCTATCACTATCGGCCTACTCGCCGGAGCGATCCCATATATTCGGCACCACACTATTCGAATACCCAGATATAAATGGCTTCTTCCCCCCGGTATCGGGGTCATAAACATGCCGCTGCACCGCACCTATGTTGGCGCCATAGACATGAATGCTGATAGATACTCCCTCCAATAGAGCATTAGAAACCCTATGGATATCGCCGATATCTGGCGAGACCAGATCGACACCGCAGACGGGTAACTCATGACTGCCGCTGGCCCGCAGACAGCTAACTTCCTCATCCAGCTCATATTCCTCACAGCGTTCGGCGCCGCGCAGCACGCCCACCATGCCCCATACCGTATGATCATGAATGGGTGTAGTCTGCCCAGGCGCCCAGACGAAGCTCACCACAGAGAAACGCTCCAGAGGATCGCAATACAGCAGATACTGCCGATAGCTCTCAGTACTTGGTTTGGCAAAGGCATGGGGTAGCCAGTCGTCATGAGCAATAAGCTCCGACAGCAGCGCCTGACCGTCGGTAAAGATACGCACCTCTTCGCTGCCGACCTGCTCGACCAGCCGGGTAAAAGACTGAATGAAATACCGCAATCTACCAATGTTTTCCATATACACACTCTACCCAAAATACTATCAATCAAGGCTAGGTGATCCGCCTTAGGCAATAAATAGGCAATAGGTCGATAGCAGATAAAAGCCAACCTATGGAAGAGTAACAGGGAGTGAGTAAGTGCGTGATACCAAACGCCGCCAAATCAATAGAGGGGAACAACTCGGAGCAAGCATACTTTTGGCCCTCGAAATCAAGGAAGCTTTCGCGGAGCCCACATGGGTGTGCTTGTGGCGTGCCAAAAGAGTGCTTACAGATGCGTCGTTCCTTCACATCTAACCCATTGGGATATGGAAAATGTCCGCTTGATGTCGGGAAGGTCACCGACCCTTTGATCACGAGATTGGGCTCTTCCATGTATCGCCCTAAAATTCCTGCCATGCCGATTGTTGAAGTCTCGCCATAGGCAAGAATATTGATCAGACCTTGATTACTCTCGGGCGAATGAGAGAACCAATAATATTACCAAGTAACTCCTTGTACATTAGCTCTATTTCTTCCTTACTTATAATTCCCCCACGTATGAGCATCTCTTGCATTTGGTCTGGCTCTTTAACGAGATAACCAGTAGAAATAAAACCATTTTTTTCATAGAAGGCTTTGCGCTTTATTCGTTGCTGATAATTTCTTGCCTGCTCATTAACTTCTTCAATGTTCAATACCATCCTTTTTTCTGGGTACAGATCACCTAAGGCATCCATGACCTTACTTCCATAGCCCTTAGAACGGATTGATGCCGTTACTGCCAAGAATTGTACAAATACAATATCTCTGTATTGAGTGAGATAGATAAGACCAATCCACTCTTCTCCATCATAAAGTACGCTAAAGCCCTTCTTACCCTTTCTCAGTTTAAAACGAAGCAGAAATGTCGGTATGCGTTGCGCACCGGGAAATGCCTCTTTATAAAGATCGATCACTTTCGAGTAGTTACCATCACTCTTATTAAACGGCCGGAAATTGATGCTCATATCTAGTACACCTAACCTTCTATAGTGCCCATGTACCTTTCTCTGCGAGCCGAGAAAAACGCCAAGTCTTAACTATCTGTAATTCATAGAACTTATCAGCATTCACTCAAACAAACCAACTGAAAAACTTGCTAGCAGCAGGTGTAGCTAAATCGAAGAGATAGAATAAGCTGGTAAAGATGCATCTGCGGACATGGATACCAGGCAAAAATCCCACTAAAACCGTGAGGTTTCCCCCCATAGTCATTTCCCTTATAATCGCCGCTCATCCGTTCAAAGGTAAGCCAAGATGTTCCATATCGCCCTCTATGAGCCAGAGATTGCCCCCAATACCGGCAATATCATCCGCCTGTGCGCCAACAACGGCTGCCAGCTACACCTTATCGAGCCTCTGGGATTCGATCTTGAAGAGAAGAAACTGCGCCGCGCCGGGCTGGACTATAGCGATCTGACCCGGGTCACCCGCCATAAGGACTTCGAGAGCTTCTTGAGCGCTATGGCCGGCAAGCGCATCATGGCCTGCACCACCAAGGGCAGTCGCCCCCACAGCGAGATCGCCTTCGAGAAGGACGATGTCTTGCTATTTGGCCCCGAGACCCGCGGCCTGCCGATGGAAATCATAGAATCTATTCCCACCAGCCAGCGCCTGCGCATCCCCATGGCCGCCAGCAGCCGCAGCCTGAATCTGTCTAACTCGGTAGCCATCATCAGCTACGAAGCCTGGCGTCAGCTCGACTATCAGGGCGCCAGCTAAACAGAGGCAGCTGAGCAGATTATCAAGTATGATCTGCTCAGGTTTTAACCACTCTCGATGGCTCAATTTGTAAAGTCCGCCATCGGCTCCCATACTCAAGCCTACATCCTCGATAAAATGGCGCCTGTTAAGCCATTGAATATCAGCACGATAGACCCAGACAGATTGAGCGTCAGCACAGAAAATGCGTATGGGCATACTCGAGAAATTCCAACAGACCATATGCGAGCATGAAGCAGAGGTCGCCGTGCTCTTTACCGGCAGTAAGACGCCTCTCTACATTATTTTGGGCCTCGCCTGTAGCCTCTTGCTGTCGCTGGCAGTGAAAAACTTTCTATTTGACCATTACCTGCTGGCGAGCCTGCTCGGCCTGTTTACCCTGTTGGTACTGATCGATGTGATCGCCCTACATAAAGGCAAGACCATACCGATCCACACCAATATCGTCGTCACCCTATTACTCATCTGCCTGGGGCTTACCATTCATCAGGTCGATATCAGCGCTATCTTCTGGGCTTTTCCCATCGCCATAGCGATTCTCTATATAGTGCCATTAAAGACGGCCATGTTCTTCTTTAGCCTCATGCTGGCCCTGGTCGGCGTAGAGACCTTCACTCAGGTGGACTCCAGCACAGCACTGAGAACCTGCGTCGCCCTCAGCTTGACCATGTTCATCTCTAGCCTGATCGCCCAACACATGCGCAGGCTGCAAAGGAGCTTAAAAGAGGAGTCGATACGCGACCCCATGACCAATGCACTGAATCGACGCCAGCTCAGCAGTCATCTGTCGAACTGCCTGGCGCGAAAACAGCGTCACGGCATAGACTCGGTGATTTTGCTACTGGATATCGATCACTTCAAACAGATCAATGACACCTATGGCCACGCCATGGGGGATCGCGTACTCAAACGGGTGACACAGACCATATTCAATCAGATCCGCGAGACGGACCTGCTCTTTAGGGTGGGCGGCGAGGAATTCATCCTCCTGATGCATGATATCGACCTGCTGTCGGCAAGGAGGGTCGCGGAAAAGCTACGCCTGAGCATCTCAGAGCAGGCCATCTTAGACCATTACCCTGTCACCGTCAGCATAGGCATCAGCATGGCGCTGCCACACATAAAAGAGGATGACTGGATAAGACAGGCCGATAGTGCCCTCTATAACGCCAAAGATGGCGGTCGCAACCGGGTGAGTTATCACGAGGTGAGCGCCTAGACGCCAGCAACCTAGGGCTATCGTAGCGCCTGTTGCTACTTGGTGGTGGAATTTATGAGGCAGGGTTTAGGGCGATGCCACGATAGACTTGATAGTCGTCATCGTCCTGATCCAGGTATTGCACCTTCTGCAGCCATAACCAGCCATCCCCCTGTGGTGCGAAGCTGAGGCGGATCAACGCCGGGCGCTGCTGCACCAAGCCCTTGCCTAGTAAGGAGAAGCCGCTCTCCTCCCGATACAGGGTAAAGAAAAGGGTCTTATCCGGGTCGACGCCGTTGAAATAGGTGAGCTTTATCTCGCCATCTCCCTCGCGAAACCACCAGGTCTCGCTCAGCGGATGGCTGGCGTGTTCGCTCACCGAGAGCGTCAGCTGACGCCGATCGCCGCTACAGAGCCCCTGCACCTGTACCGCTTTCACCTGTCCCTTGGGCCTGGAGGCCTCCCCCAGCCAGCTCCCCGCCAGTGCCTGACAGAAGGCGGGCAGGGCTATCTTGCCCGCCGAAACCGAGGGCGAGAGCAAGATAGCGGAGAATAAAATGAGCGATTTAAAATAGTTCAACATCTTGTTTCGTTTGCTGTAAATGGTTTTCTCTGTATGCATTAAGCGCCTCATGTATCGGCACGCCCTTAAGCAGCGCCGCGAACATCTGCCGTTCACAGTCCAGAGAATAATGCGCCTGTATCTCCCCTTGCAAATCTTCCCAGGCCGCCTGGGAGTGGCGCCGTTTCTCATCTCCCAACATGGCCTCCATCAGACTCAGCGCGGTGATCACATGATTAAGCCGCTGGGAGATGCGATCGTAAAACTGAAACGCCATCACCCCGCTGTCGATAGCCTGCATCAGGCTGTCGCTGTGGGCCAGAATCGCCGCTGGCGTATCGGCCGTGCCATGAAGGTGACGATTAACCTCGGTGAGATACCCGGCCATCTGGGTAAACAGCTGCCCGAGGCCGGTGACGTTATGGTCGCCATCGGTGAGCGATAGCTCTATCTGCGCCGTCGCCAATAGCAGCAGCTTGGTGGTCTCCTGCAGATGACACCAATCCGCGTCATCACACGCACAGGCATCACATGCACGGGCATCAAAACGGGTTGATATGTCTTGGGTCATGGGCATCTCCGGATAGGGCTTAACCTAGGCTTTATTAACCCTAGATGAAAGCCCATCGAAATGCGAACCGCTCGCCCGATAACGCTGGCGCCAATAGCCGATAAAAAAAGGCCCGTCAGCGTTAGCCGACGAGCCTTTATCGATTTAGCCTAACTATCTCTTATTGAGAAGGCTTACTGCGAGAAGCCGACCGCATCGATCTCCACCTGCTTCACCTCACCATACTGGGCGGCGATATCGGCGATCTTGCTGGCGTTGCCGATCAGCACGTATTGCAGCTTATCCTGAGGGAAGTAGCTCTGCACCAGACGCTGAGTCTCCGCCAGGGTCAGGCCGTCGACATTCTTCTGGAAGTCGTTGATGAAGCTGTCGTCGAAGCCATAGAGGTACATGCTCGACAGCAGGCCGGCCAGTTGCGCACTGGTCTCGAACTTAGGTGGGAACTGCCCCTTCACATAGGCCTTGGCCGAGTCCAGGGTAGGCTGATCTATCCCCGCCTGCCATAGACGTGAATAGGTCTTCAGCGCCAGATCGATCGCCTCCTTGGTGGTCTCGCTCTTGGTGAAGGTGCTGATCCTAAACACGCCCCCCTGGGAGTAAGGGGTAAAGGCCGAGCGGGCGCCATAGGTCAGCCCGGCGTTCACCCTTAACTCGTCATTGAGCCAGGAGGTGAAGCGGCCACCCAGGATAGTGTTGACCACCTGTAGCCCCACATAGTCAGGATTATTGCGGCTAATGCCCTTACCGCCGATCAGGAAGGTGGTCTCGATGGCGTCACCCTTGTTGACCAACAGCACCTTGCTTGCGTCTAGCGAAGGCTGATCTTTGGCCAGGTCTTGCTTGGCGATCGCCTCGCCGTTTTGCCAATCGCCAAATAGCTTGTCGAGCCTTGCCTTCATCTTGCCTGGCTCGAAATCGCCGACCACAGAGATGGCGACGTTTTGCGGCTGATAATAACTCTTGTGGAAGGCGCGCAGCTGGTTAACCGTCAGCTCTGCCAGAGAATCACTATTACCCGATGCCGGATTGCCATAGGGATGATCGCCAAACACCAGCTTGTCAAAGTAGCGATGGATCACCTGACGTGGGCTCTCCTTCTCCTGGGCCAGGCCCGCTATCTCACGCTGACGCAGCTTATCGAACTCGCCGCCATCGAAATCCGGCGCGCGCAGTAGATCCCGCACCAGCGGCAGCATCTTCTCTGTGTCTTTCGCCATGAAGTCGGCGTCGATGAAGCTGCCCTCTTTACCGGCGTCGGCGGCAATCGAGGCACCGAGGAAGTCGACCATCTGCTCGATATCAGACTTACTCTTGCCGTTAGCCCCCAGCAGCAGCGACTTGGCGGTCATGCTGGCCACACCCGAGGTGGTGTCCTTGACCGCACCGGCGCGCACCACGGCGCTGACGGTGATCAGCGGCACCTCGGTTTGTGGCATCAGATAGACAGTCATGCCGTTGGCCAGTTGATACTGCTCATAGGCGGGCATGCTGAAGCTGCCGGTGTCGACCGTCTGGCTACTTGTCGTCGCGGCGCAGCCCGAGAGTGCTAGGGCGCCGGCCACCATGGCCGCCGTGCCCAGCTTGGCAAAGCCTTGGGGAATCTGAGTCAATAGGGTCTTCATTGGTCACTCTCCTCTGTGGCCGCCAGTACTGCAACCGTGCGGTTAGCACGACGTAGGTAGGTTTGCGCAACACGCTGAATATCTTCAGGGGTTACCTTGTTATAGGCCTCAGGCGCGTTAAATAGCTTTTCAAAGCTACCAAAATAGAGCTCGTAAGTCCCTAAGGTATTGGCCTTGCCGTTAATGGTTTCCATGGCGCGGTAGAAGTTCATCAACTTGATATTCTTCACCTTCTCAAGCTCATCCTGGGTCACGCCTTCACGGGCGATGCGGTTGATCTCGCCTATCATGGCGCCTTCCAGCTCCTGAGCGTTAACGCCTGGGTTGGCAACGCCCATCACGTAGAAGAGGTTAGGGTCGAAGCTCATCGGCATATAGGTTTCCACCTCGATGGCCACCTGCTTCTCCACCAGGCCTTGATAGAGGCGCGAGCTGTTGCCCGTAGTCAGGATAGAAGACAACAAGTCCAGGGCGTAGTAGTCCTGGTTCGAGGTCGCCGGCACATGGTAGGCCAACATCACGTTCGGCGTGCTGACCGAGGCCTTCTGTACGAAGACGCGGCGCTCACCCTTCTGCAGCGGCTCAACCGTCTTCACCTCACGCGGTGGTGTCTGGGCAGGAATTGGCGCAAAGTACTTGTTGGCCAAGGCTTTGACTTCGTTAAGCTTCACATCACCGGCGATCACCACCACGGCGTTGTTGGGCGCATAGTAGGTCTTGTGGTACTGCACCAGATCGTCCTGGGTCCAGGCGGCGATATCCGACTCGTGACCTATGACAGACCAGCTATAAGGGTGTGCGCGAAATGCGGCGCCCTTGATCTCTTCTTGCAGAGTACGCCAGTTAGAGTTTTCCAGGCCTGTGGTGCGCTCGGAGGCGACCACGCCACGCTCACTTTCTACCATCTCAGGATTGATATCCAGATGAGCGATACGATCGGCCTCGAGATCGAAGATGGTCTCCAGCGCGTTGGCCGGGAACCAGTCGGTGTAGACGGTCAGGTTCTCTGTGGTGTAGGCGTTGTTGGCACCGCCCGCCGCTTCCATGGTGCGGTCGAACATCTTAGGACCAAACTTCTTCGAGCCATTGAACATCATGTGTTCGAAGAAGTGGGAGATCCCCGTGATGCCCGGCACCTCGTTGCGGGATCCCACCTTCCAAAATAGATACATGTTGGCATTTGGGATCGAGGCGTCTTCTAGCACCATGATTTTCATGCCATTATCTAACGTGAAGCTTTTTATGTCTTCGGCTTGAGTTGCCTGCGCCCCCATGGAGGAGAGGATTCCCCCAATGGAGAGGCACAGCGCGATAATCTTTCGCATCATCTGTCGTTCCCTCATTCGTGAGCAGATAGAATTTATCTCGATATCCGGTGGCGATTCACGCGAGCCGCCTACGTTTATTCGAGAACTATAAGAGGCGAAATTATAAATAAGATCAAGCCTGTTGTAGCAACAATCGATTAAGAGAATTGTAACTTATTGCTTTTGTGCCATGCTAAGACACAAGTATGACGATACCTAACCCGAGGGAGAGTACGCCTTGCCACAAGCCACAGAGATCGATTTAGCCTACCTAAACCGCATCAACTGCAACACAGAGGCCCAGCTGCAAGTTCTCACGCCGCTCAGGCCCATCAGGCTAAAGACCCGGCTGATCGGCATAGACCCGGACAACGCCATCATCCTCGCCTTAGGACAAGACAAATACTGGCAGGCCGCCCAGGATTACATCATCCAGGGACAAGGGGTGGTGGTGCGCCTGATCAACAGCGACGACCCCGAGGCCAACATCCTCGCCTTTCGCAGCAAGATCAAGACCCTGCTCAACAATGCCGGACGCTGGTTGGTGGTGAATTATCCCAAGGAGTTGCAGAGTGTGGCCCTGCGACAACACAGCCGCATCCCTGTCCACCTGGCCGCTTCGATACATGAGCGCACGGCAGAGGGGCACACCAGCCATGTCTGCTCCAGCGGCTACCTGCAGGATGTCTCGGTAAAAGGGGGCGCCTACATGGGCGAAGAGATAGAGGGGGGCAGCCTGAACAAGGGCTACCTTTTAGAGGTTAAATTTGAACAGACACCCGAGACGCTCAGCGTGCCCATCGTATTGAAAAATATTCAGCCGCCCGAGCCGGGGCGCAGCCAGTATCAATATGGCTTCATCTTAGACGAGACCCAAGGGGAAGAAGTGCCCAGCGACTTTGCCCAGAAGGTGATCATCAACCACCTGATGCAGCAACCTAAGAGCTAATGGCAGCCAGCTTAGTGAAGAAGACCACATCCTTGTCGATCACCTCTAACCGCCAGTTAAACTCTTTAGCGATCCACTCGAAGGTGGCGGTGCTGTAGAAACGGATATGAGTCTGATCCTGCTTGTAATGCCAGTTGGCAAAGGCGGCCTCGCCAAGTACCCGCTTGGTCATAATTGCCAGGCAGGCCCCCGGCTTCAACATGGCATCCAGGCGCTTTAACAGGGCCGAGGCATCGGCCACATGCTCTATCACCTCTGTCATGGTAATAAAGTCATATTGCTTTTCTAGCAGATTCTCGTCGGGAAAGTAGTAGAGATCATAGTTGTCCATGGCGATCCCCGCCTCGCCCGCCATCACGCTGATGGTCGGCCCCGGGCCACAGCCAAAGTCCAGCCCGCTATGATCACTGGTTAATCGCTCCCGCAGGGGTAACCAGGTGCGCCCCAGGAAACGCCGGTAGCCCTGATCCGCACTGTCGTTTTGATGGTGGTCATAAAACGCCTTCTCTTCCTCGGCACTCAAGAGGTACTCGTCGGGAACCATCACCAGCTGGCACTGCTGGCAGATCTTGTACGCTCTGTGCTTATCGCGATGAAAGCACGCCAGGTTCTCACTATGACAAAGGGGGCAATGACTCACACGATATCCAATTAACTTTGAGGTTTGGGAATTTTTCGATCTTGGGCGGCGGCTTCACGCGCCTCTTTAAGGTATTTCGACTCTCGACTCTCACGCTCGTTAAACTGACGCTGAGCCTTTTCGCGCTGCGACTCCTGCCACTCGCCCGATTGCTGACGCTCAAGCACCTCCTGCTCCCGTGCCTGAGTAGCATTGGCCGCCTTTCTGGCCTTCTCCAACTGCTCCGCCTCCGTCTGGCGAGCAATCTTGCCGGCCTCTTCGGCCTTAGGGCTCATGCGCTTATATTCTTTCGCCGCGAGATCCCAGCTCAGGCTGGTCAACAATACCAAGACGATGCAAGAAATTGAGCGAGTCAACATGACAGTTATCCTTAACCAGATGAGGGTCTGTGCAGATTCTAACACTATCGGCGCCACAAAACTGAAAAACCTCAAATCCGGCTCAGTTAAGCGATTTGTTAACAAAGATCATAAAAATGATTGAAAAACCGTGCAAATACCTATCCTTAGGTTTGAGTCTCGTTTAGATTCGCGGTATTTTTAACCCCATTGGCAAAGAGAAAACCAGCAAAGGCACCATAAGCGCTGCTCATTGCCCCATTTGCGAGCCACCTCATGGAGCACCCTATGGGCCCTTGGTTAACCAAACTGACGCAGCTTAGCAGCGCGCAGCCTGAGATTCAGCGGCAACTCGACAGTTGGCGCCGGGACGAGTACGCATGCTTAGCCATACTCAAGGGACACGCCTTCATCGGCGCCAGTCAGGGCACACTGGATTATTTCGACACCCAGCGCGACAGCTTTATCACCGCCACCCCCTACGACTTCTCGCCGCGAATTCAGGCCAGCGGCATCAACAGCATAGAAGTGGCGCAGCAACTGATAGAACGTGTGCACCAGGGCGAGGTCGTCAGCGTCAACTGGCTGCACATGAGCCAACTGGGGCGCGAGCTTCCCACCCGAGTCACCATGCTACCGGCACGCCTCGAGGAGAGTCAGGTGATCTTGGTACGTTTCGATACCGCCGATCGCCGCGCCAAACACCGAGAAAAGGTGTCCAACGGTTTCGACCGCCTGCCGGCTCAGCTGGTTTCCAGCATCTTGGAAGACAGCGCAGAGGCCGTCTACATCAGCAACCACCAGCACGAGATCATCGCGGTCAACAAGGCGATGTGTCGCATCTGTGGCTATAGCGCCGACCAACTGCTTAACAAGAGCCCGCTGGATCTACAGGGATTTTGTGAGGTCAGCAATAGGCAATCCGACTTCCTGCAGTGCCTGGAAGATCGCGGCAGCTGGCAGGGCGAGACCCTCAAGACCCGCTCCGACGGCAGCCAGTTTCCTGCTTGGGAGAGCTGCCGTAAGCTACAGATCGACGGCGAGCTCTTCTATGTCACCCTGTTCAGCGACATCAGCGCCAAGAAGCGCCTTGAGTCGCGCCTGACCGAGCAGGCCATGGTCGATACCCTAACCGGCCTACCCAACCGTCATCAGCTCAAGCAGCAACTGGATCAGGCGCTGGCGAGTGCTCAGAAGGAGAGTGGCAAGCTTGGCGCCGTCATATTCATGGATCTTAATGGCTTCAAGAATGTGAATGATTGCTTCGGCCACGCCACAGGCGACAAGGTACTGCAACTGGTGGCGGCACGCCTCGAGGCCAGCTGCATCGACAAGGCCAGCATTGCCCGCCTCGGCGGCGACGAGTTCACCTTAGTGCTGAGCGATTGCCAGGATAGAGCGGAGATAGAGGCGATCTCCCGGCAGCTACTGGCGATATTCGACGCCCCCTTCGAGATCAACAGTCAGAAATTCTTTCTGGGCACCAGCATAGGCATAGCCCTCTTCCCCGAACACAGCGATCAGGCCGCACAGCTGCTCAGCTTTGCCGACACCGCCATGTATTGCGCCAAGAAGAGCCCCAACCATGTGCTCTTCTACGACAGCCAGATGCACAGAGATGCCCAGTACAAGCTGAAGACCATCAACGACCTGCGTCATGCCTTTAACCTGAATCAGTTCCAGCTGGCCTATCAGGTGATCGTCAACCTCGATGGCAACCAGGTATTAGGGGTTGAGGCGCTGCTGCGCTGGCACAAGAGTGACGAGGAGATCATCGAGGCCAGTGACTTCGTGCCCCTGCTAGAGGAGACGGGCCTGTTGATCAACATAGGTCAGTGGGTGCTTACCACCGCCTGCGAGCAGGTCGCCAAGTGGCGCGATGAGATAGATAGGCCGCTTCAGGCCTGCGTGAATGTCTCGGCGACCCAATTGGAACACCCGGACTTTGTCCAGCAGGTGACCCGCGCCCTAATCGCCAGTGGCCTGCCTGCCACTGCCCTGGTGCTGGAGATCACCGAGTCGGCCCTGCTACGCCAACCAAAACGGGTCAAAGCCACCCTCATTCACCTCAAGGCCTTGGGCGTGCGAATCGCCATCGACGACTTCGGTGCCGGCCTCTCCTCCCTCAGCAAGCTGGGCAGCCTGCCGATAGACACGCTCAAGATAGATGCGGGCTTTGCCGAGCGACTCAACGAACCACAGGGACGCGAGCTGTGTCAGGCGATGATACAACTGGCCCAGGCACTCAAGATTCAGTTTGTGGTGGAAGGTGTCGAGACACTAGCGCAGAAACAGATACTGGCGGGGATGGGACAAGGATTTGCCCAGGGCTATTTTTATGGTTATCCGACGGCGGCGGAGCAGTTTACCAAGGCCAACTTCATCCTGCATTGAACCGATAACTGTGTCAGCGCCTCGAAGGCGATACTGCCTCCCTGCATGGACAGTAAACTGACACAGCTATCTGACCACTCTATGTTGAGTGACTCAGGCTATTAGACCCTAATTTCTCTCAGATTATCGTGATCTACTCCATAGGCTTTTCCGGTAACCCATGGCTGGTTCACAGTTTTATCATTGGGCTATTCAGGCTCATATCTCTGCCTCACAGATGCCGGCATGGCCGCTAACCTTTGCTGCACCAGGGCCGCCAAGGCATCGTGTAGTGGCGACACGTCGCAGCTCGGCTCCAGGGTTTCGATGGCCAGCGCCGCCGCCTCCAGGGTCGACAGGCTATCGTCGCGCTTGGCCTTGCGTATGGTGTACTTAGAAGGAGCATCGAGATCTAGATGTACCCCGGTAAACTCAAGCAGCCAAGGATTTAGCTGCAGCAACTTATAGGCCTTACGCCAAGTGCCGTCGAGCAGCAACAAGATCGCATCATGGTGCTGCACCGACGCCTCGAGCGGCTGGCTGGTTTCGCTGGGGTAGAGCAGATACACGGGCCGGGATTGCGCCTTTAGGTAGTCCCTCAGTTCGGTAAAATCCTCGGGGCTCTCCCCTACCACTAAGCGCAATTTATCTCCCATCACTGCCTGCATCAGCTTGACGCTGTTCTTGGCATGAGACACCTCGCTGGGGTGTTGCAACACTATCAACTCGACACGGGTCGAGAGTGGCCGAATGCTGTCACACAGGCAGGCATTGACTGGATATTGGCATTGGGGGCAAACGGGACGACTCACGAGATCCTCACTAGTTAGCAGGCTTGGCCTTAGTGTAACGCCTTTGATGGCATAAGTATGTCATGTGCCGAATGACAATTGGCCACTTACCTGATTAAGGAAACAAAAAAAGCCTGCATTGAGGTCACTAATGCAGGCTAAAAGGGTGTTGCTAATGGATCAGGTTGCGCCTATCAGTGGGCGTGGCGTTCCTGGTGCCAGGTATCTAGACGGCTCATATTCATGGCCACCAGCAGCAGGCTCGCCAGGCCACCCATGACGACCACCACGGCATAAGGCGCCGCCAGGTCGGTCTGCTGGATCAGGCCTGCCAGAATCGAGGCGCCACTCATCTGAATAAAGCCCAGCATGGCGGTTGCGGTGCCGGCGCGCTCACCAAAGCCCGCCAGAGCCATGCTGGTCGCAGGACCAAGCAGCAGGGCGAAGCCGATACACAAGAGCATCATGGGCAACATGAAACCGAAGGCGGCCGCGAGTCCGGTCTGTGGGCCGGCCCACTGCATCGCAAGTTGTAACAGGGCCGAGACCAACAAGGCGCTCAGGGCGAGAATCACGGTCGGGCGGTTGCCCAGCTTCTGAATCACCACAGGTGCCGCGAAACAGGCGCCGATGTTCACCAGAGCATTGAGACCAAACAGACCGCTGAAGGTCAGCTCAGACACGCCGATAGTCTCGATGAGCCATACAGGCGAATAGGACACATAGGTCAAAATGGCGGCCATGCCCGCCATACAGGCGAAGGCATAAAACATGAAATGCGCATCCATCAGCACAGGCTTATAGCGCGACCAGCGATAGAGGCCCCCTTGGGTCACTGTGTTGGCCGGACGTGTCTCGGGCAGGCGATAGCCGACGATGATCATTATGATGATGGCATACAGCGTCATAAACACGAAGGTAGAGCGCCAGCCAAATTGCAGCGCCAGCAGACCACCTAGGGTCGGTGCCAGTGCCGGGATCACACAGATCACACCGTTAAGATAGCTGTAGTAGCGGGCGCCCTCTTTAGGAGTGAAACAGTCTCTGACGGCACTGAATACCACGATAGAGGTCGAGCAGGCCGCTAAGCCCTGCAGCACGCGAGCCAGTTGCAGCCAATGAAAGTCCATCGCCACCGCGGCCAACAGACTGCTGGCGATATAGAGCAGCAGGCCTCCCAGCGCTATGGGGCGACGCCCGAAGCGATCCGCCAGCGGACCGATCAGAACCTGACCGACCCCCATGGCAAACAGAAACAGCACCAGCGTCGACTGCACCTGACTGGCCGACACGGAAAATTCGGCCGCCATCACGGGCATAGAGGGCAGATAGATATCTATGGCTAGGGGGCTCAAGACCACCATAGACATGAGTATGGGTAACAGGTTCCGACGCATATTTCTCTAATTTTATGTAGGGGTAAGGGTAATGAGGCTTATTTTAGACCAGCCAAGTTATGAACAGAAATGGTATAATTTCAAAAGCTAATTTCCAGTAAGGAATATCTAATGAATCTCGACAACCTGGCGCGTATCGATCTCAACCTCTTGGTCATGTTACAGGTGCTACTGGAGGAGCGCAGCGTGACCCGCGCCGCCAGCCGCCTGCATCTGAGTCAATCGGCCCTGAGCAAGAGCCTCAACCGGCTGCGCGATACCTTAGGTGATCCCCTGTTTATCCGCACCGCCCACGGCCTCAAGCCCACCGCCCACGCGGCCCTGCTGGGCCAGCAATTGCCGGACATGTTGCAGGGGCTCTACCAGCTGACTCAGCCACCGAGTTTCAATCCCGCTAGCAGTCGGCGTCAGTTCTCCTTTGCCATGGTCGAGAGTGCCTACGAGACGCTGCTCCCCTACTTCATCGGCCCATTGCTCAACAATGCGCCCAACCTCAGGCTGGACTCCTATCTGTGGACCGAGAAATCCCTCTCCTCCTTACAGAAGGGGCAGATCGATTTCGGCATCACGGGACGGGACATCAACCCCCAGTCGGATCTCATCATCGACAGGCTGCCGGAAGGGATCGCTCATCAGACTCTGTTTACCGATCATCAGGTCTGCCTGGTACGCCAAGGCCACCCCATGCTGCCGGCCATCAGGAATCATCAGTGGGATCTCGATATCTATCTTGAGATGTCCCATGTGCAGGTGCGCTGCGAGGGTAACGAATGGTGGGCGCTGGACTACTTCCTGGCAAAATCTGGCCACAGGCGACACCTGAGTACCACGGTACCGGACTTCTATGGCGCAGCCAGCGTATGCGCCCATAGCGATCTTATCTTTACCTTGCCTTCCAGCTTCGCCGCCCACGCCCGCAAGCTCTATGCGCTGGAGGAGTTGCCACTGCCATTCGATTTCCACTCGCTGGCCTATGTGTTGCTATGGCACGAGCGCAACGACGACGAACCGGGGCACAAGTGGATCCGCGAGACCATCTGTAAGCGTGTCGCCCAGGCCGTTAATCTGCCCGAGGATGCGTTATCGGTATCCGGTTCAGCTTAGGTTAACCTTGCTCCGGCTAACATTAAGTTGTTCGAGACATTTGGTAACAGTTAACAAAGAAGATTAAACGAATTTAACGTGATCTCATGGGGCGAATATGTGCACAATCGAGCCATCAACGCAGGGACTATTGAACAGAGATTAAGCCTGAAAGATAAAGAGTCCCTAGGGAGAAACTATGATTTATCAACAATTTCAACAGACACCTTTCCAGCATAGGTTCTCGGGTACTAAGGGCTGGATGGCCTTCGCGATCGGTTTAGTGGTAATGACATTGGTCTTGCTAGCGCTCCCCTTTGTCATTCTTGTCGGCGCCTTAAGTTTCATCATCCTGAGCCTGTTTGGCCGGGTCTTTCTTAAGCGCCAGCTGGCCAAGTTCCGCCAGCAGGGGAATGCCGCCTTCGGCGCGCAGACACAAGGTTTTGACCAAAAGGGGTTTTCGTCGCGGCCGTTTGAGACCGCTTCGCCCTTTGGCAAGGCCCAAGCCCCACGTCAGGGTCGCACCTTCGAGCACGACCCTAACGAGTAATCTCGCTCGCCACCCGCGGCCTTGCCAACAAAGCGGCAAACACTTCCCAGGCCTGTGCACTGTCACGGGCCTTTCTCGTAACATATTCCCCGACGCTTGCCTCGCCGTGATGATAGTTGATCGCATAGCTACGATTAGCCTGATAGAAACGCACCCGCTGGGCCGCCTTCTCAGGCGTGTAGAGGGCAAATTCCACTAGCAATCGCGCCGCCTCCTCGCGAGTTATCTCGCCGTCGATCAATTGTCTGCACACCAGAGTATCCAGATTAGCCAGGGCTTTATAGGCTTCCATCACCTCATGATAATGCCGCAGATCCCCCTCTATCCCCGCCATGGGCATCAACACCCGCTGCTCGAAATCGATTCTCTCCTCCTTGGTCATCAGCAGCGACAGCCCATAGTTGGCGCTGCCTTCGGAGAGAAATGAGATGGGACTATAGAGGGGGTAGATGGCATATTCCCACCAGCCAAGCCCCTTCACCAGTTCACGCTCCTGCAACAGATTGAACACATGATGCCCCGGATAGCCCTCGTGACTGGCCAGATCAAGGGCACGCTCAAGATGCAAGGGATGGTCTTGATTGAGCTGGATCAGGCTGGCGTAATTTCCCTGGTACCAGTTATAGGCGGTCCAAATCTGATCTTTAACGAACTCGACCCTGAACTGCTCCCCTTCCGGAAGGGCCAGATGGCGCTTAGTCAACAGCCTCGCCTGCTCCACCGCGGCGGTGAACACCTGAGACACTCTGTCGGCCGGCACGATAAACTGGCTTCTGTAGGCGTCAAACCGCTTAGTCAGACTCCCCTCTCCCGGCAGCAGGTTATCTAGTTTGGCGAGTACCTCACTAAAATCGCTAAGACTATGCCCTGGCGCCCTGGTGTCATATAAGGCCTGTGATTCGGCGTCGAAACTCAGGCGCTGCCCCATCGAGCGCTTTAGATAGACAGCTACCGAAGCGAGTTGCTTAAATAAAAAATAGTGGCGATCCCGTAGCGACTGACATGGCAAGCCATGACGCGCCTGTTCAAGCCGAGACAGGAGGTCCGCGCTATGTTCTGCCAGAGTATCAAGCGACAAGCCCTGAGCTTGAGCCTCTGCCCGCCACTCAGCCGGCCCATAATAGGCATCCACATAGAGGGGATCATGATGGCCGATGGCCAGCACCAGCTTGACGTAGGCCGCCGCCAATTGATTAAGAGTGTGGTTGTGTTCAATGCACCGCGTCACGCAAACATCTAGGTGACAGAATTGACAGCTAACGGATTGGCTTTCGGATTGGGGCTGTGACAAGGCGACTCCACACCGGCTGAGAACAGAGGCGCACATTTAGCCACAAATGGATATTGTATGCAATAATTGTTAGCTATTAGGCGGGATCGCTCAACAGTTCCCGAGCGCGCTGCAGGGCTCTCTGCTCCTCGGCGTCTAGGGTGACGCTCAAGACCTTATCGATCTGCAGAGACAGCGACTCCCACAGCGGGGCTATCACCTCACGTTCGCGTTCATTGCCACGCTGGCGCGCCATCTTAAGCAGCGCCGCCGACCCCACCACATCTATGCGTCCCAGTATGCCATCGGCCAAGGCGATGCTCAGCTCTATCATGGCCGGCACGCTGTGGCCATATTTCACCGCCTCTCTCAGGTAGCGCTCGGCCAGAGAGAAGTCGTTGCCCAGGGCATTCTCGTTGTTGAGCATCTGCTGTGCGCAGTGCAGCATGGCGTCGAGTTGTCCCTGCTCTGCAGCCTCGGCCATCCACTGCTCGCTGGCCAGGGGATCGGCCTCACAGCCCTCGCCCCGCGCCAACATGAGTGCCAGGTGATACTGGGCATGGGGGAATCCGGCTTGGGCGGCACTGGAGATATAGTGAAACGCCTGAGCATAGTTGGCCTGCTGATAGTAGAGCACCCCCAGGTTAGCCATGGCTTCCGACTGCTCGCGATCCGCCGCCGCCTGCAGGTAACGATAGGCGAGTTGAGTATCTATGCTTATCTGCTCGCCGCCCACCAGATAGAAATAGCCCAGCAGGGCCATGGCATTCACCACCCCGGCCTTCGCCGCGGCTATGATGGCGCTCTCACCCGCCGCCACGTCCGCCTTGCCGGCATAGCCGTGCAGCAGGCTGACGCCATGTTCATACTGCGCCTCGGGTAGATGGGGCGCCGCCAGAGCAAACCAGTGGGCCGCCTGCTTAAAGTTGGCCTCGCTCTGAGGGTCAAGCTCTTGCTCCGCCTCCTCATGCAGGGCTTGCTCCTGCTCCTTCTGCATCAGGGCACGGGCCTTGAGCGACATGCCCACCAGATACTGCGCCTGAGGATCGTTTTCCATCACGGCCCGGTAGCAGAGATCCCGCCCGGCGAAGGCATCGAAAGGCTCGAAGCGATACTCGGGAGCTGGCTCATTGCAGAGCAGCGGATAGAGATCTTCCACCAGCTTGACCAGACGCTCTGTCGCCTTCTCGGCCAGCAGCTCGAGCGCCTCGGCGGTCAGGTGATATTTCTCGGGATGCGCGCCGCGGTTGCCATCGCTGCGCAGCCGATGCAGGGCGCGGGTCAGCCGTACATTGATCACCCGTTGTCGGTTGAGTAGCTCGATACGATCGTAGAGGTTGGGGCTATCGAAGACCAGCTGCTGGGAGGCCGCCAGTTTGTCCGTCAGCCTATGGGTGAAGCTACGCACGTGCAGCAGCGCCTGGGTCGGCACGTCACGCACATAGCTCTTGGCCACCCGGTAGTCTTCACCCAGTTCCTGCGAAAATTGGCTAACCAGTTCGATATCGCTGAGCAAGGTGAGGACTCCGTGGTTGTAATATTAAAAGGGGGACTCTCGCGGATCAGACCTGCTCGTCTACGCTGGGACGCGACACCATGTAAAGACGGAACAGGGCCACGTTAACGAACAGACCAAAGAAGGCCACCAGCACCTCGACCACCAAGACCAGGGGGAAACCCACAGACTGTGCCAGGCTAGACAGGGTGCCACCGATAAGCGACAGCGGGATGTATAGCATGAGTACCAGCAGGGTCTTGAAGGCGATGGGGCCACTGAACTTGAAGCTCCCCTTGATCGCTTCCAGCGGCGTCAGGCGCTCGACCACTACCATGAAATTCACATAGGCCAGACGGGCGAAGATATAGATGCTGATCACCAGTCCCACTAACCAGATGGGGCCGAAGGCTGCAAACAGCATGACAGGAGCCAGAATCGCCAGACCAGAGAAGACACCGGCCAGCAACAGCGGCGGAACGAAACTCAGACTCGTCTTAAGCAAGATGCCGGTAGAAGGCTCGTGGCCATGGGATCTCACCTCCATAAACAGGGTCAGGGCGGCGATAAGCAGTGAAAAGACCAGCAAGAGCACCATCATGGCGAGCATGTGAGGCACGCCAAACTGGGGATTCTCCAGATCTGCGCTATTGATCTCCATTCCTAACCACATCTGAATCCCTACCTGTAGAAACAAGATAGGCACGGTAAGCGCCGCTAACTGGCGGATATGGTTACGAAAGAAGTTATAAGCTTCGGTCAAAATCGCTGATAATGACATGTGACTTTCCATTAGATATATGTAAACCAACTTGTGAGTTCGACAGGATACCGAAATTTCAACGCCAATGCACAACACATGTCTAAAAATAGATACAAAGTTATTGCCCGGCTAGGCTAGAATAGGCCGCATATTTAGCACTTATCACCATGGGATGGCGATTCATGAAATTATCCACTATCAGCGCGGTTATCTTAGGCTCTTTACTACTCGGCAGCCCGGCGTCGGCCGGCTGGTTTGACGACCTCACCAAGAAAGAAGAGGCGCCTCAGGTCGCCACCCAGACACAAAACAACGACCTTGTCGGCACTGTGATGTCTCAGCTCGGCCTCAACCAGACTCAGGCCGAAGGTGGACTGGGTAGCCTGCTCTCGCTGGCGAAAACGACTCTGGGGGGCGACAGCTTCGGCCCTATCGCCGAGGCGATTCCTGGTATCGACGGCCTGCTGTCGGCGGCGCCGCAGCTCGACAGCGACTCAGGCATGTCGGGCCTATTGTCTAAGGCTGGCGATCTTGGCAGCTCGCTGCAGGGTGGTGCCCAGGTCTATGATTCTTTCGAGAAACTGGGCATCTCCAAAGAGCTGGCAAAACCTATGGTGGATATCGTTAAGGGCTACCTCGATGCCAACGCCGGTGCCGGCACCACAGCTCTGCTGATGCAAGGACTTGGCGCCCTGCTCTAACCGCTCCATGAAGCAGAGTTCATCTGCACAGGATGAACTCTGGCCTTTTAGGGGACTCTAACCCCTAACTAAGTCTTGAAAGGTATGCGTGATGATCGCCAAGCTGAAACAGTTTCTCACCGCCCAGACTCACGCCGAGTCACCCGAGGAGAAGGCCAAACACCTACAGTTGGCCGCCGCCTGTCTGTTGCTGGAAGTCGTCTACGCCGATCAGACCCTAGACGATCAGGAAGCCGCACTGCTGCCTGAGCTGCTCACCTCGGCTCTATCACTGAGCATGCAAGAGGCCCAGAGCCTGATTGCCGAGGCGAAACAGGTGCAGGGCAACGCCACCTCACTGTTTGAATTTACCAAACAGATAAACGA
Source organism: Shewanella aquimarina (assembly GCF_023349185.1). Taxonomy (GTDB): domain Bacteria; phylum Pseudomonadota; class Gammaproteobacteria; order Enterobacterales; family Shewanellaceae; genus Shewanella; species Shewanella aquimarina. The sequence goes on along the minus strand of NZ_JAKIKY010000012.1, from coordinate 138,072 downwards.
CCAGTGCTCTCTGGAGCAGAAACAGCAGCTGATCCTCGCCATGTGGACCCTGGCCTACGCCGATGGCAGCCTATGCCGCTATGAAGATCAGATCATCCGCCGCACCGCCGAACTCCTCTACCTCAAGCACAGCGAGCTGATCCAGCTGAGAAACGCCGCGATCAACAAGACGCGTTAGGAGTGCCGACTCTCAATCTCAACACCCAGCTTTCAAACTCGCTCTCAAACTCGCTCTCAAATGCTAGGGCTTCACAAACTAAAGCTTCACAACTAAGGCTTCACAAATTTCAACACATAGCGACTGGTCTTGCCGCGCACCGCCTCATCGAAGGCCGACAGGGTCAGCTTATCCTCTGGGTTTTCCAGCACAGCCAGACTCCCTTGCAGTTTAAATCCGGCCGCCTCCATGGCATCGATCGCATGCTGCTTGGCCAGACGGTGCAGTTCGTGGGCCGTGCTGGTATCGCTGCCCTCTGCGGCATCATGGTCGATAATTGCCACAAGACCACCGGATTTTAGGCTGCTAAACATCTGCTTTAATAGCCTTTCCCTGTCGATCGCCGGCCAGCCTGGCTCATGATAATAGGTGTCATGAAAGCCTAGAATGAAGAAGATGCGGTCAAAGCTCGCCGCGGGCAGTTGCAGCTCGTCGGCTTCGCTGATAATCACTTCGGCATTGGGCAGACGTTCTTGATAGTGACGCTCGGCCAGATCTTCCTTGGCAAAGGGCAGATAGGCCTGATTATTGTGTACCAGCACACTACCCTGTTCGCCCACCACACGGGCCAGCAGCTCGCTGTAGTAGCCACCACCGGAGAAGAGATCGAGCACTCTCTGCCCAGGCGCCACCTCGAAGAAGTTCAAGATGGCTTCGGGATGCCGGCTGCCATCGCGCCCCTTGTCGCGGGCCAACCTGTCTTGACTGTCGACCGCCGCCCGTATCGCTGAAGCTTCCCCTGCATAACTCGAATTGATGCCACCCAAGATCAATCCCCCAAAAAGTGATAACACAATAAGATTAATAGTCTTCACACATGTCCCATCCAAGTGATCTGTTTCGCCCAAGGATAAGCTCTAAAATGTAAACCATTGGTTATTAAAATGTAATTAAAAATATCTCAATTGAGCCTCGAAGTGATTTTTTATTAGCCAAGGCTAAAAAAGGGTGATAACCCTATAAGTTCGTTATTTACATTTGCTTACAAATAGGCGGTATCACTTGTAGCAAAGATAATAAGGTAAGGATGCTTTATGAAAGAAACTGCACTATTAAAACGAACCTTTATCGCCATAGTCGGCGGCGTGATCACCCTATCTCTGTTCGCTTTCATGGCCAAACTGATCGATAACGAACAGCCCACGCAAACATACGCCATTGCAACGCCAGACCTTAACCTCTCCTTCGAGCCTAAACCACCAATAGAGAAGCAGCGGGAAACCATCATCGAACCTAAACAAGATCCGGTGCAGCCCCCTAGGCGCGTCGAAGGCTTCGAAGAGAGTGAAACCAGCGAAACTGGAGTACTCCCGGGTGTCATCGAGATGCCTAAGGTCGTCAATACCACCCAAGACTCACCTGCGGTAAACGACACGAGCGATGCCCTACCTATCATTCAGGTATCGCCTCAGTATCCCGTATCGGCTGCACAGGAAGGAAAGGAGGGCTATGTACTGCTGGAATTTGATATCACGGCCAGCGGCGCGGTCGAGAACATCAAGGTGATTGAGGCTAATCCAAAACGCATCTTTAACCGTGCGGCCGTCAACGCGTTAAAGAAATGGAAGTATAAACCTAAGATGGAAGAGGGACGGGTCACGCCACAAACCAGGCAGCAGGTGAGACTCGACTTCAAGCTAGATCAACAGATCTGAATCATATCGCCTTTTCCCAAGGAGGCTGCTAAAGCAGCCTCCTCGCCATGTTAGACTCGGCTAGGCTATTAAGCCGTCTATCCCACACGGCAGGTCTGCTTACGAACCAGATGGGTCTTCTGCCACCAGAGTAGCGGGGCGAGTACAGAGACCAGCAGCAAGGCGTAGAGCATGTTAGCCCCCAGCGCCAGGGTCATGGCCAGGCAGAAGCCAACACCCGTGATCACCAGTGGTAGGTAGCGCTTACTCAACAGCTTGGCCGCCGCCAGCATAGACACCAGATAGATGAGCACGAACACCCCATTGGTCCAGGCGATCAGATGTTCCAGCTCCTGCCCAAACAGATAGGTCAGGCAGATCACTGTGGCCATGGTGAGCAGCACGGCCACCAGCGCCCGCACCGGCACCCTGTGTTGATTGAGCTTGTCGAAATAACGGGGCAGTACGCCTTCGCGACTGAAACTCCAGATCAGCCTGGCCACACTGGCGGTATAGACGTTGACCGTAGAGAGCCCGCCGGCGATCCCGAGAATACCTATCACCTGAGCGCCATAGCCCCCAAGCAGATGATCGAAGGCGTTGACCATGGCGAGCCCTTCCCCCTTAGGCACAAACAGCAGGAGTAAGGTGCAGGTGACATAGACCAGGCCCACCAAGATGGTGCCTATGATCATCGCCGGCAGCATATCTTTGTCCGGACGCTTGAAGTCGTTGGCCAGATGGGTCATCGCCTCGATACCGAGAAAACTCCAAAACGCGATACCGGCCGCCGCCATCACCAGTCCCATATCGCTTCCCGCCTGGGGCGCCGCCAGTTCGAGATCGCCAAGCTTAGCACCACCGGCGCCGAACAGGATCACCACCACGGAGACGATGGCCAGGGTCAGGGCAAACTGCAACTTGGCCGACACCTGTATTCCCTTGAGGTTAAGTGCAAGCAGGAGCAGCAACAGCGCCAGCTCAGTCATCAACTGCTGCCAACCCACCAAGGGCACCAGGGCGTTAATAAACTGAAAGGTCATCAAGATGGCGGCGGGCGTACCTATGGGCACCACCAGGAGGAAAATGAGTCCGGTCGTGCGTCCGGCGGTGCGGCCGAAGGCCTTCTCGACAAAGTAGGCTGGGCCTGCGGCATGGGGGAATACCCCCGCCAGGCGCGCAAATACCAGGGTCACAGGGATGATCGCCAGAGTGAGTAGTATCCACGCCAGCAGGGCACCACTGCCCGCAGTGGCAATCGTCATCTCCGGCAGGATAAATACGCCTGTACCAAGCAAAGTGGTGGCCATCAGACCGGCACCTTGCCAGCGACCAATAGTACCGTGATTATGTTCCATCTTAGGTTCTGTTAGGGTTATCTATGGCGATAGTATAGACTTAGCGGGTCAAACAATCTGTCAAAGATTTCCGCCGAAACTCAAATTAGAGCCGACACTTTGACGGGATTTTATCGTTTCACCGACATTTTGTCGGTACTAACTTTGTCAGAGACAAGAGAGGATAGCTTGGACAAGTTTGATAAGGCCATCATCAACGCCCTGAGACAAGACGCCAGACAGAGCGTTTCCAGCATCGCCGAGTGCGTCAGCCTGTCTCGCAGCGCGGTTTCCGAACGGATCAAGAAGCTGGAGCAGACAGGGATCATCCGCGGTTATCAGGTATTGCTCAGCGAGTCGCAGAAAGAGGGCGTCTCCGCCTACTTCGAGATCCAACACCGCTGTCCCCGCTGCGCCGATGTGGTGCATGTGTTCCAGTCTATCCCAGAGGTGATCACCTGCCGCGGCATCACGGGCGACATGGATCTTTTGGTCTATGTGCAGGCCGACTCCATGCGCCGCCTGCACGAGATCCGCGAATATATCGACGCCCAGACCGACATCATCAAGCTCAAGACCCATGTGGTGATGAGCGAATGGATCGACAATCGCGGTTGAAGACCGCCACTAACATGGATATTTCTCATGCCTGAACATGAGTAACAGTTTAGGCCTGTGGTTTCCTTTACTATATGCTTAACGATAGACTATCGTTTAACTCTTTCATTGGTTAAACCATTATGCAGATTGAAAAAACCGCCGAATTAAACCTTCTTTGGGGCTCGCTTATCCTCGAGGAGCTGGCACGCCTTGGAGTGCAACATGTCTGCATGGCGCCCGGCTCTCGCTCGACCCCCCTTACCCTGGCGGCGGCCAAACAGACCAAGCTCAAGCAGCATCTTCATTTCGATGAGCGTGGGCTGGGCTTTCTCGCCCTGGGACTGGCCAAGGCCAGCCGCGCCCCAGTCGCCATCATCACCACCTCGGGCACGGCGGTCGCCAACCTCTATCCGGCCATAGTCGAAGCCTGGCTGACCCAGGTACCGCTAATCGTCTTGTCCGGCGATCGCCCGCCAGAGCTGCTGGGCTGCGGCGCCAATCAGGCGATAGTGCAGCCGGCGATTTTTGCCGACTATGCCAAACAGGTCAATCTGCCGACTCCGGATATGGCAATACCGCCCCAGGCGCTGCTCACCCTGCTGGATGAGTCGGTCGCCAACACCAAGGGGCCGATACACGTCAACTGCATGTACCGAGAGCCCCTCTATCCAGGCTCCATGAGCGCCGATTTCACCCACTATCTGAGCCCGCTGGGCAACTGGCAACATAGCGCCCTGCCCTATAACCAGTTTGCCGACGCCCAGCTTATCAGCGCGCCGACGCCAGATGCCCTGGCGCGCTTCGTTCATGGTAAGGGCGTGATCATCGCAGGTACTCTGGCGCCCGAGCAGCAACCCGAGCAGCTTATCGAACTGGCGCAGAAGCTCGGCTGGCCGCTGCTGACCGACGCTCAGTCTCAGCTGAGACAACATGGTGCAGCCATCGGCAACATAGATCAACTCCTGCTGCAACCCAAGGCCAAGGCGCTGCTGCAGGAAGCCGATACAGTACTGGTGTTCGGCGGACGTCTGCTGTCGAAACGTCTGATTAGCTATCTTAGCGAGCAGAAATGGAAACGTTACTGGCAAGTGCTGCCCCAGCAGACCCGCCTCGACCCGAGTCACTCGGCCAAACAAGTCTGGATAAGCCCACTTAGCGCCTTTACCCAGCTTCCCTGGCCGAGATCCTCCGAAGCCAACTGGGCGCTGCAACTGATAGAGGCCAATGAGCAACTGGCAACCCTGTTCCAGCAACAGATTGACGACGCCGAATTTGGCGAGGCCCAGGTGGTGCGCGCCATCGCCGGGCGCGGCGAGCAGCAGCTGTTTATCGGTAACAGCCTGCCGGTGCGTCTCTACGACATGTATGCGCCCATCACGCCAGTCGCTCCTCGCATCTATACCAACCGTGGCGCCTCGGGCATCGACGGTCTGCTGGCCACCGCCTGCGGGATCGCGGCCCACAAGGCCAGCCCGACCACGCTGATCATCGGCGATCTGTCACAGCTGCACGATCTCAACTCCCTGGCCTTAGCGGCGAAGCAGCAGGGCCCATTCGTCATAGTTATCCTCAACAACGACGGCGGCAACATCTTCAACCTGCTGCCTGTGCCCGATGAGAAGCTGCGCAGCGGCTACTATCGCCTCGCCCACGGCCTGGAGTTTGGCTATGGCGCGGCCATGTTTGGCCTGCCCTATAATCGCGTCGAGGATATCGTGAGTTTCAACGAGGCCTACGACGACGCCCTGGCCTACCAGGGCGCCTCGGTTATCGAGGTCTGTGTGGCGCAAGATCAGGCCAGTGAACAGATAGCTCACCTCGCCGCCTGGATAAAGCAAAGCTGATGCTGGCCTATCGCAGTGAAGGCGACCGCAGCAAGCCGGCACTGGTCTTGTTGCATGGTTTCCTGGGTGACAAGCATGACTGGCAGGGTGTCCTTGCCAGACTCAGCCAGCATTTTCACTGTATCGCCTTAGATCTGCCCGGGCACGGTGACAGCCCAGCACTTGAAGGGGAGCCACACTCGCCAGGCTTCAATCGCGTCGTGGCGCAGATCCTCTCGACACTGGAGGAGCTAAAGGTAAATCGCTTTCATCTGTTGGGCTACTCCCTGGGTGGCCGCATCGCCCTGCATCTGGCCGAACAGGCACAGGAGCGCCTGCTCAGTATCCATCTGGAGTCTTGCCACCCGGGTCTTGCCAGCGATGACGAGCGTAAATTAAGACTCGAGCAGGACGCAGCGTGGCAACAGAAATTGCTTTCCCTGCCCATCACAGACTTTCTATCGCTCTGGTACCAACAGGGGGTATTTGCCTCCCTCAATGATGAACAAAGGCAGAAGCTCATTCAGGCGCGCTCCCACAATCGCCCCAGCGCGCTGGCCAGCATCTATCTGCCAACATCCTTAGGCCACCAGGCTAATTTGTCGAGCCAACCTGAACAATCAACCTTAAATTGGCATTACTATGTAGGCTTGCAAGACGATAAGTTTCTCACCCTGGCCAAAGCCTGGCAGGCTAAACAAAAGATTGCCCTCTATCGGGTACCGGGGGCAGGCCACAACGTGCATCTGGCACAGCCAGAGGCCTTCTGTGATCTCCTCATCGCTCAGCTCAGGATACAAGCATGATACTCAGTCAACTCAGCCTCTATCGCTACCAGATCCCCCTAGACAAGCTGCTGCCGGTAGGCAAACAGCGTATCGATAACCGTCAGGGGCTGGTCCTCAGGGCCTGCACAGCAGACGAACTGGGCGAGTCTGTTTGCTGCGAGGTCGAGATATCGCCTCTGAGTGGCCTAGATGTAGATGAACAGCCCCTCCAAGGCTTTAGCCAGGAGTCGCTGACTCAGGTGATCGACGAGCTGCTCCCCCTGTTAGACACCCTGGTCGGCGAGGCTGTCGACACCTTGGTGACCTCTGCCCAGGCGACCAAGCTGCCCTCGCTGGCCTTTGGCCTGTCGCTGCTTCATGCAAGACTCTCGGGACGATTGCCCGCCGCCAGACAGCAAGCGCGAACCATCCCCCTCATCTATCAGGCGCAGGATGAGGCGCCTCAGGCGTTGGATGCCCGCATCGATGGCCTAGATGACACGGTACACGCGGTAAAGGTCAAGGTGGGACAGACCTCCATGGCCCAGGAGATCGCCATGATCCACCGTATCCTGGCGCGCCGCCCAGATCTCAAGCTTAGGTTGGACGCCAATCGCTGTTTCAGCCTAGAAGCGGCCATCGATTTCTTCGCCTGTCTGCCGCTAGAGGCGATCGAATATGTCGAGGAGCCTTGCCAAGACTCTGGCGACAACTCCGCCCTGTACCGGGCCTTAGGTGTGGGCTTTGCCTTGGATGAGAGCCTGAACCATCCTGACTATCGATTTACCATGGCACCAGGTCTCACCGCCCTTATCGTCAAGCCGATGATCTTAGGCTCGCTACCAGACCTACAGGCCATGACTCAGCAGGCCCATGAGGCTGGGGTCAGGGTGATCCTCAGCGCCAGCCTGGAAGCCAGCCTCGGCATCAATGCCCTGAGGGATCTGTGCGAGGCCCTAACGCCAGATGAGGTACCGGGGCTGGACACCTTAAGCGCCTTTAGCGCCGATCTGCTGGTGTCGACCGGCAAGAACCGCTGCCTGACCCTGGAAAACCTGATCTGCCTGAAGCAGGTCGCCCGGGAGGCGGTTTGAAACACAGCCAGGAAAGCATAGACACCTCACCGCTGCACCTGATGGCAACTCAGGCACCAGCACAAATCGCACTGCATCACTGGCATGATGGCGAGTACTGCGCCATCGACTATGCTCAGCTGGCTCGAAGGGTAAAACAATGCTCGCAGCAGCTAGATAGCCTAGGGGTAAGACCTGGCGACAAGATGGCCTGCATCGACCAGAACTCTCTGGCACTGGTGATCCTCTACTGGGCCTGTATCGAGCTCGGCGCCATCTTCTGTCCGTTAAATCCCAGATTCCCCAGGGCGCAGATAGCCAGGTTGGCCGAGCGCTACGATTTCAACTATTTCTGGGCTGGCGAGGCCTATCAAGACTTGCTTCCTGAGCCTGGCCTGACGCTGACCTTAGATGCCAAGGCGCCACTCACCAAGACGCGCGATAGCAAGAAAGCAACCAAAACAGAAGCAATCAAGATAGACACGGCGCGGCCCTGCAACATCATACTCACCTCGGGCAGTAGCGGCATGCCCAAGGCGGCCGTTCACTGCCTAAACAATCATATCGCCAGCGCCCTAGGCTCGACCCAGAAGATCCCCTTACATCGAGGGGACAACTGGCTGCTTTCCCTGCCGCTGTTTCACATCGGCGGCCTGGCGATAGTCAATCGCTGCGCCTTGGCTGGCGCAGCCCTGACCCTGCCAGCACCAAGACTTTCACAGGCGGAGCAACTCAAGGCGATTCCCCTGACCCACCTCTCTCTGGTGGCCACCCAACTTGTGAGATTGCTTAACGACGCCCCCGAGACACTAAAGGGCCTCAAGGCGCTGCTTCTGGGTGGCGGCGCCATAGATGAGCGGCTGATCGAGCGCCTGGTGCCTATGGGAATTCCCGCCTTTACCAGCTATGGCATGACGGAGATGAGCTCTCAGATCACCACGGCCAGGGCCAACGCTCAGGGCAGCTGCGGCATGCCTCTGCCTGGGCGTCAGCTAAAAATTGTCGATGAGGTGATCTATGTGCGTGGCGAGACCCTGTTTCTCGGCTACCTGAGCGATAAGTCTCCCCATGAGATCACCAGGCCACTGGATGAAGAGGGTTGGTTCTGCACTCAAGATCGCGGCAGGTTAACGCCTGAAGGCGAGCTGCTCATTCTGGGACGCACAGACAACATGTTTATCTGCGGCGGTGAGAACATCCAACCCGAGGAGATAGAGGCGCTGCTAAGAAGCTATCCCGGAATAGAAGAGGCGCTGGTGTTCGGCGTAGCCGATGAGGAGTTCGGCCTGCTGCCGGCGGCCATCATCAAGGGGGAAGTCGCGTCACCCGAGGTGCTCGATGGATTTCTCTGCCAGACTATCGCCCGCTTTAAACGACCACGACGCTATATCCCCTGGCCCGAGGTCGAGCAGACCGGACTCAAGTTAGCACGCAAGCAGGTGATCCAGGCGGTAGCCAAGCAACATAAATTAGCCATAAAAAAACCTGCTTGATAGCAGGTTTTTCTTTGCATTGACCTAAGAGCTAGGCGCGTTACATTTCCATGCGGCCCTTGAGCTTGTTCATGGCATTCTTCTCGAGCTGCCTGATACGTTCGGCAGAGACTTGATAGGTTGCCGCCAGCTCTTGCAGCGTGGTCTTCTCTTCGTCCAACCAACGCGCCTGTAGAATATGCTGGCTACGCTCATCAAGGGTCTTGATGGCCGCCAGAAGACGGGTTTGGTTATCGGCTTCGAAGTTGTCGTTTTCGACCTGAGAGGCAATATCCGACGAATGATCTTCGAGGTAATGCACAGGTGCATAATCCTGGTCGTCATCGTTGTCACTGGCCAGATCGAAGGCTGGGTCCTGCGCCGCCATGCGTGATTCCATCTCGGTCACATCGCTCTTCGAGACGCCAAGGTTTTCGGCAACCATGGTCACCTCTTCGTCGCTAAACCAACCGAGACGCTTCTTGGCCTTACGAAGATTGAAGAACAGTTTACGCTGCGCCTTGGTGGTCGCTACCTTAACGATACGCCAGTTTTTCAGCACGTATTCGTGGATCTCGGCCTTAATCCAATGCACGGCAAACGAGACAAGACGTACACCCACGTCGGGATCAAAGCGTTTTACCGCCTTCATCAGACCAATGTTCCCCTCTTGGATGAGATCCGCCTGTGGCAGACCATAACCCGCGTAACCTTTGGCGACATGAATAACGAAACGAAGATGAGACATAATCAACTGCTTCGCAGCCTGAATGTCACCGGTCTCCTGCAGACGTTTCGCCAGCTCATACTCCTCATTCGCCTCCAACATTGGAATGTTGTGCGCAGAATGGATATAAGCCTCTAAGCTACTGCTGCTTTGAGGTACCATTAGTGCCATTGATTGCGTTTGACTTGTCATTAACGCTCCTAACTTCTTATCTTGCTTAAATTTAACGCTTTGAGTGCTCTGCGCCGCTTGAAAACGGCATTCCGTGGGAGTCTTTGGAAAGGAATTTACGCCCAGGGACAAGCTGATGAACTATTAACTATCTGACAGTCTATGTCAACACTCGAAGCTGAACAGGGTTTAATTTCACCCGATTCTATAGACAGTGCAAGTGAAAATTAGTTCATAAAAACCCCGGTGTCGACTAGGAAGGTTCTATCGCCCGCAGGTGTTGGCGCACCGAGAGATAGGAGCCCAGCCAGCCAAGAAACGAGGCCAACAGAATCAGTTCGCCAAGCTCCACCAATGTCAGCGACTGCATCTCCAGCGTGCTGCCATAGAGGCCCAACAGACTCGCCAAGGCACCGTCGAGATACCAGACCAACAGATTGATGATCACCCAGGCCAGAATGCCGCCAATTACCCCGAACCAGATCCCGGTATAGAGGAAGGGGCGCTGAATAAAGCTCTCGGTGGCGCCCACCAGCTTCATCACCTCGATCTCGGTGCGGCGGTTCATGATGGCCAAGCGTATGGTGTTGCCGATCACCAGCACCACGGCCAACACCAACAAGGCGGCGATGGCCATCACGGTACGCTCCAGCAGCCTCACAACGGCCTGCAGACGTTCCAGCCACTCGATATCCAGGCGGCCAAAACTCACCTCAGGCTCGAGCTCCAGCTTCTTCAGCAGCTCGCGGGCACCGTTAGGGCTGGCATACTTGATACTTGGGGTCACAGTAATCACCGCCGGCAACGGGTTTTCATCCAGGTAGGCCAGTGCCTCGCCAAAACCTGAGAGGCGCTGGAACTCTTCCAAGGCCTTATCGCGGTCGATATAGCTGACCGCACTCACTTCAGAATAGGCACTAATCCGGCTGATGAGGCTTTGAATACTGCGCTCGCTGCGCCCCTCATCGATAAACAGGGAGATCTCGGCGGCGCTGTTCCAGGATTGGGTAATTGTCTCGGCGTTCTTCACCAGTACCTGCAGGGCCGCTGGCAGGCTCAGGCTGACCCCAAGCACGGCCATGGTCATCAGGGAAGAAACCGGATTGCGCCACAACTCCCCCATGCTGCCCATGGCATGTTGAATATGACGAATAAAAAACATCACTATGCGGCCGCTGATGGGTAATTTACTGCGCACCAATTGAGGTTGCTGACTCATCTGACTCTCCTCAATTATTGGCCGAAGGCACTGGCAGTAGTGTGAGTGCTCGCCAGCTCGTCACCACCCAGGATACGGCCCTGTTTCAGGGTCAGGGTGCGATAACGCATTCTGGCAATGAGTCCCAGATCGTGGGTGGCGATCAACACGGTCGTGCCGGCATCGTTAAAGGTTTCAAACAGGCGCAGGATATCCATGGACAACTTAGGATCCAGGTTACCCGTGGGCTCGTCGGCCAGCAACAGCGGCGGCTTGTTAACAATGGCGCGGGCGATCCCCACCCGTTGCTGTTCACCACCAGACAACATGATGGGATAATGACGCTCCTTGCCATACAGGCCCACCATATCCAGCGCCGCCAGCACACGCTTCTTGATCTCATGCAGGGCGAAACCCTCGATAACCAGCGGCAAGGCTATATTGTCGAAGACGCTGCGGTCCATCAGTAGGTGATGGTTTTGGAAGATCATGCCGATATCACGGCGCAGGAAGGGTACATCCTTGGGTCTGATGTTGGCGATGTCATGGCCATTGATGGCGACACGACCGGCATTGGCCCGTTCGATCACAGTGATCAACTTAAGCAGGGTACTCTTGCCCGCCCCGGAGTGGCCGGTTAAAAACGCCATCTCACCGCGTTTCAAATGAAAACTCACATCGGTGAGGGCCTTCTGACCACCGGGATAAACCTTGCTAACCTGCTCAAATCGAATCATAAGTACCCAATCTTAGATGCTGCAATAGTGTTTTGATGGACCAGCCGAATTCGACTGGCCCTGGCTTTACGCCTAGCCGTTTGCTACTTGGCCTCATCCTCATGGCTGAACAGGGCGTCGATAAAGTCTTTCGCATCGAAAGTTCTTAGATCGTCGATCTGCTCACCGACACCTATGTGTCTAATTGGTATGCCAAATTTATCTGCAATGGCGAAGATCACACCGCCCTTGGCCGTGCCATCGAGCTTGCTCATGGTGATACCCGTGACGCCAACCGCCTCTTTGAACAGCTGCGCCTGGCTAATGGCATTCTGACCCGTACTCGCATCCAGGGTCAACATCACCTCGTGAGGGGCGCTCTCGTCTTGCTTCTTCATCACCCGCACCACTTTCTTCAGCTCATCCATCAGGTGAGCCTTGTTCTGCAGGCGTCCCGCTGTATCGGCGATCAAGATGTCTATCTTACGGGCACGCGCCGCCTGCAGTGCATCGAAGAGTACCGAGGCGCTATCGGCGCCTGTGTGCTGGGCGATAACCGGAATGTCGTTGCGCTGACCCCAAACCTGTAGCTGCTCGACGGCCGCCGCGCGGAAGGTATCACCCGCCGCCAACATCACCGACTTACCTTGTGCTTGATACTGCTTGGCCAGCTTACCGATAGTGGTGGTCTTACCCACGCCGTTGACACCGACCATGAGGATAACGAAGGGGCCATCGCTATTTTCAGGTACCAGAGGGATGCTCACCGGCTCCAGGGTCTTCTGCATCTCTTCACGCATCAGCTCGTAGAGTGCCTCGCCATCTTTAAGCTGCTTGCGACTCGCCTGCTCTGTCAGGCTGGCGATCAGGCGACTGGTGGTTTCCACCCCCACATCGGCGATCAGCAACTGCTCTTCCAACTCTTCGAACAGCTCATCATCGATCTTCTTACCCTTAAACAGACCGATGAAACCGCTACCGATATTTTCGCTGGTACGTTTCAGTCCACGTTTCAGACGGGCAAAGAAGCCCTCTTTGGTCGGCTTCTGCTGCGGCTCGGGCTGTTGTTCAACCTGCTCCTCTTGCCCTGTCTGTTCTGCTTGCTCAGCCGCTAGACGCTCCTGCTCTGCCTGCTCGGCAGCTAAACGCTCTTGCTCGGCCTGTTCGGCAGCAAGACGGGCATTCTCAGCTTCGACGCGGGCCTGTTCTTCGGCTAGACGCTCCCGCTCAGCTTGTTCCGCAGCTAGGCGTTCCTGCTCTGCCTTTTCGGCAGCAAGACGGGCATTTTCAGCCTCGACGCGGGCCTGCTCCTCGGCTAGACGCTCTTGCTCAGCTTGTTCCGCAGCTAAACGCTCACTCTCTGCTTCGAGACGGGCCTGTTCGGCGGCCAGGCGTTCTTGCTCTGCCTGCTCTGCTGCCAGACGGGCATTCTCTGCTTCGACACGAGTCTGCTCCTCTGCGATGCGTTGCTGCTCAGCTTGTTCCGCAGCTAAATGCTCCTGCTCTGCTTGCTCGGCAGCCAACCGTACATTCTCTTCTTCGACGTTAGCCTGTTCGGCATCTGCCTGAGTCGAAACTTCTACTTCTGGTGCCGCCGCTTCCTGCTTAGATTTATCTTTGCGGAACCAAGAAAAAAAACCTTTTTTTGCCATGTGTAATACCAGTACTCAATTAACTGATTCAAAATTCGCTATAAAGTCATGCTGCGCTCGTCATTATAACAAGCTAACGACGCAGAAAAACACGGCATTTTTTTCGTTAATGCCCTGGGCTTTGCACCTTTTTCTGATGCTTTACGTTAAAATAGCGACCTCAATTTAGCGCAACAGTCTAACACTTAATCTGGTCAGGCCAAATTCCGCTAAATGAATCCACACAATACAGGTAGAAAATGGCAAGAAATCGACCCGCAAGCGGACAGGTAAGGATCATCGCCGGACAATGGCGCTCTAGAAAACTGCCGATACATGATCTCGAGGGGCTAAGGCCCACCACGGACAGAGTCAGGGAAACTTTGTTTAACTGGATCGCAGGCGATCTTCCAGGTGCCCGCGTGCTCGACTGCTTCGGCGGCAGTGGTGCCCTGTGCTTCGAGGCGCTCTCTCGCTATGCCAAGTACGCCAAGGTATTTGAGCTACAGGCCAGCGCGGCCAAGCAGCTCAAACAAAACCTCGCTACCCTCAAGTGCGACTGCGCCGATGTAGTTCAGGGCGACACCCTAGTGCAGCTCAAGACGCCACCCGCCGAGGGCTTCGATGTCGTCTTTATCGATCCACCGTTTCGCAAAGGGCTCGCCCAGGCTTGTATCGATGCGCTGGTCGCCCAAGGCTGGCTCAATCAGGATGCTCTGGTCTATGTGGAGACAGAGAAAGAGCATCCGCCCCTCGGCTTGCCCAGCGGCTGGATGCCACTGAAAGAGAAACAAGCCGGTCAGGTGACCTATCGCCTGTATCGAGTCGAACACACGGAGACAGATTAATGAAATTGGTGATTCTTATCGGCAAGGCGATCACCCTATTTGCCTGGGCCGTCATGATCTACAACCTATTTGCGCCAGCGGAAGGCAACATAGGCATGCTGTTGACCCTACTGCTGGCGATCACCCTGGTGATGCACGGCCTGCAGACGCTGATCTTCCGCACCCTGTTTAAGCCACTGATGACCCTAGGTTTCCGCCAGTACCTGAATGTCATGCTCTTCGGTGTATTCAGTCTGCTGGAATATCGCCAGCGCGTTATGCAGCAAGGCGTCACCGACAATCAGGCCTAAACGCTGGTCTTTTGCTAAAGAGAAGCAGGCATTAAAAAAGCCCCATAAAGGGGCTTTTTTGTATCTTAATCTCAACCACTAGAGGCCGGGAACCCGTCCCTGATAATTGATCGGGTAGTAGCCCTGGCTGTCGCGCTTACCGAGGAAGCTTAGCGCCTGCTTAAGATCGTCGGGCTGGGCCTGAGTTTCTTTGATCTTGGCGGTGACCTGCACCAGCTTGTCGGCCTTAAGCAGCGCATGGCCACTGAGGCCTAAGGCGTTCATGCTGTCATCCGTCTGCACCTTGATGTTGCCATCGACACAGCTCAGCGCCACGGCGACATCCCCCAGAGGATACTTGCCGAACTGATTGTTCACCTGCAGCTGCTGGGCAAAGAGTTTACCCGTAAGCTGCTGACACCAAGGCACGCCCTGCTCCAGGTCTTGCAGCATCAGGCTGAAGTTGCCCCCCACCTGAGTACGAAACGGCAGACGTGTATTGCCCACCAGGAACTCGCTCGGCGCGTCGAAACGCACGCCGCTGGCATCGATGCCAGACATAGAGAGACTGACGAATCCCTTACCGTTAACTGCGGTAGCACGGCTGCCCACCACGAAGTCGATATTAGCTTTGCCCGTCAGTAGCCCCCAAGGGCTCAATTGCCAGCTCACCTGCTCCAGGCGACGCTTTTGCAGCATTAAGGTGTCTATTTCACCGGACCAGATGGTGCCCGAGATCCCCGAAACACTGACTTGCTTAGGCAAGGGGGCCAACTTAACCGCCAGACTCGCCGGAAACAGGGCGATCAGAAACACCAGATAGACGAAAACGCCGATAACAATTTTTTTCACTAGACCCACAAAAAACCCTTACTACTTAGTTACTGCGAGAACTGGATGCGACGTACTTTGACGAAGCCCTCGGCCTCACCATCGGCCAGATCGAGATTATCCAGGGAGAGACCCTTCTGCTGCACCAGGTCGCTCAGATAATCCAGAAGTGAATCGAAGGGCACCTCGTCCATCCACACCTGGATCTTGTTACCCTGTGGCTGCATGCGGGTGATTTCCAGGCCATAGCTTTTGGCACTCTGAGTCACCACAGTGCTGAGGCTGCCTGAGAAGCCCTTCTTACCACCGGCCTGCTTAAGACCGGCGATCTTGTTGGCAGTCTGCTTCACATAATTGAGTGTACTTTCCTGGGCAGTCAGGTTGCGCCGTGCATCGGCCTCAGCCTGACTGATCGGTGTCCAGATCCCCCAATAGAGGATGCCGACCCCCAACACTATGGCGCAAGCCGCCACGAGCTGCTGCTCGCGCAACACTAAGCCATTCCACCACGTCTTAATGTTGTCCATCTTACTTGCTCCTCAGGGTTAAGGTACTGGTCACTTCATCCTCGCCGCTGTTCATGGCGCCGGAATCCACCTGGAAATTAGGCGAGATCAGCTCCTTAAACTGTTCGATCTGGGCATAGCTCTTGGCGGTGATCTGCATGCGCAGCTCGTTACGGCCACTGTCGAAACGCAGGCTGGTCGGCTTAAGTTGCGGCACCTTAGCGAAACCTTCGGCGAGATCGTCCAGCATGGTAAAGAAGGCCATGCCACCGCCAGCCCCTTGCAGGGTGCGCAGCTGACTCTGCATCTGCGAGCGCACGTTGACCATGCGCGAGCTGCCCATCACCAGTTTGAAGATCTCACCCGTCTGCTGCTGCAAGCCTTCGCGCTCGACGTTCATCTGATGAATGTTGAGTCCCTTGTTCACCAAGGCCAGCACCAGGGCCACCAAGATAACCATGGCGGCATTACGCCACAGTAGCAGATGCTTGCTGTATTCACGCTTAGGGGTATAGATACCACTGAGTAGGTTTAACGGTGCGTTAAGGATCCCCTTAGCCAACACCAGCATAGGCAGATCCAGCGGCTGAGGCTTCACCTCGACGCCTTGAATATCCATGTCGCTATAACTGGCCAGGGTGATAGGCGTCTCTTCCTGCCCCTCCGCAAGCTTAGGCAGGGCGGCCTGGAACCAGCTGGCATCCAGGCTGACACCGCTACCTGCGCTGGTACGCAGCAGGTAATCCGGGCCAAACTTCATCGCCGCCCACTGACATTCCTGCAGTGGCAGGGCCAGACAGTCGGGCACCAATTGACGCGCCTTGATGCCAGCCTCACTCAACCAGGAGAGCCAGGTCTGCATCTGTTCGTGGGCCACCACGGCAACGCTAAGAGACTCGCCGCTGCGCGGACCCGGGACAAAATGCAGTTCATCGACATTCTCGGCCAGACTCTCTTCCAGCATGAAAGGCAACGCCTTCAGCGCCTGACGCTGGCCCTTCTCCGGCAGCTCCACCGAGGTGAGGGTAATGGCAGAGGCGGGCACCAGAATATCTACCGGACGGTTACCGGCGCGCTCGGTCAGCGTCGACAGCCCCTGGGCGTCGCTCAGCTCTCCCGAGGCGATGATCTCCTGCTCTTGTTCCGACCATACCAGCCAGGAGCAGCTCTGCTCCGCGCTTCTTCCTAATCGGATAAATAATCTTTCACTCAATGTCTTTCTCCACAAGTCTCATGAAGTTGCTCTCGATGAGCTTGTCCTTTTATTAGCCTAGACGAGCATGGCCCACCTAAGTGATTATTTTTGGCCGCCATATTGACGGGTCAAGACGTCCAGCTGGTTGTTACCGCCCACACGTAATACACTTTGCACCCTAAAGGTGGCACTATCAACCTTAGCACCCGCCTCTAACAGAAAATACTTACTCTTGAGGCTAAAGCTCGATTCCAGGTTCTTTTGCTGACGCAGACCTGAGATGGAGCCATTGGACCAGAAGTCTTCCATGCTGTCATAGCCATCGCCAGGACGCTGATTAATGATGCTCTCGGCCTCGCCCACGCTGATCTTATTATCAAACATACCCGCCAGCAGCGCCGCCTGCTCCACCTCTATGGTATTGACGTTCAACACCTGGCGATCATAGCCGGGGATGACGCAGATATAGGGGGCCAACTTAAGGTAGACCTCCTGACTAAAGCCGATCACCGCCCGCAGCTCGCTGCGATGACTCATCAAGGTGTTAGCGGCGCGATAGGGCACGGTTCGCGACTCATAGTCGGCATCTTCGGCGCCGAAGGGGCTGGCGACCGTGTCCTCATCGATATAATCTTTCAGCGTATGGGTCAGACGCTCGGCGGAGAAATCATCCATCCCCAGCGCAACCAGCAGCCCCTTAAACTGTATCGCCGCCAATGGCAGCTTAGGTTGGCCGTTTTCCACCACTGTGGTCTCAATAGCCAGGGCATTAAGGTTAAAACAGGCCTGCAGGTCGCTGATTCGACCACCTATCTCCCCCTGCTCTGCCGGAAATACCACATCGGCCTGAGCCCAATATTGTTGCCGATGCACCTTGCCATCATCGGCATCGTCTAAATCTTGCTTAAGCACCTTCTTGACCAGCTCTTCGGCCGATATCGCATACCAATAGGCTTGATCATACTGCGCCAAGTTAATAGTGCGACGCACAGATATCTGGTTGCGGCTATTGATGTTAGTGGCAATGATGGCGATCATCGCCACAATCAGCAAAACGACGATCAGCGCCACGCCACGCTGCTTTCCTGGCAGGTTATTCATCGCCATCTTCCTTGCCACCGGAGCCGCCACTGTTGTTGCCACCAGTATTATTACCGCCCGAGTTGTTGCCGTTATTGTTGCCGTTGTTATTGTTGCCGTTATTGTTACCCGAATTATCTTTGCTAAGCGTTGCCCCTAGCGGTAACAGGAACTTGCGCTGCACCTTGCCCAGACCTTCCACCTCAACGGCCATGGCAATCGCCTTGGGCAGGCTGGTAGCGTCAAACTTACGCTCCCACTTGTCCTCTACATAGAAGGAATACTCCACCGAGAGGACATTCTTAATCACCACAGTCTTGATCGGCTCGGCGCCAAATTCCGGTTCGGGATAGGGAAAATACCAACGCTCCAGGTTATTTTCCTGCACCACATAGGCCACAGATTGCAGACTGCCCCGCGGCAACAAGCCATCGGGATTCAGCCAGCCGATGCGATAGAAGACGATGGCCTCCGACTCAGAGTCGAACATATCTTTACCGGTTTGAATCACGGTCGAGCCCCGTCCGCCTTCCAACAGGCGTGGGGTGCGGGCCACCATCTGGCCAAAATCTCGCTCTAAAGCCCCGAATCCTTGTTGCAGCGACTTCAGCCGCTGGGCAAACTCGGCGGTGACCTCATCGTTTTTCATCACAGTGCTGAGCACGGCATTGGCCGCCAGACCCAACATGGCAAAGATGGCGATGGCGATCAGCATCTCCAGCAGGGTAAAACCGCGAGTAGTCTTATTCTTCTTTAAGGACATAGCTACTCACCTGGGCGATGACGCGTTGGTAGCGATCATCGTCACTGACACTGATGCGTATCATGCGAAAATTATCATCTGTGGTTTTCACCACCTCTTTGCGCCAATACCACTCTTTTCCCGCCAGCTCGACGCTGCCATCTTTACGGCCAAGGTCGGGAAACTTCTTCTCCAGGCGGGCGTCCACCATCTGATTGCTGGCCACCCACTGTGCCAGGGTGCGCTCCTCGAGTATCGGCATATTGGCCATCTGCTCACCCAGACTCTTAGTGATGGAGACGGCGGCGATGGCAAACACCATGAGGGCAACGATCACCTCAAGCAGCGTCATACCTGCGCTGCGGCCTCTGGCCTTGATACTCGGGCCTAGCCTGGGCTTACTCATCGAATCCATCCTCTCTGCCCAGGGTCAGACGCCCCAAGGCATCACCCACCACCAGGGCCTCTATTTCCTGGCCTCGCTCATCCTTACCGACGAAGGTCAGCTCGAAGGCGCTCATCTCGCCGCTGGGAAACAGCATCACCTGAGGCTCGGGAAACTTTTTCTTCTCATCTTCACTGCGCTCGATGAGCGGCTCGTCGAACCAGGACTCATCATCTTCTTCATCTTCTTGGATTAAAGGCAAACCATCGAGCACCAGATGCATCTCGACTCCAGGTTCCATCTCTTTGGCCGCCAGCAGGCGATCTTGCTGCAGTGGCTTCCATTTGCCTTCATCGTAATAAACGAACTCATAGTGCTTCTCATCGATGACGATACCGATGAAATGACCGCTGAGTATGGTCTCATCCAACACCAGCTCGGTCGCCGCCATAAACTGTCGCGCCGTACGCTCCAGCGCCTTATGCTGATCGGCGCCGCTGGTAGTATAAGTCACCGCGGCGGCAGCCAATCCCATCAGCAAGACGACCAGCAGGACCTCTAGCAGGGTGAAACCAAATTGGCGAACGCCACGCATAGACAGACTCGACCTAAGGCTTATTGGTAATCTTGCAGGTTCCAGTTACCGATATCGTCTTCGGTACCCGGCTGACCGTCAGGACCAGCACTGAAGATGTCGATCTTACCCTGCTCACCCGGGCTCAATAGCAGGTAATCGTTACGCCATGGATCCTGTGGCAGACGCTTCACGTAGCCATCGGCACGGTAGTTGCGTGGCTCGGGTGAGATAGTTGGCTTCTGTACCAGGGCTTCCAGTCCCTGCTCTGTCGTCGGGTAGACGCTGTTGTCCAGACGATACATGTCTAAGGCATTTTCCAGTGCAACAATGTCAGATACCGCCTTTTGGATGTCGGCTTTATCTTTGTTGCCCATAAGGTTAGGTACAACCATGGAAGCAAGGATCCCTAAGATAACGATAACCACCATGACTTCCAGTAGGGTAAAACCTTTTTGCTTGTTTCTTGCTTGCATTAATACTTCCTCTATAAAAAATACCCTAACGTCTGGAGTTAGGACGGCTGTTGGTAGTTAACGCTTGGACGTTAACCACTAATCATGTTGTTGAGTTCTAAGATCGGCTGCAGAATCGCCAGGACGATAAACAGGACCACGGCCGCCATGCTGACCACCAGCATAGGCTCGAACACCCCCAGGGCGATGTTGACATTAGACTCAAATTCTCTGTCTTGGTTGTCGGCGGCGCGCTCTAGCATCTGCTCAAGCTGACCGCTCTTTTCACCCGAGGTGATCATATAGAGCATCATAGGGGGAAAAAGTTTAGTATTGGCGAGCGCCGCGCCTAGACTCGTGCCTTCACGTACCCTGGCGGTGGCCTCCTCAACCGCCGCCCGCACCCTGACATTCATCAAGACCTCGCTGGCGATACGCATGGCATCGAGTAGCGGAACCGAACTGGCGGTCAAGATACTCAAGGTGCGCGCAAATCGCGCCGTATTAAGTCCCTTACTCACCCGTCCGACAACCGGCATCTTGAGTATTGCCGTGTCGAACTTCATCCGATTGGCCGCGCTGCGCAGTAGCTGCTTGGCACCGACCACCAGGACTATGATGATACCCATGACGATAAGGCCATAGTCGCGAACAAAATCCGATGAGGCGATCAAAAACTGTGTCGTCCAGGGCAGTTCCTGGCCCATATGCTCGAACTGACCCACCACCTGAGGCACCACGGCGGCCAGCAAGATGGCAATAACGCTGATGGCAACCAGCGTCAGCACTATGGGGTAGATCATCGCCTGGGTCATCTTGGTCTTTAGCTGCTGACGACGCTCGGTATAGTCGGCGAGGCGGTTAAGCACTATCTCGAGATGGCCCGACTTCTCGCCCGAAGCCACCATGGCGCGATAGAGATCGTCGAAAATATGGGGAAAT
The DNA here is from genome assembly GCF_023349185.1 of Shewanella aquimarina. Lineage (GTDB taxonomy): Bacteria > Pseudomonadota > Gammaproteobacteria > Enterobacterales > Shewanellaceae > Shewanella > Shewanella aquimarina. The sequence continues at coordinate 116,879 of NZ_JAKIKY010000012.1, read as the reverse complement.
TCCGCCATCGAGTCGGCCAGGCTGTAACCCTCGACCACGCGCGAGCGAACCGCCATCACCATGCTGGCAAGCCTGTCCTTCTCACACTGCTGACCTACGGCCTTGAGCGCCTCCTCCACCGGCAAACCTGCGGCCACGAGAGTCGCTATCTGACGGGTGATCAGTGCCAGTTCGGCAACCGAGATGCCACGCTTGAAGCTGAAACCACCGCTCTTCGCCTTGGCTTCCTTCTCGACTACTGGGGTGATCTCCAGCGGCATCAGACGCTGCTCACGCAGTTGGCCCCTGGCATGACGCGCCGTGTCGGCTTCGACAACCCCTTTCTGCTGTTTGCCCTGGGCGTTTAACGCCTTGTACTCAAATGCTGGCATGGCTACTCCTCGCGAGTGACGCGCAGCACTTCTTCCAGGGTAGTCACCCCGTCGAGGACTTTAATCATGCCGTCATGGCGAATGCTAGGTACCGTCTTACGAATATGCTTCTCGATGGCCAGCTCGCCGCGTCCGGTATGGATAAGCTCACGAACATAGTCATCCACCAGCAGTAGCTCGTGGATACCGGTACGGCCACGGTAACCGTTGTGACCACAAGCAGCACAACCTGTCGCGCGGTAGATGGTGCGCGGATCGTCTTCGCTGATCCCCAGCAGCTCTCGCTCACGCAAGTCTGGCGTGTGTTCCGTCTTACACTGAGGACACAGGGTACGGATCAGGCGCTGTGCCAGCACCCCCAGCAGACTCGAGGAGACTAGGAAGGGCTCAACCCCCATGTCTTGCAGACGGGTAATGGCGCCCGAGGCGGTGTTGGTGTGCAGGGTCGAGATCACCAAGTGACCAGTAAGTGAAGCCTGCACCGCGATCTGCGCCGTTTCAAGGTCACGGATCTCACCTATCATCACCACGTCAGGGTCTTGACGTAGAATGGCTCTCAGGCCACGGGCGAAGGTCATGTCGACCTTTGTATTCACCTGGGTCTGGCCTATGCCAGGCAATTCATATTCGATCGGGTCTTCGACGGTCAGAATGTTGGTGTCGATGGCGTTGATCTCGGTAAGACCCGCGTACAGGGTAGTACTCTTACCCGAACCGGTAGGACCGGTCACCAAAATAATACCGTGAGGCTTACGGATCAGCTCATCGAACTGTTCGCGTATGGTGTCAGTCATCCCCAGCTGTTTAAGATCTAGATTACCGGCGTTCTTATCCAGCAGACGCAGTACCACGCGCTCGCCATGGCTAGATGGCATGGTGGACACACGCACATCGACCGCACGACCGGCGATACGCAGGGAGATACGGCCATCTTGCGGCACACGCTTCTCGGCGATATCCAGACGCGCCATTACCTTGATACGCGAAACCAGTAGCGACGAGAGCTTGCGATTCGGCTTGAGCACCTCTTTGAGCACACCGTCGACGCGGAAACGCACCACCAGCTGCTTCTCATAGGTCTCGATATGGATATCAGAGGCTTCCTCTTTGATCGCCTCGGACAAGAGGGCATTGATCAGCTTGATGATAGGCGCATCGTCGTCCCCCTCGAGCAGATCTTCTGTCTGGGGCAGCTCCTCGGCCAGGGTAAACAGATCCATCTCGTTGCCGATATCTTCCATCAGCTGCTGCGCCTCGGAAGAGTTGGCCTGATACACCTGGGTCAGCTTGGCCTCGAACACGTCAGGCTCAAGCCGAGCCAATGCCAGTTCCTGGCCAGTGTAACGACGCACCTCCAGCATCGCCTCTATCGGCGTGTTGACTGTGTGATACAGGGTGAGTCCCGCCTCGTCCTTATCCAGCACCAACTCGAATCTGTGGGCGAAGGCGAAGGGCAGACGGTCACGACTGCTTGAGTGAAATACCTCATCGGATTCGGCCTCCGAGGCTAGCCCGAGTTCACTCGTTACCTGGGCCAGTTCCTCGTTTTGTGCGGCTTGGATATCACTCATTTTGCTTATCTTGCTGCTTGTTTTCGTTGATCTGTTTCAGCGCAGGATCGGTTTCACGCATCTTGGTATCGAGTCCCTTGCGATCCTTGTAACGTTGCAGCACCTCATTCACTTCAGGCGGCAGGTACTCCTCCTGACTCCACTCTTCCAGGATAGGTACGCTGGTATTTGGCATCAGATTCACGCCACGCTCCTGCTGCTCTAGCTGTAGGGCGCGGAAGTAGTTGTATTTACGACCGGCTATGCCTTCCATGGTCACACCATCACGAATGATGGTCGGCTTGATGAAGACCATAAGGTTTTTCTTCTTCTTACCGCTCGATGATGACTTGAACAGGTGACCCAAGATAGGGATATCGCCGAGGAAAGGTACCTTCTGCACGCTCTCCTGCACCTCTTCGTTGATCAGACCACCGAGCACGACGATCTGACCCGAATCGGCCATTACCGTGGTCGTTAGTCGGCGAGTAGCAAAGGTCACGTCCACACCCGTCTTACCATTGATACCAGAGACTTCCTGTTCGATGGTGAGCTTAACCGTGGTGCCTTCGTTGATCTGTGGCACGACTTTCAGCTTCACGCCCACTTCCTTACGCTCGACCGTCTGGAAGGGGTTGCTGTTGCCGTTGCTGGAGTTCTGGCTACCTGTCAGCACAGGTACCTCGTCACCCACGATGAAGGAGGCTTCCTGATTATCCAGGGTGGTGATAGAAGGCGTTGCTAGTACGTTTGACTTGGTATCGCTAGAAACCGCCTGGATCAGGGCACCAAAGTCGCCCATGGCCACGCCCCACGCCATACCATTCACCTTGCCCAGCGCCTGCGCCAGTATGGTGATATCACCTTTCTTGGAAGGATTCTCGGTACAAGTACCGTTTTCGGTACAAACCTTAGTACCATCTTCTTCCTGAGCAGCCCAGATACCGGCACCGATCTCGCCGATTGTGGGACCTAAGTTATTAAACTGGGTGCCGCCACCAGACTCTGTGGCCCACTGCACGCCAAAGCCGACATCGTCACCCTCGGCGACCTCGACAATAATGGCTTCTACCAGTACCTGTGCGCGACGAATATCCAGCTGGTTGATGACACTCTCCAGCGTGCGCATCTGATCCGGCTCGGCGCTGAGCACCAGGGCGTTGGTGTCTGGGTGAGCCATGATGTTAATTTCGTTGCGGCGCTTGCTGCGACCGCCCTGGGACTGACCACCGTCCTGATCTTTGGCCAACTTCTCGGCGAAACCGGTCAGCACTTCTACCAGATCTTCTGCCTTGGCATAACGCAGGTAACGTACCTTGGTATTACCTGTGGTCGCCTGCTCGGCATCCAATTTCTTAATCAGGGCCACCACGCGCTGACGGCTCTTCTCGTCACCACTGACGATCACCGCGTTGGTACGCTCGTCGGCCACCACCTTAGGCGCCTGACCCGGTAACTGAGACTGGTTGGAGCTTGCGCGGTACAGGGTATCTATGATGCGCACCATCTCGCCGGCAGAGGCATATTCCAGCGGCACCACCTGCACCTCGGTATCACCCTGCTTGTCGACGCGGCGGACGATCTCCACCAGCTTGTTCACCACGGCCGCACGACCGGAGATCATCAATACGTTTGACGGGTCGTAGTTAACCACGTTACCGCCACCCGCGTTGTCGTTGAGCTGACGCAGCAAGGGAGCAAGTTGTTTGGCCTCGGTGTTATAGAGGGCGACGATTCGGGTCACCATCTCATCGCCCAGGCCTGGAGTAGTGTCATCGGCAACGCGGATCGCCGAGGTCTTGGCGTCTTTGTCCTTGATCACCTTGATGATGTTGTTGTCCATCTCGACCACGGCGTAGCCATAGACCTGCAACACATTAAGGAAGAATTGATAGTACTGCTCATCGTTGAGCAGATCGTAACTGCGTACGTTGATTTTGCCGCGTACGGTAGGGTCGACGATGATAGTCCGGTTCAGGTTCTTACCAACGATGTTGATAAATTCCTGAATGTCAGTGCCCTTGAAATTAGCCGCGTATTGTTCCGACCACGCCACTTGTGGCGCTAACAGCGAGGCGCCCATCACGACGCTCGCGATAAGGTTGCGGCGTATTTTCTTGTTGTTCATTAATGACTTCCTCTAACCCTTTTTATTGCGGCAAACTAAACATGATCTCAACCAGCTGACCCTCTCTTTCGACCATCAGAGAAATTTCGGTCAATTCTGGCAACTGCGCCATCACTTCCAATGCTTGACTCATATCAGTCAGATCATAGCCGTTCATTGATTTTGCTAAATCGTTGGCCTTAAAGCCAGCCTGTTCAAATAATTGTCTGTCCTTGCCTGGGTTTAAGCGATACCCCTGCAGCTCGCCGCCGGCGTTAACCGGTGAAATCGCCAGGTAATCGGTGATCTTGCTGGGATCTTCCAGCAGGGCGTCGCGCGACTCTTCCAGTTCTTTAGAAACGGCGCTGTTGTTGCGCTTATCTATGGTGCGGACATCGCGAGAGGAACGTGCCTCTTGCAACAAGTTATTGGCTTCGCCCTGAGCCTCATACTTGAGGCCATCGAGCATCAGCGTCTCGTAACGACCGGTGTTAGAGATGATGATGCGATCGGCGTACACCTCTTTAAGCGAGGCCGAGGTGCCCTGGATCTTGTCGCCCAGGCTATAGGTGTTCTGGCTACCACGGGACTCGATCACCGCTAGCCCATTCTGCTCGGCAGTCGAGGCCACCACGCCGGTCAACTGAATCGACAGCGAGGTCTTGGGTGCGTCGGTGATCTTCTCTTCCACCACGGGCTTAGGCTTATCCGAGTTGGGGTCGGCCTTACCGAAGAGGGCTAATGCTTGCAGCGTAGAGACATTCACCTGGGACGATGACTGGCTGCTGGAGACAGGGGTCGCCTGCCATTTTTGTGGGGTTTCAGCGACGGGCACCAACTTCCATGTGATTTGCGCCAAAAGATAGATAGCGATAATCAAACCGAGCCAGAATACGGCCGAACTCAGAGGCTTCTGCGGCACGGCAGCGGCCTTAGATATTACTTTGTCTAATAAATCCATATTATTGTGGACCCTCTATGCAGGCCTCTAATCTGATTATGATAATTTCCTAGCTGTGGCTCATGCTAACCTACACAGCTAATCGCAACAAGCCCATAACAGTCTCTTTATTGGCCTATAGAGGCGATTTATGCTAACTTTACGCGCCTAAAAAGGGTGTGAGGTCTGTCGCTATCTCATCTGTTGGCTAACAACAAGTATGGACTATTTTTTAAGCCTGTGAGCTTGCACATCTTTATACACCTAAGGAGACCTGATCACCATGACCTCAGAGAAAGAGCTTGGCGTTCGGCTCGACAAGTGGCTATGGGCCGCCCGCTTCTATAAGACGCGAGCAATCGCCAAAGAGATGATCAACGGCGGTAAGGTGCACTACAATGGCCAGCGCACTAAGTCGAGCAAGCTGGCCGAAGTCGACGCCGTGATTAGATTACGACAAGGATATGACGAAAAAGAGATCGTCATAAAAAAATTATCCGAGCAGCGCCAAAAGGCGGTGGTCGCCCAAACCTTATATGAAGAGACGCCAGAAAGCATAGCCAAACGCGAGACCTATGCCGAGGCAAGACGCTTGAATGTGCTTAACAATCCCGCGCCGGATACCAAGCCAGACAAGAAACAGCGTCGCCAACTAATACGCTTTAAAGAAAGCTAACTGTGAGACACAAATGAGTAAAGATATCTTAAACCGTTACCTATTCGACAACGCCGATGTGCGCGGACAAATCGTACAGCTAGAGAAGAGCTATCAAGAGATCTTATCGGCTCACACCTACCCAGAGGCGATTGCCCGTTTGCTGGGCGAGCTGATGGCGGCCACCTCTTTACTCACCGCCACACTGAAATTTGATGGGGATATCAGCGTACAGGTGCAGGGCAACGGCCCGGTGTCACTAGCGGTGATCAATGGCAACAACCTACAGCAGCTGCGCGGCGTCGCACGCAGGGAAGGCGAGGTCGCCAAAGACGCCAGCCTACAACAGCTCATGGGCCAGGGACACATGGTGATCACCCTGACTCCGAGCAACGGCGAGCGTTATCAAGGCGTAGTGGCGCTGGAGAAGGAAACCCTGGCCGAGTGTCTGGAGCAATACTTCCTGCAGTCAGAGCAGCTGCCGACCGCCATCCGCCTGTTTGCCAACGGCAAGCAAGCCGCCGGCATGTTGCTCCAGGTCTTACCGGGCGAGAACGAGCACAACCAAGAGTTCGAACATCTCGAACAGCTGACCAGCACCATCAAGGCCGAGGAGCTATTTGATCTCGAGGCAACAGAAGTATTGCACCGTCTGTATCACCAGGAAGAGGTTCGCCTGTTCGATCCTATCGAGGTCACCTTCTCCTGTACCTGCTCCCGTGAGCGCAGCGGTCAGGCACTGAAAACCGTGGCGAAGGAAGAGTTGGACGCCATCCTGGCAGAACAAGGCAAGATCGAGATGGGCTGTGAGTACTGTAACTCCAGCTACAGCTTCGACTCCATCGATGTTGAAGCCCTATTTAAAAACGCGCCTAAGGCCGATACTCAGCAGTAAATCATCGGCTTATATTCACCTTTGAAAGAGGATGCCTGTGCGCATCCTCTTTTTTTCACGATTTTCGCGATCTTCCTCACACATTCAATTCCGCTTAAGTTACAATCGGGCCTCTGCAAATCATGCAGATAAAACAAAAACAAGCTGGCACAGACCGGCCAACCCTACTCGAATGATGGAGACCTTACAGATGGCGGATGGATCTAAGCAGACTCATAGAAATCCCTCTACGGCACAACTAGTTGAGTTTGCACTCGCACGCGGCGAAGGAGAGCTAACGGCGAATGGTGCATTAGTGGCAAAAACTGGCGAGCGTACCGGACGCTCACCCAACGACCGCTTTATCGTGAAAGAAGCAAGTAGCGAAAATGAAATCGATTGGGGTGCGGTCAACAAGCCGTTCGCCATGGATGCCTTTAACGCCCTATGGGATCGCGTTGCGACCTACCTGGCCGACAAGGAGACTTTTGTTTCTGAGCTGGAAGTGGGTGCCGACCCTGAGCACTACCAACCTATTGAAGTAAAAACCGAGACCGCCTGGCATCAGCTTTTCGCCCGTAACCTGTTTATCGTGCCTGAGCAGTTTAACGTCGCCAACAAGCCCGTTTGGCAGATCATGAACGCCCCGGGTTTCGAGTGTGATCCTGCCCGTGACGGCACCAACTCTGACGCCACCGTCATCATCAACTTCGCCGATCGCAAGGTACTGCTGGCAGGCCTTAAGTACGCCGGCGAGATGAAGAAGTCTATGTTCTCAGTGCAGAACTTCCTACTGCCTGCCAAAGGCGTACTGCCAATGCACTGCTCGGCCAACGTCGGCAGCGAAGGCGATACTACCCTATTCTTCGGCCTGTCAGGCACGGGCAAGACTACCCTATCAGCAGATCCTAAGCGTTTCCTCATCGGCGACGACGAACATGGCTGGGCACCAGGCGGCGTATTCAATATCGAAGGTGGCTGCTACGCCAAGTGTATCGATCTGAGCCAGAAGAACGAGCCGGTGATCTGGGACGCTATTCGTTTCGGTACCGTACTTGAAAACGTGACTCTGGATGAGCAACGCGTTCCTGACTACAGCAACACAGAGCTGACCGAGAACAGCCGCGCGGCCTACCCGCTGGAGCACATCGCTCAGCGTAAGGAAGAGAACCGCGGCGCTGAGCCAAATGCCGTGGTCTTCCTGACCTGTGACGTATCAGGCGTACTGCCTCCAGTGTCTAAGCTGAGCAAGGAACAGGCGGCCTACCACTTCCTCTCTGGCTATACCGCCAAGGTAGGCTCGACCGAGATGGGCTCTACCTCTGCGATTCAGTCGACCTTCTCGACCTGTTTCGGCGCGCCATTCTTCCCGCGTCCGGCTGGCGTATATGCCGAGCTACTGATGAAGCGCATCGAGTCATTCGGTAGCCAGGTCTACCTGGTCAACACAGGTTGGACCGGCGGCCCACACGGCGTAGGTAAGCGTTTCGACATTCCAACGACCCGCGCCATCGTCGATGCCATCGTCAGCGGCGAGCTGAAGGATGTGGAAACCGTTCATATCGATAAGCTAAACCTAGACGTGCCTGTGGCCGTGTCTGGTGTCGATGCCAAGCTGCTTAACCCGGTCAACACCTGGGCAGATAAGGCTGAATACGACAAGTACGCCCAGCAGCTGGCAGAAGAGTTTGCCGCCAACTTCACTAAGTACGACGTCTCTGACGCCATCAAGCAGGCAGGCCCTAAGGCTTAAGCCCTGGTGCTAACCTCTTAGCTAAAAATGGCCCCCAGGGGCCATTTTTTATTGTCTAAATACCCTGCAAGTCTTGCACTTCTAACCTATCCGATCGGGTAATGGTAATTTAATCAAAGCTATAGATAATGTCCTTTCAGCCGTATTGGACCTTGCTAAGTTATACCAATCGTAATAAATAGTTGATCATTCTAGCTTGTTAAAACGCTCGATAACTGCATTAATATTTTTAATTGTAGAATAACTACTTATCTAAAAATCTTGCTTTGTTCTCAAGCGTTTTTCCTGCGCTATTTCTGATCAAATACTTACTGTGATTGGTATTTCACCGCCCGGTTCCTTTCATTGTTAATATTTGTAAGGACACAAATATGCGTTTAACTCATCTTAGCTCTCTGCTGCTCGGCACCTGTCTGCTCAGTGCCTGCGGTGACTCTAATAACGATTCAGACAATCCCACAGATGGCGGCACCCTGCCACCCGCTAGTTTCGATCATCAAATCATCGGCACAGTGGTGTATCAGGGCGCGGTAGCCGGCGCCGAGGTCTGTGTGGATTTCAACCAGAATGCCAGCTGTGAAACCAATGAGCCCAGTGGCATAGCAGATGCAGAAGGAAAGTATCAGATCGACTGGACCAGCAACGTCGAGATGCCCGTCTATGATCTGATCGCCAACTGGCAGCAGGCCGCAGAAACCGCCACCAAACCGGCCCTTCTCAAGGCAGCATTTCGAACCGATGCCCTAAATACCCATGCGCAATCCGATAACACCCAGACCGTCATCTCCATGGAGGGAGAAGGCAGACTGGTCGCTCTGCAGGAGCACGGAGGTGAGATCAATGCCCTGACCAACCTGGAATTTCAACGTGTCGCCCGCATGCGCGCCGCCGGCACCACCTCCCTGGAGATCGCCTCTCAGCGTGCCCTGCTCGCCGCCATGGTGCTGACGATTTACGAGCGCCAAGGCAATCCCTATAAGCTGAGCGCCGAGCAATCCCTCGCCCCTGAATTTATCGACACCTACCGACTGCATCGTCATCTGGAAGCCTTGATCGGCGATCAGCTCAGCGATGTGCTGGCCGTCGATGACATCATGTCGATGACCCGCGACCAGCTAAGGAACCTGGTAGAAGCGAGCGGCATGAACACCCAGGACTACTTGAATAACGACCCCATGGCGATACGTTTCCTGGTAAACAATGCCCTGCTCGCCGCAGGCTATATCGAGACGCCAATCGATGAGAAGATCATGTCATACGCCGATTGGCAGGTGATCAAGAACCATTTCTTTGAGGACGACCAGCTGCACAGCGACTTCACCCTGGCGCCCGCCAAACTGCACAGCGCCTTTACCCTCACCTATGGCACGCCCGATCTCACCTTCATAGGTTCAATCATCGAGGGCAAGGTCAATGGTCGAGTATTCGATTATCGTGAAGGAGAAGGCACTGAGACGCCAGAGGCGTGTTGGAATCAGGAACTCGAACTTTGGGTCGGGCATGACGATAAAGCCTATCAGGCGCCTGAGATTCGCTACATAGACAACACTCTTCACACTGTGTACAGCAGCACCTTTGTGCCCCTCACCGTCGAGTTTACTAAATATTCGGGCAGTGGCGATGAGTGGCAGGCTGTCCTTAGCACCACCCCACCCGCGCTGAAGCTGGGCGAGCTTAGCTGGCCGAGTCAGGTATATCGCTACCACATCAAGCAGGCAGCGGATGTGATGTGCCGGGTACAGGATGAGTTCATCACCTGGCCCATGCCGAGTCATCAGGATGCTGAACAGCTGACCACGGCGGATATCGCTCGCCTCTTCTGGCCTGCCTTCTACCCAGATGACACTGTCATCGACGAAGAAAACAAGACCATCAAGGTCAACATTACAGGTCAGGTCGAAACCCATCAATGGTCGCTGATCACCGGCCCAAGCGATGAACCTGTGCTGCGCGTCAAGCAGATTGACCTGCCGGCAGCCTATGCCGACATGGTGTCGGCCGATGACTATCTTATCCAGGGCGACAAGCTAATCGAGGTCAGCATCTATGAGGCCACCGACTATATGAGCAAGTTCGGGGACTACCTCAACGTCAGCTTCGATGGCAATGAAGACAACTTCAACCAGCGCTTCCAGCAACACCTGGAGGCGATCGTCAAGGGACAACAGCCTTAAGCCCGATGAACTAAGGCTTATTCAATAGCAAACCCCAACAGAGAGGATGGCAAATGCCATCCTCTTCTTTTCCCCCTCGCCATAGCACTTCATTTTTGCGCAAAAGCTCGGCTATCACGCGCCATGCTTGGGCTTTATCCTCAAGGCACGCCTGAATTCACAGACTCTTGCCCTCCCCCGTGCTACGCTGCGCGCCTGCAAGACTATACTCATTTCAAGTTAACACTAATCACAGTAAATAAGTGAGCAGAGATAGCGCAGGGAAAACGCTTGCGAACAAAGCAAGATTTTTAGATAAGTAGTTATTCTACAGTTAAAAATACTAATGCAATCATCGAGCGTTTTAACAAGCTAGGATAATCAGTCATTTATTACGATTGGTACAATACAGACGACAGGGCGAGGCAAAGGTGAAAACCAAGACAAGTAGGCTTTTAGGCAATATCGGGGTGCAGGTGGTGATCGCCATGATTATCGGCGCCGCCGTCGGTTTTATCATGGGCGAACAGGCCAGCGTATTTGCGCCGCTAGGCACCATTTTCATCCATCTGATCAAGATGTTGGTTATCCCTCTGGTGCTGGTGTCCATCATCTCGGGCGCCGCCAGCCTGGGCGACAGCCCCTCGGCGGGTAAGATAGGCATAGGCACCTTCGGCTTCTTCATCATCACCTCAGGGGTGGCGGTTGCCCTGGCGCTACTGCTAGGCAACCTGTTCCAGCCCGGTAACGGCGTCGATTTCACCGCCCACAGCGCCAGCGGCCTGATGAAGGTCACCGAAGAGCATGGTGCCCTGCCCGGCGTGATGGATACCTTCATCGGCATGATCCCCACCAATGTGTTCGAGTCCCTCACCGGCGGCAATATTCTGCAAATACTGGTCTTTAGCATCTTCTTCGGTATCGCCCTCACTAAGGTGAAGGGAGATGGCAGCAAGCCGATTCTGGCGGCGCTCAATACCATAGTCGATGCCTTCGTGTGGATGATCAACTGCGTCATGGTGATCGCCCCCATCGGCGTGTTCGGCCTGATGGCGGACTCCGTCGGTACCTTCGGCTTCGATGCCTTGGAAGTGGTATTCAAGCTGTTTGCCGTGTTTGTCTTCGGTATCTTGCTGTTTGGCTTCCTCTTCTTCCCGCTACTGGTACAGCTGTTCTCCAATGTCAGCGCCAAGAAGTTTATCAGCGTGATGAAGAAGCCTCAGGTGATGGCGCTGTCTACCGCCTCCTCCATGGCGACCCTACCGGTGAACATGGAAACCTGTGAGGAGGAGCTGGGGGTCTCAAAACCCACCGCCTCCTTCGTGCTGCCGCTAGGCGCAACCATCAACATGAGCGGTAACGCCATCTACTACGGCCTGGTGGCGATTTTCTTCGCCCAGATGTATGGCATAGATCTCAGCCTGGGCGCCTATCTGGCGATCATCTTCACCTCGACCCTGGGCGCCATAGGTCAGGCAGGCGTGCCCGGCCCCTCCTTCCTAGTGGTTGCCGTACTGCTGGCCGCGGGCATCCCCATCGACGGCCTGCCGCTGCTGTTTGCCCTGGATAGGGTCTTTGACATGATCCGCACCTCGCTCAACATCACGGGCGATGCCGCCTGTGCGGTGATCTTAGATAAATACACTCAAGCTAAGTAATGAGCTAATACGAGTGAAATAACAAGGAGGTGGCCTCGAACGGCCATCTCCCTCATCTGTCCATCCAATGCCAATTCGCCACCTTAAAAGTTAAACAAACCAAACTTTATGTAAAGCACACTTGACCTTGAGTCTTTTTTAACCTAGCTTGTTATGTAAAGGGTATTTGACATTTAACACGAGCGAGAGGAACCGCATATGAAACAGATCATCGACGCCATCTGCTCCAGAGGGCTACCGTTAAGGGATATTCAGAATGCCAACCGGGTGAATCTGCTCGCCCTCTTATGGGCGCTCAGCCTGGGAGGAACATCCTTCCTGGCCCATCAAGGCTATCTGACATCGACATGGGTGCTGGCAAGCTGCTTCATCCTCCATGGTGCCATCGGCATCTGGATGCTGCTGGCCTTCAAACGCTTCCTGCGCCAACTCGACGAGATGGAGCGTAAAATACAGCTCGATGCCCTGGCCTTAGCCGTCGGCGTCAGCATCATAGGCTTCTCCCTCTACTCGATTCTGGACATGGCGGATCTGCTACCGGATCTCAAGGCCGCCTATCTGGTGGTGCTCCTAGCGCTCACCTATATGCTGGGGATCATCTTCGGGAGACTGAGCTACAGATGAAGAACCGTCTAAAACCCCTGCGCGCCGAACGTAACTGGACCCAAGCCGATCTGGCAGGCCTGCTGGATGTGTCGCGCCAAACCATCAATGCCATAGAGAAGGGCAAGTATGATCCCAGCCTGCCGTTGGCCTTTAAGATCGCCAGGCTGTTTCAGCTCCCCATCGAGTCCATCTTCGAGGACTAGCAATATCTCTCGGCCCCTATTGACTCAGGGGCCTTTTAGATCGACACTCGCCGAAAATTGACCCGCAGAAAAGCCCAAGACGTCATCCCGCCCGTAAGCCCTCTGCACCAGACATTGTTAACTAGGAACACACCATGAACTTTGATGCTTGGGTAGCTATCGATCCCTTTCGTTGGCGCGAACTCGGCTGCGCCATTCTCTGCGGCCTCATCATAGGCCTGGAACGCCAACTCAGGGGCAAACCCGTCGGCATACGTACCTCATCGCTGATCGTGCTGGGCACCTATATCTTCATCACCGCCTCCATGGCGGTCGCTACCTCGGTATCGGATCCGTCGCGCATCATAGGCCAGGTGGTGACGGGCATAGGTTTTCTGGGGGCGGGCGTCATGCTGGCCAAAGAGGGAGTGGTCGTCGGTGTAACCTCGGCCGCCGCCATCTGGGCACTGGCCGCCATTGGTGTCTGTATCGCCGTGGTCGATCCCTTTGTGGGGATCAAGCTCTCCCTGCTGGTTGTGGCCATCCTTTATGGCGTCGATCTGCTGGAGGAATACTCCTCGCTATTTACCCGCGGCGTCCATACCAAGTACCGTAACTGGCGCCGCAACGGCTATTGATCGATCAGGTGAGGTGCCTCGGCTCTGGCCAGGCACCACACCTGCACCTGAATGTAGCGCCCCTCGAGCAGCTTGGCGATCTCCATGGCCGTGGTGCCGGTTGTCACCACATCATCAACTAGGGCCACGCGCTGATATTCGAACCCGTCGCTCAGGCTAAAGGCGCCCGCGAGATTACGCCGTCGCTGCTTGCCCGTCAGCCCAGCCTGAGGCGGTGTATCACACAGTCGCATCAAGGCATCGGGCTGTACAGGGATCGACAGCGCCTGACCTAACTCACAGGCGATCAGATAGGCCTGATTAAAGCCGCGCTGGCGCAGACGCCTCGGATGCAGGGGCACAGGCAGTAGCACCTGAGGCAGAGAGATAGCCTCCACGGCCACCAGCTTATGAATCCGTCGCACCAGGGCCTGCACTAAGGGATTTAAGCCGGCCAGTTGTCCCTGATACTTGATCGCCGCCACCGTCTCCCCCAGCCCCTGATGGTAGCTGGCAGGCGCCACCACCTTGAGAGGTCGCGTCGTCATGCAGGTGCCGCAATAAGCGCTCTGCAGACTCATGGTGCGACCACAGCCCAAACAGCTAGGCGACGAGTAGAGCCCAGCATCGAGACAGGTGAGACAGATTCCCCGCTGTGGCAAGAGCACCCTTTGATGGCAGATCATACAGCGATTGGGTAGACTAGCCGCCAGCAGCCGCCGTAATCGACTAAGCCGGAGCTGCCAGCGTGATAAATTCAGACGAGTTCTATCCATTTAACTAACTTTCCGATCTGTAGAGGCATCTTAGTGAGTCAGCAATCCTTGCATATTGAAACTATAGGCCAAGGCCGCCCCATCGTCATGCTGCATGGCTGGGGGGTCAATAGCGCTGTGTTTACCCCCTTACATCACGCTTTCCACGATCATCAACTCCTGTGCATCGACCTGCCCGGCTTCGGCGATAGCCCGGCCATAGAGGGCGAGCTAGATGCCTGGGTCGATCACATCATGGCTCAGGTACCAGAGCGGGCCATCTGGGCCGGTTGGTCTCTGGGCGGGCTAGTCGCCACCCGCGCCGCGCTGCGCTATCCAGAACGAATCGAGGCCCTGCTGACCATAGCCTCTTCCCCCTGTTTCATGGCACGAGAAGATGACGGCTGGCCCGGTATTCCGCCGCAGATTCTTGGGCAGTTTGGCGATCAGCTGGAAAAAGATCTTGGCAAGATGATAGAGCGCTTCCTCGCCATCCAGGCCATGGGCAGCGAGACCGCCAAGCAAGATATCAAGCAGCTCAGGGATCTGGTGATGGCCAAGCCGCTACCGGATGCGGGTGCGCTGCGCGCCGGACTTCAGATGCTTAAAGAGGTGGACCTCAGGGCGCAGCTCAGCGAGATTCAGGCGCCTTGGCTTAGGGTGTGGGGAAGATTAGATGGCCTGGTATCACGCCGGGTGCAGCCACTGATGCCGGTTTGCGAATCACGCTATCAAGATCTTGTGCTGCCTAAGGCCTCCCACGCCCCCTTCTTCTCCCATAGAGAAGCCTTTATCGATGGCGTCGAGGCCTGGCTGAAGACGTTTAATAAATAATCACTTTAATTTATATCACTTTGTGGTTATTATTTAAGCAAAATTCAGAGGGATTTCTATGTTAGTGGTGACCAACTATCCGCAAGTGCCAATCGCGACGACCAACACCGCGACCGATAGCGCGCGGGTAGAGAGTCAGCAACGCCCACCGATCATACCGGCGCCGCAGCTCGCCAAGAGCAACGAAGAGCGCCCCTTCAATCCTCAGAACGAGCGCGCGGCGGATCAGGCCAATGTTCAGGCGAAGCTCAATGAGAAGGTGCAGGCCAAGCAGCAAGGGCAAGGCCAGCATCAGCAGGAAGGGCAGCAACAGCAGCAACAGACCAAACAAGGGGCAGCGGCCATCATTCGACCGCTGATGATGAAACCTGCGCTAGCGCGCCGGGACATTCGCAGCGTACAGGCTGAGATGCCAAGAGAGCCCCAAAAACCTAAGCCTCAATTCGAAAATCAGGCCACCAGCTTCTATCAGAGCGTGTCGGCCCACATCGCCAGCTTCTATCAGACTCAGGCCCTCCCTAAGGGAGAGCCCGAGTTATCCACCTTTATCTGATCACGCCTTCGCTCGAAGACTTGCTCAATGCCGTGTTTTGCTGCGGCGTCTGATACAACTGTTGTTGGTAAGCCATGCTGCCCCATAGCGCCCACGACAGGGCTGTCTGCTTCATCTCGTCGCTCTGAGACTTATGGGTCAGGGTATTACTGGCAAAGTCATAGCCATAGCCGGCCGGTTCACGCTCCGGCTGCAGGATCACCACATCGTCACCACGCAGATAGGCCATGTTCTTGTCGTACTGCATCAGGGCGCGACCGGGCCAGTTGTCATCCATCTTGGTCAGATCCCGTCCCAGCATAGGATAGCTACCGGATACGCCCATCAAGGACAACAGAGTCGGCGCCAGATCGATCTGGCTGGCCACTCTCTGATCCAGCTTAGGCTCAATACCATCGCCCAAGATAATCGCCGGGATCCTAAACTGCTCCACGGGTACCAGAGAGGCACCGCCTACGCGGCTCTCATGGTCGGCCACCACCACAAACAGAGTGTCATTCCAGTAACTGGACTGCTTGGCGAGCTTAAAGAACTCACCCACGGCATAATCGGCATACTTGGCCGTGTTGTTACGGGTCTGCTTGGGTTGATCGTAGAGCTCGATGCGGCCATCGGGAAACTCGAACGGCTCATGGTTAGATGAGCTGAACACTAAACTAAAGAAAGGCTTACCCTCTTTATGGAACTGCTCAAACTCGCTATTGGCCCGCTTGAGCAGATCTTCGTCCGACACCCCCCAGGAGCCGACAAACGCAGGATCTTTATAGTCATTCTGATCCACGATATCGCTAAAGCCGTTGCCCAGGAAGAAGCTGCGCATGTTATCAAAATGGCTCTCACCCCCATAGATAAACTGAGTCTCATAGCCGTTCATCTTGAGCAGATCCGCGACAGTGAAGAAGTCGGTCTGACTCTTACCCAGCTTAACCACAGAACGTGCAGGGGTCGGCGTGAAGCCGGTAGTGACCGCCTCGATACCGCGCACCGAACGGGTACCCGTGGCGTAGAGACGATTGAAGGCCCAGCCCTCTTTCGCCAGGGCATCGATATTAGGCGTCAGTGGCAGACCACCGAGGTAACCGGTAAATCTCGCCCCCAGGCTCTCCTGCAGTATGATCACCAGGTTCTTGGGCTTACCCTGGTAGCTGGCCTGGTTGTAGGTCACGCTCGGCAGAGAATCGGAGGTGAAGGCGCTCAACGGACGACCGCTGTCTTTACGAATGTTGTCTATGATCTGGCTCTTCTCCAGCTTGCCATACACCTTAGAGGCATTGGCTTCCGCCGACATCTGATCGATAGCAAATACCAGCGAATAGGAGGAGTTCACCACCAGAGAGTTCACCAGCGGATCGTCGGCAAAGGCCACCATAGAAGGGTTAAGTGGTCTGTGTCCCAGACTGGAGCGTGCACCCAACAGGGTCACGACTATCACCAACAGGGCAATCGCCGGGCGCCATACCCAACGCGGATAGACCACCTCTTTCAGTAAGCGCCCACTCAGCCGCCAGCCGCTCCAAAGGCTCAGGGTACTAACAATCAGCCCGAGGAAGATCTCTCCCTTACGGCTGGTCCACAGCATGGAGAGCACCTCTTTGGGATAGATGAGGTATTCGATATAGAGACGGTTGGGTCTCAGGCCATATTCATCGATAAACGAGGGAGTCGATAGCTCGAGGAAAATCATCAACCAGAGGCCCAGGGTCAGCCAGACTCTGAGTACCGACTTCCAACCACGGCCTACCAGATGATCGCCACCAAAGATAGTGGTCCCCAGGGCAGCAATACCCCATAGCCAACACAGGGTGGCAAAGTCGACCCTCAGCCCCTGCAGCAGCAGGTGTGGCCAGCCATCGACGGCGGCGACCCTATCGGCCTGCCAAATCCCTAAGCCGATACGGCTCAGTGTGGTGATAGCTAAGGCTATCAACCCAAAACAGATAATGGCGCCAAACGGCCCCCATGTTGACTTAACTTTAGTCATAAATTTTCCACATATTTTCAATCTAGTCTTATGCTTTCTCGCGAAGCACTTGTTACCTTGCCTACATCGCGCGGTAGTTTGACACAAAAGTAACACTTTAGTTCTATATTTGTTTCAGCGCGCTTCACGATCAACAAAAAAGAGACGAGCCTAGCCATCGTGGAGTAGAGCACTCTCAGGGTGAAAATTTTGTCGACAGACTGGGCCCCACAGCTGACGGCAGATGAAAAATGGATACAAAAAAAGCCAATTCCCCCGGGAGGAATTGGCTTTTTCTCTTTACTTTTACGCTACTTTTTTAATTTAGCGAAGGCATCGGCGAAGGCGTTACCCATGGCGGCATTGGCAGGCGCCTTGGGCTGCTTGTATTGCCCCTTGGCCTGGCCCTTACCCTGAGGACCTTTCCCCTGATGGCCCTTGCCCTGACCAGCCTTTGCCGACCCCTTGGCGCCCTGATGAGACGCCTTCTCACCCGGCTTCTCGTCCAGACGCATGGACAGGCTGATACGCTTGCGCTCGGCATCCACCTCCATCACCTTGACCTTGACCACATCGCCCGCCTTCACCACGGTATGGGGATCGCTGACAAACTTGTCGGTGAGCGACGAGATATGCACCAGTCCATCCTGATGCACGCCGATATCGACGAAGGCGCCGAAGTTGGTCACATTGGTCACCACGCCCTCTAAGATCATCTCCACCTTAAGATCTTTGATCTCCTCGACCCCTTCCTTAAACACGGCAGTCTTAAACTCGCCGCGGGGATCACGACCCGGCTTATCCAGCTCACTGAGAATATCTTCAATGGTAGGCAGACCAAACTCCTCGGTCACGAACGCCTTGGCATCGATCTGCTTGAGCAGATCTGTGTTGCCTATCAGGGCATCCACCGCCTGCTGCTGCGCCGTCGCGATTCGCTCGACCAGGGCATAGGTCTCTGGATGCACTGCGCTGGCATCCAGTGGGTTGTCGCCCTCACGAATACGCAGGAAACCGGCGGCCTGCTCGAACGCCTTAGGGCCGAGACGTGGCACCTTAAGCAGCTGTTTACGCGAGGTAAACTGACCATTTTGGTCGCGATACTCGACGATATTGCGCGCCAGCGTCTTGTTCAGGCCAGCCACCTGAGTCAGCAGCGGCATGGAGGCCATGTTGAGATCCACACCCACGCCGTTTACACAGTCTTCCACCACAGCCTCGAGGGATTGTGACAGCTGACTCTGACTCACGTCATGCTGATACTGACCCACGCCGATAGACTTAGGCTCGATCTTCACCAGCTCCGCCAGCGGATCCTGCAGGCGACGGGCGATAGAGACGGCGCCGCGAATGGAGACGTCCAGCTCGGGAAACTCCTCCGCCGCCAGCTCAGAGGCGGAGTAGACGGAGGCGCCCGCCTCGCTCACCATGATCTTGGTGAGTGTCGGCAGCTCGCTCTTCAGCTCGGCAATCAGCTCGCCCGCCAGCTTGTCGGTTTCCCGTGAGGCGGTGCCGTTGCCTATGGCGATCAGCTCCACCTTATGCATCTTCACTAAATTCGCCAGGGTACGGATCGACTTGTCCCACTGGTTTTGCGGTGCATGGGGGAAGATGGTGGTGTGGGCCATCAGCTTGCCCGTGTTGTTAACTATGGCCACCTTGACGCCGGTTCTCAGCCCTGGGTCCAGCCCCAGCGTCGCCTTGGCACCGGCAGGCGCCGCCATCAGCAGATCGCCCAGGTTGCGGGCGAAGACGTTGATCGCCTCTGTCTCGGCACGCTCGCGCAGCTTGGCGATAAACTCTGTCTCCATCTGCAGCGCGATCTTGATTCGCCAGGTAGAGGTGACCACCAGCTTAAGCCACTGATCCACGGCGGAATCACTCAGCTTGAGGTTAAAGTTATCGGCAATGATCACCTCGCAGTAACTGCCTTGTTTGGCCTCGCTGTCTGGGTCGGCATTCATGCTCAGGCTCAACACGCCCTCGTTGCGACCACGAAGCATGGCCAGGGCACGATGCGAAGGCACATTCATCAGCTTCTCGCTGTGCTCGAAATAGTCTCTGAACTTGGCGCCCTCTTTCTCCTTGCCCTTCACCACACGGCTCTCGAGCACGGCGCTCAGGGTCAGGTGTTGGCGCACCTTCTGCAGCAGCTCGGCATCTTCGGCAAATCGTTCCATCAGGATGAAACGCGCACCATCGAGCACCGCCTTCACCTCATCGAACCCCGCCTCGGCATTGAGGTACTCGCTCGCCAGGGCCTCGATATCTGCCTGACGATCACTCAGCAAACTATCCACCAGGGGCTCGATACCGGCCTCGATGGCGATCTGCCCCTTGGTACGACGCTTAGGCTTATAGGGCAGATAGAGATCTTCCAGGCGCGTCTTGCTGTCGGCCTGATCTATGGCGGCCTGCAGCTCGGCGGTCAGCTTGCCCTGGGCCTGAATGCTGGAGAGGACCACCTGACGGCGATCGTTGAGTTCGCGCAGATAGCCCAGACGGCTATAGAGGGTGCGCAGTTGGGTATCGTCTAAACCACCTGTGACCTCTTTACGATAACGCGCCACGAAGGGAACCGTCGCGCCGTCATCCAATAGAGTGATAGTTGCCGTCACTTGCTGCTCACGAACATTAAGTTCCTGAGCGATGATTTGTGCAATATTTTGCATAGATTACGTCGTGCCCAAATAGGAGTTAAGTGCCGCCAAAGATAACACAGCCCAAGGCCAAGTTGTACGCCCTATCTGTCGCAACTCCTGATAAGGGCGGGTAAATTAGGCGACACGTCTCTCAGTTTAGCCGCGTTTTTCGCACAGCTCCTGCCAGCGCTGCGTCGCCTCAGGGTTACCGTTGCGATAACCTATGTAACAATTGAGCTTCTGAGTGGTGTCGCTCTGGGCCGATGCCTCAACAGATGCTGGCACCTCGATGAGATGCAGGCCACCGCTGGCGATGCAGCCACACAGGGTATCGACAAACTCACCGCTTTGCCGGCACAGGTGACCGCTGCCACCATAGGCTTGAATCAATAGCTTAGGATCGAACCCCTCATGGTTGCAGGCGTAGATGGGCGCATCACCCGCCTTACCCAGGTGGAAGATGTTGTTACGCATGTAGACGATAATCAGGTTGGCTCCCTGCTTCTGCAGGTTGATCAGCTCATTCGCCTGGAAGTTAAAGCCGCCATCACCGGTGATCACCACCACAGGCTGCGAGCTTTGGCGCTCGGCGAGCTGATCTACCACGGCTCTGGCATAGGGCAGGCTGGTGCCCATAGCCGCATACCAAGGATTAGCCAGATAGCTGCGGCCGATATCGCTGCCTAGGGTGGTCAACTCGAAGCTGGCAAACAGCGAATTACCCACCTCGGGCAGGAAGATGAAGGGACGCTCGACGCGCTGCTGCGCGGCGTTGATGCAGGCCGAAAGATGGTGATAGCCAAGCTCTGCCTCGGGAGCCAGTTGTTGCGCAGTCTCGACAGCCAGGTTCACGCTAGCATTAAGGGTTAACGGCTGCGTGGCGAGCAGCGCTATCACCGCCTCAATATCGGCTTCCCACTGCGCCGTCCCCTTGAGCATGGTCTTATTGCCATGATTGTCTATGGCATGGGTCTGGCTGCTAAAGGCGTTGTTGGTATCGGATGGGAAGATGGCAGTGCCTAGTTCGAGCACATAATCGGCCTCAGACTCGATATAGGCCTGATGAGGCAGACGGCTGAAGACGCCGTTATAGCTGCCTAAACAGAGCGGTCTCGATTCATCCAGCATTCCCTTGCCAAACCAGGTGGTGGCATAGGGCAGACCATTTTGCTCACAGAAGGCCAAAATCTTCTCAAGCAGCGGCTCATTGAGCCTGAGCTTCTCGCCGAGAAACACCAGCGGCGCCTTGGCCTGCTCCAGCTGGGTGCGGATCTGGCTGGCGATCAGCTCGGCGCCGCTTAAGTTAAGTGCCTGAGGCCTAAGCTGACTCGGGCAACTCGGCAGACTCAGCGCCTGGGTCGGCTGATAGATGAGATCCCTGGGCACCTCGATATACACGGGCTGACGATTGACATAGGCATGGGTAAGCAGCTGCAGAAACTGTTCGGCGGCCACATTGGGTTGGCCGCTATGGCGCTGGCCCTGCAGGCGTTCGGCGCGCACACCCAGCGCCTTAAAGGCATTGAGCGCCGCATCGAGATCCGTATGCCAGGCCGTGTGCGGATGCACGCTGTGATGCAACGCCTGACTGTTTATCTCCGCCTCGCCAGGCGCCCCCGAGATAAACACCACGGGCAAACCTTCGGTGCGCGCCAAGGCCGCCGCCGACGTGCAAGGCAGGCTGCCCACGGTATAGGTGGTCATGCAGACCCCGAGAGGGTTTAGCTCGGCCTGGGCGCAGGCACTAAAACCTGCGTGCATCTCATTGCTTGAGGGCAATACCGCCACCTGCTTATCCAGGGTATTGATCAAGTTGGCGACAAAGTCACCACCAACACCATAAACACGTTTCACGCCGAAGAAGACGAGCAGTTCGGCGATGCTATCGCCAAGCAGCGGGAGATGGGCGGCATAGTCGACGCCAAAATTAGATTCGATCGATACAGACACGTTAGCTTCTCGGTTGTCAAAAAGTGTCTGTAGCCTAGAGAGTGAGGTGTCGCCGCGCCTTGATCGAGATCATCAAGCCATCGAGCCAGTGCCGACACCGCGGGACGCAGAGAGTGACAAGATATCGTTACATTGTGATTAACGGCTAAATATCAACTTTAATATCAGTCTATTAGATAGGATAAAAAGCGTTAGCCCAGGCTTACACCCAGGCTGAAATCACGAAGGCAGGCTTAGTCCTCGAACGCCTTATATTGGATCTTGTTGACGTACCACTCCTTCTTACCGGCGGGGGTGTTGACCACCACTTCATCGTCCACCTGCTTGCCGATCAGCGCCCTCGCCATGGGCGAGTCTATGGTGATGTAGCCCAGCTTAGTATCCAGCTCGTCCTTGCCGACGATGCGATAACGCACAATCTCGCCTTCCTCGTTTTCCAGCTCCACCCAGGCGCCGAAGAACACCTTGCCCTCCTGCTGTGGCGAGTAGTCGACGATCTGCAGATCCTCCACCCGCTTCACCAGGTAGCGCACCCGGCTGTCTATCTGACGCAACAGACGCTTGTTATAGGTGTAGTCGGCATTCTCGCTTCGGTCACCCTGGGCCGCCGCCTCCTGCACCTTCTTGGTGATCTCGGGGCGATACTCTTTCCATAAATACTTAAGCTCTCGGTCGAGCGCTTGCCACCCTTCACGGGTGATCAACATGGCTTTCATCTTTCTCTCGTCACGACTCAACAAGATGCCTGGCACAGGCCAGCGCATCGAATGATTTTCCGCTGATAATACCCAGTGCAACCCTTGAAAAACAATAGTCCAGTGGCTCGACCTTGGCGAGGCCACCAACCTGGGAGTCACTCTGCCGGCTGGCACTAGACAGTTTCAATTTGGTTACAATTTCCCGATAGCCAGTTTAAAACATATAATTTCAAAGACTATCAGCATGTTACAAGTGTTTCATTTCTACCTAGATAAATTATCGCCTCAATTCAGGATGAAATCTCGCTAGGCTTTTAAATAGCAAAGCGGCTATATTAAGCAGGCACATAAGATTAATATTGAAATTCAGCCAGTTGAGCGGTAAACCTTGAGTCGATCGCACTGAAATAAGGGATAGAGAACATGGGACAAGAAACCTCTAAAATTCTCGTTGTCGATGATGATATGCGCCTAAGAGCCCTGCTAGAGCGTTACTTGATGGAGCAGGGATACCAGGTCAGAAGCGCCGCCAATGCCGAGCAGATGGACAGGCTACTGGAGCGAGAAAACTTTCACCTGCTGGTGCTGGATCTTATGTTGCCGGGCGAAGATGGCCTCTCTATCTGTCGTCGCCTGCGCCAAAATGGCAATACCATTCCCATCGTGATGCTGACCGCCAAGGGGGACGAGGTGGACCGCATCATAGGCCTGGAACTGGGCGCCGACGATTACCTGCCCAAGCCTTTCAATCCCAGAGAACTCCTGGCTCGCATCAAGGCGGTCATGCGCCGTCAGGCGCCAGAGGTACCCGGCGCGCCGACCCAGCAGGAAGAGGAGATCACCTTCGGTGAGTTTACCCTCAACCTGGCGACCCGCGAGATGTACCACGGCGAAGAGGCGATCTCCCTCACCAGCGGCGAATTTGCCGTACTTAAGGTGCTCGTGAGTCACCCAAGAGAGCCCTTGTCACGGGACAAGCTGATGAATCTGGCCCGTGGCCGCGACTATTCGGCGCTGGAGCGCTCTATCGACGTGCAGGTATCACGCCTGCGTCGCCTGATCGAGAAAGATGCCGCCAACCCAAGATATATTCAAACCGTCTGGGGACTGGGTTATGTGTTCGTACCCGACGGGGCCGCGCGGCGTTAGCCCAGGCCATAGTCCTCAACCCCAACAATGAGCTGGTTTAAACGCTTTCTGCCCCGTAGCGCCTTCAGTCAGACCGTACTCCTGATAGGCTCCCTGCTGCTGGTCAATCAGCTGGTCTCCTATCTTTCGGTGGCTGTCTACTTTATTCAGCCCACCTACCAGCAGATCAACCAGCTGATCGCCCGTCAGGTCAACCTGCTGTTCGTCGACGGTATCGATATCGGCCGCGAACACCTCTCCATGGTCGATGCCCTCAATGCCAAGGTGCGTGACGACAGCATGCAGATCTACAACCTCAAGCAGGCCCGCGAGGAAGGCGTCGATCGCGCCGCCTACTACAGCCTACTGTCTGCGCAGATGTCGGAGCATCTGGGCGGCAAGGCCGAGGTGCGCATCGCTCAAGGAACAGAGTTCGAGATCTGGATCCGCCCGCCCCAGGCGCCATCTGTGTGGATCAAGGTGCCCCTGACCGGCTTCAACGAGTTTGGCCTCTCGCCCCTCACCCTCTATCTCATGGTGATCGGCGCCCTGAGTGTCGCCGGCGGTTGGTGGTTTGCCCGCAAGCAGAACAAGCCGCTTAAACGCCTGCAGAAGGCGGCTATCTCGGTCTCCCGAGGCGACTATCCCGCGCCGCTGCCGCCGAGTGGCTCCACCGAGATCATCGAGGTGACCAACGCCTTCAACCAGATGTCCCGCAGCATGCAGCAACTCGAACAGGACAGGGCCCTGCTGATGGCGGGGATCTCCCACGACCTGCGCACCCCGCTGACGCGCATCCGTCTCGCCTCCGAGATGATGGTCGAGGAAGATGAGTACCTCAAAGAGGGCATAGTGCATGACATCGAAGACATGGATGCCATCATCAACCAGTTTATCGCCTATATCCGCCAGGATCAGGAGGCCAATCGCGAACAGGTTCAGCTCAACGAGCTGCTAAAGGACATCGCCCAGGCCGAGGCCAACCGCGACGGCGAGATAGTGCTCGAGCTGAGCGAGTGTCCCGAAATCCCCATGCAGGCGGTGGCAATCAAGCGTGTCATCAGCAACCTGGTGGAAAACGCCTTTCGTTACGGTAACGGCTGGGTAAGGCTCAGCTCCAGCTTCAATGGCCGCCGGATCGGCTTTAGCGTCGAAGACAACGGCCCGGGTATTCCCAGCGATCAGATCCCCAAGCTATTTCAGCCCTTTACCCAGGGCGACAGCGCCCGCGGCAGTGTCGGCTCCGGCCTGGGACTGGCCATCATCAAGCGTATCGTCGATCGCCATCAGGGACAGGTGATACTGACCAATCGCCCAGAGGGTGGCCTGAGCGCCCAGGTGTGGCTGCCGCTGGAATAAACGGCAAACCCCTTCACGACAATCCCAACCGATAGTTTTACGCCGGATAGAGACTTCATCCTTAAGTGCGAATGTCATCAATTTGCAATATATACGTCATATTCTGGCGCAAACTGTCATTGGCGCTTGATCATGAAAATTTCCACCCTCTCCCTCTGGGCTTCTGCCACCCTGTTACTGCTGGCCGCGTTGCTGGCAGGCGTCGTCGTGTGGAGCAACCAGGAACGTGCCCAGATAGAGCAGAAGAATCAGATGCTCTCCGACCTGCAGCAGCAGTTTCTGGTCGAAGTACGCCGCCAGCTGGAGAGCTACCTGAGCACGGGCAACAGTCAGCAGTTGAGCAGCGCCAAACAACAGCTAGAGACCATAGCCGCCAGCTTAGAGCAGCTCTCTCACGAGGAAGCCAACCGACTACAAGGGTCTATCTCAAACTTTATCAAAGACTTGGATACCCAATACCGCGCCGCAGGCAAGCTGGCCGGCAATCCCCGCCAGCTACTGGCCCACGCCGAGAGCGAAATGCTCGCCTACAACCAGCATCTGGCCGAGTATGCCGACAAGGGCCTGCCGGAGCACCCAAAGCTGGCCAAGCAATACCTACTGCTGACCCAAAGCCTACCGCCTTTGGTGTATCGGCTTTCGCAGCTGACTCAGGACTATCTGATCGGCAAGGATCAGCGCCTCAAGTCCCTGCTGGCGAGTCAGATCCAGGCGTTGACCGATTGGCACGATCAGCTGGCCAAGCTGCCACTACTGGGTCTTTATGAGACCCTAGATGCCGACGAATTCGCCCTGGGCGACGATGAGCCCGAACAGATAGAGATAGGCGAGAGTGACTACAGCGAGCTGCTCTCCCTGAGCCAGCGTTACGGTAAAGAGGTGAGCAACACCCACCAGATGCTGACGGCCAATCAGGCAGCCCAGGAAGCCATGATGGCGGCCATCGTCCGCATCGAAGATGAACTGCTTAAGTTAGGCCTGGCACAGCAGGCGCAAAACCAGCACCTCAAGCAACAGCTGCAGACATTGCTCTATGGTGTGGTGTCTGTGCTGGCGCTGTTCGCCCTCATCTACCTATTGTTACAGCAACGCAGGGTCGTGAAGCCCCTCAGGCATCTGAACCAGGCGTTTATGCGCCTTAGCGAGTCCAACAACCGTGAGCGTCTGACCATAGCGCGGCGCTGCGAGACGGGGCAGATCGCCGGTCACTTCAATCAGCTACTGGACCGCTTCGAGGCGGAAGATGCCGCCCAACGGGTCAAGATAGGCCAGATCTCCACCTCGCTGTCACAACTGGTACACCGCATCACGGAACTGACCCAAGGCACGGAGACCACGCTCGGCATAGTCGACACGGCGAAGAATCAAACCGAGCAGGTACGCGCCATCGCGCGCGAGGTGAGTGAACTCTCCAGCCAAGTCGAACAACATGCCCAGCAGACCCATAGCCAGATGCTCGCCAGCCAGCAGGAGGTGCAGGCCTTCATGAGCGCCGCAGACGAGACCCAGCAGGCCGTTGACCATTGCCACCTCTCCCTGGGCAGCCTGACCACCTCGGTCAACGACGTCTCCACCATACTGGATGTGATAGGCAACATCGCCGAGCAGACCAACCTGCTAGCACTCAACGCCGCCATCGAGGCCGCCCGCGCCGGCGAGCAGGGACGCGGCTTCGCCGTGGTCGCCGACGAGGTGCGCAGCCTGTCCCAACGTACCCAGGAATCCTTGCAACAGGTGGTTACCATATTGAGTCAGCTCACAGAGGCCAACCAGCAGCTGACCCTAAGTGTCGAGGGCATCGCCAACACCAGTCAGAAGCAGGCACAGGGCGCGCAGACTCTCTGGCAGGTCACCCAGACGGTACAGCAGCAATCCGAGGAGATGACCCAGACCGCCAAGCAGGGTGTCCGCTTCAGCGGCGAGCAGACCAGCCACCTGGACAGCCTGTCCCAGGCGATGGAGTCGCTGAAACAACACGCCATGGCCGCCGCCAGTCAGAGCGAGGTGATCGCCGATGAGGTCGCTCAAGGGGTTGCCGACATCGAAGCCAGCCTCGGCATCGACGCACAAGCATCTCTCGAGAGCGCCGCCTAACATAGCGATACGAGAGCAAACTGGAATCTGGCTAGCAGAAAAATTAGTCATCTTGTGCTAAGGTGCGCCGCATCATAACGGATGATGAACCACAGAGGCGCCTCATGAAGACAACACTCGCACTCGGCTTAGCTGGGCTAATGAGCTTTTCCGCATTCGCAGACTCAGACAACTCACCCTACGCCATGTCACTCATTGCTGGCCTGGAGTCTTACCCTGACTCAGAGTTCAGCTCTATGTCCCGCGGCGGAGGCCTGTCGTTTATCTGGGACGACCTGCGCTATAACAATGTCTACCAGCTGGATACCAACTACTTTAGGGTGCGCGGAACCTACTACTATGAACGCGACTCCGAAAAGTACGATGAAGACAGATTCCGTAACTCCATGGATCTGCGCTTTAACTACCAGCGTCCCTTCGCCACCCTGGGCGCACAACAAGACTATCTGCTCAGTTTTCACGGCCGCTACGAGGGGCATTACAACAGCCAGCAACTAGAAGAGTTTGAACAGCTGGCAGTCGCGGGCCTGTCGCTCAATCGCCGCTTCAGCGACGTCAACCACTATGATCTCGGCCTGACACTCGGATTGGGCTACAGCGAAGAAGAGAAAGACGACGACTGGCCGCGAGAAGAGATGGGGCGTGGTGAGGAAGACCTTAACCGTGCCGGATTTGGCTATTTCTTCGAATGGAGCAACAAATACACCTTCGCCCACACAGGTGTGCAGCTCGGCGCCAAGTGGAGCCGCTTCGACGGCCAGTGGAGCTATGACGCCGACAAGTTCTACACCATGGACAGACTCACCCTGGAGGTGATCATGCCGCTGGCCAATCAGAATAACCTGCTGCACTTCACCACCCAATATATCAGCCGCGACTATGAGGTGGATCTACTGGGCTTCGAAGATACCCTCTATCGTGTCGCCGTGGAATATGTGCACTATTTCTAAGGGCTTGTTTTAGTGCCTTTTCACAACTAGCCACAAAAAAGGGAGCCTAGGGCTCCCTTTTCTATTTGCAGCGGACTATAACGCCGCCAGTACCACCTCGGCCTTGCTGACCTCGAAGCTCTTGGGCGCCTCGACATTCAGCAGGCTCACCACGCCATTGTCGATCACCATGGCGTAACGCTGAGAGCGAATACCGCCAAAGCCTGCGGTGTCCATCTCCAGCCCCAATGCCTTGGTAAAGCTGGCATCACCATCGGCCAACATCATCAGCTCGCTGGCATTTTGCGCCTCGCCCCAGGCCTTCATCACGAAGGCATCGTTGACCGATACACAGGCAATAATATCGACCCCTTTGGCCTTAAACTGATCCGCCAGCACCACATAGCCGGGCAGATGCGCCTCGGAGCAGGTTGGGGTAAAGGCGCCGGGTACGGCAAACAGCACCACCTTCTTGTTGGCAAACAGTTCGTTCACATCATGGTTGACCATGCCGTTCTCGGTGAGCTGACCTAAGGTAGCGGCGGGTAATGTTTGTCCTTGGACTATCATGGAAAAATCCTTATGGTTAACAGTAAACTTAGGCAGCCAAATTGGCCTTATCATGTCACTCACCTAAGCAGATACCTGAAGCATAGCCGTTATTTGGCGAGACAAACACTGACGAATGTTAGGGTTTCTCTTATCTGTTCTCTGGCTGCGGCTCAGCTTTAGAATTGAGGCGACGATAGGCGCCGCGACAACAATGGCCGCAGCCGTGTAGCGTCAACTCGCAAAACATGGCAAACAGCAGGCCGAACACCAGACCGAAGGCGATAGCGCGGCCATCCACCAGTATGCTGTGGCTGAAGTGCTGCCACACCTGGTCTCGGATCTCAGGCAGGGGCGCAAGCACAAGCCTGTCGAATCCGCCATAGGCTGACCGATTAAATTCCGTTAGCGCCTCAGATAGCAGCCGATATCTTTGGTAAATCGCCTCGATGCTCTCACCGCCGGCGTTGAATACGGCATCGGGATTCTGCTTATAGTGAGCGATGAGCCTGTCGAGATCGCCGCCGAAGAAACGGTCGGCATCACGCTGAAACTCGGCCAGACTCTGTTTGGCTTCCTGGGTATGCGCCGCAAGCGCCTTGCCATACTGATCCACAAAGCTCGGCACCTGCACGCCTAACAGCACGCCGCAGACAAACAACAAGAGTCTCAAATAATCCATCAAGCGTCTTAGCATCAATCCGACCTTTGCCTTTCAATTAACAGACATTAGCTCTCTATCACCACGCTAGGATACTGCTCGCTGGCATGCTCATGATAGATATCATCCAGAAAACCAGGTAGCTCATCCTCTGTCAGCTCGGGCGGGATCACCACATCATAGACGCGAGCACGCATCCCGGTTTGCGACTCATTAAACAGCTGCCACTCACCACTAATACGCCTAACCGACATAGATCTGCCGAACACATTAATCCTTATCATTGCTTTCTCCCAAAACACCACTAAATAAGCAAGCTAACACTCGCCGCCGGGCATAACAATAGCCGCCTCATTAAAGGTCATTCACAAAGAAATCAACGAATTGACAATGGTGCACAAGCATTTGGATTTAGCGGCGCTGTCCCCGGTTGCCCCGCCTGCAGGCAAACACTGAACGCTGCAACTGACAACGACTGCTCAGGCGGCCGACAGCGGGCCGGGAGGCTCATCGAAAGCGCAGACAGACTGCGCTTCGAGATATCCAAAACCCAAGCTATGGCAGCTCGGCCACTTCCAAGCGGAACTCCTCACCGAAAAAATCCCCCGGGTACCACTTAGGACGGGCTGCAGCGTCGACGATTTCCTTGCCGAGGGCAAAATTAACCTCTGAGAACATCGCCGCGGCGTCATAGTCGATAGGCAATGAGGTATCGTCCGACGGCCGATGGTAATGGGTGCGATAGAAAGATTGAGCGATTTGCCCACCGTTGAGTGCGGGATCGGCAGCAGTAAAACCCGGCATCAGATAGACAGACGGAATACCTTGTTTTACAAAAGAAAAGTGATCGGTTTGTACAAACAGCGCGAGTTCGGGAACCGGATCGGGACTGATCTTGAGCCCCGTTTTCTCGGCGGCCGCTTTTACAAAGTCCCCCATCGACGAATGCTGCGCACCGAATGCGATGATATCGGCAAACGGATATAGCAAAATCGGCATATCGAGATTAATGTTCGCCACTATGGCGTTCGAGGGAACCCTTGGATTGTGCGCAAAGTAGTCCGAACCGAGAAGGTTTTTTTCTTCTCCGGTCACGGCAACAAACAACACGGAGCGCTTCGGCTTTTCTCCCAGGCTGAAGCGACGAGCGGTTTCCAGCATGATGGCGACGCCGGTGGCATTGTCAACAGCCCCGTTGTTGATATGGTCTTCGGCTGAATTGGCACTCATGCCGATATGATCCAGATGAGCTGAATATACGACATACTGGTGTTTCAGCACAGGATCGCTCCCTTCGATCACGCCCACAACGTTCGGGCTGCTGATGCGCTCCACGCCGGTGCTATGCGCCAACGACACATCAAGATTCAAGTCGAAGCCCACGGGAGACTTGCCTTGCTTAAGGTCGGCATATAGGCCGTTCAAACTCAATCCTGCCTCGGTGAATAGTGTTTTGGCCGCCTCAGCGGTGACTGCGGCAACGACATGCAGACCGGGGGATGAACCGAAGGCGATGCCATTTTTTTGCTGCCATTGCAGCCTGGGAGCGCTCGCAAACTCGGCCATGTGCCGATAAAAGCCCTGCCGTTCTCCGGTCGGGGGGCCCATGAAGATAACACCAACAGCACCCCGCTCTGCGGCATGGCGAATTTTTTCATCCGGCTTTGCCACAAATGCCCCCGCCTCGCTTGAGTATGAGGCTGGCCTTCCGGCCAATATCAACACGATTTTTCCGGCGACATCGAGCCCCGCATAATCATTCTGCTTGAGTGCCTTCGATACGATACCGTAACCGGCAAAGGTCACCTGGGCCCTCACCCGTCCCGATGCGGCTCCAGCCCCCGGCAGTACGATAAATTCCTTAGAATACTCAAGCTTGAGCGGTTCGGTACTCACTCGGCCGTGTAATGTCATGTGCGCCGAAACCGGATCTAGCGTGCTTTTCAGCATAGGAACCGCTTGATACCAGGTGTGATTGTCGCCCATGGGGGTCACGCCATACTGGGCCAACCGACTCGCGACATAATGCGCCGCAATGGCATGGCCGCGCCTGCCGGTTTCGCGCCCTTCCAACAGGTCACTGGCAAGAAATTCGACATCGGCACGAAGCCTGCTTTTTACCCGTTCCTCCGTCGGGCGCGAAGCGGATTGAACCGCTGCATCCGCAGCCGGTCGGGCGGCAGAGGTACAGGCAGATATCAGCATCAGCCCGCCGACAAAGAGCGCCTTGAGGGTTGTTTCAACATTCATCAATAGGTCCTTTCACAGTACATTCAACATATAAACGTCTGTGAATTTACGCACTGAGAAAGGAGAATGCGCCTGAATCGGCCGATTCGGACGTACAACTAGGCCGAGCCGGACTCGATTTGTACGGCCCGGCTCAACTGCTCGCGATATTGACTGGGCGTTTTCCCGGTGAACTGTTTGAAAACGGCATTAAATGTGCTCTTCGATGAAAAACCGGATTCCAAAGCGAGGTCGAGCAGTTTAGCAGAACTGTCCGCCCGCAATTTCTCGCAAAAATAATGGATGCGGTACTGATTGACGAACTGATAAAAGTTTTTACTTTCCTGTTGATTCAACACCTCAGACAAATGATGGGGCGTCAATCCAACGGCCTCTGCCAGACGCGTCAACGTCAGCTGGTTATCTAGGTAGGGACGGTGTTCGGCCATATGCTGTTTGACGACATTCGAAAGGTTACAGCGAATGCCCTCGGTAAGCACCCCGCTCTGTTTGTCGGTCGTCTGTTGCCCCTGAATATTCCCGTCACCCGAATGGGTCTGCAATGTCGAAACGTCATCGATATTCGGCGTTTCCGCCAGTTTGGCTATTGTGAACAATCTGGGGTTACGCCACTGGGCCAGGGCAATGCTGTAGATCAAAATCACGATCAAGAGATCGCCTAAGGTTGAGAGTCGCGAAAAATCGGTGCTGAGACTTCCCAGGGCTTTGAAAAGCCAGATGACGCCATTCAGAACCAACAATTTCCACAGCCAGGTAAAAATAGCTGGGTTGAAGTCCGACAGGGTTTGCGCCGCTTTAATCCGACACCGATGCAGCAGCCCGATAGTGAACCCGAGATAAATAAACGCCTGAAAGAATAAAATCAAGTTACTTAGCTCAAAGCGCCACGACTCGGGCCCTCCGGACTGCACCATGGCTAATTTGCTTTCCGCCGGTGCCAGCAAGATATCCAAATTAAGTCCCCAGCAAATAAGCAGAGGTGTAAAATGCCACAAGTCTAGGTAGCGAAACCTTTGTTCCATCAGCGCATGGCGGCAGTACAAAAACAGCAGGGCGCCGTAACCCGCCGGTAAAAAATAACTCCAGCCGATAAGGTCGGAAAACGCATTCAATTCTCCATTCATGGGAATGAACGCGCTTAAGAAGCGCAACGCAAGAAACAGACACCAGCTTCCCAATATGCGATTGCCTTGACTGTTCTGCCCGCCGACAATTAACAGGCACGCCATTAAAACGCCTTGAAAGGAACCGATGGCAAAAAGGTATTGGATTAAAATCGGCATAGGTTCTTCGTGTTACTTGTTATGAAATCCCAAAATCAAGCCTTGGGCAGGTATTCCGGTTTTCAGATCTCAAAGCGACGCAGCCGAAGAGTCGGCAAACAATTGAAAACAATGAACCGGATAGCCGTCTACACTAACTTGATTCGCACCTAAAAGAAAACAGGGTGTCTCATTTTCAAACGAAAAAAACGACACAAGTCGGGTTGTTTAATGCTGTTTTTAAAGAACAAAAAGTCAGTATGACTAACCCCAGGTCAGAACCCATAAAAGCCTCAGGCCCGAAGGAAAGGTCATTTCAAGCTTTATCGCGGTGACTGCTGGAAGTTAATTTGTCGCTAGAAGCATAAGCTGACATAGGCTGCCTCCAGTTTTCAATCACTTAGCCAAAAGATGCAATCATAACCTGACATAAAATATAACCATAAGCTGACAAATAAGAGCAGCCTTTTTCAGACCATGGTTATGACATGTACTTTTACAACACCCGGATATTTTAAAATCCACTGACAACGCTGCATAGTGAGTGGCAAGAACTAGCTGCGATCGATAGTACCTGTCGCCCTAACTGGCGACACAGATCAACATTGCCCCTCAGGCAAGCACTGAACACTTCATCGATTTTCACAAACCAAATTACAAGCAAGAAAAAGCCCGAAGATTATTGGGGCTTATACACAATTAAACTTAGCTTTAAATAAACGGCTTCACTTCCAATAATCATAGAAATATCTATAGAAAGAGGCCCACTCAAATCCCAAGAAAGCTATTAAGCCACGCTCATTCCTTTAAAGTAATAAATTCCGTAGCAGTTACACCCAGTTCAAACTTCAATGCTGAACACTCTTTCGGAAGCTTCTGGTCTTCCCAATAAACAGATGGAGCCATAAACTTCCATCCATCTTCATAGACTAAAGAAAAACCACCAATGACACCCTTATTTGCGACAAATACACATGCATATTTATCAACAACCTTGGATTGTAAAACCTTCCCGTCATTCAGCCTTACTAAGCTTAAAAATGGCGCGTTGACAAAAGAGGTGTCCACATTGCGCATATCTCCTAGGGAAACATCAACCCAATGTGAACTTCTATAAATACTATTTATTTTACTTGCAATAATCTCGCCTTCCTCGACCTGAATCTGTGCAAGATCAGCCAGAAAATCTAGCACAATCTCATCTGCACTCTCGTGAGTCTCTTCTGCCACGGAACAAAAACCGACACTCTCGATACCGAAAGCTAATACCAATAACAACCAATACTTGTTCATCTTTAAGACTCTTTGCCCACAAAAAAGCAAGCCACCCAAAGTTAATCAATAACATAGCACCATTATTTCCAGATTACTCCTATACAGCCCCAGGAAGGCCCCATAAATGAGAACGCTCATTGAGATGGCTGCGAGCGGAGCGTCAGATAGGGTGGATTTGATAGAAATAAGACAAAAAGGCAGAATTTAAGGCATCACAAATTGACCTAAGTAACAGGCCGAGTGCAAAAGTGGGAGACGACTAAATACTAGCTAAGTTACAGATGCTGACAACTGCTTGCAAAGTGCCTTCGTCGTTTTTCTAGGTGGGTATAATAGTCATCAAGCTCTTGCACTGAGCCAACAGGCCCTCTAAAGGGCTTGCCAAAATCAGTCGTTAATATAAGCCAGGTTTCTGCGACAACATTAATTCGTTGCAAGATATTCTCTGCACTTTTTGAGATAGCACCTCGCTTATCTTCTCGGATGACCCGTCCGGTTTCATCTACTAGCTCTAGTTAATCTTTAAAGCAGAACGCTATGCCTTTGGGTTATTGTGCTCGCATTACCCACTATGCTTAACCGAATAGCATTACCAAGTATATGGGGCTTGCTGGCGAGCAAAGCTGCCTATTTTTCTGTTCTGTAACGCTTGTTCACTTTAGACTCAGTAGACTGTGAAATATCCTATTTCTTTGAGGAATATCAATATCCCCCCAGCGGTCATTACTCCCATAAACGCCAGAAAAATCACAAGCCAATAAGTATCAAATCCATCATTAGTGCCATAGAGTTCAATATCTCTATAAATCTGATATTTAAGAGATAAAATATACTCCATCACCCCGCCCAAAAACGGTGCTGTAAATACCACCCAACGCCAATCCCCTAATATATACACAGCCGTTATCAAAGCCAGTGGTAAAAATATTTGCGTGAGAGTAATGACAAAGTCAAACTTCACAAAAAACATTGCCCCCTTCTTGTTCCAACTCTTAACCTTTCTATTATAACTACTAGACAAGTAGCGTTTAATAAAATCCACTAAACTCACACTAATCACCTTAGTTTCGAGGAGTATGAATCGCCATCAACTTTCTAGACACTACTCGCTCTTCATCGCGGCCTTAACGTAGACATCGAAGCGGTTCTTCTTGGTCTCGATGCGGGTGCTGGGTTTAACGCCGTCGAGGTCGTCGGCATAGTCGGGGCGCTTGACCACCACGCGCTTACTGGCGAGGGCCATGGCCGGAGCCAGCAGGCCGTCGGCGTCGAGGTCGGCGCCCACCAGCGATTGGAACACCCGCATTTCTTTCTTCACCAGGGCCGACTTTTCTCTGTGGGGATACATAGGGTCCAGATAGACCACATCCACCTGCTCACCCAGTTCGGCCAACGCCGTCAGGCTGGAACCATGCACCAGATGCATGCGCTCACGCATCCAGGGGCCGATATCGGCATCTTCATAGGCGCGGCGCAGACCATCTTCCAGCAAGGCGGCCACCACGGGATTGCGTTCAACCATGGTAACCTTGCAGCCCAGGCTGGCGAGCACGAAGGCGTCCCGCCCAAGGCCTGCGGTGCCATCGACGACGCTCGGGGTCACGCCCTGCTTAAGGCCCACCGCCTTGGCTATCGCCTGGCCTCGACCGCCACCGAACTTACGCCTGTGAGCCACGGCGCCGGTGACAAAATCCACCAATATGCCCTTGAGCTTGGGCTCGTCGCGCTTGTTTAAGATGAGACAGTTATCTTCGAACACCAGCTCGAACTGAGCGTCCTTGTCGAACACTAGCCCCCAGCGATCACACACGGCTTCCAGGGTCGGGTATTGGCGATTAAAAAAGATCCCCACAGATGCGGGCTTGGTCGATGATGCAGTCACTTTGGCTCAATAAGTTAAGAAATAACGCCCTCATTATGCCAAAACTGCGCCGCGCTGAATATGGTCTTTGTTAGCGAGGCTTACTGCCTGCTGCTGTACCTGGGCAGGCATCCCCCCTATAATCGCCCTATCAGGCTAGCGCCCTCACCATCTGGAATCTTCATGTTAAGTTATCGTCACGGCTACCACGCCGGAAACTATGCCGATGTGCTCAAGCACAGTATCTTGCTGCAAACCCTCAAGTTGATGCATAAGAAGAATAAGCCCATGGTGTATATCGATACCCATGCGGGCGCCGGTGGTTATGCGCTATCCGATGAGTTTGCCCAGAAGACGGGTGAATATTTAGAGGGGGTCGCCAAGCTGTGGGACAAGCAGGAACTGCCCGAGGCACTTTGCCAATACATAAGCGATATCAAACACTTCAATGGCTCAGACGAGCTGGAGCTCTACCCGGGCTCCCCCGCTTTTGTCGACATGAACCTAAGAGATAATGATCGCATGGTGCTGCATGAGCTGCACGGCGCCGACCATCAGCTGTTGGATGAGCAACTGGGCGGTGACAAGCAGATCAAGGTGATCAAGGGCGATGGCCTGAAGGGGCTACTTGCCGCCGTGCCGCCACTGGAACGCCGCGGCGTCATCCTTATCGACCCCAGCTACGAGATAAAGAGCGACTACCAGGAGGTCGCCAAGGCCGTGATCAAGGCGCACAAGAAGTTTGCCACCGGCGTCTATATGATCTGGTATCCCGTGGTGAAACGCGAGCAGACCGAGGCCATGTTTGACCTGCTGAAGCAGAGCGGCATCAAGCGCCAGCTACGTATCGAACAGGCGATTAGACCCGACAGCGAGGAATTTGGCATGACGGCGGCAGGCCTGTGGGTGATCAATCCCCCCTGGCAGCTCGATGAGATAGCCGAGACGACGCTGGCATATCTGGATCCGCTACTGAATCAGGGCGGCGGCCATGTGCAGGTCACTTGGGAAGTGGGCGAATAGCGCCGTAACGAATACTTTTAGTGCTTAGAAGAAGGGCGCGCAGGGCGTGCCCTGATGGTAGATCATCTGCCATCGGCCATTACTGCATTTCCACAGCGAGGTGCGCAGCGAATAACGCTTATCTACCTCGTTTACCGGCTTAAAACAGGCGCGGTAGTTGAGCTGGACCAGATCTTCGCTCAGCAAGCGATACTGCATATCGCTCACCCTGAATACCGGTGGCTTCTCCTTGGGCAGGCGCGCCAACACCTCAGGCTTGCCGAAGCTGATTCCCGTGGCACCCACCTCCAAAAAGTCGGCATGGATCAGCTCATCGAGCACATTGGCATCGCAGCGCACCTCTGGGCTGAGCAGCGCGAGTTCCAATTCGATAATGGTCTGCTGCATCTTAATCACCCCAGCTTCTGATAACGCTTCATCAGTATCTTGACCCGTTTCACATAGGCCTGGGTCTCCGGATAGGGCGGGATCCCCTTGTACTGAGTCACTGTGGTAGGGCCGGCATTATAGGCGGCGCAGGCCAGATCGATATTGCCATCGAACCTTGCCAGCATCTTGGCTAAGTAGCGGGCGCCGCCGTCGATATTCTGCTCGGGGCGGTAGGGGTTCTTCACCCCCATCGCCTTGGCGGTATCTGGCATTAGCTGCATCAGCCCCATGGCACCGCTACGGGACAGGGCAAACACATTAAAGGCGGATTCGGCATGGATCACGGCGCGGATCAGCGCGGGGTCTAGATGATGAGCCTTAGCCGCTCTTGAGATCAGCTCATCATATTCGGCGCTAAACAGCGGCATCTTCTGCCAGTCGAGAGTCGAGTCGGGTTTACAGGCATAGCACTCATACGACAGCACCCTGAAATCCCTGTCGCCCGGGGCATGGTCGGCAAAGGCCACCACTCCGTTAGCCTGAGTATATTGATATACCTTGATCTTGCTATCGCCCGTCTCGCTAGAGCGTGTGGCTTCGCCCCTGTTTAAGATGCCATGCTTAGAGTAACTCGCCTTGTAGCGCGGCTTTTCCGACTGCGCCACTGCAAACTGCTGGCATAACAGCAGGCCGAGCCCAAGGCAGACCAGCTTTAGGGGAAAATGTAGAGTACGGGGCGCGGCAGCAGGCATTAAAATCCAATGTCTTGGTCGAGTTTGAGTACTTCAATCATAGCAAACAGCTGCTTCATCTCGCGGTTAATTTGACTAAACTCGTACTCGAAGGTAGCGCCATTAAAGAT
The DNA here is from genome assembly GCF_023349185.1 of Shewanella aquimarina. Lineage (GTDB taxonomy): Bacteria > Pseudomonadota > Gammaproteobacteria > Enterobacterales > Shewanellaceae > Shewanella > Shewanella aquimarina. The sequence goes on along the minus strand of NZ_JAKIKY010000012.1, from coordinate 78,399 downwards.
GGAGCCCATCTCGAAGCGGTTATCGCCACTCTGCAACATGATCAATAACTTGTCTTCGTAGAAGGCGCACTGGATCTTACCGGAAAACAGGTTGGCCAGTGACTGTAGACGCTCCATGAAACCGACCGTAAGCAGGTATCGCGCCTCGATCTGATCGCTTGAAAACACGTCAAACTGCTTCTCAAACCTGGGATCTTCGAGCTTAACCCGGCTCAGGCGCTTAAAGCTGCTGGAGAGAAAATTCACCAGGCCACCGCGATTCTTCACCACCACGGTATGCCCCTTAAATGCCTTATGGCTGCTGAGCTGCACCATGACGCCGCGAAACACGGTTTCCGTCTCGGTACTCTTCTCACGCTTGACCTGCTTGGTTAAACACAGCTCGTTGATGGCAATCTCGACCCCTTTATAGGTGCCCTGCACATAGTCATCAAACTTAGCATTGTCATAGCCAGGCAGCAGCTTAGAGCGCTTAAGCTGAGTCAGGCTCATGCTGTGGCTGGTACTGAAGATAAAGTCATGGCCGAAGTAGCGGAAGATCTTGGGGAACACCTCGCGCTTCACATCGCTTTTATAACGCTTCAGGGGGCGATAACTCCACCAGCCAAAGGGGAGGCATAAGACGATAAAGAAGACCCAGGGGACCTCGAGATAACCGGACAGGCTAAAGAGCAGGATCAGCACGGCCACGCCGAGGAGGATTGCCAGACTGGTATAGAGGCGGCCCCGCAGCGCCTTGAGGCTGGCGATCCTATGGTTTTCAAATTTACGGGTCAGAGGCTCGATATGTTCTTCATAGTAAGCCTTAAACTGACCCAGCTCATCGGGGTCTGCAAACAGACGTTGCGGTTGACGCTCCGCCTTAATCGGCGCCCCGAGAATAAAGCTTACTGGGTTCATTGAGCTATGATTCGGGTTACTTCAGGTAGTCGGATGCATCGATCGGCGTCTTCGACGCTTCATCGGCTTCGTAGAAAGGCATCACCTTAACCTTGGCCATGGAGGCGATAATGGAACCGGGGAAGATCTCCACCGCGGTATTGAGTTCAGACACTGCCGAGTTGTAGAAACGTCTCGCCGCCGAGATATGCTCCTCGACCTCGCTGTAGGTGGTCATCGCCTGCACCATGGTCTTGTCAGACTTAAGCTCGGGGTAGTTCTCGACGCTTACCATCAGCTGGCCCATCTTGCTGTTGAGCTGCCCGGCCAATCCCAGATGCTCCTTGATGGCATCGGCATCGTTCAGATCATAGCCCGCAGTTACCTGAGCACGCAGCGCGGTGATCTCGGTAAGCAGCGACTTCTCGTGATCCATAAATTTCTGTGCAATCTTAAGAATATTGGGCACCAGATTGGCGCGCTTCTTCAGCTGCACATCGATACCCGACAAGGCTTCACGAACCACGTTACGCTTCTTGATCAGGCTGACATACCAGAGGTAGGTGATAATAACGACTAGGCCAAGGCCTAATAACAAACCTTCCATCTTTGAGTTCCTTCCCTATAGTTATTCTTATATCTCGTTGGTTAACGCACCAGCTTCACCGATTTTCGCGATGATTTCCAGCAATTTATCGACGCCGCTTTCGACATCTCACTGCTGCTATATTCATCTTTTTTCACCGAAAATGATATTTATCACGCCAATTTTGCCGTAAAAGTATCCTTTTCACCTAGCTTCACGACTTTTAACCCGGCTCAAGGCAAAAAGCACAACAAGTAACAAAATCAATACAAATAGCCATGTAAGACAATACTATACAGATTGACCTAATACTGGTGTTTCAAAATCATCCCCTAGCTAATGGTCAAAATGACACGCTTTACCGACAGTCAGTGAGGCTTTAGGGCAAAAATCAGCCGATTTGCTGCATATTTCATAGAGACTGTCTATCCAGCGCTCAGGTCATGGCTGCTACTTGCACAGAGTTTGAGCAATGAGAAAGCTTAACTGACAGTGCAACCTCCCTCGCACTTCCTTAATTCGAGCCACCCAACTCGACTACACCTTGCGCCGACTCCATCAATGATTCCCCAATCAATACCAAGGTTATCTCAACATGTTTCCTGTTCAGTATTCGTACAGCCAGCCTGGGCTATTATCTTAATCAACCAAGAGGCAACCCAATCTTCCCCCCAGGGCTTGGTTTTAATCATCATCCTTTTATTGGCCCGCTTAGACTAAGCCGGGCTTTTCTTTTGCCTATACCAAACTCCCCATCCTCCCCAGCCCCCAAGTCACTTGATTGACCGATTAGCGCAAATTAAGCTTCAGTTAAAGCAATTCCTTCATCATAAAGTGCTAACACTCCGCCTGCTGGCGGTCAGAAATATAAGGGCACCCAGATGCCCAAGATGAAGGAAATACCATGAGCTCCAAACAAGAAGAGGGTCTTGCGGCCAGTCAGCCCCCGACACCATCGACGAACAAGAACGGCCTCTTCGTCCGCTTTCTCAACCTGGTCGAACACCTGGGGAACCTCCTGCCCCATCCCATCACCCTCTTCGCCCTGTTTTGCGCCGCAATCATAGTGATCAGCGGCATCGCCGGCTATTTCGAGCTGACGGTAAACGATCCCCGTCCGGTCGGTGCGGCGGGACGCGGCGAAGATGGCCTGATCCATGTGGTCAGCCTGATGAATGCCGAAGGCCTGAGGATGATAGTCTCCAACCTAGTGACCAACTTCACCGGCTTTACTCCCTTAGGCACTGTATTGGTGGCCCTCTTGGGGGTTGGCATCGCCGATCGCTCCGGCCTGCTGTCGGCGGCGATGCGCACCCTGGTGATGGGCGCCTCTAAGCGTCTGGTGACCCTCACCATAGTCTTCGCCGGTATCGTCTCCAACACCGCCGCCGAGCTGGGTTATGTTGTGCTGATCCCCATGGCGGCACTGATCTTCCACTCCCTCGGGCGTCATCCCCTGGCGGGTCTGGCGGCGGCCTTCGCCGGTGTCTCTGGCGGCTACAGCGCCAACCTGCTGCTGGGCACGGTAGACCCTCTGCTGTCGGGCATCACCGAAGCGGCGGCGCAGATGATCGACCCCGACTATTTAGTGGGTCCAGAGGTCAACTGGTACTTCATGTTTGCTTCAACCTTCGTCATCACCATTCTCGGCGCCCTGGTCACGGAGAAGATCGTCGAGCCCAAACTGGGTAAGTATGATCCCAGCGAGGCCAGTATAGATCTGCACAACCAGAAGATGGATGGCGTCACGCCGCTGGAGATCAAGGGCCTCAAGATGGCTGGTCTCTCCATCCTGGTATTGGGCGGCATATTGGCGCTCTCTGTGGTGCCGGAGAACGCGCCGCTGCGTCATCCAGAGACTGGGCTGGTCGCGGGATCGCCCTTCCTCAAGGGGATAGTCGCCTTCATCTTCATCTGTTTCGCCATTCCCGGCCTGGTCTACGGCAAGGTGGTGGGCACCATGAAGCGGGATAAAGACGTGATCGACGCCATGTCCCACAGCATGAGTACCATGGGCATGTATATCGTGCTGGTGTTCTTTGCCTCGCAGTTTGTCGCCTTCTTCAAGTGGACTAACCTGGGTGCCGTGCTGGCGGTCACCGGGGCCGACGCCCTCAACGCCATCGGCCTCACGGGGCCGCTGGTGTTCCTGCTGTTTATCATGATGTGTGGTTTCATCAACCTGATGCTGGGCAGCGCCTCGGCGCAGTGGGCGGTAACGGCGCCTATCTTCGTGCCCATGCTGATGTTGGTTGGCTATGCGCCAGAGACGATTCAGGCGGCCTACCGAATCGGCGACTCGGTCACCAACCTAATCACCCCAATGATGAGCTATTTCGGCCTGATCCTGGCGGTGGCCTCCCAGTATAAGAAACACTTGGGCATAGGTACGCTGGTCGCCACCATGTTGCCTTACTCAATCGTCTTCTTTATCGGTTGGACCTGCTTCTTCTTCATCTGGGTGTTCGCCCTCGGGCTGCCGGTCGGTCCGGGTGCGGCAACCTACTACACGCCGTAAGAAAAGTTGCGAGGCCGGTGGTTCCGCCGGCCTCGCTCGCTTACTCAACCAGAACAGACCTTGCCTCTCTAAGCCAGGCAGGCCTTAATGGCCTCGCTCAGCGAACCGACCCGTCTCGGCAGCACGGCCTGACGTCGGCGGCAAAGAAAGATGGTCTCACTAACCGCCACGGGCAGTCGATGGGCGGTTATCTTATCCTGACGGGCAAAGGCCTCCACCGCATAGGCGGGCAAGACGCTAAAGCCCAGGCCACGGCTCACTGGCTCTAAGATCAAGCCAATCTGATTAGAGAAGCCCCGCTTAGGCAGCTGATCAATGTGCTCAAACTCGGGGTAGTTAGCCCCCAGCAGTAACTTGGCGTGGTGGGCGCCATCGGGATGATCGATAAAGCCCAGCTTTAGCAGGTCCTCCCAGGAGAGAGACGTTTGGCTAGCTGGCGTCACCAGGAGTAACGCCTCCTTGGCAATCGGCTCGGCCTGCACCTCGGTAAGCTCTGGCTGACGGGTCATCAGGCCGATATCCGCCTCCATGGCAGTGATGGCGCTCTCAACCCCGGCGTTGGAGGCGAAGCGGTAATCCAGCGACAACTCGGGGTGCACGCTTTGTAAATCCAGTAACTCGCCATAGAGCTTGAGGCCGACGCTGCCGGGGGACATCAGGCGTACCTCTCCGGCGAAGGGCGGATCTTGCTTGATCCCCTGCTCCAGCCGAGCCAGGGATTGCAGTATGGCCTGCCCCTGCTGGTATAGCTGGCGGCCGGCGTGAGTCAGGGAAAACTTCTTGCCTTCCCTCAGCAGCAGCTGGGTATCTAGCTGCTCTTCCAGCTTACGCACATGCTGGCTGACGCCGGATTGGGTCATATGCAGGCGCTCGGCGGTGCGGGTGAAATGACCCAGCTCCACCAGGGTGCAGAAGCTGCGCAACCAGACGGGATTAATCATCACAATTTGTACTCAAAATTATAAATTTTGATAATTTTACATAATTCTGTGCGATTTGTAATCTATACCCAACTCACCAACAGGAGCATAGTATGAACAACACAACTTACCCAAGAACCTTTTCTCACATAGGTATTTCGGTGCCGGATCTCGAGGCAGCCGTCAAATTTTACACCGAGGTGTTAGGCTGGTATCTCATCATGAAACCCACTGAAATTGTGGAAGATGACAGCCCAATCGGCGAGATGTGTACCGACGTCTTCGGTGCCAACTGGGGATCGTTCCGTATCGCCCACCTGGCCACCGGCGACAAGATAGGCGTCGAGCTGTTTCAGTTTGCCAATCAGCAAAACCCTGAGGATAACTTCGAATATTGGAAGACGGGCGTATTCCACTTCAGCGTACAAGACCCGGATCTCGAAGGCCTGGTAGAGAAGATTGTCGCCGCAGGTGGTAAGAAGCGCATGAAGGCCCCTCGCTACTACTACCCAGGCGAGAAGCCTTACCGCATGATCTACATGGAAGATCCCTTCGGCAACATCCTAGAGATCTACAGCCACAGCTATGAGCTAACCTACAGCGCGGGCGCCTACTAGCTAAGATGAACCAACAGGCGCTAGCTCATAAAAACTAGCCCATAAAAAAGGCCACCCTTTAGCGGAGTGGCCTTTTTGCATCTATGTAGACTAATCAGAACAGCATTAGCCTTGAATGCCCGAGTGTCTCAACAGGGCGTCGATCTGTGGCTCACGGCCTCTGAAACGCTTAAATAACTCCATCGGCTCCAGGCTGCCGCCCATCTCGAGGATGTTTTCCAGGAAGCTGCGTCCGGTCTCGGCGTTAAAGATCCCCTCTTCCTCGAAGCGAGAGAAGGCATCGGCCGACAACACCTCGGCCCACTTGTAGCTGTAGTAACCCGCGGCGTAACCACCGGCAAAGATATGAGCAAAGCTGTGTTGGAAGCGATTAAAGTCGGCGGCCTTGACCACGGCAACCTGATCTCTCACCTCATCCAGCTTGGCCTGAATGTGGGCACCCTCGGCCGGTTCATATTCCAGATGCAGGCGGAAGTCGAACAGCGAAAACTCCAGCTGACGCAGCATCATCATGCCCGACTGGAAGTTCTTCGCCGCCAGCATCTTGTCTAACATCGCCTTCGGCAGCGGTTCGTGGGTCTCGAAATGTCCGGAGATCTCGGCCAGCGCCTCTTCCTCGAAGCACCAGTTTTCCATGAATTGGCTCGGCAATTCCACCGCATCCCAAGGCACGCCGTTGATGCCCGACACACCCGCCACATCTATCTTGGTCAGCATATGATGTATGCCGTGGCCAAACTCGTGGAATAGCGTCGTCACCTCATCATGGGTAAACAGCGCAGGCTTGCCGCTGACAGGGGCGTTAAAGTTACAGGTCAGGTAAGCCACCGGCTTCTGCAGGCCCTTGGCGGTTTGTCGGCGCACCCGGCAATCGTCCATCCAGGCACCGCCGCGCTTACCCTCGCGGGCATAGAGATCCAGGTAGAAGCTGCCTCTGTGCTCACCCTCGGCGTCTTTGATATGGAAGAAGCGCACATCTTTATGCCAGCTGTCGAAATGCTCCTGCTCCTCTATGGTCAGGTCAAACAGACGAGACACTGTATAGAAGAGGCCCGACAGCACACGATCTTCAGGGAAATACGGGCGCAGCAGCTCCTGGGAGATCTCATATCTGTGGTGCTTGAGTTTCTCAGCGTAGTAGCTGAGATCCCAAGGCGCCAGCTCGGTCACGCCAAACTCTTTCTCGGCAAATGCGGTCAACTCGGCCAGCTCATTTTGACCCTGCTGCTTAGAGCGGGCCGCCAGCTCGTTGAGGAAATCCAGCACCTGCTGCGGCGTCTCGGCCATCTTGGTCGCCAATGACTTGTGGGCGAAGCTGTCGAATCCCAACAGATTGGCCAGCTGATGGCGCAGATCTAAGATCTCATTCATTAAGGGGCCGTTATCAAACTCACCGGCGTTAGGGCCCTGATCCGAGGCGCGGGTGACGAAGGCGCGGTAGCACTCCTCGCGCAGCTGACGATTGTCGCTGTAGGTCATCACGGGCAGATAAGAAGGGAAGTCCAGGGTGAACAGCCAGCCTTGCTGCTCTTTGGCCTCGGCCATCGCCTTAGCCGCGGCAATGGCAGACTCGGGCAAACCGGCCAGCTCCTCGGCGTCGGTTACCAGCTTAGTCCAGGCCTGAGTGGCATCTAACAGCTGATTAGAGAAGCTACTGGTTAGCTCAGATAAACGTTTAACCAATTTTCCATAAGTTTGTTTATCGTCATCGTTCAATCCGATACCTGACAGCTCGAAATCACGCAGGCTGTGAGTGATGCTGGTTTGCTGCGCCTGGCTCAACTTGGCAAATTCATCGGACTCCTTGAGCGCCTTATAAGCTTGATATAGGCCCTGATGCTGCCCCACATAGGTACCATATTCAGACAAGAGTGGCAGGCAGGCATCGTGAGCGGCGCGCCACTCCTCTGTGCTAAGCACTGAGTTCATGTGTGATACGGGTGACCAAATTTGGCTCAGTTCGTCATCTACCTGCTCTAGCGGGGCGATCAGATTGTCCCAGGTGTAGGGGCCGCCGCTGGCAAGCACCTCATCGATCTTCTGGCGACAATTGGCAATCCCCTGCTCGACGGCTGGCTGAATATGCTCGGGTTTAATTTGCGAAAATAGCGGTAATTCACTGCCGCTTAGCAAAGGGTTACTCATCTGGTGTCCTCGTCAATCTTAGGGTATTGAGGTTACATATGGGCGACTGGGCGACTATTCAAGCATCTTGGGTAAACTAGATAGACTCCTGGGCATGAGCGCCCAAAGTGACAATTAGCAACAGCGCCTGACAGTTATGAGTTAAACCTAGCAGTGAACACCTAGCAGCGAGCTAGAGGAAAAACCTTGATCTAGAGCAAGGCGATATATACTTGTCACTTACATCACAGATATTGCCAAGCCGATCGCAAATGCGAGCAATTATCATTTATGTTTAATAATTAGCCGATTATCATCCATTTCGATCCCAATAACATTCAGTGTTACACCCATGAACAAATTGCTCACTCATTCCTGTATTCTCAGTCTCATGCTGGCAGGCACAGTCAACGCCGCCGAAGAGGCTAATACTGGTGCAATCGATGACTCCCACATCAATAACATCATCAGCCATGGCGAAGGCCCTGAGACCTCGGTGATTCTCGATTTAGGCTGGGATTCGAAATATATCTCAGAGGGGCGCAACAACTTAGACAAGGGCGGCATCTACTGGGCAACGGCGGCCGTGCAGTTTGATGATCTCACCCTGTTTACCACGGTTGGACGTGGCGATAGCCAATACTATATCGAGTGGAACATGGGGCTGGAGTATGGCTTCGAGCTTAGCGACAAGCTAAGTGCCGCCATTGGCTACCAGCGCATAGAGGCCTACGGCGACGAGCGCTGTGGCGACAACGAGCTGTTTGCCACAATGGAATATACGGCCATCGAATGGCTAACCCCCTCGCTGAGCTATACCTATTCCACCGAGGCGGGCGGCTATTTTGTCGAGGCCAGCCTGCACAGCGAATGGCCGGTGTCAGACAGGCTCACCCTGACTCCCTATGTCACCCAAACATTCGATTTCCAATATGTGACCGAAGAACACGATGGCCCTAACCATTTTCAGTTTGGTGTAGAGGCCCAATATCAACTGGCCAATCGCCTGGTGCTCTCTGGCCACCTGAGCCGCACCCTGGCCCAGGAAGATATTAAGCAGGAAAACCCTGACGCCAAGGGCAGCCTCAACAACACCTACGCGGGCCTACACCTCACCTTCAGTTTCTAGGGCTCTCGGTTCTAGGGCTCTAGGTTCCAGGTTCTAGGTTCTAGGGGTCTAGCCTGAAACCGACTGCCAAGTCTGTGTCCTTCATTGAAAGCTGGCTCGCCATGAGCTAGCTTTATCTAACACAGGCAAGGAGTGCCTGCCCTGACTTGGAGGACACGGAATGTCTGCCCGCTATCACCCTCGATACTTTTTCGCGCCCAGCTTTACCATCAATCGCTTTATCCAGAGCTTCTTCATCCATAGCTTCTTCATGCTTAGCGTCATCACCCAGTCACTCTTGCCGCTCGGCGCTGCACACGCCAAAGACAAACAACTAAAACCCGAGGTGATCACCCTACCCGCCGACGGTGCCCTGGACAGCGAGGGCAATCCACTCGTCATCCCCAAAAATCCCAGCAGCGCCCTTAACTATAGTGCCAGCCCGACACATACCAAGCAGCGTCGCGAGAAACGCTCTACCAACAAGCAGAAAAGCAAACGCATCAAGCCCTTGAGTCGTAAGCAGCAACTGGCAAGTCGCCAACATGTGGCGGACGATCCCAGCTGCCGCTGGCTGGACAAACGCATGTCGCATCTTGAAAACAGCCTCAAGCGGCAACAGAAACACCAGTACGGCTACCAGGATAAGGAGCTACGCGCCCGCCAGAGCGAATGGGTCTGCATGAAGTGCGGCGCCGAAGGGCCAAGCCAGAGCGATCACCACAGATGCCAATATCGGCGCTAAACGCAAACTCATTTGAAAGTCATACGCCCTGACGCGGGTCTATTGCTAAAGGGCGCACACACCTCTGGTTTGCTTGTCGCTTTACCCCTACAATGACCCCCATATGCAATCCGTCGAATTTGGAGAAAAAGATGGCTCAACATTTTGACTATATCTGTTTAGGCGCCGGCAGCGGCGGGATCGCCTCGGCCAACCGTGCGGCCATGCGCGGTGCCAAGGTACTGCTGATCGAAGCCAAGGCGCTGGGCGGCACCTGCGTTAACGTTGGCTGCGTCCCTAAGAAAGTCATGTGGTATGGCGCCCAAGTCGCCGAGGCCATGCACCTGTACGCCAAAGACTATGGCTTCGACGTATCGGTCAACAAATTCGATTGGAGCAAGCTGGTCGAGAGCCGCGAAGCCTACATCGAGCGTATCCACGGCGCCTACGACCGTGGCCTGGACAGCAATGGTGTCACCTTGGTGCGCGGCTATGGCCGCTTCGTCGACAACAACACCATAGAGGTCAACGGCGAGCACTACAGCGCCGACCATATACTGATCGCCACCGGCGGCACCCCCACCATTCCAAACATTCCGGGCGCCGAATATGGTATCGACTCAGACGGCTTCTTCGCCCTCAACGAGCAGCCTAAGCGTGTGGCCGTTGTCGGCGCAGGCTATATCGCCGTCGAGCTGGCGGGTGTACTCCATGCCTTGGGCAGCGAAACTCACCTGTTTGTGCGTAAGCATGCGCCGCTGCGCAGCTTCGACCCTATGCTGAGCGAAGCCCTGATGGAGTCTATGGCCACAGACGGCCCTAGCCTGCACACCCACAGCATTCCAGAGTCTGTGACCAAGAACGCCGACGGCTCACTGACCCTTAAGCTGGAAAATGGCGAAAGCTATGAGGTCGACACCCTAATCTGGGCCATCGGCCGTCGTCCATCCACCGACAAGATCGGCCTGGAAAATACAGACGTTAAGCTCAACGACAAGGGTTATGTGGTGGTCGATGCACAGCAAAACACCACAGCCAAGGGCATCTACTGCGTCGGCGACATCATAGAAGGCGGCATAGAGCTTACCCCGGTTGCGGTAAAAGCCGGTCGCCTGCTGTCGGAGCGTCTGTTTAACGGCATGACAGAAGCCAAGATGGATTACAGCCTAGTGCCAACCGTGGTGTTCAGCCACCCGGCAATCGGTACCATGGGCCTCACCGAGCCAGAGGCGATCGCCCAATATGGCGAGGAGAACGTCAAGGTTTATAACTCAGGCTTCACCTCTATGTACACGGCAGTTACCGCTCACCGTCAGGCCTGCAAGATGAAGCTGGTGTGCGCCGGTAAAGAGGAGAAGGTCGTGGGCATTCACGGCATCGGCTACGGCATGGATGAGATACTGCAAGGCTTCGGCGTCGCCATCAAGATGGGTGCCACCAAGGCCGACTTCGACGCCGTCGTCGCCATCCACCCCACAGGCGCCGAAGAGTTCGTTACCATGCGTTAATACGCTTATTGCTTGATTGAGAGAACAGCAAAAGGCCAGACAACTGTCTGGCCTTTTTAATGCTACCTCGATGAAAATTGGTACTCATCTTGTGGAGATATCGGCTAACGCCGCGTTAAGGGGCAGCCAACGCTGCTACCAAGCTTCAGCATAACATCGTAATCACACAAACCAACGCATAATAAAAATGCCACGCGTTGGCTGTCCCTCTTGAATGGGGCAAGTGCTTTCCTACACTCTGCTCAGTGAAATGCCAGAGTTAGGAAAACTAAACCGAAAAGAAATTGCCGCCCTAGTTGGTGTGGCTCCTATGAACCGCGAAAATGGCTCTTACAAGGGGAAACGCAGGATCCGTGGTGGTCTCCATAGAATACGCACAGTCATGTTTATGGCGATGATGTCAGCCATACCGTGTAATCGTGTTTTTAAGCGCTATTACCAGCGTCTCAAAGCGGCTGGCAAAATGCCGCAAGTAGCACTGATCGCCTGCATGCGAAAGCTCATCGTGATCTTGAATACCATACTTAAAAGCGAGGAACTGTGGTGCGTAAAAAACGGATAAATATATTGACTAAACACCACAGTCGCTTGTTATGTATTTTCTTTAAAAGAATACTCTTCTGTTTCACTTACAGACCGCAAGGTAATCTCCCCATCTTTATTTTCTAAAGATGAAGAACTTAGCCTCCATACATCTTCTTTTCCAACGCCTTTCATTAAACTAAAAACATGCATTAGATCATGTTTTCTTTCAGGCTCTATATTAAACCTAAAATTCAGCCTATCATTTACATCTCGATTTTCATCAACTAATAAAGCTATAAACTCTCTTCTATTTCGATGTTCTACAAGATGAACTTTTTTAGAATCTCTGTTAATTTCAATACTTTTAAACCAAGCATAAGAATTGAGGTTACTGAGTTCAAATTTAACAATTTTAGAATATTCATAACTTGGTGTATCGACTTTTTCTTCAGGGGGATAAGGCGCGTAGCATAAATGATTGCTCCACTCGTTAAAGCCCAAAAGAATAAGGGAGTCTTCAAATTGACTACAATCTATCGAGTTTTTATTAAAAATTGATTTAAAGTTTTTTTTATTCTTTATGTGATTGCTCTGAATGAAATCTTCCGCAGTTTTTTTTACGTCCAACAAATGGAGTTCGGCTAAAAGGTCTCGCTGCTGTACAAACTCAACTTCATCATTTAAAAGGTAGATTTCATAGGGTTCCAATAATAAAAATTGACCTCTATTTTCATCTTTCAATAAAAACTGAATTGCTGACTTAATTACATCTGATGCATAAACAGAAGAAACAATTTCATTAAAATAACAAATATTTTTTATTGCGGTTTCATAACTGATAGATAGTGCTAGAGGTTCATCTAAATCCCAGATTAAAGATTTACATTCCACAGCTTTCCCTCCTGAAAAAAGTATCTTATATAGAAGAGGGATTTCTGAGTTCCATTCGGACAAACCAGTTAATACTAGTGAGTTACTATCACTAGGTTTTCTATTAGATGAAAATAGATAAGAACGATTTGACAAATGATACTCCTAAATACATAACGCTTATTAGCGAGAATGCCGCCTATGTAAATCACCACCACCTAATACAGATCGCGGCAAAATTTTTTAACCATCTGAAATTTATATCAATAATGACACAGCATAACAAGGGAAAAGTGAGCTACCCAAGACAAAGCGGGACCCACTTATTTTAAGAAAAGGGCGAGATCTGCAATGCTTCCCATTAAATAGGCAACACGATAATCCAAATCCTTATATGCATCACAATACGCAAAGCGGGTTATCAAATTGACAGTGTACTAGGCAGATTTATCAGCCTCATCCTTCACTCCAGCCTTAGTCTACTCCTAGCAAGCAATCACCGAACATAAGCCAAAAGTGTGACTTGCACGGCACTGCAAAGCGAGTCAAATCCAGCATAGATAACACTCCCGCCGAGCCTAGGGTTCAGAAACAAAATCCCTTGTGGTCACGACAAAAAAAATTAGCTTTTCTCCGCAGGGGTTTATCAATAAGGTCGCGCCCTAAACAGGCGATGGAAGACCTCTGGCAATCGAATGATATCCAAGGAAAAAAGACCGTTCCGCCGCGGTACTACTCAATTATGGCTATAGTTAAACCAGTTGAGTTATTCCGCTGGCGGCAGGCCGCGCTTAGGTGATCTTTTACCAACGCGACACCTAGCGCCGTCGACCTAGATTGTTCGCCATGAGGCCAGCAATCATTTTGAATTTGAAAGCATTAATTTTTTGTTTTACCACTAAGGAATGTAGACATGCGTATTGCAATCTTGTCTCGTAACGAGAACTTATACTCTACCATGCGCCTGAAAGAAGCCGGCGAAGCACGCGGCCACGAGGTGGATATCATAGACACGCTGCACTGCTACATGGATATCACCAGCAGCAACCCGACCGTGCGTTACATGGGTAAGGTGTTGCCTAAGTATGATGCGGTGATCCCACGTATCGGCTCGTCGATCACCTTCTACGGCACGGCCGTGGTGCGCCAGTTCGAGATGATGGGTACCTTCTGCGTCAACGAGTCTGTGGCCATCAGCCGCTCTCGCGATAAGCTGAGATCCCTGCAGCTGCTGTCACGCAAGGGCATTGGCCTGCCGCGCACCGGATTTGCCAGCAAGCCCGACAAGATCCAGGATTTGATCAAGAATGTGGGCGGCGCCCCCCTGGTGATCAAGCTGCTGGAAGGCACACAAGGCATAGGCGTAGTATTGGCCGAAACCAATAAGGCGGCCGAGAGCGTGATCGAGGCCTTCATGGGTCTCAAGGCCAACATATTGGTGCAGGAGTTCATCAAAGAGGCAGGCGGCGCCGATATTCGCTGCTTCGTGGTGGGTGATAAGGTAGTGGCGGCCATGAAGCGTCAGGCGGCCGAAGGCGAGTTTCGCTCTAACCTACATCGCGGCGGCGTGGCCCAGCTGGTGCGTTTGTCGAAAGATGAGCGGGCTACGGCCCTCAACGCCGCCAAGGCGATGGGGCTCAACCTGTGTGGTGTAGATATTTTGCAGTCTAATAACGGCCCTGTGGTGATGGAGGTGAACTCCTCGCCAGGCCTGGAAGGGATAGAACAGGCGACCGGCAAGGACGTGGCCGGGCTGATCTATGAATTTATTGAGAAGAAGGCGAAACCCAACGCCAACAGAACGCGCGGAAAAGGCTAAATGAATTCAGCACTGACCATAGCAGGGGTCGATATCCAACCCGGCACCGAGCACCAGCTCGAGCTGCCCGTTGCCAGCCTCTACACTGACACTCAGGTCTCGATTCCTGTCCATGTGATCCGGGCCAAGAAGGATGGCCCCAAGGTGTTTGTCAGCGCCGCGGTGCATGGCGATGAACTCAATGGCATAGAGATCATCCGTCGCCTGATCCAAAGCAAGCTTAAGCTGCTCAAGGGCACACTGATCCTGGTGCCTATGGTCAATGTGTATGGGGTGCTGAACCAGAGCCGTTATATGCCCGACAGGCGCGACCTTAACCGCTGTTTTCCCGGTTCGCCCAAGGGCTCACTGGCGGGGCGGGTGGCGCATACCTTCTTAGACAGCATAGTGCAGCACTGCGACTATGGTATCGACCTGCACACCGGGGCGATTCATAGGTCGAACCTGCCGCAGATCCGCGCCAATCTGGATGACGAGCAGACTCTGGCCTTGGCCCAGGCCTTCGGTGTACCAGTGCTGCTTAACGCCAACGTGCGTGATGGCTCGCTGCGGGAGTCGGCGGTTAACAAGGGCACCCGGGTGCTACTGTATGAGGCAGGCCAGGCGCTCAGATTCGACGAGCTGTCGATTCAGACCGGTGAGCGGGGTATTCGCAATGTGCTATCGTCACTTGGGCTGATACGTAAGCGTCAGCAGCGCAAGAAGATAGCCCCCTTCATCGCCAACCGCAGCGACTGGACTCGCGCCTCGGCCAGCGGCTTCGTGTGCGAATTTGTTAAGCTAGGCAGCTATGTGGAGAAGGGCGAGGTGCTGGCGGAGATCAACAGCCCACTGGGCGAGCTGATCCAGAGCGTGGTATCCAACCGCGCGGGCATCGTCATCGGCAAGCAGAATATCCCCCTGGTACTGGAGGGTGATGCCATGTTCCACGTGGCCTACTTTGGCAGCGCCGCCGACGAGGTGGCCGAACATATTGAGATAATGAACGATCAGATAATGCCGCTGACCACCCAGACCATCTAAGGCATGAAGAGGCATTAAGCGAGATTGAGGGACAAAGAGCGATGAACAAGATCATCATAGGCAACTTAGAGGCATGCGATCTGCCGGATCTGGGCATCAAGGATCTGCATGTGCGCATCGACACGGGCGCCAAGACCTCGGCCCTGCATGTGGATAACCTCAAACGGATCAAGGTGGGAAGACGCCCCTATGTCGCCTTCGACCTGCATCCGGATGTATATGACTTAGAGCAGATCGTCCACTGTAAGGCCCCTGTGCACGACTCCCGCCGCATCAAGTCATCCAACGGCGAGGTGGAGCAGCGCTGCGTGATCGAGACCACACTCAAGCTGGGAGAGCATGAGTGGCCCATAGAGCTGACCCTGAGTAATCGCCAGGACATGACCTATCTGATGCTGCTAGGCAGAGAGGCGATGGGCGATCGCGTTCTGGTGGACCCGTCAGAGAGTTTTCTCATCAACGGCTAACCGTCTGTTGCAGTGCCTGTTAAGGCAGGCACAGGCGGAGCCAGTGGCAATGTAAAATGCAGGCTTTCAATGGTTTAGTTAAGGGCTTTCCCTTACACTGTCCCCCAAGCTCAACCAAGGACATCCCCTATGACAATGCCAGACCCCATACCACCAACAGATCAAGCGGCCAGAGACGACCTACTCGCCCGCGTCATCGACATTGTCAGTCATCCCGAGGCCGAAGAACTGCCCTCGCTGGGCTTTATCAGCGACTATTCAGATGCCGATCTGGCCGACCTGCTGGAATCGGTCAGCGACCAATATCGTTCGCCTATCTGCCGTAAGATCCCCATAGACAGAGGCTGGGCGGTATTGCACCTGCTGCACTATGAGACCGCCCGTCACGTCTTAGATCTGCTGAGCCCAGAGCAGCTTCAGGGGCTGGCACGGCGTATCTCAGAGATAGATATCCTCACCTTCGCCGAGATTCTGCCCGGCGACATAGTCGAAGACTATCTGGATCAGCAAGAAGCCCTCACCACGGAGCAGATGCAGCAGGCGCTGAGCTACCAGGATGAGGCCGTCGGCCGTTACCTAAACAACAATATTCTGCGCTCGCGCCCAACCGCCACGGTCGGTCGGGTGCTGGAGCGCCTGAACAAGCAGAAGCAGCGGGAATATGTGGCCGTCTACGGCGTCGATGCCGAGGGGCAGTTTCACGGCGGCTGCACACTTGAGCAGCTCTATCGCGAAGATCCCGCCACGCCTTTGTCTGAGTGTCTCACCGAACTCGAGGCCATAGGCGACGAGCTGGATATCACCCAGGCGGCACAGCAGTTTAATCCGGCGGCGGGCTTTGCCTGGGTGCCGGTGGAGAAAGGCGGCAAGATCATCGGCGCTATTGCCCTGTCGACCCTGATGCACCGCCTCAAGGAGCGAAGCCTGGAGGTGCTGGTGTCTGAAACCCCACAGGATGAGGAAGACCTCTTCACCCCGGTTGGCGTGGCGGCGCGCATGCGAGCCATCTGGCTGACCACCAACCTGCTGACCGCCTTTCTCGCCTCCTGGGTTATCGGCCTGTTTGGCGACGCCCTGCAACAGGTGGTGGCCCTGGCTATCCTGATGCCGGTGGTCGCCAGCATGGGCGGCATCGCTGGCAGCCAGACACTGGCGGTGGCCCTGCGGGGTATTGCGCTAAACCACTTGAAGCGCAGCAACCTCACCCTGCTGCTGGACAAGGAGCTGAAGATCGCCGCCTTCAACGGTGTGCTACTGGGCGCCCTCATAGGTGTGGTGGTCAGTTGGTGGTTCTCCTCCCTGGCGCTGGGTGGCATCATCTTCGTGGCGATCGTCTTCAACAGCCTGGCGGCGGCCTCATCGGGCACGGTTATTCCCTTTGTGCTCAAGCAGATGCGTATCGACCCTGCGGTGGCGGGCTCGGTGATCCTCACCACAGTCACAGACGTGGTAGGCTTCTTCATCTTCCTCGGCCTGGGCAGCCTGCTCCTGCTGAGCTAGCCCGAGACTTGGCATTGATTTTGAGTCGAGGCATGTGGCGTAGCACAAGACGGCGCGGCGAAACCTGACATAGGTAAGGTTAATAGGCTCGAATCTGTGGTAAAACACCCGGCATTCGAAAACAGTGGGCAGGATAAAACCTGCCCATCTGGTTAAACAAGATATGGAACCGATGAAAGCATTGTTTCAAAAGTGGCCCTTTCCCCCCGCTCAGGCGATCTTCTTTGTCGCCGGCGCCCTCTGCCTGACGCCTGTGATCTCCTCCCCCATCGCCCTGGTGATCGGCTTCACCCTGGCCAGCCTGGGTTTGGTGCCCCGCAATCTGGATATCGGCGCCCTGACCAAGAAGCTACTGGCCTACGCCATTATCGGCCTCGGTTTCGGCATTCACCTCGACGCCGCCATCAGCGCCAGCGGCCAAAATATCGGGCTTATCTTAGGCTCTATCGTCTTCACCCTGCTGCTGGGAACGGCCTTGGGCAGGCTGCTCAGAGTCGATGCCAAGCTGAGCCATATGATCGCCTCGGGCACCGCCATCTGTGGCGGCAGTGCCATCGCCGCCGTGGCCCCGGCCATCAAGGCAGACAGCCAGGATACGGCCATAGCGTTGGCGACCGTGTTCGTGCTCAACTCCATAGCCCTATTTCTGTTTCCGGCCCTCGGGCATCTGTTGCAGCTGAGTCAGTATCATTTTGGGGTATGGAGCGCCATCGCCATCCACGACACCTCGTCGGTCGTGGGCGCCGCCTCGGCCTATGGTGACGAGGCGCTGCGCACCGCCACCACACTCAAGCTGGCTCGGGCCCTGTGGATAGTGCCCGTGGCGCTGGTGAGTGCCATGGCGTTTGGCGGCAATCGGCGCAAGGTCGCCGTGCCTTTCTTTATTCTCTTCTACTGTCTGGCGATATTGCTGGCGCACTTGGTGCCCCAGGGACAGGCGCTGTATGACGGCATCTTTGCCCTGTCTAAACGTGTGTTGGTGCTCTGCCTGTTTATGATTGGCGCGGGGATCACCATAGGCAAGATGCGCCAGGCAGGAATGCGGCCTCTGGCCCTGGGATTACTGCTCTGGCTGATTATCGGCGCGGGTTCTCTGCTCTACATCGTCAACTTTAGCTGAGACGCTGTAGCGCCACACCAGGGTCACTATGGTGATAAAGGCCGCCAGCTCCACCAGGGAGCGGGTTAGTCCTGTGGTGAGCCAGGACGCCAACAGGAAGGCGCAACATAAAAGCACTAGCCACTTCTTCATCTTTGCCTCCTTTAAGTTTAACGAAAGAGTTTGGCGAAATGAGTGAGTGGCTATTATTTATTGCCGCCGAAATCTCAGCAAATATCCGTTTTTACTAACAAATAGCTGAATCGGCTAAGCACTAAATCGACTAACTTATGACGGCGTAGGGATCCTTATCGGCGTCGCTGTTCCATCGATATTCGGTGAGTGTCTCTATCTTCCGCGCCTGAGCCTCGCCATAGGTTTGGGCGATGTAGAAGAGAGCTGCATCTATCCCCGCCGACACGCCGGATGAGGTGAGGAAACGGCCATCGTCCACCCAGCGGGCGCTGGGCTGCCAGATAACCTTGTCGTTTAATCCTGTCACCCAGGCATAGGCCATCTTGTTGGTGGTGGCGCTCACGCCATCGAGCAGATCGGCCTTGGCCAGCAGCGCAGCGCCGGTACAGACGGAAAATACCTTATTGGAGACCTTGGCCTGACGCCTCAGCCAGTCCAACAGGCGGGTGTCGTCCACCAGCTTGCGCGTGCCCATGCCACCGGGGACCAGCAGGAGATCGCACGCGACCACCTCATCGAGCAGGCGATCGGCAACCACTCTCGGCCCCTGGTAACTGCGCACGATAGACTTAGGACCGATCAGGGTGATATCGACGCTAGGCAGATGCCCCAGCATCTCGATGGGACCATGCAGATCTAAGGTTTCATAGTCGTCAAACACCAGAGCCAACACCTTGAGCGGTGCTTGGGTTTGATCAAGTGCCTGGGTTTGATCTTGGTCTTTGACAGAATTGTGAGTAGGACTCGCGGCAATTAGCTTGGGGGAGAGACCCGCGGCGAGAAGCGCGCCGCCCGCCAGGATAAATTCTCTTCTGTTCATCGATGACTTAAGCCAATTTCAGTAATAGATTGGCGCCAGTGTATCCGCCCACGGCGCGCCATACAGCACGACATGGGACTTCTGCTAGCAAGCGCGCAAATCCTGTGAAACCTTGATGCCTGATCCAGATCAGTAGAAAGGCGTAGGGTCCACATCCAGGCTGCTGGGCGACACGCCGCGCTCGATATGCAACTCCGATTTAAGCAGATCCACCATAGCCACCTCGGTGTAATGCTTGTGCTTCACCGAATAGAAGGTCTTGATCACCGGGTGTAGGGCGTCTCTGTCTTTCGCCTCCCAGACGATTCCCACCCTGCCATCGGAGAGCTGCACCAGGGAGCCAACCGGATAGACACCGACACAACGGATAAACTCATACACCAGCCTCTCGTCCAAGTGGAAGGGGGTCAGGCTGAGCAAGATCTTAAAGGCCGCGGCCGGGCTCATCGCCTCCTTGTAGCAACGGGTCGCAGTCAGGGCGTCGAAGATATCCACGATACAGCTCATGCGACCATGGAGGGAGATCTCCTCTCCCTTTAGGCCATTGGGATAGCCCTTGCCATCGAGCTTCTCGTGGTGCATCAGGCAGACGTCGCGGCTGATCTGCGACAGATCCTCAGTCTCGGCTAGGATCTCCTGGGCATAGACCTGATGCAGCTTCATATGCTCAAACTCTTCCGGCGTCAGCCGCCCCGGCTTGTGCAGTATGCGATTATTGACGCGCACCTTGCCGATATCGTGCAAGATACCGCCCACAGCCAACTGTTTGAGCACGCTACGCTTGAGCTTGAGGTAGCGACCAAAGGTCACCAGCAGGAAGGCCACATTGATGGAGTGTTCCAGCAGGTAGGCATCTTTAGAGCGCAGGGCCGAGATACACTTGAAGGCGTCGGCATCGAGCATGACAGATTCGAGCATCTTGTCCGCCAGCGCCTCGAATGGCTCTACCTTGACCGCCTTACCCTCGAAGGTCTCGGACAAGACCTTCTTCACCAGATCTTTCGCCTCGCTCATCAGGCGTTTGGCCTTCTCCTGGGATTGATCCCGGGTCAGACGTATTATCTTCTCTGGCTCTTGTTTCGGCCTGAGTCCACACTCTGGCGCCGACCTTTCTACGTCGACCCAGACATACTCGATACCGTTTCGCACCAGCTTATCTATGGCTTGTCGATCTTTAATCTGTCCCGGATTGGTGACATTGACTCTTCCCTGATGATCGATAGCCGCAACATACATACCCAGCGCCAGGTTTGGCACCGGCACCTTCATGACATCCGCTTTTTCGTTCACACTTTCGGTCATACCGCTTTCCCAAAAAATCACCCGGTTTTCGCATCCGCTCCTTTTTAGCCTAGTCTAAATCCCTTAGCTTCGGTGCGATTGCCTGTGAAAACACTGTGATAGGAGGAAATTATAGTATGCCTGGGCGCGGCAGAACGCCAGAGGCCGGCGAGGATAGTTTCAGGCTGAATGCCGATTTATCCCCATTTGCCGGCCCTAGAAAATGAGGCAAGTTTTTGTAAAGCAAAGACTAATATACTGCTACAAGAAGGTACACTCGATGGCGTCGATCAACCAACGACGACGGGCACAATTGACACAGGAACGCTCGATATCATCCACCTGCTCATCTTCATCGTCGGCGATGAAGCCGTCGCACCCGGCCGCCAGTTGCCGCGAGGCGCCGTAGTCTTCCTCTGCTAGGGTCAGTTGCCAGCGCCCCTGGCGTAGTTCAAATGCTTGCTGCATCTTGCTCCTCATCGACTTAACTGTGTGGCCCATTAATAGTGTTTCAGCTGCTGCTTGAGGGCGTTGCGCCAGCGGCCCTGATCCTGATACACCAGCAGGGAGACCTGATGATCCCGATAGACAGCCTTCACCTTGCCCGACAGGTAGAGAGGGGTCTTGAAGCAGAGCTGCTCGCCGCTATCGCTGAGCACACGGTCGACGCCGGTCAGCTCGATCACCTCGCCCACGGAGAGCGACACCTCGCCCGCCTCTAGCCCGGGCATCTTAAACTGCCCCTTGATGCGACCATCGTTGCCCTGCAACCTCAGCCCCAGGCCGGCTAAGGCGCCAATCACCCCCAGCCCCGTACCGCCATGTTCGCTCAGATGTATGCCAAGCTGCTCGGCCAGGGCGTAGGCTTGCGCCTTGGTTTTCACCTCCTCCTTGGCCTGCTCGCCGAAGGCGATGAGGGGAGCCTGCTCAAACGGGCTGTGCAGATCCAGCAGGGCGATGCCGGGATCGGCGGCCGCGGCGCTCTCGCTACGCAGATGGGCCACGGCTATTGCTAAGATCTCATCCTGAGACTTAGTGGTACGCACCTGAAAACACATGGCGCTGTTATGTGAGGTATAGGGGATATCCGGATGCACGTATAGCTGATGCCTAGTCACGAAGGCGCAGCGACTCAGGTGGTTGTCGCTCAGCAGATGCGCTATCTCCTCGGCGATCTCCCCGGTTCCCTTGGTGCCAATATCGTCGGTATCGTCGATACACACCAACCAAGATCTCAATCCAGATGCTCTCACCATGCTTATATCTCCTCTCTATCAATCAGGTCGTGGCTGCGCAGTCGCTCCAGTACGGGCGGCACCAACATGGCCGCCAACAGGGCGAAGAAGCTGCCAAACAACAAGCTCTTAGCAAATTGCAGCGCCACCACTTGCGTACTCATCCCCGCCAGCAGCCCCTCGATCAGGCCCTTGCTGGCCCAAGCCAGGGTGCCCACCAGCGCCAGTATGATGCAGCGCCACTTGAGCGCCAGCAGGCTGGGCAGAAGCAGCAGACAGATATCCATGGCGATGGCCGGCAGGCCAAACTTCACCAGCAGGAAGGGACCGCCCTTGCCGACGCCCAGGGTCATAGCCATCATGCCCGCCAGCAGGCCACACAGGCTGATGGCACCGCGTTTACCCACGGCACCATAGCAAATTAAGTAGAAGAAGCTCATCAGGAACATGGAATGTCCCGACAGCCCCAGCTTCAGCCTCAGCATCCCCTTCAGCGCCACCAGCAGGGTGGCACAGAAGCCGATAAAAAGGGCGTCGTGTAGGTTGAATCCTTTGTTATTCATCATGATATTTCTCACTAGTAGGGCCAGTGGGTCGGCTTGGGATGACGACCAAACTGGCGCAGCCTGGCCGCGGTGGCCATCTGCTTGGATAGTTTTAACAGCTGGATCAGCAGCGGATAGAGCACGCAGTAGATCAGCTCACGCCAATGCTTGGGTCGCCACAACGACTTGAGGCGAATGTTGGCGCCGCGCATTACCTGCATCTGATAGATCTCCCGCGTCTCCTGCCCCAGATAAGGCAAGATGCCGAAGCAGGCGGTCAACACGAAGGCCCACTTGTGGGGCAGACAGAAGCTGAGTACCTCGCCGATACGCTGGGGCGAGCAGGCCACCGACAGCCACCAGCCGGGGATCATGGCCATCAAGATGCGGCAGACGGCGATAATCCCCTCGGGCAGACGCTCGAGCCCGTGCAGCAGCAGATAGAGCAGGCTAGTGATCGCCAACTGACTGGTGAAGATCACCAGCAGCCCCCTGAGCCGACCGCCCAGGTAACGACCCTGTATCAGCAACAGCAAGTTCGCCAGGCCCAGGTAATGCAGCCATGACAGGGGCAAGAGGAAGGCGCAACTGGAGAGCCCCAGTGCGAGCAAGATAGCGAGCGCGCACCAGCGGGTGTCGTTGACCGCGAAGTGGCGTTTAGCACGGCGCACTCCAGGCGCACGTACGCCGCGTCTAGCCCACACGTGAATACGCCTGTGGCGAGGCCGAGAGAGTCTCGAGACGCCCATCCGCCACCCGCCAGAGGCGGTCCACCGGCAGCGCCGCAATCGGCCTGTGGCTGGCGATCACCAGGGCGGTGCCCTGACGGCTCAGCTCCATCAGCAGCGCCACTATCTTGTCGGTGAAGTGGGCATCGAGCCCGGCGAAGGGGTCGTCTAACAGCAGCAGCTTGGGCCTGAGACAGGCGAGCGACGCCAAGGCGATCAGATGCTGCTGGCCGTAAGAGAGCGTATGGGGCGAGTGTCGCGCCAAGGTGGTCAGCCCGAGTTGTCCCAGCAGGGCGATGGCCCTATCCAGCGGCAGACCGTAACGCTTGAGGCTAAACTGCATCTCCTCGATCACGGTATTTTCAAACAGTTGCCGACTCGGTCTCTGGTGCAGCAAGGCCAGATCGGCGCCGAAGCGTCCCAACTTGGGACGCTGACCAAACACCTTGATGCCTAAGGGATCTATGCCCGCCTGGATACCCGCCAGACTCTTGAGCAGTGTGCTCTTACCGCAGCCATTGTCGCCCACCAGCGCCGCAATCTCACCGGGAAAGAGCAGCAGGGACTCGGCATCGAACAGCTTCTGACGCTCTCGAAATGCCAGGGTAAAACCATGGCTGTCGATGACGGCACTTCCCTGAGGCCAGCAAGGCGACTCGCGCCAACACACCTGCTCGGGACTCGTATCCACCTCTTGCGCCGATAACGCCTGCAACTGACCCTGGCTTAACTGCCATCTGTGGGTCACTAGATCCTTGAAGACACCCTGATGGTGCTCGACGATCAACAGGGCAACCCCCTGCTGCCTGAGCTGGGTTAGTACGGCCGCCAGCTCCTGCACACCCTGATCGTCCAGCTGGGCCCAGGGCTCGTCGAGCAACAACAGATCTGGCTCGAGCACCAGCTGGGCGGCGATCATCAGACGATAGCGCTGACCCAGCGAGAGGCTGGAGATCGGCGTGTCCAGGCTGATGTAGAGGCCGACCCGCCGCAGCGCCGAACGCACCTGCAGCAACATCTCATGACTGGCGACCCCTAGGTTTTCCAGGGCGAAGGCCACCTCGGCCCCCAGGGTCTGGCGCAGCAGCTGCACATTGGGGTCCTGCATCACCACCCCCAGGGTAGCCCCATCGGCTATCTCCCGCTCGCCCTCCCAGGGGCGCTCCAGGATCCCCAGCAGCAGCTTGAGCAGGGTCGACTTACCACAGCCGGTATAGCCGTGAATAAGATGACACTCACCGGGAGCTATGGTCAGATTGAGATCCTCAAACAGCGGCTGCGCCGCTGTCTGGAAGTTAAAATGGATCTGACTGAGTCGCACCAGGGCCATGAGCTTTGCCTATAGCTGCCAGTTCACGCCCAGGAACAGCTGACGACCCGCCTGAGGCAAGCCTTCGCTCTGATAGTAGCGCTCATCGAGCAGGTTGGCGGCCCTGAGGTAGACAGATAACGCGTCACCGGCAATAGGATGGCTCAACTTGAGATCCACCAGTGTGTAATCATCCAGCGACTTCTCCACCTGCTGTTTCTGGCCGGCAACCTTCTCCTCGGTGTGATACACCTGCCCCATGATATGCTCGATATTCAGGTTGATGCGGGTGGCAAAGCTAAACTCATAGTCCGCCTGTAGCCTGAATTGATGGCGCGGACGGTACTCTAAGGTATCCAGCCCTGGCGCAGCATCCTTGTCTTCGCTGTCGAGGAAGCTGTAGCCGAAGCTCAGCGACAGGTTGTCGATGCTCTGATCGCGCACCAGGAAGTCGACCCCCTTGAACTGATAACGCCCCATGTTCTGATAGATGCCATCGACATCCTTGGCGATATAGTTTTCCGCATCCGTGTAGTAGGCCGCCAGGCTCAGATCTGTGTTGCTGCCCAGCCCCTGCGCCAGACTCAGCTCCAGGTGCTTAGAGGTCTCAGACTCGAGATCCTGATTGCCCGACGAGAGCGAATAGAGGTTACGCATCGAAGGGAAACGTACCTTGCGGGCCACGCCTAGGTTGAGGCGAGTCGCCTCTGCGACCTGCCAGTAGGCGGAAGCCTGCGCCGAGTAGTCGGACTCGTCTTCGCGCACACGCTGCTGCTCGTGCAGTGCACCGCCCAGGCTGGCACCCACGCTGTCTTGCTGATACTGATATTCCGCCGCCAGGGTATAGAGCCAGGATGAATCGTCGAATGACTCGACGCCGCCTGAGCCATTACCGCCACCCGAACCGTTTCCGCCGCCGCTACCGCTACCAGAGCCTGAGCCGCTATCGGTACCAGAGCCCGAGCCACTACCACCGCCAGTCCCAGAGCCCGAACCGCCGCCGGTTCCTGAACCACTACCTGATCCAGATCCTGAACCAGACCCGCTGCCTGATCCGCTACCAGCATCGCTAGTCTCTATTTTCTTGCTCTCTGACTCCCAGCTCTGATGCTCGGCGATTAGGGCGCCGGTCAACAGGTGACCCTCATCGAAGTCGGCGATCAGCTGCACATTGCCGCCGCTCACCACAGAGCGGCCATCCAAGCTTTGCTGCACACCGACAAAGCTGTCATCCAGATAACGGTTTTCAAGCACGTCCGACTGATTCTGATAGATGAAGCCCCTCAAGGTCAGCAGCTCGTTGAATCTATGGGCCAAGCCCAGCTGCACCGTGTGGGCGTCGTAGTCATCGACGCGTTCAAATCTCGTCTTGCCGTTGGTGGTGCCATCGACGGCGGGCTTGCCCCAATCGCCGCTGCGCAGGCTGAGGTTTGCCATCAACTGAGTATTGTCCGACAGCCAGTAGCTGCCCTGGGCAAACAGGTTATCGATGGTCTTGTCGCTGTTGAAGCGGGTATCGCCCTGCTGCAGCTCGGTATCGGGCTGATCGCCAGACACGGGCCAGCCGTCTGTCTGCTGACGAGAGAGCGAAACCAGCCCCTGCCAACGCTCGCCAGAGCCAGCAACAGTCACGTCGCCGTTGAAGGTATCATTTTCACTGCCCTCGAGATGGCCGGAGAAACCTGGCACGTCGGCGCCCTGCTTAGTGCGAATGTTGATCACGCCGCCCGCGCCGCCTGGACCGTAGAGCACAGAGGTTGGCCCCATGGAAACTGTGACCGAGGCGATCTGGCTGGCGGGTACCACGCTAGGGTCGAACTGACCATCTTCGGCGCCATTGGCCGGCACACCGTTGATCAGATAGATGACATGGCGGGCCTTGAAGCCACGCACATCGACACGAGGTGTCCCCTGACCGCCGGTACGCACATAGACACCGGGGGCATTCTTTAATATCTGGTCCAGGCTCTGGGCACCCATGGCCTGAATCTCATCGGCACCTATGGTCCAGCTGCTGGTGGTCTGCTGTAGCGGCGTCGGCTTCTCGCCTGTGATCACTATGACTTCGGCCACATCTAAGATGGGTTCGTGTTTTACTTCCTCGGCCATGACCAGAGGGCTGGCGGCAACGGCGGCTGCCACGAGTGATAATTTGAGACTAACTGGTTTGTTTTTCATGCTTAATTCGCTGTGTCATTTCCCTATGGCCGTCATTCTTCCGGCTTACACCTGTAGCAACAAGCTAACGAAAACCAAAAACAAACCCAGATCGACAAATTTGAACAAATGCCGTGATGGTGGCAGTAGACAAGGGACATTTTGTCCAGTGTAAAACCTTGATTAGACAAAAATACACAGGATAGAATTGCTTCCCAAATAAATGACAAATCTCTCTTTTCTTGGGCAAGCTCACAGCTTAACTGCCTGTAACTTGACAGCTAACAGTCGGCACATTAGTTTGTGGTAAAGATTCTTATTACCAATTCAGATAAGTCTCAGATTCGCCGTGTTTGATGTCCTTACCCGCCTTCAAACCCACGCACTTTTTTACCAGGTTGGAGTATTTCTTGAGCGTTTCCTCGCTGCCACAGGCCATACAATCCCTATCCCGCAAACTCGAAAAACTCGATATTCACCCCCAGGGTGAACCGATCATTCAGTTGTCGGTGACGGCCTGTGTTATGCCGATGATCGCCTGGATCGCCAGCCAACCTTGCTACCCCAGGATCTATTGGCATGGCCGCGACACCCAGGAAGAGGTGGCCGCCCTGGGATGCTGTAAAGATTTTATCTTCGAAGATGCGGTAGACGACAACCAGCTTTCTCAGGCTTATCAGACCCAGAGGTCACTCTCGACCAATCAGGAAATACGCTACTACGGCGGCGTCGCCTTCGATCGTCATACCGAGTGCTGGCCCGAATATGGTCGTGCCCATTTCATCCTGCCCAGGGTCGAACTCAGGCGTAGCGGCGATGAATACAAGCTGCTGGTCAATCTCAACGTAGAATCTCGCGATATCGAGCAGGAGCGTAACCTGGCGCTGCAGGCCCTCGCCGCCCTGGTACCACCCAAGCCGCTGGCACCGCCAAACAAGATCCAGCTGCTGAGCCGCAGCGACCGTCCCAACAAGCTACGCTGGCACGAGCTGGTCAACCAGGTCACCCATGACAGGTTTATTCAGGACACGCCTAAGGTAGTGCTGTCCCGTCTGACCCAGCTCGAGGTGAACGAGAAGGTGGATCCCTGGATGCTGCTGGCAAGCTGGCAGGGTCGCAACCAGAACAGTTTTCAATTTGGCTTTCAATTCAGCCCAGAGAGCGCCTTTATCTCTTGCACCCCTGAGCGTCTGTATCGACGCCGTCAGCGGGAGGTGTTTACCGAGGCGCTGGCCGGCACCACCACGCGTGGGCTCAACGAAGCCGAAGATGCCTTGCTTGCGCAACAGCTGCTGGACGACACCAAGAACAGCCACGAGAACCAGCTGGTGCGTGAACATATCGTCGATGCCCTGACGCCGCTGAGCAACTATGTGGGGGCCGATGAGCTGGCCAAGGTGTTTAAGCTGAGCCATATCCAGCATCTGCACCGCGCCATTCGCGCCGAACTCAAGCCTGGGGTGAACGATTTTCAGATCCTGCAGGCCCTGCACCCCACCCCGGCCGTGGGCGGCCTGCCGAAGGCTTCGGCCATAAACTTTATCCGCCAACGCGAAGGCTATACCCGTGGCTGGTATGCCGGCGCCTGTGGCTATTTCAACAAGTATGAGAGCGAGTTTGCGGTGGCGATCCGTAGCGCGCTGATTGAACCCGGGCGCATCAACCTGTTTGCCGGTGCAGGCATAGTCTCGGGTTCAGAGGCCGAGGCGGAGTGGAACGAGCTGGAGAATAAGCTCAAGACCATAATGTCGATCCTGACCGAGGTCTAGCTCATACCTAACTAGGCTGATAGACGCTAGCCGAGTTGGCCTCAGGCTTATTTACCCAGCGGCACCCGGTCGCGATAACCAACGTTGGCCTGAAACAGACGATCCAGCTCACCGCTGGCGAGCATGCGCACCATGGCACGGTTAAAGATCGCCTTCAAACGCTTACCTTTCTGCGTCTGGGGAAAGACGAAGAATACCTCCGCATTGAGTACATTTTCTTTTATCACATATTGCTGCGGCCGATTTAACTGGCTGGCGAGCCCCAACAAAGAACGTTTATAGTCGAGCACGGCGTCTATCTTGCCGCTGTTAACATGGTTGAGCATCTGCAACAGATCGCTCCCCTCCTCGTAATACATGGGCACCTTGATAAAGGTATCGTAGCGATACTCCAGCAGCGCCTTCACCTTCTTCTTTTTCAGGCTATTGATGTCCTGCCAGATAGCCGCCAGCTCGGGCGTCAGGGCGGCATCCACCTGATCCACCTCCACCGGCAGGTCACAGTAGTATTCGGGTTTGACTTCGTCGAGATAGAAGCCCAGCCCCACGTCGACCTTGTGATGCTGCACCATGTAGAGGGCGCGGGAGAAAGGCACAAAATCGACAGAGAGCTTCCACTTGGGGGCAGGAAAGGCGCTTTGCATCAGCGCGAGGTAAAAGCCTTTGCCGTCTGGCGTGCTAAAGCCGGGCCAGTTGCCGGTTACCACGGTGATCTCCTCAACCTCTTCGGATGCGGCATGCCGTGGCGTACCCGCTAACATGCAGGCGCACAAGATGACGACAAGATAACGCCAGGATCTCATCGACCCCTCCTCGAAATCATGGTGATATTCAACCAAGTGTAGTCTCTTTATGCCTTGTAAGCGGGAGCTCGGCAGAGAAAACGACGCAAAATCCTTGCTCATTTGGTCTTAATGACTATAATTTGCCGCCCTGTCTCCCGGGCTAGGCTCAGGACACGGCTAACCGAGGCGCAAGCCTTACCCAGTTTCTAAGCGGGTTCCCTCACCCCGCGTTAACCCACTAAAAAGGCCACAAGATGTTAATGTTATCCCCGGCGCAGATTCAGCGTGCGCTCCTGCTGCTTGTCAGCTTTCATATCGCCATAATCACCGCAAGTAACTACTTGGTTCAGCTGCCCTTTCAGCTATTTGGTTTTCATACCACCTGGGGCGCCTTCAGCTTTCCCTTCGTCTATCTGGCCACAGATCTGACGGTGAGAATCTTCGGCCAACAGTCCGCGCGTAAGATCATCCTCAGGGCCATGATACCGGCGCTGTTGATCTCCTATCTGATCGGCGTGCTCTTCCATCAGGGCAGTTTTCAGGGTGGCGACGCCTTAGCGCAATTCAACAACTTCGTGTTTCGTATCGCCTTCGCCAGTTTCGCCGCCTATCTGGTCGGCCAGCTGATGGACATTACCGTGTTCGCCCGCCTAAGACAGGCCAAGGCATGGTGGGTGGCGCCTGCCGCCTCGACGGTTATCGGCAACCTCATCGACACCCTGGTGTTCTTCAGCGTCGCCTTCTACGCCTCGAGCGACCCCTTCATGGCCGAGCACTGGATGGAGATCGCCAGCGTCGACTATGGTTTCAAGCTAATCGTCAGCCTGGGGCTCTTCCTACCTGCCTACGGCGTCTTGCTCAGGGTACTGCAGGAGCGAATTTTGCGAGAAGGCCAGACAAAATCGCAGACCGAACTGGCCTGACCAGTTGATTTGTACTATCATCGCGGCACTCAAATTTTCACCAGTGCCGCCATGCTAGCACCAACTTTGGAGAGCCAAGATGTACACCACAAGTATTGAGCATCACACCCAACTGAGCGATGAGCTCATCGACACCCTCATCGGCCTGAGCCAACAGGTGCCCGAATTCGACGGGCGTCATCAGGCGGCAGATTATCAATCACGCCTGAGCGGCAAGTCCTTTCTGGTGCAGCTGATCCGCATCGAGGGCGAGCTGGCGGGCTACAAGATTGGCTATGGTGAGGCCAATGGTGAGTTTTACAGCTGGCTAGGTGCCATACTGCCTGAGTTTCGCCAGCTAGGGCTGGCCAAGGAGATGATGCAAGATCAGGAGCGCTGGGCCAAGGCGCAGGGCTTCAACACCCTGGCGGTTAAGACCTACAACCGCTTCGCCAGCATGTTACAACTGCTGATAAAGCAGGGCTACAAGATAGCCGGCTTGGAAAATTCCACGGCAAATATCGATGATAACAAGTTGGTTTTAAACAAGTTACTGAGCTAAAGCATGTTAATCGTGAATCTTTACACGATAAAAGCTTGCAAACCTAAATGATAATTATTACTATTTAGGTGCGTTCCAAAACTCAGTCTGTTTTAAGCACTTCATCTCTGCTTACAATGATGAGTTCGCAAGCACAACATTGCTCACACACACTCTTTGTGGCCGGAATATAACTATTCCGGCTCTTTTTTTATCTGAAGTCCAGGCTTACCGAGCTGCCCAAGGAATCTTTACGAATCCCTAAGCCTTACCAATCACTAAACCTTACGAATCCCTATGCCTCTCGCGCCTTCTTGTCCAGAGCACTCGAGAAGTGCAGTCCCTCATAGGGCGGATTGAACTGATCGTCTATCGCCTTGTGATACAGGCCTATGGTAAACAGCGTCCCCTTACCGACCGTTGAGCTGACCTCTATGGTGCCGCCGATCCGCTTGATGATGCCGTAACTCAGGGAGAGTCCCAGTCCCGTACCGTCCTGACGCGTGGTATAGAAAGGATCGAAGATGCGCCCCAGCTGTTCCTCGGGGATCCCCTTACCCTCATCTTCCACCTCTATCTTGACCCCTATGGGCTCACCGCCCTGCACCCAGTCATAGGTGCGGATCCAGATGCGTCCCTGTCCATCCATGGCGTGGGCGGCGTTAACCACCAGGTTAATCAGCACCTGCAATAGCTGAGGGCGATTCACCTCGATTGGATAGCTGGCGTTGAGATCCTGGATCAATACCACCTCCTGCTTCTTGATGGAGTGGCGTACCAGTATGGTCATCTCCTCGACGATAGGCGTGAGCTGATGCATCTCCAGTGGCGCGTTGAACTCGCCGGGACGACTGTATTGCAGCAGGCTGCGAATAATGGTGCTGATGCGGCCCACCTGCTCGATGACGATGTCTATCTCTTCCTCGACATCCTCGGCCTTGGCGCCGAGTTCAGACTTGAGCAGCTCCATGTTGCCCAAGATCACCGCCGTCGGATTGTTGATCTCATGGGCGATCCCCGCAGTCAGCTCACCCAGGGCGGTTAGCTTCTCGTTGGTCACCAGTTGCTGACGGGTCTCGTTCAGCAGGGCCACGTTACGCTGCAGCTCCTCCGTCTTCTCCTGCAGGCTGCGGGTACGCTCCTCGACCTTAACCTCCAGCTGCTCGGCCGCCGCCTGGATCTGCGAGTTACGCCGCTGCAACAGATCCAGCATGCGGTCGAACTGTTCGGCCAAATTAGCCAGCTCGTTGTCTCGCTCAAGCCCCAAGGAGCCTATGCGCAGGTTGCGCCCCGACTGCACCGCCTTCACCACGTGGTGGATCCGCTCAATCGGCTGCAAAAGGCTATAGGCACCACGGTAGACCAACAGACCAGAGACCAGCAGCACCAACATGAGGATAGTGCCCAGCTCTATGATGTTGAGCAGGTAGTTATGGATAAAGGGAGACTCTGAAAACCCCGTGTAGATCATGCCGATGCGCTCGCCGCGAATATCTTTAAGCGGGGCATAGGCCGAGATAAACCAGTCGTTGTAGACGAAGGCGCGATCGACCCACAGCAGCCCCTGCACTAACACCTTCTGCCTTACCTCTTCCGACACCAGACTACCGAGCGCTCGGCCACGCTTCTCGCTGTCCTGGGGGAAGAAGTTAAGCGGTACGTTAGTGCTGATACGGGTGTTGTCGAGGAAGATGGTTACCGTGCCGATGGAACGCTCCGGCAGCGTGCCCTTGTCGTACACCAGATCGCGAATATGGTCCACGATGCGAATGTCGCGATTAAGCAAGATGCCACCGTCCAGATACCAGCCCACCTTGCCATCGCGCCCCAGGATAGGCAGCAGGCTTCGACTGAGCATGCCGCGTTTTTCCACATCCTTGCTCGGCTTCTGGGATCTTGGGGTATCCACCAGGGTGATCACCGCCTCCTGCTCCAGGTTGGGCGCCAAACGGGCCAGACGCTGGGGCTGCAACACCATTAAACCCGAGAAGGGCTGATTGTCCTGTATCTTGGGCAGCATCACCCTAAGGTCTGGGTCCTGCGCCGCCTCGGCGACGCTGACCAGGCGCAGAAAGTCCAGATCCAGCTCGGCCTGCTTCTGCTTGAGCAGCTCGGCCAGCTTGGCTCTGGCGACCTTAGTGTCTCCATCGAGATCGCGAAATTCGTTTTGAAACTCCCAGGAGGCGCGCACCAGCTCCAGCTGATTTTCCTGCTTCTCCTGCACCGAGATGAGCGTGTTACTGGCCACCGTCAGGTCGGCCTTCACCTTCATGAAGAGTTGCTTACCCGTGTAGCTGATGTTCCAGTAGATGGTGATAAACACCAGGCTCACCAGGGTGAGCAAGATCGGCAGCAGGGTTAGGATCAGGATGCGATAACGCACCTTGGCCTGCAATTGCTGCCAGTTGACACCAAAGAGACGCGAGAAAAAAGACACGGTTATTCTTCCTCGAGGTTATTGAGTTCGAACCACTCTTTATATTTACGATCCAGTGTCTTACGGGAAACTCCGAGATCGCGCGCGGCGGCAGACTTATTGCCCTGATACAGGTCGACTACCGAGGTCACATGGTGTTTCTCCACCTCTTTAAGCGACCAGTCAAGGGGATAACCCAGCTCGCCCGCCACCTCTGACTTAGGCTGCTGCTTCCAATATTCCGCCGGCGGCTTACCCAGGAGGATACAGCGCTCTATCATGTTGCGCAGCTCACGTATGTTGCCCGGCCACTCATGCTGTTGCAGCTTGAGCATATCCTCGTGGCTCCATACCACCTCCTTGACCCCCAGCTCGGCGGCCAGCAGGCGGGTGAAGTGATGGGTCAGCTCCACCACATCTTCCGGGCGTTCCCGCAGCGGCGGGATCACTATGTCGAGCACATTGAGTCGATAGAAGAGATCGCGTCTGAAGTTACCGGCCTCCACCTCGTCCGCCAGCTTGCGGTTGGTGGCCGCCAGCACCCGGACATCGATATTGATCTCTTTCTCGCTGCCCACGGGGCGTATGGTGCGTTGCTCCAGCACCCTCAGCAGGGCCGTCTGCATCTTGAGCGGCATCTCGCCGATCTCGTCGAGGAAGATGGTGCCGCCCGAGGCGAAGCTGAACAAACCTTCACGGTTACCCTTAGCGCCGGTGAAGGAGCCGGCGGCATGGCCGAAGAGCTCACTCTCCAGCAGTTCGGGGGCGATAGCGCCACAGTTGACTGGCACGAATGGTCCCTGACGACCGCTGAGCAGATGCAGCTGTCTGGCCACCAGCTCCTTACCCGTGCCTGATTCGCCTTCGATCAGAATAACTGCGTTGGTGGGCGCCACTCTCTCGATCACATGTTTCACCTCCATCATGGCATCGCTGCTGCCTATGATGGTGGAGGATTGGCCGATGGAGACCTCGCGGCGCAGCATGAGGTTTTCGCGCTTAAGCAGGCGACGCTCGATGCAACGATCCACCGCCTTCATCATCTGTTCAAGGTGGAAGGGTTTCATGATGAAGTCGGAGGCACCGGCGCGCAGCGCCTTGATGGCCACGTCCATATCGGCATAGCCGGTCATGAAGATGATGTCTGAGCGCCGCTCCTGATCGCTCAGCGCCTCGTCCCACTCGATGCCGGAACGGCCCGGCAGGCGAATATCGACGATCAGCAGATCGAAGTGACAGCGGCTCCTGAGCTGCTCGGCATCTTCGACGCTGCCGGCGGTTTCCACCAGGGCAAACTTCTTCGACAGCGCCTTCTTCAGAAAGCTGCGCATGCCCGGCTCATCGTCGACGATAAGCACAGATACGGCGGAAGGTAGGGGCTTCATCTCTTTATTGGGCTGGCTCATATTGTCTTCTTTTGGACATTTTGACTCATATTGAACAGATTCTAGCATCAAACCTCGGCCAATTGGTCACCCTGAACCAGTAGAATCGCGCTCTGGGACATTATGTCTGGAGACAATTTACCGAGCTTGCGATCTGCTTCACACTTTGTTGGCAACTTGTGAGCTTTTTTTGCAGATAATGGATCTGGCACTGTTTTTGCTGAAACAGTCTCGTTATTTACACATGATCCGCGTGATCTCGGCAAAATCACGCACTCAAGCAGATGCCAAGGAGCAAAAATGCTAAAGCTAAAATCAATAATCAGCCTAGCGATCGTCGCCAGTGCCCTAACATTAACCTCTGCCCAGGCAGAAGAGGTGATCAAACTGGCCACCACTACCAGCACAGAAAACTCTGGCCTACTCAAGCACCTACTGCCTAAGTTCGAGCAGGAGTCTGGCTACAAGGTACAGGTAATTGCAACAGGTACTGGTAAAGCACTTAAACTTGCTCGTCAGGGCGACGTGGACGTGGTGATGACTCACGCCCCGGCTGCCGAAGCCAAATTCGTTAATGAAGGCTATGGCATGATGCCACGCGGTATCATGGAAAACGATTTTGTGATCTTGGGCCCGAAAAATGACCCAGCTAAGATCCGTAGCAGTAAGACAGCCGAAGAGGCCTTTGCTAAAATAGCCGATTCTGGCGTGGGCTTCGTCTCTCGCGGTGACAACTCAGGTACCAACATGAAAGAGTTGATCATCTGGAAAGGCGCCAAGGTCGAGCCAACATTTAACGGCTACCGCGCCGTGGGCCAAGGCATGGGTAAGACACTGCTGATGGCCAACGAGCTTCAAGCCTACACATTGTCTGACCGTGGTACTTTCGTTGCCTACAAGGCTAAGTTAGATCTCGCGGTTGACTATGATGGCGGTAAGACACTGGCGAACCCCTATCAAATCATGTTGATCAACCCTGAGAAATACCCAGATCTTAACCACAAAGGTGCTAAGGCACTGAGTGACTGGCTGATCGGCAACGAAGCCCAAGGCATGATTAACAGCTACACCGTACAGGGTGAGCAACTATTTAAGGCAACATATAGCGAATGAGTGAAGGCTGGTTAGCCCTAATACAGCAGGCGTTGAGCCTGCTGTTTTCATTAGATCCCGATGTTTGGTCTATCGTCAGCGTCTCCTTTTCTGTCTCTCTGGCTGCGCTGGCGATCACCCTTATTCCCTCTATGATACTGGGCTTCGTGCTGGCCTTCGCCCGCTTCCCCGGACGCTGGTTTGCAACGAATCTGGTACAGACGACCCAATCTATCCCCACAGTGGTGATCGGCCTCTTGGTCTATCTGATGCTTACCCGCATGGGCCCACTGGGCGATCTAAAATGGCTATTTACCCAGAAAGGCATGATACTGGGACAGATGATGATCTGCGCCCCCGTGTTAATCGCCATGAGTCAGGCCGCCTTTACCAGCGTAGACAAGCGTGCCTGGGAAACCTCACGCACCTTAGGTGCCTCCTGGCTGCGTTCCGTCTGGCTGGTGTGCCGGGAACTCAAGGTACCGCTATTGATGGCCATAGTCGCGGCCTTTAGCCGCATCCTCACCGAGGTGGGTTGTTCCATGATGGTGGGCGGCAACATCGCCGGTGTCACCCGAAATATCCCCACCGCCATCGCCCTGGAAACCAGCAAGGGCGACTTCGCCCAGGCCATCGCCCTGGGACTAGTACTGCTTATCCTGGCCTTAGTGCTCAACTTCACGCTCGGGACCCTCAGGGGCAGAGCCGAACCGAGGAGCCTTTAATCATGGTCAAGATCATCGCCAACAACATAGAGATGCGCTTCGGCAGCCGCCTGTTATACCGCTTCGATCGCCTCAGTCTGGCCCAACATCAGACCATACACCTGCAGGGTGACAATGGCAGCGGCAAGACGACCCTGATGAAGATGCTAGCTGGTCTACAGGCACCAAGCCTAGGTGAGATCCACACAGAAGGCTTTGCGCCTACCCCCTGGTGGCGCCGCAATCCCTTGCTGGGCAAGGCGGTCTATCTGCACCAACACCCCTATCTGTTTGACGGTAGCGTGGCCTACAACCTCAACTATGTGCAGCCCCTTTGCGACATGACGGAACAGGAGATCGCCTCGCGTACCCAGACGGCTATCGAGATGGCCCAGCTTGGCGGCCTGCTCAACCAGAGAGCCGCAAGCCTCTCCGGCGGCGAGCGTCAACGCCTGGCCATCGCCCGCGCCTGGATCATGCGCCCGCACCTGCTGATGCTGGACGAGCCCACCTCCAACATGGACAAGCTGTCCCAGCAACTGGTGCTCACCATGGTCAGCCATCTTAAACAGCAAGGCACAGGCATGCTGATTTCCAGCCATCAGAGCTGCTTGCTCACAGGCCTGTGCGAGCAGACCTGGCAGATCCAAAACCAGGCTATTCAGGTCAGCCCATCAAGCCTTGATGAGCGCCCCTTCACCCCATCACAGCAGGAGCTGAGATATGTCACCGCAAATTGATGCCGTGATCCTTGCCGGCGGCATGGCCAGACGCATGGGCGGCAACGACAAGGGACTGGTCGAGTTAAACGATCAGCCGATGATAAAACACGCAATCGACAGGATAAAACCTCAGGTTAAGCAGATCCTGATCAACGCAAATCGCAATCAGGACCGCTATGCTGAGTTTGGTTATCCGGTACTGAGCGACGAAGACTCGGGTTATCTGGGGCCGCTGGCCGGCATGATCACCGCACTGGGGCAGACCCAGGCCGACTACCTTATGGTGGTGCCCTGTGACTGTCCGCTGCTGCCGACGGATCTGGTGCCGCGCATGCTCGCCGCCATAGAGACCCAAGGGGCCGAGATGGCCGTGGCCAGCGACGGCAAGCGAGAACAACCTGTGGTGCTACTGATGAAACCGGCGCTGCGAGAATCAATGAAGGCCTTCTTAGATGCAGGCGAGCGTAAGATCGATTTCTGGTATGCCAAACACCACTGCGTGGTGTGTGACTTCTCCGATCAGCCCAATGCGTTCGTGAACGTCAACACGCCAGAACAAAAACAACAACTTTCCGAGGCAATTGCCCACTAAAAATAGAGGTGTACATGAGCGTACCGTTTAACAATCCACTGCCGATCCCCGTCCTCGGATTTTGCGCCTACAGTGGCACAGGCAAGACTACACTGCTAAAGAAGCTGATCCCCGAACTCAATCACCGGGGCCTGCGTCTAGCCGTTGTCAAACACGCTCATCATAACTTCGATGTGGATATTCCCGGCAAGGACAGCTACGAGATGCGCAAGGCTGGTGCCCGCCAGATGCTGGTCGCCTCCCACGTGCGTTGGGCGCTGATGACGGAAGATCCGGTAGAGGATGCGCCAGAACTACCCCACCTGCTGGCGCAAATTGAAGCCGATAAAGTAGATATCGTCCTGGTGGAGGGCTTCAAGAAGCTGGCCCTGCCCAAGATAGAGCTTCACCGCGCCGCCCATGGCAAACCTTTTATCCATACCCATGACGACAACATTCAGGCCATTGCCTGCTGCGACGAGACTGAGCTGCCTTCAGACCTTAGACGCTTAGATATCAACGATGTGGGCCAGATAGCCGACTTCGTTATCGAATACGCCAACAACTGGCGACCCTGCACGCCATCGCTCCCCCTCGCGCCCGAGTGCGGCTGCGAACTCGATACCAGCAAGACGCTGTCGGTGAGACAGGGGATAGATAAAATTCTTTCTTATGTCACGCCAGTCTCTGCCAGCGAAGAGGTGGCCATCGATGACAGCACAGACAGGGTTTTGGCCGAGGATGCCATCTCGCCGGTGGACGTGCCCCAACATACCAACTCGGCGATGGACGGTTTCGCCTTCGCCTATTCAGATCCCATGCTAGCCAGCTACACCTTGGTGGGCGATGTGATGGCCGGTCACAGCTATCAGGGCACACTCAAGCCCGGCGAGGCGGTGCGCATCATGACGGGCGCCCCCATGCCTGAGGGTGCCGATACTGTGCAGATGAAAGAGATGGCAGAGGATCGCGGCGACGCCGTCAGCTTCCAGGGCAAGATCAGCCTGGGGCAACACGTTCGCCAGGCCGGTGAAGATATCGCCAAGGATCACACGGCGCTGGGGGCCGGAAACAGACTCAAGGCCGCCCATCAGGGCATGCTGGCCTCGCTCGGCTTCGGCAGGCTGCCCGTATATCGTCGCCCTAAGGTCGCGGTATTCTCAACAGGTGACGAGGTATGCCAGCCGGGCGAGCCATTGAAACCCAACTGCATCTACGATTCCAACCGCTTCACCATCAAGTCCATGGTGAAACAGCTGGGCTGTGAGGTGATCGACCTCGGTATCATCGAAGATAGCGAGGCAGCGCTCATTGACGCCCTGCAAGGCGCGGCGCAGCAGGCCGATGTGGTAATAAGCTCGGGTGGAGTCTCGGTAGGCGATGCCGACTTCATCAAGTTGGCGCTCGCCAAGGTGGGACAGATCAACTTCTGGCGCATCAACATGCGTCCG
The DNA here is from genome assembly GCF_023349185.1 of Shewanella aquimarina. Classification (GTDB taxonomy): domain Bacteria; phylum Pseudomonadota; class Gammaproteobacteria; order Enterobacterales; family Shewanellaceae; genus Shewanella; species Shewanella aquimarina. The sequence continues at coordinate 39,504 of NZ_JAKIKY010000012.1, read as the reverse complement.
GGCAGACCCCTGGCCTTCGGTCAGATAGGCGATAGCCTCTTCTTCGGCCTACCGGGCAACCCTGTGGCCGTGATGGTCTCCTTCATGCAATTCGTGCAGCCGGCGCTGCGCAAGTTGGCGGGAGAACTGGAATGGGCACCGACATTGGTGCCCGCCATCGCCGACTGTGCGCTACGCAGCCGCAGCGGCCGTACCGAGTTCACCCGTGGCATCTATCATCTGGGCAGCGATGGCCGCCTACATGTCACCAGCACGGGGGCCCAGGGCTCAGGCATGTTGAGCTCAATGGTGAAGGGAAACTGCCTTATCGTGATCGCCGAGAAAGATGAGCAGCTCAACGTGGGCGATACCGTTTATATTCAACCCTTTTCCGATCTCTTATAGACGACAATAGCAACAGCCAGGCGGGCAAGCAGCCCTTACCCGCCGCCCTAGGTGATTCTGTATGAGTTTAATCGTCGATACCTTTGGCCGTACGGTCGAATATCTCCGCCTCTCGGTGACCGACAGATGCGATTTTCGCTGCGTCTACTGCATGAGTGAAGATCCCTGCTTTCTCGACAGAGAGCAGGTGCTCAGCCTGGAGGAGCTGGCCTGGATAGGTCAGGCCTTTACCGAGCTGGGGGTCAAGAAGATCCGCCTCACCGGCGGCGAGCCCCTGGTGCGCACCGATTGCGACCAGTTGGTCAAACTGCTGGGCCAGCTTCCCGGCCTCAAAGAGCTGTCCATGACCACCAATGGCTCGCGCCTGAGTAAGTTTGCCAGCAAGATGCATGAGGCGGGCCTGAGCCGCCTCAACATCAGCTTAGATACCCTAAAACCCGAGCTGTTTACCCAGCTGACCCGCAACGGCAATCTGGAGCGGGTGATCCAGGGGATCGATGCCGCCAAGGCCGCTGGCTTCAAGCGCATCAAGATCAATGCCGTGATCCTGCGCGGTCAGAATGACGATGAGGTATTGGATCTCATCGAGTTTTGCCGCGAGCGCGAACTGGATATCGCCTTCATCGAGGAGATGCCCCTTGGGATCATCGACGAGCGCAAGAAGAGCCGCCACTGTAGCAGCGACGAGGTCAAGGCGATCATCGGCCAGCGCTATCCACTCAGCGTCTCCGACAAGCGTACAGGCGGCCCGGCCCGCTACTACACCATGCCCGGCAGCAGCATACATGTAGGCTTCATCTCGCCCCACAGCAATAACTTTTGCCACGAGTGTAACCGGGTGCGTGTCACGGTTGAGGGACGCCTGCTGCTCTGCCTGGGCAATGAAAACTCGGTAGATCTCAAGGCGATCGTCAGAGAATACCCGGGCGATATCGCGCGCCTGAAACAGGCGATTCTCGAGGGGATTAAGCACAAACCCAAGGAGCACCACTTCGGCCCCGAGGGCGACACCCAGATCCTGCGCTTTATGAATGCCACCGGCGGCTGATGCCCTGGGCCATTTTCGATGATAGACTCGTACACATCTTACATTGATTGATGCTGACTCGAGATGGCCCTGACCAGAAGAAAATGGAATAACATCATCATCTTCGCCTCCATCGCCATGGTGGCGATACTCACCTTTTTAGATCGTCAACGCCAGACGATCCCTGATGACGCCCAGCCACTGTTCGATCAACAGGCGCCGCTGGCTCAGCTGCAATATGATGACCTCTGGCTGGCCGAGCAGGGCTTTGGCTGGCAGTGTGACCCTCAGGTGCTCAACTGCCGCCAGTGGGCTGAGGCCTGGGGAGGCATACTGGTCTCTCCTATCGCTAAGCCCACAGACCTAAGCACACAAGCCCACGAACTGGTGCTGCAGATCCGCGACATAGAGACGCCGCAGCTCTGGCTCTTCTATCCCGGTGAGGGGCTACTCAGCTCTCCCGCCGGTAATTGGTACCAGGTTCCGCCGAGTCTGCGCCCGCAGCTTGCGCCGATCCTCAAGCTCGATAACCCCTAAACAAGTTAAACGAAGAGATTTATATGCCCGAACTCCCCGAAGTCGAAGTGACCCGCCAAGGGATCTCCCCCCACCTGCTGGATCAGGAGGTCACGGGATTAACCGTGCGCAACGCATCGCTGCGCTGGCCCGTACCCGAGGTAGCCCAGCAGATAGTGGGACAGACCATCAGAGGCATACGCCGCCGCGCCAAATACCTGCTGCTGGATACCGATGCCGGCACCACCATAGTTCACCTTGGCATGTCCGGCAGCCTGCGAATTCTGCCCAAGTCGACGCCAGTGGAGAAGCATGACCATATCGATCTGGAACTTGCCAGCGGCAAGGTGCTCAGGTTTAACGATCCCAGACGCTTCGGCGCCTGGCTCTGGTGCGAGCTGCCAGAAGCCGCCCACCCCTTGCTGGCCAAACTAGGCCCAGAGCCTCTGCAATCGGGCTTCAATGTCGACTATCTGGCCAAGGCCCTGGAGGGCAAGAAGAAGGCGATCAAGCTGTGCCTGATGGACAACCATGTAGTAGTAGGCGTGGGGAATATCTACGCCAACGAGGCCCTGTTTGCCGCCGGCATACATCCACAGACCGAGGCTGGCCGCATCGATATGGAGCGGCTAACCGTGCTGGTTGCCGAGGTGAAACAGATACTGACTCAGGCGATCAAACAGGGGGGAACCACTCTAAAAGATTTCACCAACGCCGAGGGAAAACCTGGTTATTTCGCCCAGAAGCTACATGTCTATGGCCGTGGCGGCGAGACCTGCACCCAATGCGGCAACCTGCTGAGCGAGATAAAACTCAGCCAAAGGGCCACCGTCTTCTGCGGTCTGTGTCAGCCACGCTAAGCCCAGCCTGGATAACCAGCCTGAGCAAATCCCTGCAGCGAAAAGCAAAAAGGCTGACAAGATGTCAGCCTTTTTAATTACTCGTTTTCAGCTAAAGCCTTAGCTAAACAACTATTCTAAACATTTAGAAGCGATACTCATAGCTGCCGAACAGGGTCGCATTGGTATCCTTGTCTTCCACCTCAAATTCTGACTGAGACACAGTGCCGCCCAGGCTCATCATCCCCTTCCAGATCGGCAGGCGATAGCTAAGCTCTAGCATCAGCAGATCTTCCTTTCGCGGCTGAGGTGCCCAACCATTATTGACGGTTTTACCATCCTTGTTCAGCTGAGCGAAGCGCAGCAGAGAGGTGAAACCATGGCTATTGGCAAACTGACCGATAAGCCCCAACACATACACGTTGGCGTCGCTGTCATAGGTGCTGCCGAGCGAGCGGCCATAGTAGCGCGAGCCACTCTTATAGGTACTGTGCTCGTAGAAGCAGTTAAAGGCATTCTGGTTCTCACCACAGGCCACCATAGTATCTGAGTACTCGAAGAAGAGTTTATACTGCTGCGAGTCGAACTCGAAACGGGTATCGGCACCGAACAGCTTGGCGCAGTCGGCCAGGTCCCACGGCATGGGGCCGCTCGAGTCTTCACAGGTGCGCTCTAAATAGAGGCCTACCGGAATATCGAACCAGGTATCGGCGTAACGAATATCGAAGCCCGCCATCTGGTTGCCTATCTTAGACTGCAAGGCAGGATCACAGCTCGCCTCACCATTCACACAGGTGGTATTACCGGCGATGGCATCGAACAGGGTAGATAGGCCGCACTCCTCGTCCTCACCACAGAACATGGTGGTCCATGAGATCCCCATCTCCAGCTGTCTCAAGGGGCGAATGGTACCGCGAAAGTTCCACAGCAGCGGATTGGCAACGGCACGCTCTTCTTCCAGATAGCTGATGCCAGTGGTCAATGTCCATGGGCCTATCCAGGAGAGCCAGGGCGTCTCGAACGCCGCGGCGTTATTGCGGCTTAGCATCAGGCTAGGCAGCGGACGGGCGTTGTTGGAGCGATGCAGCGCGGTATCGAATCCCGGTCCCCACCATTGATCCACGGCGCCGGCCGTTACCATCCAGTTACCCAGGGCGACCGCAAAATAGGAGTCATCCAGGCGAATTTCTTTCTCATCCATGGGATCATAGTGGGCCGAGGCCGCGACTTTGAAGGCAAATCTGTCACCCAAATACTCGTGGGACGCCTGCACCTCTGCCTTCTCGCGATAGTCAGAACCGAAATGCTGGAAGCGCGCCGGATCGCTGCCACCGGCCGCCTTGATGCGGGTGTTGCCGCGATTCTCAACGGCGTTGCGATAGTAGAAGTTCACCCGGGCAAACGCGGTGGCGAGACCCGGCGACAGCACTGAGGGTTCCACCTTGCTCAGATCGCTCCCAATCCCAGACCACATCAGGGGGTAAGTATTTACCGGCACTGTAATGACACCGGCGTCGGCGAGCGCCTGAATATCGGCTCTGAGATAGATATCAGACACATCGACCCAGGGAGCCGCACTCGCTAAAGAGGCGATCAGCAGGCTTAGCGCCGCGACCCCTCCTACAACATAAGCTTTGATTTTTTCCATCATGACGGGCAAATTAATCCTTTTTTTGCAGCGCTTTGGCTACTTCTTCATGCACAAATTGACTGACATCACCACCGTGTAATGCCACCTCTTTCACCAGGGTCGAAGAGATAAACGAGTTCTCTTCGGCCGGCGTTAAGAATACGCTTTCCAGATCGGCGCTCAGGCGCCTGTTCATGTTGGCAAGCTGAAACTCATATTCGAAATCTGACACCGCCCGCAAGCCACGCACCAGGACGCTGGCATTTTGCTCCTTAGCAAAGTCCACCAGCAGACCACTAAAGCCAACCACCTCGACATTGTCCAGATGCTCGGTCACCCGCTTCACCAGCTTGACCCGCTCCTCCAGACTAAACCTAGGCTGTTTTGAGGGGTTAGCGGCTATGCCGATCACCACCTGCTTAAACAATTTCGCCGCACGCTCGATGAGGTCGGTATGACCGTTAGTGACAGGATCGAATGTTCCGGGATAAATGGCTTTCGTGTGCATGTTTAGCAGACCTAATTCGCGTCGTAATGGCGCCTAGTTTAACGAGTTTCCCTCCGGGATTGAACCACCGGCATCGAATTGTTTATTGGTGAAAAAATCGTTAGAAGCTACAGTTTGTATCATTAGTGTAAAAATGCCATGGGAAGATACCTAGTGAGGCTCACGCCGATGCTATGATAAACAAGATTGACCGTCATTCTCCGCACGCTTGTTTTAAGCATTCTGTCGTAGCGAATAACAATCCCCCATCAGATAAGTTTTCATATGATTAAGAGCGTACTAGTCATTCGAAATGACAAAATTGGCGATTTCGTTAACACCTGGCCCGCACCCTACCAGCTTAAGCAGGCACTCCCCCACGCCAGCATAGAGGTGTTTGTCGATCCGGCTCTAAAAGAGTTCGCAAAGGCCTGCCCATATGTAGACCATGTCATCGTAGACAACGGTGACGACAAGGCGATCACCAAAGCCTTTGTCGCTCGCCATTACGACGCGGCCATCGTATCTCGCTCGCAAATCCGGACCTACCGACTGCTACGTAAGCTCAATATTCCCTACAAACTAGCTCCCAAGCTCAACTGGTATCAATATCTGTATCGACACAGAGCCAGCATAGCTGTGCCTAAGGGGCTAGGCGGCTGGCGCAAGAGCTGCATGATGGTCGAACACTTCCTCGCAGACCACCAGATACCAATACCTAAGCTGCCGACACGCTACTGGGATCTCTCACACGAGAGAAGCATGTGGCAGGACTACTATGGCCAGCAGGGCGAGGAGCGACTGATCTTCGCCCACCCAGGCACTGGCGGCTCGGCCAACAGCATCTCCCCAGAGAACTTTGCGGCCCTACTGGCGCAGGTAGATAGACTGACCAACATAAACTGTAAGTTCGTGCTGACCTACAGTGGCCAGGAGATTGAACTAGCTAAGGAGATCTATGCTCAGCTGAGTGCTATGGGGATTAAGGTGGTGATGGCTAGGCCGCTCACCAACCTTGCCGATTTCGCAAAATCTCTGGTGGCAGCGGATATGTTTATGGCGGGCTCCACCGGCCCCTTACATATCGCCAGGCTGCATAATGTGCCCACAGTCGGCTTCTATGCGGGCAGGCGCTCGGCACCCAAGGTGCGCTGGCAAACCCTGACCCAGAGTGATAAGCGTTTGGCCTTTACCCCACCCATAGGTCGAAAGACAGGTAGAAACATGGCGCTCATCGATTTAGATCTGGCCGCTAAGGAGATCGCCAGCTTTCTTAATACCCAGTATGCGAAGCTGCAGGCTGTCGGCTAAGCTAGCGGCGAAGAGAAAAAGTGTTTGAGCTAACCGAAGGGAATGCCATCAAAGACCCGCATAAGGCAGAAGTCATTCCCCCATGAAAAAAGCCCCAGGTAATCACCCCAGGGCTTCTATTATTCATCAGCCATATGGCTATTTAATTTCCCTGACAACTTCAATCAGCTGAGTCGTCGATATCGCAGGGGTACGCGGCAGATAAACGACCTGACACAGAGGCTTGAGATGGTCAAACTTGCCTTGCCAATCATCCCCCATCACCAGGATATCGGCCTTATGCGCCTTGATATAGTCGGCCTTCAGCTCGAGGGACTCCTCCAGAAATACCTCATCGACACAGGCAAGCGCCTTGACGATGCGCATTCTGTCATGCTCGTTACAGATGGGGTAGCGCTGTTTCTTGGAGAAATTCAGTGCATCCGATGAGACGCCGACCGTCAGGTGTTGCCCTAATTCTCTGGCGCGCTCGATAATGTTGAGATGTCCGATATGAAACATATCGAAGGTCCCGAAAGTAATAATTCTCATGAAGCCTCTTCGGACAAAAGATAATCTACGATGCGCTGACTGCAGTGGCCATCAACCTGACCGGCCAACTCTAAGGTGTACTGCGCCCGCTTGGCGGCAAATGATCCAGGCTCGGCGATCTGCTGATCGACTGCGGCTTTTAGGTCCCTGTATGACGCCGCGTGGGCGGCCACACCGGCATAGCGGTAAAGATCTTCATCCATGCGATTCTTGAAACGGAAGCTTAGGATGCCGCGATAACTCCAGCGCAGGTGATAGAAGTCGCACCAGACCACAGGCTTATCCAGAGCGGCAAACTCAAATAGCGCCGATGAGGCGTCGCTGATCAAGAGATCGGCACTGGCCATGAAAGGCAAAAGGTTTGCCTGCTCCACAGGAGCCAGATAGACATTATCGAAGGCTCCCCAATGCTCCAGCAGTCGCTTCTGCTTCTTATAGCTGGGCTTGCTCAAGGAAAAATAATGCGGCTTTAGCAATATGTTGTATTCGCTAAAGGCGCTTGGCCAATCTTTAGCCATCTTCTCAATGCTGCTGGGATAGAAGGTTGGGGCATAGAGCAAGGTCGGCTTGGCAGGGTCTAAACCTAACGCCGCCAGATCCAGCCCAGTCTCATTGCCCTGAACGATAGGATCCAGTTTGGCATAACCGGTATCGATAAAAGTTTTGTGAGGATAGAGTTGCTGCAGGCGCTTGAGGCGGTATTCCCCCTCGACGAAACGCACATCCATATCCGACTCGGACACAGTGTAATAGCATGCCTTAGGGCCTATGCCATGTTGCATCAAGGCGGTCTTACAGATCCCCTTAAGCTTGGCCGCCGCATCGAAACTATTACCGAAGATCACCCAGCTAGGTTTCTCTTTCAGGTAGTAGGCAAGCGCCTCCTCTTGCGAGTCGACCCAATGCGCCTCCAGGGCATTTTGCGCCACTAGGGCATCGAGCGCCGCCTGTTGATCCTGACTGCGATAGATCACGAAACGCACCAGCTGCCCACGAGCCTGCAACTCCTTCATGACGGGCAAATACTGCGGCAAATAGTATGGATGCAGAACATCAAAACAGATCACAATCAATCTTCTCGCTGGTTATAGAAACCTATGACCCGGCGCGAGGGACAGCAAATTGCCACCAAACACTCGACCCAGCCTCAGTCTATCAATGGGCATACTGGCGCAGATTGTAACACATTCCATTAATACTACAGCCAATTTGTCACCTCTCCAGGCGAAAGCCTGACCAGTAGCGCCGAGTTCTAAGCGATGAGTCACAAACTGATCCGAAACCAGCGCTTTACCTCTCGCAAATAGCCCTTGGCCAAGGTTTTATCTGCCTTCAAAGCCATGTATCCTTAAGCCACTTTCATTTTATCGGCTAGGGCACAATGTCTCTTATTCCCAATGAGCGATTAGCACAGGCAAAACGCCTCCTCTTTATGTCACCGCTGGCACTGGGCGATTTTCTCTATATCAAGACCTTTCTGGCGGCACTCAAGCAGCAACAGCCGCACCTAGAGGTCGACATCTGGCTCGACGACAACCGCAACAACCAAGACAGCTGGCGTCTCTCGCGCAGCAAGATTATGCAGCAGTGGATAGCCGCCGAGCCCGCCTTTAGCCGCAGCTATGGCTGCAGTGACAGCAAGGCGATGCAAGACCAACAGGTCGAAGCGGCTAAGGCACTCGGCTACGACTTAGTGATCACTCACTCTGGCAGCAAGAGCGAGCAATTCTCAGCCCTGGCCAGACGCATCAGCCCCAAGGGTTTTATCGTCACCAGCCTGGCCAAGTCCAAATTTGCTGGCCTGCTCGATCCCTGGTTTTTCCGTCACAGCGATAAGACCTTTAAGATAGACGTAGCGGCCCTCGGCGAGCAGCACCACATTACCGATCGCTACTATCAGCTGCTACACAGCATTACCGGGCTGACGCTGGACAAGTCGGCCTTCATGCCATCGCTGACCATAGCCCCAGAGTATGCCGAGACGGTGCAAACCTGGCTAAATGAGCAGTTTGCCGACCAGCCTCAGGGCAAGCTCTATTTTCTCAATCACCTGTCGACCAACAAGAAGCGCGACTGGCATCAGTCACAGCTGTTTGAGCTGATCGCTCGCCTCACCGAGCAGGCGCCTGATAGCCGTTTCATCGTCAACAGCACGCCGGAAAACTATGACGCCCTGGCTAAGGCGATCGCCAATGAGCCAAGGCTGGTAAACAGCCAGGTCGCCCTCTTTACCGTGCAAGACAACTTCTTCGAACTACCGGCCATGATCGCCGCCGCCGATATGGTGATCACGGTAGAAACCGCCATCATGCATTTCGCCACCGCCAGTCAACGACCGCTTATCGCCATGATGCGACAGAAGAAGCCCTACTGGGCACCGCCAGAAACGGCGAGTTCCAAAGTGCTATACGCCTCGATGGGCAAGGGATATGTCAGCGATATCGGCGTCGATGAGGTGATGGCTACACTCGCCAAAATGCCAGATGTCAGCGCTAAGTTAACTTCATAACAGCCAAGGTTCCATTATGAAAAAAGCTATCTTCACTCTCGCCATTGGCGACAACCCCATGTACCGGGCTGCTATTTCGAGCTTTAAACAATATGCAGAAAAGGTTTCTGCCGATCTCATCATCTCAGATCAGCTTCACTACAAGCTCCATGTGAACAACAAGAAATTTGATGCAAGCCCCGCATGGTCTGAAAAGCTATATATGCAAGAAATCTTAAAAGAATATGATCGCGTACTCTATTTAGACGCCGACATGCTGATTTCTCCCTGGGCGGAAAATATCTTTGAACAATGCCCTGACCTCGACGCCGTTTACATGTTCAATGAGGGCGCGCATATAGACAGATCACAACAGGCAGACCAAATAAATCAAGTGCTTGGCGAAGTAGACTGGCCCCAAGATGATGGCAAGATGATCTATTTTAATTCAGGCATGATATTGGTCTCTAAGCAGACAGGTCTGTTCGATAGCGCCAGCGCAGAAGAGATGCAGAAGATCTGTAACGAGGTGAAATTTTACGATCAAACCTATATCAATTATCTGATTCGTAGAGACAAAATAAGAAGTGTTTGCGTAGATAAACGCTTTAACCGCATGCCGCTATTAGGTAATGAGAATTATCAGGAAGCAAGCTTTATTCATTATGCAGGCAGAGGCTACCGCGGGAAAATCCCCATGAGAGAACTCAAGTATATTGCCGACTACTGCGACATGTATAAAGAGAGTCTGTCAACGTCAGAAATATTAGAATATAAACAACAGGCCTGGCACTGGTACATGCTCAAGCAGCAACGAAAAACCAAGCTCCCTATCCCTCTGCTTAGCTGGATATTTGGTCTGCTACACCCCGCTCAAAAATACTGATAACCCACACAACAATATAGGGGCTGTTGATACCGCCCCTATATTTACGCTCAGCTCATAATTTGCGCACAAACTCGACAAAAAAGCGCAACACTCCCCACAATAAAATTACAGCCACAACGCAAAGAAAACATAAAAACTAATAAATTCGTATAGTTACACGCTATGGGGTATACAGAGTTTAAGTTTGTCACTTAACTCATTTTTATGTCCATTAGCTTAATTATCACCACCTATAACTGGCCAGCAGCCCTAAATGCCGTCCTCGCCAGCGTCGAGAAACAATCCCGCCTCCCCGACGAGGTGATCATCGCCGACGATGGCTCTGGCCAGGCGACTCGCGATCTTATCGACACACTCAAAGCCAATTTTCCCGTTCCCCTGATCCACAGCTGGCATGAGGATAGGGGCTTTCGCCTCTCCGCCAGCCGCAATCGCGCCATCGGGCTTACCAGCTTCGACTACATCATAATGATCGATGGCGATCTCGTTCTGCACCCTGAATTTATCGCCGATCACTTGGCCATCGCCGAACCCGACTGCCTGGTGACGGGAAAGCGAGTCAAGATGGGGCCAGACTTAAGCCGAGAGATATTGGCAGCTAATGTGCGTCCGAGCGTCTTCTCGCCGGGTATAGCGAGGGGAAGAGAGCTGGCACTGCGCAGCCGTTGGCTAAGCGAGAAAACTGGCTGGGGCGCCCCCGATTCGATAGAAGGCATACACGGCTGTAATCTCGGCTTCTGGCGACAAGATGCCCTGGCGATCAACGGCTTTAATCAGGCATTCGAGGGATGGGGACCTGAAGACAAGGAGTTTGCCCTGCGTATGTATCACAACGGCAAGTGGCGCAAGCGGGTGAAGTTCTATGCGGTCGCCTTTCATCTTCATCACGAAGAAAGCTGCCGCCACCAACTGGCATACAATAACCTGTTGTTTAACGCGACCTTGAAGGACAGATCGATTCGCTGCGCCCAAGGCATTAACGAACTCGGCGGCTAAGCTGGAGAAGGCGGCTCGCAGAGGCTGAGATAATCGGCAACAATTCGCTCGATAGCGACCTCATCGAAGATCTCGCACTGATGAAGAGACGGATAATGGCATAGGGCCTTATCTATCTTTCGGCTCAAGGCCTCACTGTCCCGCCGCGGCGCAAGATAATCGGCCAACTCACCCGTCAATATCTCATCGGGTCCATGGGGGCATCGAGTGCTCACCACTGGCGTACCACACATGAGTCCCTCCGCGAGGACATTTCCAAACCCCTCATAATCAGAAGATAAAACCAGCAGCTTAGCGCGCCTAATCCAAGGAAAGGGATTGGCCTGAAAGCCGGGACAGATGATGCGATCGGCCACGCCATGTTTCTTGGCCAGTTTCATCGCCTTCTTAGGGTTATTGCAGAGCAACACCAAAGGCAGAGGTTTTTGCATCTTGGCAAGCGCCTGAAACAGTATGTCGTGGCGTTTCTGGCGCGCGACCCGGCCAACATGGATAAGGTAATCCCCCTCGGGGATATCCGGATTCACCTCTTCCGCTTTTGCCCTTATCGCATCCACATCGAAAGGGTTGTAGATGGTGCGCATGCTACGGGGCGCAATTCGCCCGGTCTGACGAATCTCCCTCACTATCCCTTTGGAAACGGTGATCAACGCCTGACCATCGAGTGCCTTCTTGGCCCTAAGCATAGTGAGATAGGCCAGCGGCCCGAGCTTACGCTCGCGCTTCAACTCCTCTTCGATTGAGTTATGCACCACGATATAGAGGGGCGCGACGCCGGCTCGAGTCAGCAGGAGGTTGCTCTTGTCCAGATTAGAGAGGATCAGATCGAAGCGACCATGGGCCTGCTCTATCCCCTCTATCCACTGCCTCACCCTAGCAGCCGAGCGCCCCAATCGCCACCAGGCGATAATGTGCCTGTCCCGTTCATCGAAACAGACATGCAGAGGTATGCCCTCCGGTACCACATAGTCGTAATTCGGGCTGATGACCAAGAGATGCGGTTCGTGACCCAGGCGTTTCATCTCGGTCGCCAGGGTCAGGACAATCTTCTCTGCACCGCCCCCCGCCAGACTATCGATGACGAGGGCTATACGTTTACCGCTCACAGCTCAGCCCCAGGAGTCTAGCGATCTCCGCCATGCAGATATCCAGCCCCTTAGCCTCGGCCTCACTGCCCATATTGGCCCTTAACTGTCCGGCAGTCTGGGGCTCGAGCAGCCGCTGCACCTGAGCACACATGGCATCCAGCTCGATATCACAGCTGAGGGCAAGGCCTCGCTTCACGCAGCTGTCGATCCGCTTGGGTTGATCCTTAGAGACGGCCACCGCCAGCGTCGGCACCTTGAGGGCAATCGCCTGCAGCAGTGTGTCGCCGCCACTAAGCACCGCACCCGCGGCGCCATCGAGCAAATTGATAAACTCCAGGCTAGAGAGTCGCTCTATGGCCACGACGCCCTCTAGCCGAGGCAGAGCCTTGGGATAGTTGGGGCCAAACACCATGACACAGGGGATCCCTGTCTCTCGATAACAGGCCTGTGCCACCTGGGCGAAACGCTCGGCCGCCAGGGTCGAGCCGATATAATGCCCACCGGAGCCGGCGCTATAGAGAAGATAACCTTTAGGCTTTAAACCATACTGCTCCCACAAGGCATGCTGCAGGACGACATCGGGACGCGCGAAGATCGAACCGGTAAAGATGGGCTCGGGACATTTAATCAGGTTTAACTTGAAGCGCTCGAAACGACTGATATCACCAATCACAAACTCGGGTTGCACCACCCAATGGCTGTCGGTCACTAAGGCTCTTTCGAGCTTCATGCCACGGGCCCGCTTGCGTTTATGCTGGCTAACGAAGACCACCTTGGCTCCGCTGCGACTGGCGTGTTTAAGCTGGGCCTTACGGCCTGCGGCATCGAAGATCACTAAGTCAGGCTTGAGCTGCGATACCAGCTGGTTCACCTCTTTCACCCGCTTGGTGGGCGTGTCATTAACCAGGTGTGTCGGATAGGGGCAATGCTTGGCATAGGGTGCACGACTATTGAGCACAAATTCAACCTGTGCCCCGGGCCAACGTTGCATGATCTCATCGGCCACTATGGTGGAACGCATATATTCACCTATCCCCTCTTCACAGGAGACAGGTACAAACAGAAACTTTGGCGCCACTGACATCGACGATATCCCTAAAAATAAATGGGAAAACCCCATCTTCCTTCATTGCATGGCTCTACTGATGGGTGCCAGATGAGCCAATCAAACCTAAAGTCTACCATTATTCGCCAACTCGTGGCTAATGGCTGCCGTGTTGAGAGGGCTCTGTCGCTTGAGCACCTTGGCTTGCCTTAGCCAAACGATCAAATTGGGCAATCACGGGTGCCACCTGGATCATCTCCATCAGATGCGCCCCCTTGGCACGTTTGCCCCAAGGCACCTCGCCCGAATGTTGCTGGGTAATTGCCTCATCATAGACACTGACCACACTCTCTAAACAGGTGTAGGGCCCGGTACGCCCAGGATTGGAGTGGGCGTAGAGGCCTATCACGGGCGTCCCCTGACTCACCGCCATATGAGCCGGCCCAGTGTCTGGCGCCAGGACTATGCTCGCCTGTTTCAGCAGCGCCAAGAGTTGTGTCAATGAGGTCTTACCCACCTGATTTTCGATACGGCCATCGCCATGTGTAACAATGGCTTCGGCAAGCTCACGCTCCATAGAGACCGGGCCGCCGCAGAGCAGCACACGATAGCCTTTCTCCAACGCATGGTCGGCCACCTTGGCATAACGCTCGGGCAGCCAGTTGCGCTCGGCCTTACTGGCAGCGGCGCAGATAATCAATGTTTTGTCTCCATCGGGGATAAGCTCGCGCGCAAATTCAGTATCGGTGACGGGCACAGGAATATTCCACTTAGGCGCAAGATCCGTGACACCCACGGCCTTGGCAAAGCCCATGAAGCCCTCGAGCACATGGGGAGTCGCCAGCGGCTCGACCCTATGATTGGTCACCAGCCACTGCCCCTCCTTGGCCCTGGCACGATCGAACCCCAAGCGCACCTTGGCCGAGATGGCCAAGGATGCGATGGTTGCCCTCAGCGCCACCTGCATGTGTAGCAGCACATCGAATCTACGTCCCTTAAGCGCCTTGCGGAGGTTAAAGTAACTGCGCCAGCCCTGAGACTTATCGAAGATCACAAACTCGATACCCGGCAGATGCTTAAGCAACTGATATTCCACCTTACCGATCACCCAGGTGATCTTAAGATCGGGATACTGGCGCTGAATCGCCTGCACCATGGCCACCGCATGACACACGTCGCCGATGGCGGATAAACGTAAGAGACACAAAGAGTGGGCAGTCTGCAAATTCAAGCTCATATTCGGGCCGCTGAGAAATAGTAAGGGAGTAAGGATCCGCAACGAGTTTAATGTAGAATGTCCCTAGGTTCCATGATTAGGCCGTCATAGGGACCAACTTTCTTTAAAACCTGTGGCCCTGTTGACCGGCCGGATGACACTATGAAGATCCACGATACCAACATTCCAGACGTTAAGCTGCTCGAACCTCGGGTGTTCGGCGATGAGAGCGGCTGTTTTTTCGAAACCTTTCGCGAGCGGTGGTTTAAGGAGCATCTGGTGGATCTCGATTTCGTGCAGGAAAATCAGAGCCATTCACTGCAGGGCACGATACCCGTTACGCCATCGATGCCAGTAAGCTCAGCAATAAATTGGGCTGGCAGCCAAGTGAAAGCTTCGTCAAAGGCCTCGAGAAGACGCTGGACTGGTATCTAATGCATCTGGAGTGGTGTCATCGGGTGGTGAGGCAGTCTTAATGGGCCAGGCACGATGAGAAAGATATTGGTGATCGGTCGCCAGGGGCAGGTTGCCCAGGCGCTCAAGGCGACTCAGCCTAACGACTACTGGGTGGACTACCAGGGCCTAATAGATCAAGCGACTAAGGTTAGCCCCACCAGCACCCAAGACTATGGCGCACCAGCACCTCGCCCTCCCTACAGCGCGTTGGATTGCAGCCAATCACAAACCATTCTGCCCGCCAAGCCTTGGCAGGTGAATCTTAGCCAGGTACTGCAACAACTGGTGAAAGAGGGCTGACAGGGCGCCAATATCGGGTACAATTCCCCATAGCGACCACCCAAGCCCGTTGAGCCAGTAAATCTATGCAAATAAAACCTACCGATGCCGGTTGTATCGTCTTTAACCAGCCTTCGCTCAAGGCGATCACCCCTGATTGGTTTACCTTCGATTACTGGCAAGAGTTAGGCGCCATCACGGGCTCATCGACGGGGCGTTACACCACCTGGTTTGTCAACCCTCATCCACTGAGCCTGGCGCCGGAAGATGAATGGGTACTCAGACACTATTATCGTGGTGGCATGATGGAGAAATTCAGCCGCGACGCCTATCTCTATACTGGGCTAAAGCGCTGCCGGGCAATCGCGGAATTCACCCTGCTGGAGCAGCTGTTTGAGGAAGGGTTTGCCGTACCTGAGCCGGTGGCGGCGCAGATCCAGCGTAGCGGCCCCTATTACCGTGGCGACATCATCATCAAGCGGATACCGGACGCGCGGGATCTGGTGGCTAGGCTAAAGCGGTCACCTATGTCCGCGGAGCTTTGGCAGGCACTCGGTGCCTGTATCGCCAAGTTTCATCACCGCGGCGTCTACCACGCGGATCTCAATGCCAAGAACATACTGCTCGCCGATGACAGCTTTACCCTGATCGACTTCGATCGCGGCGCCCTCAAGAAACCTGACAGCAAGTGGCAACAGGCCAACCTCGACCGCCTGCTGCGCTCCTTCAACAAGGAGAAGGGCAAGGCACCCGAACTACACTTTACCCAGGAAAACTGGCAGCAGCTGCTAGCGGGTTACGCCCAGACCTAGCTAGGCCGACCGATTAGCGACTAAGCCTTAATCAACTCACTAGCTAGGGCGAACTGCGCCGTCAGTGCCCCCTTGTTGGCCTCGACCACCTCGAGCCCGGCCTCTCTGGCACCCAGATAGGCCGCCTTATCATCAAACTTATGCACCAAGGCCTGAGCCAGCTCATCGCCATTCTGCACCAGCGTCAATGAGCCCGCCTCCTTGAGCAGCCCTGTGATCTCGGCAAAATCCCAATGGTGAGGCCCCACATAGACGGGCAGGCCTATGGCCGCCGGCTCCAGCGGATTATGGCCACCATTCTCGATCAGGGTACCACCGACGAAGGCCTGATCCGCCGCGCCATAGAAGCTCAACAACTCGCCCATGGTATCTCCGAGCAGCACCTGAGTCTGCTCATCTACCACCTCTTGACGACTACGTCGCGCCAGCACCAGCCCCGCCGCCTTGACCCGGCTTGCCGCCGCATCAAACTGCTCCGGATGCCGGGGCACCAAGACCATTAGAGCGTGAGGAAACCGCATCAGCAGACTCTTGTGCGCGGCGAGCATGATGTCGAACTCGCCCGGGTGCACACTGCCAGCTACCCAGACGGGGGTCTCCATACGCTGCCACTGCTGACGTAGCCCCTTGGCCTGCTCGAGCAAGTCTGGCGCTATGGTGAGGTCGAACTTAAGACTGCCTGTGACCTTTACCCGCTCGGCATCGACCCCCAAGTCGATGAATCGCTGCGCCGCCTGGGGCGACTGGGCGGCGATCAGGTTCAGAGAACGGAGCATGGGTTGCGACAGCTTGGGCCTACCCCGATACTGATTCGCCGACTTCTCCGACAGGCGAGCATTAGCCAACATCAGCTTGATCCCCCGGCGCTTGGCCTGATGGATAAGATTAGGCCACAGCTCAGTCTCCATGATGATAATTTGTTTGGGTTGCAACTGGCCCAGAAAGCGCGCCACACACAGAGGCAGATCGAAGGGCAGGTAACAGTGCTGCACCGACTCGCCGAAGGCCTTGAGCACCTCGGCCGAACCAGTCGGGCTGGTCGTGGTGATAGTGAGGTTAAGATCTGGGTAGGCGACCTGTATCTGCTTAATGAGCGGAATCGCCGCCAGGGTTTCCCCCATAGAGACCGAATGAATCAGTAGATCTGCCTTCGAAAGCTTGGCCAAACCGAAACGTTCGCCCCAGCGACCACGGTAATCCGGGCTCTTAACTGCCCGAATCACCAAATAAAGAATTAGCAGGGGGCTTAACAGATACAGCAAGATTGAATAGAGAGTACGATTCATAGGGCTCGGCACTTAGACAGGGGCAATTTACTCATAGGGCTTAATAGTAACATATGCCTGACGCCGACGGGCGGCAAACGCCAGTGACCCGATACAATGTCAGCCAACTTGATAAAAGGAGTGAAAAACAGGATGTTAATCTTAACTGGTCTGAGTAGCCATAGATTGACTTTTACCCGCTGGCTGATAAGTTGCAACTGGAGCCTTTACTCGAATGTAGCCAATTATCCAGTCCACCTATTCACTTGAGTGCGCTGGTAGATAACCGACCTGACTTAGGATCAAGATGAAAACCCGCGATAAAATCGTCCATGCCGCCCTGGCCCTGTTTAACGAACATGGTGAGCGCAGCATCACCACCAACCATATTGCCGCGCATCTGGGGATCAGCCCGGGTAACCTCTACTACCATTTCCGCAATAAAGAAGACATTATTCGCTCCATCTTCAGCCTCTATGAGCAGCACCTGGAGACAGGCTTTCAGCCCTATGAAGGCAAGAAGGTAGATGTCGACCTCTTGATCGGCTACTTCGATGCCCTCTTCTACACCCTGTGGCAGTTCCGTTTCATGTACGCCAACCTGGTGATCATCCTCAGCCGCGACGAAGAGCTCAACAAACGATATACGGTCACCCATGAACAGGTACTCAAGAAGGCCACCAGCATTCTTAGCCAGTTGAAACAAGATGGCGTAGTGGTGTTGGAAGATGCCGAGATCACCCCGTTGGCCGACACCATCCGTATGGTGGCCTGTTTCTGGATCAGCAACCAGCTCACCCACTCGGAAGCCACCCAGATCACTAAGACCTCGCTCTACGAGGGCCTGCTAAGGGTATTGATGATCTTCAAGGCCTACGCCAGCGAGTCCGCCAGACCCACCTTCATCAGACTGGAGCAACACTACCAGGCCCTAGCTAAGGCGGAACAAGAGGAAGACTAGGCGAGCATTGGCTGCGCGCCAGCCTCTACAGCCATCGGATACCGCCAGTTGTGACATTTCGCATTATTTTTTGTTATGCGAAAGTTGCACATGCACTAACTTAGTTAATAGCGCAAAAAAAAAATGTGGCGCCGGCCGGGTTTAAGGTTAGAATTCGGCCAGCCTAGCGCGATCCATATCCCAGGCGCCCCCTTTTCCGACAGGCTTGTCGGCAACAATAGATGGTCGAAACTGAACTAGACTTAATCATTCATCGACGGGGCGATACCTGGCTATGACAAGCCTGACTTATGCGTTAAACATGGTTCCTAACTTATCGCCTTTCCTCGAGTTTATCTGCCAAGCGTGCAGACTCGAGCAAAGCATACAAAAATAAAACGAGACAGAAAGAAGGAGACTACAGGTGGCAACGACCTCATTCTACGATCAAATCAATCAGCAGCTGGCTGAAGTGAAAGCGGAAGGCTTATACAAGAGCGAGCGCGTTATTGCCTCTCCTCAGAAGACAGAAATCCAAGTCAACGGCCACGAAGTGATGAACTTCTGCGCCAACAACTACCTCGGCCTAGCCAATCATCCCGAACTGATCGCCGCCGCCCAGCAAGGCCTGAGCGATCACGGCTTCGGCATGGCGTCTGTGCGCTTCATCTGTGGTACCCAAGATATTCATAAGCAACTCGAAGCCAGCCTAAGCGAATTCCTCGGCATGGAAGATACTATCCTTTACTCTTCTTGCTTCGATGCGAACGCCGGCCTGTTCGAGACCCTGCTCGGCGCCGAAGACGCCATCGTCTCAGATGCCCTGAACCACGCCTCTATCATCGACGGTGTGCGTCTGTGTAAGGCCAAGCGTTTCCGCTATGCCAACAACGACATGGCCGATCTGGAAGCACAGCTGCAAGCGGCAAAGGCGGCCGGTGCGCGCCACATTCTGATCGCCACCGACGGCGTATTCTCGATGGACGGCGTCATCGCCAACCTTAAAGGTGTCTGCGATCTGGCTGATAAATATGGCGCCCTGGTCATGGTGGACGACTCTCACGCCGTAGGTTTCATCGGTCAAAACGGCCGCGGTACCCACGAGTATTGCGACGTGATGGACAGAGTCGACATCATCACGGGCACCCTGGGCAAGGCCCTGGGCGGCGCATCGGGTGGATTTACCTCTGCCAAGAAAGAGGTCGTCGACTGGCTACGTCAACGCTCGCGTCCTTACCTCTTCTCTAACTCGCTGGCACCTTCAATCGTCACCGCCTCGATTCATGTGCTGGAGATGCTCAAGTCTGGCCAGGCGCTGCGCGAAGCCGTATGGCAAAACAGCCGTTACTTCCGCGAGAAGATGACAGAAGCAGGCTTTACCCTGGGCGGCGCCGACCACGCCATCATCCCTGTGATGATTGGCGATGCCAAGCTGGCCAGCGACTTTGCTAACCGTCTGCTGGAAGAGAACATCTATGTGATCGGCTTCTCCTTCCCTGTGGTACCTAAGGGCCAAGCCCGTATTCGTACCCAGATGTCTGCCGCTCACACCCGCGAGCAGCTAGATCGCGCCATCGATGCCTTCACCCGCATCGCTAAAGAGATGGGAATTATCTAGGAGTCTATCGATGAAAGCCCTAAGCAAACTCAAGCCTGAAGAAGGCATCTGGATGGTTGATGCGCCAAAACCTGAAGTTGGCCACAACGATCTGCTGATCAAAATTCGTAAGACCGCCATCTGTGGCACAGACGTACATATCTACAACTGGGACGAATGGTCGCAAAACACGATCCCCTTCCCTATGGTGGTCGGCCACGAATACGTGGGCGAAGTGGTCGAGATTGGCCAGGAAGTCCGTGGCTTCCAGATTGGCGATCGCGTATCGGGCGAAGGGCACATCACCTGTGGTCACTGCCGTAACTGCCGCGCGGGCCGTACTCACCTGTGCCGCAACACCTCGGGTGTAGGCGTTAACCGCGAAGGCGCATTTGCCGAGTATCTGGTGATCCCAGCATTCAACGCCTTTAAGATCCCCGACGATATCTCTGACGATCTGGCCTCAATCTTCGATCCTTTCGGCAACGCGGTACACACGGCGCTGTCGTTCGATCTCGTGGGCGAAGATGTACTGATCACGGGCGCAGGCCCTATCGGCATCATGGCAGCAGCCGTCTGTCGTCATGTTGGCGCACGCCATGTGGTGATCACAGATGTGAACGAATACCGCCTCGAACTGGCCAAGAAGATGGGCGCCACCCGCGCCGTCAACGTGGCCAAGGAGAAGCTGGAAGATGTGATGCAGGAACTGGGCATGACCGAAGGCTTCGATGTGGGTCTGGAGATGTCCGGCGTACCGGCCGCCTTCCACTCTATGCTGGATACCATGAACCACGGCGGCAAGATCGCCATGCTGGGTATTCCCGGCGGTGACATGGCTATCGACTGGAGCAAGGTGATCTTCAAGGGCCTCATCATCAAAGGGATCTACGGCCGTGAGATGTTTGAGACCTGGTACAAGATGGCCAGCCTGATCCAATCTGGCCTGGATATCTCCCCTATCATCACACATCACTACAAAGTCGATGATTTCCAAGCAGGTTTTGACGCTATGCGCTCGGGCCAGTCGGGCAAGGTGATCCTCAGCTGGGACTAATCCCCCGAACCACCCGAAACCGGGGCTGTACTCTCACGGCCCCATGTTGCACACTTATCCTATCCCTCTTTTGCTTTACAGGTTGACTATGTCTGCTTTTCAACACCTGAGTGTCAATCAACTCATCCATATGCTGGAAGACAATGCCGAATTACAGGTGGTCGATATCCGCGACGGCGCCAGCTTCGAGGCGGGGCAGATCCCCGGCTCCACCAACCTCAACAACGAAAACCTGGCACGCTATATCGCCGAGGCCGATATGGATAGCCCACTAGTCGTGGTCTGCTACCACGGCATCAGCAGCCAGAACGCCGCACAATACCTGCATGAGCAGGGTTTCGATGATGTCTATAGCCTGGACGGCGGCTTTCAGGCCTGGCGCGAAGCCCATTAATCACCCGAGGTGAATATGTTGGAACTTGGTCGTCTCCCCAATGAGCGCGCCGCCCAGGCGCTGATCGATTACCTCAAGGGCCAGGGCATAGATTGCCGGCTGCAACATGCCGAGCTTGGGGTCACTCTCTATGTCACCCGAGAACAAGACTATGCCAAGGCGCGCCAGGAATATGAGCACTTTGTTCGCAATCCCTATGACGACAAGTACCTTCAGGCATCTTGGGAGAATGGCAGCACGGGCACCAAGCTAGACTACGGCGCGCCTGGTCTGCAGCTGGTGACTCAGTTCCTGTCCGGGGCTGGCCCCTTGACCCTGAGCGTCATGCTGAGCTGCACGCTAATCTATTTCGGCTTTATCTTCGGCTTTGCCAACCCAATCTTCGAGGCGCTCTCTTTCTTCGGCGCCGTGCCAGATAGTGATACCACTCAGATATGGCGAGTATTTACGCCGAGCCTGATGCACTTCTCCGCCATGCACATCATCTTCAACCTGCTCTGGTGGTGGTATCTGGGGGGTAAGATAGAGAACAAGCTGGGTGTCACGCCGCTGGCGACCCTGTTGTTGATCGCCGGCACACTGCCGAATGTGCTGCAGTATGCCATAGGTGGTCCCAACTTCGGCGGTCTCTCGGGCGTGGTCTATGCTGTGGTGGGCTACACCTGGATAATGGGAGTCAAGCGTCCCGAGAAAGGAATCGGCCTGCCTCCTGCCTATATAGGCTTTATGTTGATCTGGCTGGTATTCGGCTTTACCGATATGTTTGGCCTCTCCATCGCTAACGGCGCCCATATCGGCGGCTTGATGGTAGGCTTAGCCCAAGGCTTTATCGACAGTCGCCGACGAGCTTGATGCAAAGCTGAGCTCAAAAGGGCCCAGCAACATGCGGGCCCTAATTTAATTAACTCAGATCACGCCAGCTCAATCACCTTCTTCACTAGCTTATCTATGCCGATATGGGCCTGGGCAATATTCTCGGCCAACATATAGGCCGGGGTACTCACCAGTTTGCGACCCTCATCGACAACTATCTGTTCGACATTGGCGTCCACATGCTCACCGCCCATCAGATTAAATGCATGGGCAGTCTCGCTGTCATGGCCTATGGTGCCTTTGGCCTTCTCGCCATAGAGCTTAGGGATCATCACAGGCGAGATACAGATGAAGCCGACGGGCTTGTTCGCCTCGACAAATTCACCGATGAAAGTCTGTACGCTGGGCGCCACCTCGCACTCGCTACCGACCACGGCAAAGTTACACAGGTTCTTCGCGGCGCCAAAACCACCCGGGATCACCAGGCCATCGAATGCCTGAATATCTAGCTCGTCAGTTGCCTTAATGTCGCCACGGGCGATGCGCGCCGATTCCACCAGCACGTTGCGATGCTCACCCACAGCCACCTCACCGGTGAGATGATTCACCACATGCATCTGCTCTATGTTAGGTGCAAAACATTGGTAACTCACTCCGGCCTGGGTCAGCGACAGCAGAGTCAATACCGCCTCATGAAGTTCGCTACCATCGAACACTCCCGCGCCGCTTAATAAAACAGCAAATTTTTTCATTAAAAACTCCTTTAATAGACCGAATGGTTTTAACAACTAAATAACAAAAGGGTTGATCTGATTATTTTTCATGCTAAGTTAGTTCATCGACTCTAACAAGGCCGAACAATTTCGCCAAGTCAGAGCGTTAATATGGATGACAAAATAATAAATCCACAAATTAGGAATTTTTACTCGGAAGTAATACCTAGTTCACACAAAAATATAATACAAAAATAAATCAACAAGTTACATCACCAGCTTATGTTCGTCGTCGTGATACCTACTCGCTGAAACTTTTTTAGCTCACAGACTTATCCACAGGCTGCTGAGTAATTTGCCGTGGCCGAAATCGCCCTAATATGGCATGCTAGCGCCATCATCGCATACCGAAAAAATAGATAAAATTATGCCTAATATCGCTGAAAACCCACTCATTCTTGTGGATGGTTCTTCCTATCTTTACCGCGCCTACTATGCGCCCCCCCATCTAACCAACTCCAAGGGTGAGGCCACGGGTGCCGTTTATGGCGTGATCAACATGCTACGCAGCCTGCTCAACCAATATAAGCCGACGCAGATGGCGGTGGTGTTCGATGCCAAGGGGAAAACCTTCCGCAATGAGATGTATGCCGAATATAAGGCCCACAGACCGCCGATGCCAGACGATCTCAGGACGCAAATTGAGCCGCTACACCGCATCATTCGCGCCCTGGGGCTTCCTTTGGTCTGTATTCCCGGCGTCGAAGCCGACGATGTCATAGGCACCATCGCCAGGCAGGCCAGTCAGGAAGGTCGTGCCGTGCTGATCAGTACCGGCGATAAAGATATGGCACAGCTGGTCGATGACAAGATCACCCTGATCAACACCATGACCAACACCATCCTCGGCCCTGATGAAGTGAGCGAGAAATTTGGTGTCGGCCCAGAGCTGATCATCGATCTCCTGGCCCTGCAAGGCGATAAGGCGGATAACATTCCCGGCCTACCCGGTGTCGGTGAGAAGACGGCGCTGGCGATGCTACAAGGCGTGGGCGGCGTCGATGCAATCCTTGCCAACCCAGACAAGATGCCGGAGCTCGGCTTTAGAGGCTCCAAGACGATGCCGGCCAAACTCGCCGAACATGGCGACATGCTTAAACTCTCCTATGATCTGGCAACTATCAAGTGTGACGTCGAGTTAGAGCAAGACTGGCATCAGCTCAATATTCAAGACGCGGATCGCGACGAGCTAATCAAATGCTACGGCGAGATGGAATTTAAACGCTGGCTGGCCGAGGTATTAGACAATAAGTCTGGCAGCGACAGTCAAGAAGAAGCCGAAGAAGCGCCTGCGCCCCAGGCGATCGATGCCCAGTACGATACCATTCTGACTTGGGAAGCCTTCGATGAGTGGCTCAAGGCCCTGGCTGCCGCGCCGCTGTTTGCCTTGGATACGGAAACCACCAGCCTCAACTACATGGAGGCCAAGCTAGTCGGCCTATCTTTTGCCATCGAACCAGGCAAGGCCGCCTACCTACCGCTTGCCCACGATTATGCCGGTGCACCAGAGCAGCTCGACAGCGAGCAGGTACTCGCCAAACTCAAGCCACTCCTGGAAGACGCCAAGCTTCTCAAGGTGGGGCAAAACCTTAAATATGACATGAGCATACTGGCCAATGTCGGCATCACCCTCAAGGGGGTGGCCTTCGATACCATGCTCGAATCCTATGTCTTTAATTCGGTCGCCTCTAAGCACAACATGGACGACCTGGCACTGAAATACCTGGGCCACAAGAATATCAGCTTCGAAGAGATCGCCGGCAAGGGCGTGAAGCAGCTGACCTTCAACCAGATCCCGCTGGAGACGGCGGCGCCTTACGCGGCCGAAGACGCCGATATCACACTCAGGTTACACCAACACCTCTGGCCGAGACTGGAAAAAGCCAGCGAGCTTGCCAGCGTCTTTACCGACATTGAGCTACCTCTGGTCACCATACTGTCTCAGATTGAGCGTCAAGGGGTGTTGATCGACAGCATGTTGCTGGGTCAGCAGAGCGAAGAACTGGCTCGCAAGATAGACGAGTTGGAACAGAAGGCCTATGAGATCGCCGGCGAGCCCTTTAACCTGGGTTCGACCAAACAGCTGCAGGCGCTCTTCTTCGAGAAGCTTGGCTATCCGGTATTGAAGAAGACCCCTAAAGGCGCGCCGTCCACCGCGGAAGAGGTACTGGTCGAGTTGGCACTGGATTATCCACTACCCAAGATCATCCTGGAACACAGGAGCCTGTCGAAACTCAAGAGCACCTATACCGACAAGTTGCCGCTCATGGTCGATGGCAAGACTGGCCGGGTACACACCAGCTATCATCAGGCGATTGCCGCCACGGGTCGCCTGTCATCAAGTGAACCTAACCTGCAGAATATCCCCATTCGTACCGAAGAGGGTCGCCGTATTCGCCACGCCTTCGTGGCACCCGAGGGCCGCAAGATCCTCGCGGCCGACTATTCGCAGATAGAACTGAGGATCATGGCGCATCTGTCACAGGACAAGGGACTGCTGAGCGCCTTTGCCCAAGGCAAGGATATTCACAGGGCCACCGCCGCCGAGGTGTTCGACGTCGATTTTAGCGAGGTCACCAGCGAGCAACGCCGCCGCGCCAAGGCGGTCAACTTCGGTCTCATCTATGGCATGTCGGCCTTCGGCCTCGCGCGCCAGCTCGATATTCCACGCCACGAGGCCCAGCAATATATCGACATCTACTTCAAGCGCTATCCGGGCGTGCTCAAGTATATGGAAGATACCCGCGCGGCCGCCGCCGAGCAGGGTTATGTATCGACCCTCTATGGTCGTAGACTCTACCTGCCGGCTATCAAAGATAGAAACGCCATGCGTCGTCAGGCCGCCGAGCGCGCCGCGATCAACGCCCCCATGCAGGGCACGGCTGCCGATATCATCAAGAAGGCCATGATCAACATAGCCCAGTGGATTGAGTCAGAGACACAGGGAGAGATCACCATGATCATGCAGGTGCACGATGAACTCGTGTTTGAAGTTGACGCCAACAAGGCTGACTCACTCAAAATCAAGGTGTGCGAATTGATGGCACAGGCCGCGTCACTGGATGTCGAGCTGCTGGCCGAGGCAGGCATTGGCGACAACTGGGAGCAGGCCCACTAGACTGGATGCTTAGCGAACGAGCCTCGACAGGAACAATGTTCTAACGAGGCCATGTTTCAAGGAAACATTAGCTCAAGGAAACAGTACCTAGAGAAGAAGATGCCCCGGCCCTGCCGGGGCATTTTTTATGCTGCCAGGCCTGTTTTCCATGGGATTTCCCCTCTTTCCCCCCTTGGAGCCGTAAAAATCGTCAAAAATAGTAATATTTTTTCACTTAAGTGGGCTTTTAAACTAAATGGCTCTTTTAAGGGTATTTTTTGTAAATTTCAGATCAAAAACCTGTGTCTTTATTGAGCACTTTTTTAGATATTGCTCACATTATTGTCGTTTTTTACAAAAAACAGTTTCCCATAATACGACCAATGAAGTATTATTCTCTGCGTAGGGTACAGAGGTTAAGATGTTCTATCTTTCAGACCTTTTTTATTTCACGTTAAGTGAGATGCCAAATTATGGCGCCCCAGCAAGTTACTTGCTGGGGCTTTTTTTCGCCTGAAATTTATTTTAGAGCAAATACTTTAATTGAGGTGAGATTCGGGCTATCCTATGGCCACTGAGAACTGTTGGTCGATGTCCAACAGAACTTGAGTCTTGTTGAAATTTAGCTTCTCCCCAAAAGAGCTAATGTATTTTTGCCGATGGCGTAGCCCTCGGCATTTTTTTTGCCCGCTCTCCTATCAGCTAAATACCAGGCATAAAAAAAGCGCCCCCAATCTGGAGGCGCTCTCTATTCACACATCACTTAACCTTAGCTACTCTTGCTCGGCGTCGGCCAAGGCCTCCACCAGCCAGTCTGGATGACACCATTCGTTGAGAATACTGAGCACCTTAGGCTTGCCGGTTCCCTTCAGAGAAGAAAATGGCTCCACCTTCACACCGTCGCCGAAGTCCGCCAAGGTCTTACGCACCTCGTTGACCGTCTTCATGCGGGCGCTCTGCGCCAGCTTGTCACACTTGGTCAGCAAGGCCAGCACAGGGATATCGCAATCGACCGCCCACTCTATCATCTGCATGTCGAGATCTTTGAGTGGATGGCGAATATCCATCAATACAACTAGGCCACTCAAGCAGGCACGCTCTTGCAGATATTGCCCCAGTGCCTGCTGCCATTTCTTCTTCATGGCCAAGGGCACCTGCGCGAAACCATAACCGGGCAAGTCCACCAGGCGTCTGTGCTCATCGAGCGCGAAGACGTTGATCAACTGGGTACGCCCAGGTGTCTTACTGGTTCTTGCCAGGTTCTTCTGTTCGGTTAATTGGTTTAATGCGCTCGACTTTCCGGCATTAGAACGACCGGCAAAGGCGATTTCGACGCCTACATCACCGGGCAAGTGCTCATCCAGATGCGCAATATCCGGCGCACTGATCAAAAACTTGGCCTGTCGAAAATCGATACGAGAATCAGTCACTACCCACCCCAAAATTTGTTATTTCTTCAGTTTAAATATCGAAGACTTGCTTACATTTGCACAATT
Source organism: Shewanella aquimarina (assembly GCF_023349185.1). Taxonomy (GTDB): domain Bacteria; phylum Pseudomonadota; class Gammaproteobacteria; order Enterobacterales; family Shewanellaceae; genus Shewanella; species Shewanella aquimarina. The sequence goes on along the minus strand of NZ_JAKIKY010000012.1, from coordinate 12,078 downwards.
TCGTGTAAAATATTACCCCGATCACATAAATCATATTTTATCACGCTTGCAGGTCACTCTCGTAAGCTCAGGACAAAAAATTTAACTTAAAAGTTGGAACGCCATGAAAAAGTTCGCTATTGCGCTATCAATGTTAGCCACTCTATCAACTCCGGCTCTAGCAGCAGGTGATGCTGAAGCGGGAAAAACTAAAGCAATCATTTGTTCTGCCTGTCACGGTGTTGATGGTAACAGCATGATCGACATGTACCCCAAGCTTGCGGGTCAACAAGAAACTTATCTGAAGAAGCAGCTAACCGAGCTGCGCCAAGCGGCGCACACAGGTGGCAAAGAAGGCCGTAACGATCCAATGATGAGCCCAATGGCGGCAGCATTGTCAGATCAGGATATCGAAGATTTAGCGGCTTACTTCTCTTCACAAAAACTTGCAATGAGCGAAGTGAAAGATGTGCCTGAGCTAGGCGAACAGCTTTACAAGGGTGGCGACGCCGTACGTGGCGTGACCGCATGTATCGCCTGTCACGGTCCAAGTGGTCAAGGCTCAGAAGCAGCTGGCTTCCCAGCCATCGCGGGTCAACACGCTAACTATATCAAGATCCAGCTGAATAAGTTTCATGATACAAGTCGTAACAACGACTTAAACGGCATGATGCAAGACGTTGCCAAGAAGCTGACCAGCGAAGATATCGAAGCACTATCTAAATATATTTCAAGCATTAAGTAATTAATCGCTAGAAAGTGAAAGGGTGGTCAATACCACCCTTTTTTACCACCTTAAGTTTACGTTTACGTAAACTGCCGAAAATTGATGCTTGACATAGATCACAGATTTCGTTTTAATTGTGCCCGTACCGAGGTAAACCCAACTGTTTGTATAAAATCTATCTAATAACAATAAACAGATTTCGGTATGTGATTACATTTAAGATATAAGAATAAAGTTAAGTAAAAATAATAATAATTTTTTGACCACTCACTAAAAATAATAAGAGTAGTACTTCGCATCTGAAGTCGGGTCGTAATAACTTAGTAAGGATATTGGTTAGGAAGGCCAATGCGCTAATTAGCATTCTCCTTACGGTTCAGGAAACAGTTAAACTGCTTACTGCTGAACTTTAACGTAAACCTAACAGGGATGGTTTATTAGGCGTCAAAGATGACGATATGGATTGTGATGTGTCAAGAAGACCATCTACGGAAGCTGTGGTCAGGAAGGCGACAGGGAAAGAAAAAAAGCGTCTGGAAGACCGAAAACGAAAATAACTATGCATGGAAAGCAGATTAAAAAATAAGATGGAATCCGACTGGGAGAGTCGCATAGCAAGTAAGGAAACTTGGAATCAGAATTGAGTACCTTTGGTACTTTTTGGAAGGCGACAGTGATACTGTCGCCTTTTTTTATACCCAACAAAAAATACGCTTCTGTTTCCACCTGGCCTACAGTAAATTAAACAGGCAACTGCAATTAACCCAGCCTTTGAGAGTCATGCCCGAGCCATGCGAAGATGCCCCCTGTGCACCAGCGAAGCTACCGCCCCCTTCTATCAAGATAGAAAACGAGCTATCTATCGCTGTAAACGCTGCATGCTGCTGTTTGCCGATGCCAGCTCTCATCTGCCCCCTAGCGCCGAGGTAAAACGCTACCGCTCGGCCAATAGTAAAGACAAACCTCTGCAACAATTCTTATCGAGCCTGATCACTCAGTGTGAGCAGCAGGTTCAGGGACCACTACTTGGACTCAACTTCGGGCGACTGCTAGGCCAACCGGCCATAGACGCCATCATGGCCCGAGGTCACCAGCTCAACCAATATGATCCACACTTCGCTCCGGATCATACCCTGCTGAGGCTCAAGTACGACTTCATCTGTTGCTATCGTGTCTTCGAACACTTTCGCTTTCCAGGTAAAGAGTGGCAGCTGCTCTGTTCTCTGCTCAAACCCGGTGGCTGGATGGCAATCAGCACCCAGCTGCTCACCGAACTTCAGGGCTTTCCCAAGTGGCATCATAAGAACAATCTGACCCATGTCAGTTTTTATCAGGAGGCCACCTTCCAATATTTGGCAGCCCAGGCTGACTTTAGGCTATTATTCGCCTCGAAAGATCTCATTTTGGTGCAAAAACCAACAGGATCTGGTATAACACGCGACCCAAGTTCACTTATCTGACTCAGAGTTAGGTAGGTTCACGATTTTTTGTAGTTGAGATTAACGCTATGACACGTAAGAAAACGCGCAAGATCAATGAGAATGCGCCAAAACGTCCGCCTAGAACCAAGAAAGAAGACCGTGCCCTCACGGGCAAGAAGCAGAAGTCGGGCAATAAAGCGGGCAGTCGTCATAACGAAAAACAGATCCAACAGAAGCAATCGGGCACGGCCCAGGCGAAAGATCCTCGCCACGGCAGCAAGAAGCCTATCGCGCTGGAGTTACCGACTCAGACGCCTGTAGCCAAGCAGCCCAAGGCGCCTAAGATGAGCGATGAGCAGAAGCTGCTGAAGCTAGAGGAAGATCCTAGACTCAACAAGCTGCTGGATATGCTCGAAGAAGGTCGCGATCTCAACGAGGCGGACCAGGCTTGGTTAGAGAAGCAGCTGACAGAGATAGAGCGCCTGATGGATCGCCTGGGCATCACGGAAGAGGACGATCTCGAGCATGTCATGAAGACCACGGTCGGCTCAGACGACGATCTCCTGGAGAAGTTTGAATCTGGCGCCGATCTGCTCAAAGATTACCAGGATAAAGACTAGCCCCGCGGCTAACCCAAATGGCATCGATTCGATGCCATTTCGCTATCTACGCCAGGTAAACAATACCTAGCCACTATCACCTAGCGAAAGCAAACAACTAGCAACCCAAAACCTCGGACTGATTATGACCACGACACTCCTCATCCTAGGCGCCATCATCATCTTAGGCCTGGCCGCCTACGCCGCCAGCCTGCTACTCAAGCTAAAACAGCAAACCGCCCAACAAAAAGCCCAGCGCGAGGCCCAACAAGCGGCCAAAGATGCCAAAGAGCTGGAGCTGCTGGGCAACATCCACTATATCGCCGCCGCCATGCTCGAGGAGCGCTGCGAACTCTCAGAGGGCGTGATGCGTATCGGTAAACTCTTTAATATCCTCGGCCACGTCGAACAGGTAAAGCACCATTATCCGGCGCTCTTTAAGCATTATGAGATCATCGAGTCCCACCCCATCATGGAGCAGCGCAAGGCGTTGGCCAAGCAGCAGCGTATGAAGCTAGACTTAGAGAGAATGAAGTCAGAATCGGCGCTGCAAGCCGAGATCATGGCCGAGGTGGCCCTGCTGGCCAAAGCCTATGCCCACCTCAGCCACTGACGTGAGTCGGTGCACAAAAACGGCTTAAGACCAAGACATTTAAGCCGAAAACAAGGATATTCGACAGCTAACATAAATTGCAGTGCTAATTTGCAACCTGGATCAATGTTATTCACTCAATAACATTGCATACTTCGCTAGTTGCTAATTTACCACCCTCGGAGGACACGCCTTGAAGCAGCCCACCCAAATTAGTTGGGATCAGTCAATGATCGAAAAATATAATTACAGCGGTCCTCGTTATACCTCTTACCCGACCGCACTAGAATTTGACGCCTCCTTCACCGAAGAAGACCTGCTCACCTCTATTGCCAACAGTAAGAGCAATAAACTATCGCTGTATCTACACATTCCTTTCTGCGCCAAGCTCTGCTACTACTGCGGCTGCAACAAGGTGATCACCCGTCACCAGCACAAGGCCGACCAATATATCGAATATCTCGCGGCAGAGATCGTCAAACGTGCACCACTGTTTAAGCATTACCAGGTAACCCAGATCCACTGGGGTGGCGGCACGCCAACCTTCCTCAGCCCGGAGCAGATCCTCAGGCTGTCGGCGCTGCTAAGAGAGCACTTTAATATTGCAGACGAGGGCGAATACTCTATCGAGGTCGATCCACGCGAGATCGAACTCTCTATGCTAGACACCCTTAAAGAAGCCGGCTTCAACCGTATCTCGGTTGGCGTGCAGGACTTCAACAAAGAGGTGCAGATTGCCGTTAACCGCGAACAGGACGAGCAGTTTATCTTCGACCTGATCGCCAAGGCGAAAGAGATGGGCTTCGTGTCGACCAACATCGACCTGATCTACGGCCTGCCACACCAGACGCCAGAAAGCTTCGCCGAAACCATGCAACGCGTACTGGATCTGTCTCCCGACAGACTCTCTGTGTTTAACTACGCTCACCTGCCGGCACGTTTCGCCGCCCAGCGTAAGATTAAAGACGAGCACCTGCCGACGCCACAACAGAAGCTGGAGATGCTACACCAGACCATCGAGACGCTGACGGGCGCTGGCTATCAGTACATAGGCATGGATCACTTCGCCAAGCCAGATGACGAACTCGCCATCTTGCAGAACGAAGGACGCCTGCACCGTAACTTCCAGGGTTACACCACCCAGGAAGAGTGTGACCTGCTGGGCCTAGGTGTTTCCTCTATTAGCCAGATTGGCGACTGCTACGCCCAGAACCAGAAAGATATCCGCCCTTACTACGAGTCGGTGGACGAGAAGGGTCACGCCCTGTGGAAAGGCTGTAAGCTCAATCGTGACGACGAGATCCGCCGTGTCGTGATCAAACAGCTGATCTGTCACTTCGACCTGGATATGGCCAAGATAGATAAGCAGCTAGGCATCAAGTTTGAAGAATACTTCGCCGAAGATCTCAAACTGCTACAAACCTTCATCGACGACAAGCTGGTCGAAGTGAAAGACAGAAAGATCACCGTGGGCGAAACAGGCCGTCTGCTGATCCGTAATATCTGTATCTGTTTCGACGTTTATTATCGTGACAAGGCCCGTCAGCAGCAGTTTTCAAGGGTTATCTAAACCCAAAGATAAAAAGGCCGATGAATTATCATCGGCTTTTTTGTGGCTAATAATTTAAGCCATAGCACTTTAAGTTAGTGCTTTAAGTTAGCGCTTTAAGCCTTGGCGGCATAGAGCGCCTTGCGCTCGCTGTCGGAGATAAAGGCCATCTCCACGCCGTTGCGTTGCAGCTGCGCCAACTCGGCGTCGCTAAAGCCCATCTCCTGCTTCACAGTGTCGTACTCATGCTTGATGTCGATGGCGCTCACGCCAGGATCATCTGTGTTGAGGCCGATCAACACCCCGGCCTCCATGAAGGTACGCAGCGGATGCTCCTGATAACTGGTCACTGTAGACGTATGCAGGTTACTGGTTGGACAAGACTCTATGCCTATCTTATTGGCAGCCAGATACTCCATCAGCTTAGGATCGTGGATGGCATTGACCCCATGGCCGATACGGGTCGCACCGAGCTCCTGAATAGCCTGCCACATGCTCTCGGCACCAGCCGCCTCACCGGCATGCGCCGTAATCGCCAGTCCGGCGTCACGCACCTTCTTAAAGTGCTCGTTAAACAGGGCGCCTGGGAAGCCTAGCTCATCCCCCGCCAAGTCCATCGCCACCAGGTGCTGCTTGTGTGCCAGTAAGGCGTCTAGCTCCTGCATGCAGGCGTCCTGACCGAAGGAGCGCGACATGATGCCGATCAGGTTGATCTTCACCTGATGATCCTTGAGGCCCGCCTTAACACCATCGATGACGGCTTCGACAACCCCCTCGATCGGCAGCTTATGGTTCATCGCCATATAGTAAGGACTGAATCTCAGTTCGGCGTAATCCAGGCCAGAGATCGCCGCATCGGCAACATTCTCGTAAGCTACACGTTTTACCGCATCAAGATCTGCCAGTACGGCAACCATCCAGTCTAGCTTCTTCAAAAAAGCGACCAGGCTGGATTCTTTCCCCTGAATTTGAACGAAAGGCGCTAAACCTTCCAAAGTATCGGCAGGTAAAGCAATATTGTGTTGGTGGCCCAGGTCCCAAATCGTTTCCACCCTGACGTTACCATCAAGATGACGATGCAGATCCACCAACGGAATGGATGTATCAATCATATTTAACCCCTATTTGAACCCCTCAGCCAATATTGTTTTTTATCTGGTCTGAAGTTGTTGCAACTATAACACGCATTTTTTAACGATATGCATGACTTATGTTCAGCTTTCGACCAAAGTCCGTTGCAATACCTGCTGACAATTTATCTTGTGTCATGGGTGACCCACCAAATTGAATATTGCATAATCGTTGAGCTTATACCTAGGCCCATAATAATGACAACAGGATCACCCATGCATAAACCCTTAGCCCCTTGCCTACTCATACTCAGCCTCACGGCCTGCCAAATGGCACCCACGGCGGATGTCGGCACGACACCGCAAACCACTGTCAGCCAGAGTCATCTGCAATTGCAGCGCATCATAGACGATGCCTGGCAACTTAGATTAGAGTCTAGTCCAGAAATGGCCTACTCACAGGGCGACGAAACGGCGGCGGGTAAACTGGACGATCTCTCCCCGGAGGCACTGGCTAGTCACAATCAGGCCGAAAGTGCCCTATTGGCTCGCCTCAAAGCATTAGACATGGCATCGCTCGACAAGGCCAATCGCATAAACGCCCAGATACTCGCCTATCAGCTACAAAACAGCGTCGACCAGTACCGATTTCACGACCATTACTTACCCATCACCGCCGAGAGTGGCTTTCACGCCTATATCGCCTCCATCGCCAAGGGTAACTTCAACAACCAAGCCGATTATCAGCACTACCTGAGCAAGCTCGAGGCGCTGCCTCACTATTTTGCCCAGCAAACCTATTGGCTAAAGCAGGGACTCGCTAAGGGCATCACGCCCGCCAAGGTAGTCTTAAACGGCTTCGAGGAGAGTATCAGCGCCTTCATAGTGCCGGTTGAGCAGAGCGGTTACTTCAAGCCCTTCACACACTTCCCAAAGCAATTCACCGAGGCTCAGAAAAACGAGTTAACGGCGCGAGGCAAGGCCCTGATTGAGCAGAATGTATTGCCTAGCTACCAGGCCTTCTATGACTTCATGACCCAAGAATATATCCCAGGTGCACGCCAAAGTATTGCCGCCTACGATCTCCCCGACGGTGAGGCCTTCTATGAGAATCGCGTGCGCCACTACACCACGCTGCCGATGACGGCCGACGAGGTGCATCAACTCGGGCTCAAAGAGGTCAAACGCATTCGCGCCGAGATGCAGGCGATCATAGATAAGTTAGGCTACCAGGGCAGCTTCGCCGATTTCTTACACTTCCTGCGCACAGATCCTCAGTTCTACGCCAAGACTCCAGAGCAGCTCCTGAAAGAGGCCGCCTTTATCGCCAAGAAGGCCGATGCCATGCTACCGAAATTCTTCGGCAAACTGCCACGCACGCCCTATGGCATCCAGGAAGTGCCCGCTGAGATCGCCCCTAAATACACCACGGGCCGTTACTCCGGCGCCAGTGGCGACGACCAACCCGGCTATTACTGGGTAAACACCTATGCCCTGGACAAACGTCCTCTATATGAGTTGGAGGCCCTGACCCTACACGAGGCCGTGCCGGGTCACCACCTGCAGATATCCCTCAACACAGAGCTGACCTCCTTGCCTAACTTCCGTCGTTACAGCTACATCTCGGCATTCGGAGAAGGCTGGGGACTCTACTCAGAATATCTCGGGCTGGAAGGTGGTTTCTATCAAGATCCCTACAGCAACTTCGGCCGCCTGACCTATGAGATGTGGCGCGCCGCCCGTCTGGTGGTCGACACCGGCATGCACGCCAAGGGTTGGACTAGGCAGCAGGCCATCGACTATATGGCCAGTAACACAGCACTGTCGCTACACAATGTCACCACTGAGATAGACAGATATATCTCCTGGCCGGGTCAAGCCCTGTCTTACAAGATAGGCGAACTCACCATCAAGCGTTTGCGCGCCAAAGCAGAGCAAGCACTGGGTGAGAAGTTCGATATCCGTGCCTTCCACGACGCCGTCTTAGCCAATGGCTCAGTGCCCATGGCGCTACTCGAACAGCAGATAGACGACTTCATCGCCGCACAGGCTGCCGCTAAGTAGTGCTCCTCCTCTGGCGTCCTAGTCACACGATAGTGGCGCCAGAGACACTTAGCCCCTCTTAAGCCATTAATCGCGATAACATATCGTGCTACACTCAGGCATCTTGTTCCTAATTCAGATTGCCCATGTCCGCAGCCCCAGTCCCTACAAACAGTGGCACCATCGCCACAACACTGCCGGTTTTTTCCAGCGAATTAGAAGACAATCGACAGCAGCTAGATACTTTCTGGCAGGGCGTGGAGCAAGGCTATCTGACAAGTAGCGATGGGCTCAAGCTGGCCTACTGTATGGCCACACACCCAAACTCGACCCGGGCGATCGTGATCAGCAGTGGTCGCGTCGAGGCCTATCTAAAATACCAAGAACTGATCTTCGACCTCTATCAGTTAGGATATAGCGTCTATGCCTTGGACCACAGAGGCCAGGGACTTTCAACTAGGCTGACCGATAATCCGCATCAGGGGCACGTAGAGAAGTTTGCCGACTATGTGAGTGACTTTAGTCACTTCATCGATACGATTGTCACCCCCAAGCAACATGACCGACTATATCTAGTGGCGCATTCCATGGGCGGGACCATAGCCACACTGTATCTGCAACAGGCGCCAGAAGTATTCGATGCGGCCGTACTCTCGGCTCCCATGTACGGCATCTGCCTGCCTATGCCTAAGCCCTTCGTGCGTTGGTTGGCAGGACACCTGGACAATGGCTCGAGCAATAAGCCCAACTATGTCTTAGGTGGAAAAGATTATATTGCCGCCCCCTTTGAGGAGAACGACCTTACCCATAGCGCTACTCGCTATCAAGACTATCGTAAGCTATATGAGACCTACCCGCAGCTGAAGCTAGGCTCGCCAACCAATCGCTGGTTAACCGAGTCTCTCGATGCCTGTGAGCAAGCCGTCCAGGCCGCAAAACACGCACAGACGCCGATATTGATCTTGCAGGCGGAAGAAGACTCCATCGTCGATAATCGCGCCCAAGATGCCGCCAAGGGGGAGCATTGCCACCTCTTCAAGGTCACCCATGCCCGTCATGAGATCTTTATGGAAAGGGATAGCGCCCGAAACCAGGCGCTGAATCAACTGGCAGACTTTCTCAGCCTACACGCTTGATATCACGGGTGATTCATCCAGCCTAACCAGCAGGCGGCTCAGCTCTTCTCCCGGCATAGGCCGGTGGAAAAGATAGCCTTGATATAGGTCACAGCGATAGACCTTAAGCTGCTCGAACTGAGACTGGATCTCGACTCCCTCGGCAACAAACTCCAGATTCAGGCTATGAGACATATCGATCATGGCCTTAACGATCGAGGCGGACGCCTCACCATTGCCCATGTCTCTGATAAAGCTGGCATCTAATTTAAGGCGATTTAGCGGCAGCTCCTGCAGATAGCTCAGCGAGCTATAACCGGTACCGAAATCATCCACCGCGATACTGATCCCTGCCTCCCTTAGTAGAGTCATGGTTTGACGCACCTGTTGAAGATCGGTCAATAACACATGCTCGGTCAGTTCCAGTTCAATATGGGCAGGACTGATCCCTTGCTCCTGCAGCGTGGCCAATAACTTAGGCGCAAACTCATCCTGATGGAACTGACGGGCGCTGACGTTGATTGACACCATGGGCGGGCAGATATTCTGTGCCTTCAACTCACGAATAAAGCGACAAGCCTCCAGCAACACCCACTCACCCAACTCGATAATCAGGGCGCTACCCTCGGCAACCGGAATAAAGTCAGCCGGAGAGATCGCCCCATGCTGTGGATGATGCCAACGCAGCAAGGCCTCGACCGAGGCGATCTCGCCCTTGGCATTTAACAGGGGCTGGTAGAAGAGAGACAACTGATGGCGAGAGGCGGCATGCACCAGCTCGGTTCGGATCATCAGATTTTGCGCCGCACGCTTATCCATCTCACTGCTGTAGACCACACAGGCATCGCGGCCACTCTCCTTCGCCTGAGCCAAGGCCATGTTAACCCGTTTTAGTTGCTGTTCCGGTGGGGTGGCCTCACTCGGATCTATGATGGCAATTCCGACGCTCGCGGAGAGATTAAAAGTATGACCGCTGATATGAAAGCTGCGAGCGATGAGCTGACGCATCTGGCTTGCCAACGCCTGAGCACGACGTCGAGCACTGAGAAGATCTTCAGGCAGCTTCTTCACCAAAATCACAAACTCGTCGGCCGCCACACGTGCGATAAGTGAATTAGAAGAGAAATAACTAGATAGCCTAGCCGCTATCTGAATCAGCAGCCTGTCACCACCATGATGCCCCAGAGCATCGTTAACCACCTTGAAGTTATCCAGATCCAGCATAAACAAGGCGGCACAGCTTCCCGACTCATCCTGCTGCTGATAGAGTCCATCCATCAAAGCGCGACGATTAGCCAGATCCGTGAGCGGGTCATGCTTGGCCTGATGCATCGCCGCCTTCTGATTGCGAATATCCTCGGTCACATCGGATAGTGTGCCTATCATGCGTAGCGGCTTACCCTTCTCATTCCACGCAACTGTCATGCCGCGATCCAGCACCCAGATATAATGGCCCTGCTGATGACGGAGTCGATGAACGCTCTCAAACTCCTCGGTTTCGCCATTGAGGTAGGCGTTGAGGCTCTTGAGTATTCCTTCCTTGTCCTCAGGATGTAACCGGCTCTCCCAGGTTTCTAACTCGGGCATCAAGTCTTCGGGCCCATAGCCCAACATATCTTTCCAACGATCCGAGAGAAATACACTGTCATCCTCCAGGTTCCAGTCCCAGATGCCATAGCGAGAGACCTCTACGGCAAACAGCCATCTCTGCTCGCTATCCTTAAGCTGTTTCGCCCCTTGTTGGAATCTATCCTTAAAGCGCTGGAGATTCTGCTCTAAGCTATGCAGCTCGATGAAGGGGGACTCAATCTTCTTATTCCTCGGCTCAGGCTCTGACTGACCCAAAGCCGCCGCCTGGCGGCTCAGATGACGAATCGGCGACAAAACAAAGTAGTAAAACAGGCCGAGCAAGACAAAGGTGGTCGCCAGGGCGATTGCCCCCGTTCTCATCAGGCCGACAAATACGGTTTCATCGCTGGCGGCCAGCATGGGCGCCATGTCATATTCGAGATAAATAAGCTCGGGACGTTCCACCGACAGGGATGAGAGTAGAGGTGTAATGGGATAGTAGGCCTGTATCGACTGACGCTTGTCATTGAAGTAAATCCTAGACTTACCCTCGGCGACCCTGTCTCGATGCTCCTGACTATCATAACCATCGATCACCAACTGTGCCGAGCTGTCACGCCATACACCATGATTAGCAAAGCGTATGTCTCCTTTGCCATCGATAAGCGTATACACAGATAGCCGAATGTCGCTGCCAAGCAAGGCAAGCTCCTCTTCTACCCGGGTGAAGTCTTGCGCCTTAGCGGCCATCGCCACCAGATGATTCATCCGCATCAGCTCTTGAGACAGAGACTCGACCTGGGAGGTGGATACATGGTCTCGACGCTGCTGTCGCTCGACAAAATAACTACTGGTTATGAAAAACGCGAACAACAAGACACACACCAGAGGTGCGAAGAGCATGAGCGAGGGACGCGAGACAAATTTCAGCAAAGTCACTACACCTAAAGAAAAGGGTCGTCAGACGTAACACATCTTATCAATACAGGATCTACTGCGTGTGTTTGTGCCGATTATGCCACATTTAAGTTACTTAGTGGCTAAACATTATTGCATTTAGCTATAAGCATATAGAGATTAGCTAGGACGACGAGTGCAGGGCCATGCTGAGGAGGGAGTATCTCGAATGCCTACATCCAAATTGAGAACGGCCAAAACGAAAAAAGCCCTAGCATTGCTGCTAGGGCTTTCGTCTTAATGTTGGCGGAGCGGACGGGACTCGAACCCGCGACCCCCGGCGTGACAGGCCGGTATTCTAACCAACTGAACTACCGCTCCTTTGGGCTAGGCCCAAATTAGGCGCCTGGAAATGACCTACTCTCACATGGGGAGACCCCACACTACCATCGGCGCGATTGCGTTTCACTTCTGAGTTCGGGATGGGATCAGGTGGGGCCACAATGCTATGGTTTCC